>JADJMS010000045.1 GCA_016709495.1 Candidatus Dechloromonas phosphorivorans | reverse complement strand
CGGTCATCAAAAGCAGGCCGATGCCGAGTTCCGTACTAATCAGCAGCACTGCCTTCTTCGTCGAGATAAATGGCTACTATTTCACCGGCCGGTGGTCCGCCAGTATGGCTGACAAACCCATCAGCCTCGCGCCGGAACACCCACGGCGTATAAGCCAGCGCCACGAAACCCGCTGCGGGCCGTTCTGCACAAACCAGCAGCCCGATCGTCGACCCCCGTATTGCCGGTTGAGAACGGGAATCAGGCCGTGGTGCGGGACGCGCCTCCTGCAATCGCCAGTCGCCCCGCCGGTCGAGCGACAGCCAGTCGTAACAGGTGGGGACGTTGGGCCACTTGGCGATGGCAGAGAGATCGACGGCCATTAGTCGGCGTACGCTTCCATTGGTGGGCAGGCGCAGTTCAGGTTGCGGTCGCCATAGACATCGTCGATGCGATTGACGCTCGGCCAGAACTTGTTGGCCGCCACCCAGGGTAGGGGGAAGACGGCCTGTTCGCGGCTGTACGGATGCTGCCAATCGGCACTGATGACGTCCGCTTGCGAATGCGGGGCGTTCTTCAGCGGGTTGTTGTCAGCCGGTCCACCCATTCTTCGATCTGGCGAATTTCCTCGCGGATGCAGATCATGGCAGCGATGAAGCGGTCCAGTTCGGCTTTCGATTCGGATTCCGTCGGCTCGACCATGATCGTGCCGGCGACCGGGAAGGACACCGTCGGCGCATGGAAACCGTAGTCCATCAGGCGCTTGGCGATGTCGATCTCGGCGATGCCGGTGGCGGCCTTGATCGGGCGGATGTCGAGGATGCACTCGTGGGCGACGCGGCCGTTCTTGCCGACGTAGAGCACCGGGTAGTGCGCGTTCAGCTGCTGGGCAACGTAGTTGGCATTCAGGATGGCGACCTGCGTCGCCTTCTTGACGCCGGCGCCGCCGAGCATGGCCAGGTACATCCAGGAATGGTCCGGATCGAGGCCGAGCCGAACGGTGCGGCGGAGACCGCGCCCTGACCGGCATTGACGCGATCTGCCGGGCGTCGCCCGTCGCCCGACGGCGTGGTCGGCCATGAACGGTGCCAGATGCGCCTTGAGACCAATCGGCCCCATGCCCGGTCCGCCGCCGCCGTGCGGGATGGCGAAGGTCTTGTGCAGGTTCTTGTGGCTGACGTCGGCACCGATGAACCGGGCGAAGTCAGGCCGACCTGGGCGTTCAGGTTGGCGCCGTCCATGATACCCTGGCCGCCGTTGGCGGCAATGTGATGGCGCAGATCTCGCGTACCGCTTCCTCGAACACGCCGTGCGTGGATGGGTAGGTGATCATCAGGCAGGCGAGGTCGTTGCTGTGCGCTTCGGCCTTGGCTTTCAGATCGGTGACGTCGACATTGCCGTTTTCGTCACAATCGACGACGACCACCTTCATGTTGGCCATTTGCGCCGTCGCCGGATTGGTGCCGTGCGCTGATTTCGGAATCAGGCAGACGTTGCGGTGTTCCTCACCGCGGCTGGCGTGGTAGCGGTCGATGGCGACCAGACCGGCGTATTCGCCCTGAGCACCTGAGTTCGGCTGCATGCAGATGGCGTCGAAGCCGGTGACGGTCTTCAGCCACTCGGTCAGGCTGGCGATCATTTCGAGATAGCCGGTAGCCTGGTCGCGCGGCGCGAAGGGGTGCAGGCCGCCGAATTCCGGCCAGGTGACCGGGATCCTCTCACTGGTGGCGTTCAGCTTCATGGTGCGAGCCAAGCGAAATCATCGAGTGGTCGAGCGCCAGATCCTTGTTCTGCAGCGACTTCAGGTAGCGCAGCATCTCGTGCTCGGTGTGGTGCGTGTTGAAAACGGGGTGCTGGAGGACGGCGTCGTCGCGCAGCAGGGCTTCCGAGCAGGGCCGAGCCCGGCGCAATGCTTGGCATCGATGGCGTCGAGGTCGAGCGGATTGGCCGGTGAGTCTTGAGCAGGGTGGCGACATCGGCGGGTGGTCGTTTCGTCGAACGAAATACCTTGCAAGGCCATGGCCGAGACGCGGCGGAAGTTGTAACCGGCGGCGGTTGTGTCGGTCTTGACCCGTTCGGCGCGGGCGCAGGTCGAAGAATGTTACGGTGCGAAGAACCGTGGCAAATTGCCCCGGCATTTTTAGACCTTCGGCCAGCATGCCGGTCAACCGGTGAATGCGGCTGGCGATGGTCTTCAGGCCTTGCAGGCCGTGATAAAACAGCGAACATGCCGGCCATGGTGGCGAGCAGGACCTGCGAGGTGCAGATGTTGGAATTTGGCCTTTTCGCGGCGGATGTGCTGCTCGCGCGTTTGAAGCGTCATGCGGTAGGCGGTGTTGCCGCGCGCATCCTTGAAACGCTGATGATGCGCCCCGGCATGGAGCGGACAAAGGCTTCGTGGGTGGCGAAGAAGGCGGCGTGCGGGCCGCCGGAACCCATCGGATGCCGAAGCGCTGGCTGGAGCCGAGGCGATGTCGGCGCCCATGCTGCCCGGTGATTTAGGAGGACCAGCCATCAGGTCGGTCGCAACGGCGATGGTTGCGCCCGTCGTTCAGGCCGGTGATGGTGGCGCTCAGGTCGCTGATTTCGCCGGTTTGATTCGGCATTGAGTCAGCGCGCCGAAAAATTCTTCGTCCTTTTGGCTGTCCCGCTCGATCGAGCCGATGACCAGTTCGAAGCCGAAATAGCGGCGCGTGTCTTGACCACGTCGATGGTCTGCGGGAAGCAGTTGGCATCGACCAGGAAACGGTTGGATTTCGACTTGACACGCGGCGCGCCATGGTCATCGCTTCGGCCGCGGCGGTGGCTTCGTCGAGCAGCGGGGCGTTGGCGATTTCCAGGCCGGTCAGGTCGACAACCATCTGCTGGAAATTCATCAGCGCTTCCAGGCGGCCCTGGGCGATTTCAGCCTGGTAGGGGGTGTAGGCGGTGTACCAGCCCGGGTTTTCCATGACGTTGCGCAGGATCACCTTGGGCGTCAGCGTGTCGTAATAGCCCATGCCAATGCAGGACTTGTTGACGATGTTCTTGCTGGCCATCGCTTTGAGGTCGGCCAGTGCTTTATGTTCGCGACGCGGGGCGGGTAAGGGCAGGTCAGCCGGCAAGCGGATGGCGGCGGGAACGGTCTGGTCGATTAGCTGTTCCAGGCTGTCGGCGCCGATAGCGGAAAGCATCGCAGCATTTCCGGCCCGTGTCGGTCGAGGGGGAAGCGCACGGGCCGATGTGACGGCCGCATGTCACCCCTGTCCCCAGGGACTTCGCTCGCAGAACGGAGAGCGGTTGATTGAGCGGCATCGGGCGGTTCCGGTTAGCGGTCGGCGATGGCCTGGCAGGCAGCGGCGTCGAGCGTCTTGTCGAGGTCGGCCACGTTGTCCGGGTCATCTTGAATAACCAGGCGCAGTAAGCATCCTGATTGACTGATTCCGGGGCATCGGCAGCAGCTTGATTCACTTCGGTGACGGTGCCGGCGATCGGGGCGTACGTCAGCAGCGGCCTGACGGATTCAACGACGGCGATTTCCTTTGCGGCGTCGAAATGCGCGCCGACTTCCGGCAGTTCGACAAAAACGAGGTCGCCGAGGGCTTCTGGGCGTGGTCGGTGATGCCGACGGTGACGGACCGTCAGCGTTGAGCAGCATCCATTCGTGGAGGCGGCGACTTGAGGTTGGCGAGGACATTGGACATGGTTTTCTCCTGAATGGGTTGAATTAGATGACTGCTTTGCCGTTGCGGGCGAATACGGGTTTGGTGACCTTGGCCTTGAGCGCCTTGCCACGGATATCGACTTCGACTTCGTCGCCGATCTGCACGCTGAGCGGCAGGCGGGCGAGGGCGATGGATTGCTGGAGGGTCGGCGAGAAGCTGCCTGAGGTGATTTCACCGTCGCCGTGCGCGGTCATGATTTTCTGGTGGCCGCGCAGCACGCCCTTGTCGAGCAGGATCAGGCCGAGGAACTGTTCTGCTGGCCTGTTGCGGTCAACGCCGGTTTTGCCGACGAAATTTCGCTCGTCCTTTGGCGGCACGGTCCAGATCAGGCCGGCGTCGAGCGGCGAAACCGTTTCGTCCATGTCCTGGCCGTAAAGATTCATCCCGGCTTCCAGGCGCAGCGTGTCGCGGGCGCCGAGGCCGCAGGGGGCGACGCCGGTGGCCTTGTTCAGGCTTCCACAGCGCTTCGGCTTCGCCGGCCGGCAGCATGATTTCGAGCCGTCTTCACCCGTGTAGCCGGTGCTGGCGATGAAGTACTGGTCGACTTCGGCGGCGAAGAACGCCTTCAGGCCTTCGGTTGCGGCCTTGGCTTGCGGCAGCACCTTCCCAGACCTTGGCACGGGCATTCGGGCCCTGCACGGCGATGATGCCGAGTGGTTGTTGCCGTCGCGGCGCTGGGTGATGGTCAGCGTCCAGTTTCCATTCGGCGACCTTGGCCTGCATCCAGGCGAGATCCTTGAGCGCCGTGCCGGCATTGATGACGATACGGAAGCGCGTTTCGTTGATGAAATAGATGATCAGGTCGGTCGATGACGCCGCCGGCGTCATTGAGCATGGCGGCGTAGAGCGCCTTGCCGGAAACCTGCAGTTTGGCCACGTCGTTGGCGACGAGGCGGGAGAGGAATTGGCGGCAATCGGCGCCGACGAGATCGACCGGGCACATGTGCGACACATCGAACATGCCGCAGTCGTTACGCACCGCGTTGTGCTCCTCGATCTGCGAACCGTAGTTCACCGGCATGTCCCAGCCACCGAAATCGACCATCCGGGCATTCATTGCGCGGTGAGCAGCGTTCAAAACCGTTTTCTTCAGCATATCAGTCCTTTGCAGGCTTTATTAAAGCCGTTTCTGAAACGGAAAAGGGTGAAACGAAAAATAAACTTGCGTTTCACCCCTCTGTCCTCGATACCTGAGAGGTTTGCCCCATCGGTGGTCGCTGTTAACGCCGCTCTCCAGAGTTTCGAAATGGCAAGCCATTTCGGTTCCGTGGTCCTTTTGCCTGAGCGTTTTCGGGTGAAATTGCGCCTTCGGCGGCAGACGGGTCTGCGCTCTCCCACGGAACGGCTGGCACTATAACGGATGGACAGGTCTAATCAACCTGCTGCGCTGCAAGGAGTTCCGGGTGACAGCGTCCTTCGTGATAAACTCCTCGTTTTGCTTCACTTGTTCTGCCTGTGACCCCTGCTAATTTTGATTTTCATTGCCACTCCACTGTTTCCGATGGTCTGTTGCCGCCAAAAGAGGTGGCAAGCGCGCTGCGGCGAATGGCGTCGACCTTGGGCATTGACCGATCACGACGATACGTTGGGGTTGGCCGAGGCCAGGCGGTTGCTCAAGAAGGCGGAATGGGTTTGTAACCGGGGTCGAAATTTCCATCGAATGGAAAAGGTGCCGATACATCGTCGGCCTGGGTTTCGATGACCTCATCCGGCTTTGACGCGTGGTCTGGATGAACTTCGCATCGGGCGTGTCGAGCGCGCCAAGCGCATGGGCGAAGCCTTGGCTGCGATCGGTATTCCCGGGGTTTATGAAGGTGCATGGCGTTTTGCCACCAACCCGAGCCTGATCTCGCGCGCCCACTTTGCCCGCTACATGGTTTCCATCGGAATTGCCCGTGATGTGCCTGGCGTTTCCAGCATTATCTGACGCCGGGTAAGCCGGGTTATGTCGATCATCGCTGGGCGACGCTGGAAGAAGCGGTGGGCTGGATCACTGGCGCCGGGGGCGTTGCTGTCGTCGCCCATCCCGGGCGCTACAAGAATGTCGGGGCGGAGATGTGGCGTTTCCTCGATGATTTCGAAAAGGATTGCGGCGGGCGGCATCGAAGTGACTTGCGGCATTCGCCCGATCACGTCATGCATTTCGCCCGACTGGCGCGGCATTACGAATTCCATGCTTCGCGCGGTTCTGATTTCCACGGGCCGGAAGAAAGTTACGTTGATCTGGGCAAATTGCCCCAATTGCCGGAAGATTTGAAGCCGGTCTGGCGTTTGGTTCGGTAAATATGGCTCGCGTCGTCAATATTCATCCCGAATCGCCACAGCAGCGTTTGCTGGTGCAGGCTGCCGAGTTTATTCGTAATGGCGCCTCGTCGCCTTGCCGACCGACTCCGTTACGCCTGGGTTGCCATCTGGGCGACAAGGAAGCGATGGATCGTATTCGCCTGATTCGCCAGATGGATGAACGCCATCACCTGACGCTGATGGTGCGCGATCTTTCTGAAATCGCTCATTTTGCCCGCGTCGATAACGCGCAGTACCGCCTGCTCAAGGCGACGACGCCGGGTAGCTATACCTTCATCTCGAAGGCTCTAAGGAGTTGCCGCGTCGCGTGTTGCACCCCAAACGAAGACGATCGGTCTGCGCGTGCCGAATCACCCGGTGGCGCTGGCTCTGCTTGAAGAACTCAATGAGCCGTTATTGACCACCACGCTGCAACTGCCGGGCGACGAATTCCGCTGACTGAAGGCTGGGAAATTCAGGATCGTCTGGAAGATCAACTCGAATTCATTCTTGATGCTGGTCCATTGTGGCACCGAGCCGACCACGATCATTGATCTGACGGGTCCAGCGCCCGAGCTGATCCGTGCCGGGCGCGGCTCGCTCGGACTCCTTCGGGCTGGGTTGGTGGGATCGAAAGCCTGATCCAGACCATCGCTGTTGCCGCGCTGCCCGTAATTTTCGCGATTACCTTGCACGAAGCCGCGCATGGATACGCGGCACGCCATTTTGGTGATCCCACCGCCCGGCAACGTGGGCCGGATCAGCCTGGAATCCGATGCGTCATTATTGACTTGCTGGGCACCATCGTTATTCCCTGGCTTCCATCCTGCTATTTTCGGGCGGCACCTTCCTGTTTGGCTACGCCAAGCCGGTGCCGGTCGATTTCAGCCGTTTGCGCAATCCAAAAGCGACATGCTCTGGGTGGCGGCCGCGGGACCGGCAGCCAACCTGGTAATGGCCTTTGCTGGGCTGTCTTGCTCAAAATGGCCTGGTTGATGCCGAGTAACGACTTCACGTTACCGCTCTCTGAAATGAGCAAGATTGGCGTCATGGTGAATTGCGTGTTGATGGTGCTCAATCTCTTTCCACTACCGCCGCTCGACGGCGGACGCATTGCTGTCAGCCTGCTGCCGCATGGCTGGCATGGCGTTTTGCCCAGTTGGAGCGCTGGGGTTTTCCGATTTTGGTGTTGTTGTTCACCGGCATTCTTGGCGAGATCATGAACCCGGGTGATCTTTTGCGGCGCGGGCTATTGAAACTATTTTTGGGCTTTATTGATCGACTATGTACGCTGAACGTGTTCTCTCGGCATGCGCCCCACGGGCGCCCTCCATCTTGGCCACTATCACGGCGTTCTCAAGAACTGGGTCAAGCTCCAGCATGAGTATCCCTGCCTGTTTTTTGTGGCTGACTGGCATGCGCTGACCACCCAGTACGATAATCCGCTGGGTATCGAGAAGTCTTCGATGGATATGGTCATCGATTGGCTGGCCGCCGGTGTCGATCCCAATCAGGCAACTTTGTTCATCCAGTCGAAAGTGCCGGAGCATGCTGAACTGCATTTGCTGATGTCGATGATGACGCCGCTCGGTTGGCTGGAACGTGTGCCGACCTACAAGGATCAGCAGGAAAAACTGGCTGGCAAGGATCTGACAACTTATGGCTTCCTCGGCTACCCGCTGCTGATGAGCGCCGATATTCTGATTTACCGTGCTGACAAGGTGCCGGTGGGTGAGGACCAGATCCCGCACGTTGAATTTACCCGTGAACTGGCGCGTCGCTTCAACCATATGTATGGCCGTGAGCCGGGATTCGAGGATAAGGCGCGCGAAGCGGTCAAGCGCCTGGACAGCAAGAAGGCACGTCTTTACGAAGAACTGCGTGTCCGTTTCCAGCAGGAGGGGGACGAGGAAGCCATTGAGCAGGCGCATGCCATGCTCAATGAAATTCAGCACCTGTCAGCAGTTGACCGCGAGCGTTTGTTCGGATTCCTTGAAGGTACCGGCAAGATGATTCTGGTTGAGCCAGGTTATTTGTTAACCGGAAGAGTCGAAGATGCCGGGGCTGGATGGGCACAAGATGTCCAAGTCCTACAACAACACGATCACCATGCGCGAATCCGAGGAATCAGTCGCCAAGAAGGTCAAGAGCATGCCGACTGATCCGGCTCGCGTCCGCCGCAACGATCCGGGCGAGCCGACCAAATGCCCGGTCTGGCAGTTGCATCAGGTTTATTCCAACGATGCCTGCAAGGAGTGGGTGCAGCAGGGCTGCCGCACCGCCGGTATTGGCTGTATCGAGTGCAAGCAGCCGGTGATTGACGGCATTCTGCGCGAACAGGTGCCGATGCGCGAGCGCGCCCAGATGTATCTGGACGATCCGACGCTGGTCAAGAACATCATTGCCGACGGCTGCGAAAAGGCGCGTGAATACGCCCGCGAAACCATGCGTGACGTTCGCGAAGCGATGGGGCTGGAATACCATTGATGTTTGGTATGGATTGGGAAACGCTGATCTGGATCGGCATTGGTTTCGGTGGCCAGGCGCTGTTCATGATGCGCTTCGTGATTCAGTGGTGGACCAGTGAAAAAGCAAAAATGGTCGTTATTCCGGTCTCTTTCTGGTATTTCAGTCTGGCCGGTGGCGTTGTGTTGACCATTTACGCCATTCACCGCAAAGATCCGGTCTTCATCTTTGGTCAGGCCCTTAGCCTGGTCATTTATGTACGCAATCTGCATCTGCATTACAAAGGCAAAGGCCGCACGGCCGCCTCGTGATCATGAATGCAGTGGTTGATGCGCCTCAGGCAGAGCTGTTTATCCGTTGCCCGTATTTACGGGACGGCGATGGAGCATCTGCCGCAAGATCTTTACATTCCGCCGGATGCGCTCGAGATCATGCTCGATGCCTTCGAGGGGCCGCTCGACCTGTTGTTGTACCTGATACGCAAGGCCAATGTCGATATTCTCGACATCCCGATGGCGCCGCTGACCCGGCAATATCTTGATTACATCGACAGCATGCAGGCCAGCAATCTTGAGTTGGCGGCCGAGTATCTGGTGATGGCGGCGATGCTGATAGAGATCAAGTCGCGCATGTTGTTGCCACGGACCAAAGTGGGCGAAGGCGACGAAGCTGAAGATCCGCGGGCCGAGCTGGTGCGTCGCTTGATGGAATACGAGCAGATGAAGCTCGCCGGCCAGAAACTGAACGAAATGCCGCAGGCTGAGCGTGAGTTTTACTGGGTGGAAACGCTAGTTGAAAAGTCGCTTTACGTGCGTCATCCCGATGTCTCGGTGGCTGATTTGAAAGAAGCCTGGGATAGCATCTTCCGCCAGGCAAAGTTGAACAAGAACCACAAAATTGGCCGCGAAGAGTTGTCGGTACGCGAACATATGGGCATCATCCTGCGTCTTTTGCAGGAACGTGGCGGTTTTGTTCAATTTGAAACGATGTTCGACCCTGAAATGGGCGCGCCTGGGCTGGTGGTGCATTTTCTCGCCATGCTTGAGTTGGCGCGCGAAAAACTGGTCGAATTTACCCAAACTGAGGCTTTTCAGCCGATTTACGTGAGAGTTCATCAAGGTGGAAGCGAGCCAAGTCAAGAAAGTGCTTGAAGCGGCTTTGCTGGCTGCTCATGAGCCGATGACGCCGCTCGAACTGCGCAAAATGTTCGACGAGGAATTGTCGACTGATGTTGTGCGTAAATTGCTGGATGATCTGCGCGACGATTGGGCGGAGCGACCGGTAGAGTTGATTCAACTGGCTTCCGGCTGGCGTTTTCGCACGCGGGCTGAGTATTTGCCTTATCTAGAACGCCTTAACCCGGAAAAACCGCCAAAATATTCTCGGGCAATGCTCGAAACCTTGGCTATCATCGCGTACCGTCAGCCCGTGACGCGCGGCGATATTGAGGAAATTCGCGGGGTTGCGGTGAATACAAATGTTGTCAAAACGCTCGAAGAGCGTGGCTGGATCGATGTCGTCGGGCATCGCGAAACACCCGGTCGGCCGGCGCTTTTTGCCACGACCAAACAATTTCTTGATGATCTGGGCCTGCGCAGCGTCAGTGAACTGCCGCCGCTCGAACAAATCAGCCAGACACTGGAGCTGAACTATGAAAACTAAACGAACTCCGCTTCGCTCGTCGCCCGCCAAGGGCGAGGGCGGTTTTGAAAAAAAACGGCCGGAAAATGGCGTTGGCCGCGCCCCGAAGGAAGTGCCCTTGGGGGCATAACAGTAACCCGGGGGGTGCCGCGTGGTCGCGGTGCCCGGCAGCGAGTTGAAGAGGTCACCGAAACCGCCGCCCCGGCTGCCAAGCCATCACGGCGGGCGCCCAAGCCGCAAACCGGTCGCGCCAATCGCGGCAGTATTGGTCGCAACGGCAGGCCGATTGTCGAAGCCGAACCGGAGCGTTTGCAGAAGGTGCTGGCACAAGCTGGCGTTGGTTCGCGTCGCGAAATGGAAGAATGGATTGTTGCTGGTCGTATCACAGTCAATGGCGTCGTCGCTACCATCGGTCAATCCGTGGTGCCGAGCGACAAAGTCAAGATTGGTGGCCGGCTGATCAATACCCGTTTTGTCAGTACCCGGACGCCACGTGTACTGATGTATCACAAGCCGGAAGGTGAAATCGTTTCGCGCGATGATCCGGATGGCCGTCCTTCCGTATTTTCTGCTTTGCCGCGCGTGCGTGGCGGGCGTTGGATCAATGTTGGGCGCCTTGACTTCAATACCTCTGGCTTGTTGTTGTTTACGACTTCAGGTGAGTTGGCCAACAAGTTGATGCACCCCAGTTCTGAACTGGTGCGCGAGTACGCAGTGCGTGTGCTCGGTGAAGTGACGCTGGATGCCCAGCAGCAATTGACTCGAGGTGTGGAGCTGGAAGACGGTATCGCCAAATTTGCCCGTTTTGAAGATGGCGGTGGTGAAGGCGCCAATCACTGGTATCGCGTTGCGTTGTTTGAAGGTCGTAATCGCGAAGTGCGCCGCATGTTTGAGGCGGTTGGCTGTACGGTAAGCCGTCTGATTCGTGTGCGTTATGGTCCGATAGGCCTGCCGCCGCAACTCAAGCGAGGTATGACCAAGGAGCTGGCCGAGGAAGAGGTCAAGCTGTTCATTCGCGAGCTGGAAAAATCGATTAGAGCGGCGAATGCACCCGATGAGAGCGCATAAAGAGCCCGAGACTCATTTACCGGAGGGAATAAATCCGTTATAATTCACGGGTTTGTTCCTCTTGTCGTTTCTGACGAGGCATCTTTTTTATTGTAGTGGGCGTTTCGCCCATTTTTTATTTGTGGCTATGGATTTAAACACGCTTCTTGAAACGACCGTTGTCGGTCTTGGTTACGAACTCGTCGATGTCGAAATGTCTCCGCGCGGCCGGACGATTCGTGTCTTCATTGATTCCGAAAAAGAGAGCGGGATCGATGTTGAAGATTGCGCCAAAGTCTCCAATCAGTTGACTCGCCTTTTCGAAGTCGAAAATATCGATTTTGATCGCCTGGAGATTTCCTCGCCTGGCTTGGATCGCGTCGTTAAAAAAGCGGCTGATTTTGAGCGCTTTGCCGGTCAGGATATCCAGATCAAGCTACGTATTCCACACGCAGGTCGCCGCAATTTTCAGGGTGAGCTGCTGGGCTGCAAAGAAGGAAAAGTGGGTCTGCGCCTTGAAAAAGAAGAAGTGGAACTCGAATTTAATAATATCGAAAAGGCACGTCTAGTGCCGAGATTCGACTGAAGGACTAGGAGGTTTTAGCTCATGAGCCGTGAAATTCTGCTGCTGGTCGATGCATTGGCCCGCGAAAAGAGCGTTAGCAAGGACATCGTATTTGGTGCTCTTGAGCTGGCGCTCGCATCCGCGACCAAAAAGCGTATCCATGATGAGGCCGATGTTCGGGTCGCCATTGATCGCGCTACCGGAAGTTACGAGTCCTTTCGTCGTTGGCAGGTTGTGCCCGATAACGAATACGTCAATGAATACATGGAGAAGCCGCTCTCCGATGCGCAGAAGGATGACCCGGAAATAGAGTGTGGCGACACCCTCGAAGAGCCGCAGGAAGCGATCGACTTCGGCCGTATCGGTGCGCAGGCTGCCAAGCAGGTCATTCTCCAGAAAATTCGTGATGCCGAGCGTGAGCAGATTCTTTCTGACTTCCTCGATCGCAAGGAGAGTGTTGTTTTCGGTACCATCAAGCGTATGGAACGTGGTAACGCCATCGTCGAGGCAGGCAAGATTGAAGCCTTGTTGCCACGCGATCAGATGATTCCCAAGGAAAATCTGCGTGTTGGTGACCGCATTCGTGCCTATCTGTTGCGTATTGACCGCAATGCCCGTGGCCCGCAGATCATTCTGTCGCGTACCGCACCTGAGTTCATCATTCGCCTGTTCGATATCGAAGTGCCGGAAATCTCTGATGGTCTGATGGAGTTGAAGGCTTGTGCCCGTGACCCTGGTCTGCGCGCCAAGATTGCCGTCAAGTCGAATGATCCGCGGGTTGATCCGATTGGCACCTGCGTTGGTCTGCGCGGCTCCCGCGTCACCGCAGTGCGCAATGAAGTCGGCGGCGAGAATATTGATATCGTGTTGTGGTCAGCCGACCCGGCACAGTTTGTTATCGGTGCACTTTCGCCGGCAGAAGTTTCTTCGATCATTGTTGATGAAGAAAAACACGCGATGGAAGTGGTGGTCGATGAAGATAATCTGGCGATTGCCATTGGTCGCAACGGACAAAATGTCCGTCTTGCTTCCGAATTGACGGGCTGGACGATCAACCTGATGACTCAGGATGAATCGGCCAAGAAATCGGATGCAGAGCACACGGTTACTCGTCAGGTTTTTATTGAAAAACTGGATATTGACGAAGAGCTCGCCGATCTGCTGATCGAGGAAGGTTTTTCTTCGCTCGAAGAAGTGGCCTATGTTCCGCTCGCCGAAATGCTGGAAATTGACGGTCTTGACGAAGAGACGGTCAATGAACTGCGTAATCGTGCGCGCAATGTGCTGTTGACTGAAGCCATCGTTACCGAGGAGCAACTCGAGAGCGTGGCGGATGATCTGATCAGCCTTGAAGGCATGAGCAAGGAACTGGCCGCCAAACTGGCTGGAAATGGAGTCAAGACCCGTGATGATCTCGCCGAACTGGCAGTGGATGAATTGACGGAAATGACCGGCATTGATGACGAGCGTGCCAAAGAACTTATTCTGAAGGCACGGGCTCACTGGTTCGAGTGAGCGGGAGGTAGTAAAGAATGTCCGCAACAACTGTTTCACAATTCGCCGTTGAACTGAAAATGCCCGTCGTGGCTTTGCTTGAGCAATTAGGCAAGGCTGGCGTTGGCAAACAAGGCAACAATGATGCCCTGACCGATCAGGATAAGGCCAAGCTGCTCGATTACCTGCGCCGGGCGCACGGTGATGAGTCCAAGACCAAAATCACACTGACCCGCAAGCAGACTTCTGAAATCAAGGCGACTGATGCCCATGGGCGCGCCCGTACGGTGCAGGTCGAGGTACGCAAAAAGCGTGTGCTGATGAAACGCGAGCCCGGTGCTGATCAGGTATCTGAATTGCCGGTCGAGCATTTCCCCGAGGAAACTGTTGCTGAGATTGAGCGCGTCGTGGAAGTCGAAGCTGCGCCAGTGATCGAAGAGATTCCTGTAGTCGAAGCACCGGTTGTGGTTGAGGCACCGGTCGTGGTTGAGGCACCGGTCGTGGTCGAAGCGCCACCAGTCGTCGTTGTCGAGTTGCCGGTTGAGGTGCCGGTTGAGGTGCCGGTTGAGGTGCCAGTCGAAGTTCCTCCTGAGCCCCCGGTTGCTGAACCTGTCAAAACTGCAGTGCCGGTAACCGGTGAGCGTCAGTTCCGTGATGATCATGATCGTCGTCACCACGAGTTACTGGCCCGTCAGGCCCGCGAAATGCGCGAGAAACAAGAGCGCGAAGCCAATGTGATACGCCAGCGTCGCGAAGCCGAAGCGGCGGCAGTTGCTGCGCAGGCTGCAGAGGTGGCAAAGCAGCAGGCTGCGGCGCAGGTTAAAACTCAGGCGCCTGCGCCGGCTGCAGAAAAGGGCACCCTGCACAAAAAAGCAGATGCACCTGGCAAGGATGCAAAGAAGGGTGGCGGTAACGCCCGTGCTGATGACGGCAAGAAAAAGCCTGGCATCAAAACACGTTCATCAGACACAGGTAACGCTTGGAAAAGTGGGCGACAGGGTCACAAGAAGCACGGCAATAGCAGCAAATCGGATGATGGTCAGGGCAGTTTCCAGGCGCCGACCGAGCCGATGGTGCGCGAAGTGCATGTGCCGGAAACCATTTCAGTCACCGATCTGGCGCACAAGATGGCCGTCAAGGCGATCGAAGTCATCAAGGCGATGATGAAAATGGGTTCGATGGTCACCATCAACCAGGTGCTGGACCAGGAAACGGCCATGATTGTGGTCGAAGAAATGGGCCACACACCGGTTGCTGCCAAGCTCGATGATCCGGACGCCTTCCTTGAGGTGACTCAAGGCGGTGAGCATAAGGACCTTCCGTTCGTGTCGCGTGCGCCAGTCGTTACCGTTATGGGCCATGTCGACCACGGCAAGACTTCTTTGCTTGACTACATTCGTCGTGCCAAAGTGGCCGCCGGTGAAGCCGGTGGTATTACCCAGCACATTGGTGCCTACCACGTCGAAACAGATCGTGGCATGGTGACCTTCCTTGATACCCCGGGTCACGAAGCCTTTACCGCGATGCGAGCACGTGGTGCCAAGGCAACCGACATCGTTATTCTGGTTGTCGCAGCCGACGACGGCGTGATGCCGCAAACGAAAGAAGCGATTCACCATGCCAAGGCGGCTGGTGTGCCCTTGGTGGTTGCGGTCAATAAAATGGATAAGCCGGATGCCAATATGGATCGGGTTACCCAAGAACTGGTCGCCGAAGGCGTCATTCCTGAACAGTACGGCGGCGATTCTCCCTTTATCGGGGTTTCCGCGAAAAAGGGTACGGGTATCGATGAATTGCTTGAGCAATTGCTGCTTCAGGCCGAAATTCTCGAATTGAAGGCGCAAGTCAATGCACCGGCCAAGGGTTTGATCATCGAAGCACGTCTCGACAAGGGCCGTGGTGCAGTGGCAACCATGCTGGTTCAGTCCGGTACCTTGCGCCGTGGCGACATTATTTTGGCTGGCCAGGTTTCTGGCCGCGTTCGTGCCATGCTGGATGAAAATGGCAAGCCGATTGATGAGGCGGGTCCATCCATTCCGGTTGAAATTCTCGGCTTGTCTGATGTGCCGGCTGCTGGCGAAGAGGCTATTGTGCTTGCCGATGACAAGAAGGCACGCGAAATCGCGCTATTCCGTCAAGGCAAGTTCCGTGATGTCAAGCTGGCCAAGCAGCAAGCCGCCAAGCTCGAAAACATGTTCCAGCAGATGGAAGAGGGCGATGTCAAAACCCTGGCGCTCATCGTCAAGGCCGACGTTCAAGGCTCCCAGGAGGCTCTGGTCCAGACGCTGTCCAAGCTGGCCAACGAAGAAGTCCGGGTCAACGTTATCCACGGTGCTGTTGGTGCAATCAGCGAGTCCGACGTCAATTTGGCGCAGGCTTCTGGCGCTGTCATCATCGGCTTCAATACGCGTGCCGATGCTGGTTCACGCAAACTGGCTGAAACTTTCGGTGTTGATATCCGTTACTACAATGTGATTTACGACGCGGTTGATGAAGTCAAGGCAGCCCTTTCAGGCATGTTGTCGCCTGAGAAGCGTGAGCAAGTGACTGGTATGGTTGAAATTCGCCAAGTCTTCCACAATTCGAAGGTGGGCGCGATTGCCGGTTGTTACATGCTGGAAGGTGTTATCAAACGTGCCTCGCGTGTTCGCCTGTTGCGCAACCATGTCGTCATGTGGGAAGGTGAACTTGACTCGCTCAAGCGCTTCAAGGATGACGTCAAGGAAGTTCGCAACAACTTCGAATTCGGTATGTCGCTCAAGAACAACAATGACATCCAGGAAGGCGATCAACTTGAAGTTTACGAAATCCAGGAAGTGGCTCGCACGCTGTAATGAAGAAAAAAGGTTTTCAGCGTAGTGATCGGGTCGCGGAGCAAATACGCCGCGACATCGCCGATTTGATCCGTAGCGAGTTGAAAGATCCGCGTGTTGGCATGATCAGTCTGACGGCTGTTGAATTGACGCCTGATTATGCCCACGCCAAGATTTTTTTTACGACCCTGCAATCTGAGCATCTGGAAGAAATTCAGACAGGTTTGAAGCGGGCATCCGGCTTTTTGCGCCGTGAATTGGGTCGTCGCATTCATATCCACACCCTGCCCGAGTTGCATTTTGTCTACGACAATTCGTTAGAGCATGGCGCCATCATGTCGCAACTGATCAACCAGGCAAATGCCCTGAGCGATCTGACGCCAGAAGACTAAGCACGCAATGCAAGTCAAAAAGACCTGGAAGCAGGTCGATGGCGTTCTGTTGCTCGACAAACCCATTGGTTTGACTTCGAACGATGCCTTGCAAAAGGCGCGTCGTCTGTTTTCAGCGGCGAAGGGCGGCCATACCGGTACCCTTGATCCGATGGCAACCGGCTTGTTGCCGCTGTGTTTTGGTGAGGCCACCAAGTTTTCAGCCGATCTGCTGAATGCCGATAAAACCTATGAAGCGCTGGTTAAATTTGGTGTGACGACCGACTCCGGTGATGCTGAAGGTAATGTCATTGCAACCGCTACGGTCAACGTCGAAAAAGACGATATTTTTCGTGTCCTGCCGCAATTCACCGGCGATATTCTCCAGACGCCCCCCATGCACTCGGCGCTCAAACGCGATGGACGCCCGCTCTACGAGCTGGCGCGCCAGGGGATTGTGGTCGAGCGAGAGGCGCGGGCGGTAACGATACATGCCATCGACTTTCTGGATTTCTCCGGTGACGTCCTGAGTATTCGTGTTGCATGCAGCAAAGGTACCTACATTCGTGTATTGGCTTCAGATATCGGCAATGCATTAGGTTGTGGCGCGCATTTGATTGGTTTGCGCCGTACCGAAGTCGCTGACCTGAACTTGGCTAATACCGTGACCCTGGCAGAGCTTGAAGCGCTTGACGAAAGCCAGCGTCTGGAGCGCCTGCAGCCGGTCGATGCCTTGTTGCTCAGCTTGCCTATTTTGGCGGTTGAGGGCGAAGCTGCCGAGCGTTTCCGGCATGGTAATCCGATTGATTTGTCAGAGGCGGTTAGCGGCAAAATTCGGGTTTATGCCGAAGAGCGCCTGATTGGCGTTGGTGAGCCAGGCTCGGATGGTCGTCTCTGGCCAAAACGGCTGGTGCAATTAGCGCTTTAAGCAGTTATAATCTTGAACTTTCCGTCGCCAACGGAAGAAAAAATATTTTAACTTGGCGCTGGCTCTATCAAACTGGGGCTGCGCTTTTATTATGAAAGAGAGTTTGAGATGGCATTTACAGCCGAAGTTAAAGCCGGCGTCGTCGCCGATTTCCAGCGCGCCAAGGGCGATACCGGTTCTCCGGAAGTTCAGGTTGCTCTGTTGACCGCCCGTATCAACGACCAGACCCCGCACTTTAAAGAGCACAAGAAGGATCACCACTCACGTCGTGGCCTGTTGCGCATGGTTAACCAGCGTCGTAAATTGCTGGATTACCTCAAAGGTAAGAATGTAGATGCTTACCGCACCTGATTACCCGCCTTGGTCTGCGGAAGTAATTTAGACCAAAGCCCCCGAAAGAGCGGCCCGGATAATTCCCGGCCGCTTTTTTCATTTTGTTGTTGTGTTGTGTGTTGAAGCTAAATTGTTGAGTGTGAAAGGGAATTATGTTTAACGTCGTTAAAAAATCATTTGCCTACGGTGCGCATACCGTCACCATTGAAACCGGCGAAGTTGCTCGTCAAGCCGGTGGTGCTGTTCTGGTCTCGATGGAAGAGACTGTTGTTCTGGTTACCGTGGTTGCTGCAAAAAGCGCCAAGCCGGGCCAGGATTTCTTTCCGCTGACCGTTGATTATCAGGAAAAAACCTACGCCGCTGGCCGTATCCCCGGCGGTTTCTTCAAGCGCGAAGGCCGTCCTTCCGAAAAAGAAACGCTGACCTGCCGTTTGATCGACCGTCCGATTCGCCCGCTGTTCCCGGATGGTTTCTACAATGAAGTTCAGGTCATCGCGACCGTCATGTCGCTCAATCCGGAAATCGATTCCGATATTCCAGCTTTGATCGGTGCTTCTGCTGCCCTGGCTATCTCCGGCGTGCCGTTCAATGGCCCGATCGGTGCTGCCCGCGTTGGTTACATTGATGGCCAATACGTGCTCTGCCCGACGCTCAGCCAGCTCAAAACCAGCCAGCTTGATCTGGTTGTTGCCGGTACCGATACGGCTGTCCTGATGGTTGAATCTGAAGCTCAGCAACTGTCCGAAGAAATCATGCTCGGCGCCGTGGTTTTCGGTCATACCGAATCCCTGAAGGCGATTAACGCGATCAACGAGCTGGTTGAAGAAGCTGGCAAGCCGGAATGGGATTGGCAAGCTGCACCGAAGGACGAGGCGCTGGTTGCCCGTATCGCAGAACTGGCCAATGCCAAGCTCGAAGAGGCCTATAACATCACCGTCAAGCAGACCCGCAGCCAGGCCGTCAAGGTCATCCGTGCTGAAGTGATTGCCGCCCTGTGTGCCGGGCCAAGGCGCACCGGACGAAAACACCGTTGGCAACCTGTTCCATGAACTGGAAGCCAGTATTGTTCGTGGTCGCATCCTGAGTGGTGCGCCGCGTATCGATGGTCGTGACACCCGTACCGTGCGTGCCATCACCATGCGTTCCGGCGTCCTGCCGCGCACCCACGGTTCGGCGTTGTTCACCCGCGGCGAAACCCAGGCGCTGGCGGTTGCCACGCTCGGCACCAACCGCGATGAGCAGATCATTGACGCGCTGGCCGGTGAGTACCGCGACCGCTTCATGCTGCACTACAACATGCCTCCGTACGCTACCGGTGAATGTGGTCGTGTCGGTACGCCGAAGCGTCGCGAAATCGGTCACGGCCGTTTGGCCAAGCGCGCGCTGCTCGCCGTCTTGCCGAAGCCGGAAGATTTCTCCTACTCGATGCGTCTGGTTTCCGAAATCACCGAATCCAACGGTTCGTCCTCAATGGCTTCCGTTTGTGGCGGCTGTCTGGCGCTTTTGGATGCCGGCGTGCCGCTCAAGGCACACGTGGCCGGTATCGCCATGGGTTTGATCAAGGAAGGCAATCGTTTCGCCGTGCTGACCGACATCCTGGGTGATGAAGATCACCTCGGCGACATGGACTTCAAGGTTGCTGGTTCAACCGCTGGTATCACCGCGCTGCAGATGGACATCAAGATTCAGGGCATCACCAAGGAAATTATGCAGGTCGCTCTGGCGCAGGCCAAGGATGCCCGTTTGCACATTCTGAACCTGATGCAGGAATCTGCCGCCGGTCCGCGTCAAGAGATGTCTGCTTACGCACCGCGTCTGTACACCTTCAAGATCAATCCAGAAAAGATTCGTGACGTTATCGGCAAGGGCGGTGCAGTTATCCGTGCCCTGACCGAAGAAACCGGTACCACGATCGACATCCAGGACGACGGCACCATCACCATCGCTTCCAGCAGTGGTGAAGCCGCTGCCGCAGCCCGTGCTCGTATCGATGCGATTACGGCGGAAGTCGAGATCGGCAAGATCTACGAAGGTACCGTACTCAAGATTCTTGATTTCGGTGCTATCGTTTCCGTGCTGCCGGGCAAGGATGGCCTGCTGCATATCTCCCAGATCGCTCAGGAGCGTGTTGCCAAGGTCGAGGATTACCTCAAGGAAGGCCAGGATGTTCGCGTCAAGGTTCTCGAGACCGACGACCGCGGCCGCGTCAAGCTGTCAATGAAGGCTGTGGCTGCAGAAGAAGGTGCTGCTGCTCCCGCTGCAGTTCAACCGGAGTAACTTGTAGTAAGCAGTGTTTCCGGCGCAAGCTGGAAGCACTCGCAAACAATGCAAAAGGGCACCGTGAGGTGCCCTTTTGTTTTTACGGCTTTTCCAGCGTTGGCCGTAACAATTTAGCTGGCAAATTACTTCGCCATTTGCCGCTCTTTCATTTCGTCCAGCGTCTTGCAATCAATGCACAGCGTGGCCGTCGGACGCGCCTCAAGGCGCTTGATGCCGATTTCAACGCCGCATTTGGCGCAGAAACCGTAGTCACCTTCATCGATGCTGTTCAGTGTCTCGTCGATCTTCTTGATCAGCTTGCGTTCGCGGTCGCGGTTACGCAATTCAATGGCGATATCGGTTTCCTGGCTGGCCCGATCATTCGGGTCGGCAAAAACCGTCGCCTCATCCTGCATGGTGTGAACCGTGCGGTCGATATCTTCGCTCAACTCCTTTTTGAGCGTTTCAAGAATCTTGCGGAAATGCGCGAGTTGCTTCGCGCTCATGTAGTCCTCACCCTTCTTGGGTTCGTACGGAGGAAAGTGCTTATGGAGCAGTTCTTCTGCCATATTGATTATTCGCCCAAATACCAAAAGGGCGACTTAATATCATGGAAAGTTGGTTGTACGCAAGAAAAGTTTATTTCAAAAAGATAGGCTCTTGATCTGGCGCGGTTTTCGGAGGGGTGCTAGAATACTGTTCTCGTGTCGGGGCGTAGCGCAGTCTGGTAGCGCATCTGCTTTGGGAGCAGAGGGTCGTGAGTTCGAATCCCACCGCCCCGACCATATATTTCCAGCTTTACCCTCAAGTGCCCGTAGCTCAACTGGATAGAGCAGCTGCCTTCTAAGCAGCAGGTCGGGGGTTCGAGTCCCTCCGGGCACACCAAAAAAATCAATAGGTTACATCGATTATTAATAATAATTCTGAATCTTTATTTTGTTGTGTAGCCACTGTGTAGGCTTTGCAAGGCAATCAAGATCAACGAAAACGGGTTTGGTGTAGGCCACAAATAATTTTCTGCAGCCCACTGTTGTCAAATCACTTCCCAACCGTCACCCTGGTCTCAAACCGCCCCCGTTGCCGGTAACTATCCAGATCAACCCCAGCTAATTCCGGAATCCGCTTGTAATCCACGCTGCCAGCCTTCCAGAAGCGCGTAACAGCCACCCCGATCCCAGCCTCACTCGGATGCTCGGCAAGCGCTACGAGTGCCACGCTATTTGCCACAGCTTCACTGACGAAGCGCTCGCGGATGGCCCCAAGCCACCAGGCCTTGAAATACACACCGCAGCAGCGCGCTCCGCTTTCCATAACGCAAGATGTCGATGGGGCTTTGCTATGGCCTGACTGACTTGGCTTAGTCACTTACGTAGCAATTCCGAAGCAGTTGTGCTTTTGTGGAATTGGCGTGCTAGTTCCTTCCTGCCCTCAGCCTTTTGCAACCCACACAAAAGCAACAATCCCAACTATAAATTTTGCCCACAAAGGTAATTCCCAGTACAACCGAAGCAACAGAGACAAAACAGTCCCCGCCACTCGAGTTAGAGGAAATGGCCGACTCATTCCTTCACCTTCAATTTCGCTGCAACGAAATCACCATCCGGCCAATCCGTCAGCGAATAAAACCGAAACCGAACCAGGTGCGCCTGTGTCACTGCACCAGTCTTGGTTTCCTGACCAGCCTTGCCTTCTAATCGCAACTGCGACAAGCGACCAAAGATCCTTGCCAGACGAGCCGCAAAGTTTCCATCCGGGCAGAGATAGTCAACACGAGCCCATCGCTGATCCGTTTTAATGTGAGCGATATAGAGGCGCCGACTACAGCTTCGTAACGCCTATCGGTCTTGATCTCCCGCTCCACTTCAATCGCCACACATTGACTATCAGGCGACAATGCCTCCCCGTCCGGCACCTTGGGCAGCCCAATCCGCATCAAACTGCGTGCAGGCTTCCAGTTCTGCCAACCCAATTGCTCTGCCTTGATCCTGGTTTTTTGGGTCGCGATCTGGTGTGGCACAAACAGCGGGTTGGTCTTCGATGGCTCCCAAGGCGAACAGCGTTCCGGCTCTTCATTCAAGTCCCAGGCATACGCCAGCCCTTGGCTGGTGATGCCATGCAATACGGTTTTCACAGAGCCACGTGTGCTTGGGATAAAGCACTCAGAAGATGTCGTCAGCCCCAGCTTTTGCATCGACTTCAGTACGGAGTGTGCACCGGCATAGCCGATACCCAGCAATTCAGCAGCGACCTCCGTATTCGTCCAGATCTCATCACGCAGGAAGGGCTGTATCAGGCGGCGCTTTTCTTCAGCGCGTAACTGCCGTTGAGCAGGGTCGGCAATCAAGTGGCTGGTGTTGGCTTTTCTCCTCGTAGCATTGCCTTTGGCATTGCCACCGCCTGTGCCATCGAAGCCAGAGAGCAAATCATGGGCTCCATGTAGATTGATATTGTTGCCTTCCATAGGCTCACTCCAGCGTAAAGAAATCGTTCTTCAAGGTTTTGGCCGAACTATCAAGTATGGCCAGCGGTACTCTCGGCGATTTAACAGCCAATGTTGCTGACTCAGGTTGTTCCGCAGCCGCAATAGGCGTTACCGCCTCTCGGCACTTCACTGTGGGAATCGGACTGACGTAACAGGCTTGTGCCTGGTTTTGGCCAAACAGCACACCCCAACCGGGCGGCAAGTTGGTCAGTTTGTTGGTATCAAACAAGAAGTGGTCGCCTTGCCGAATCGTCCGCTCACCCTCTGTGGTTTCGGCCAGTGCCACATTCCGATTGATAACCTTGGCCTCGTCGTCAACAAGGATGACCCCGCTCTTCCGCTGTAACCACTCGGCCGTGTCGGGATCTTCAACCCGGTAAATTAACTTGGCGCGGGTGTTTTCAATAACGGCGCCTTCCACCATTTCGGGAGTCATGCTGGCTGGACAATCCTTAAGGTCAGCAAAGCTTTGAAACGCCAGGATCACACGCATACCTTTGTCGCGACTGGCCGCCAAGCCCTGAATTACCGGTTTGCTGATGTGATAGCGCAACTCAACAGCAATCACGCAGACGGTTCTCTGTGGTCCTGCCAGGCGATCTCTGGCGGTGGCCAGTTGCTGGATGCGGACAAACAGCATCTGTTGCGCACGTAGTACCGCCGATAAGGTCATTGAACCGACGACATAAACGGCACCGCCGGACTCAAGGATTTCTGCCAGTGTGAACGCACCTGTCTTGGCGTTAATAGCGGCCACATTGGCAAGTTCGCTTAATTTATCGATAAACCCCGGCGCCTCTTCCTGCCAGAAATCGCTATGAGCAATTTGCTGATACACCTCGGCCAGCGTCAATTCTTGTTCAGCGGCAATTCGGGCAGCCTCACTGGCGGCTTTACGATTTTTCGACATGTAATAGTCGGAGGCGCCGCCCTTGTCGCCAATATCGAGGGCAGCAACCAGTAACTCTTCAATTTCCCACTGCTTCGCGCCAGCGATGATGTTGATCTGGGCTGGCGACTCCGGCAGTAGGCGGAGGTAATGATAGGGTTTGTTGTAAGCCTGACAGGCGGCATACACCGAATGGGGACCAAATTCGTCGTCTTTAGGGTCCAAGTAAAACAGCGCCTCACCCTTTTTGATGCTTTGCGTACTTAGGCACTGGAGCTTGAGCCCCTTGCCGCTGCCGGTGGTGCCAGCGAGCGCTACGTGCGGTAATTTACCCTCCCAGTAGATGGGTTTGCCTTCATCGCTCAAGCCCATAAAAAACTCTTCAGACTCTCCACCCTTGTAATATTTGCGTGGATCGTAGCCGACACGCGGCACTGGGAGCGATGCGGCAACTGTTCGAACATCGGTTCGCCCAACACGAGCCAAGTCTGAGCGACGCGTTAGCTTGGCATACACCAGATCAAGACACTGCAAACCATGGCGATACCACCAGCCAATCAATGCAAAACCGATCAGGCAAAGCACGCCCCACAGTAGTCCATCGATCAAAGATGCTTGGGCATTGATGTACCAGGCGAGCAATCCGAGCATGCCTGAGAGGCTGGCGTAAGTAAGGATCTCGCTGCGCAAATATGCTTCGTTGCGATACGTGCTGATGGCGCCGACACAACACAGACCAGTCAGCAAGCCCGACCACGGCATCAGTGCCGGCTCAACGCTAAGCAACAAGTCGCGAAAGACTGACATCAATCCGGTCCAAACAAACGGCGGCGCATGGCGTCGATTTTGCGGTCAATTTCAGATTGAGCGCTGCGTAGACAAAGAGCGTGAACGAATAGCACGTAATGCGATAAAAGAAGGGTCTTGGGAAACCAGAGGAAATTTTTGAGCATAATCGAAAACCAAATAACAATAGCAAAGAACTATTGATATAACGATATACGATAGCCATAACAAATGCAAATTTCAGGCGAAATTGATGAAATTTGGCCGCATTTCGGCCGAAATGCGCCGCGAAGCGCCGATGGGGGGCCACAAGCCATAGCTGCTTTTGCGAGCGAAGCGAGGGGCGGCTAGGGTGATGTGGGGCAAGTGCGTTCAGCACGCTGCCCCGGCGGGCGCATCCTGCCCTAGCAGGATCGGCTGTCGGCTGGGGGGCGCCGAAGAGATTCGCCGGTAGGCGAAAGGGAGTCCCAAGACGACTGGTCTCGTACGGGGGGCGTAGCCCACCCCCGCCGGTGTCGCGTAGCGGCGCTCGGCTCCCTGCGTCGAAGCGCTGACGACAGGAAGCGGCTGGGGACGAGGTGCGCTAGCACCAAGGTTCCCAGAGGTCGGACGTCCAGGACGATGGCCGCGTAAGCGGACACAAGCCAGGCAGATCGTAGATCGCCGGCGCCGCCCAGCGAGGCAGGGAGCCGAACGCCAGCAGGCGCGGAGAGGCGGGGGCGGGGTTGAAGTCCGGGCAGCCCCTAGGTGGACAACCGGGTAGCAGCAAAGCCCATGGCGTCTTGCGTCGCGAACAGCGAGCGGTGGTGGCGGACTCGCGCACGTTGAAGTTCATCGTGCGCCTGTGTCGTGTTTCGCCCTCGTGATGCCCACGGCACGAGGAGTTGATACGATGGCGATGCACGAGAATTTTGGGCAAGCGGAGCGCGCAGCGGTGGTGGAGTTTGCAAACCGGTAGGTGTATGCCTTCCGGTAGCGCGACGTCAGCGAAGCTGTGGCATATGGCGCGGTTGAGAACTCGTCCAAGGCGGAGTGGATATTGCAGTTGCCTGTCATCCGTTTGGGCGGATGCAGGCACCCGGCGAATTAGCTGGGTGGTTCTGAGATTTTGCAGCGGAGGAGATTAAGCTTGCCAAGAATGCTGAGCAGGCGCCTCCCCAAGCTCAAATCCCGCATGCATTCATGCAGGTGTATGTCGTGCCGTTGTATTCAAATTCATTGAAGTCGCCGCTGATTTCTAGATACCGAGCGAATTTCTCAATATCGAAATAAAAACGAAGGTTCTCAGGGATGGCGTGCGCGTAGCAGTCATCAAAAGCTCTTCGGCTGCTTCTTGAGCATCACCGTGAAAAATACTTACCTCGTCGATCTTGTCTATCGCACAATCAAGCGAGTAGCCAAGAACGCCAGCAAGGAAATACAGGGAAATTTTCTCGTGGTCGTCGAGCACTTCAATCTCGTCAAACCACATAAACAGATTAGCCTGGTTGATGCCGCATGCTTCGAACAGGTCGGCATCTTCACCATCGATAAACTGAATCTCGAATTCTTCGACTGGGCAACCAAAGCGATCACGCAGGCTTTCGGACAGAGTTTCAAATTCTTCTGTGCTGTGAAAGTAAAAGCCTTGGGCATCAATGTTGTAAGGCTGTGCAAATAGTGTTGTCGAAAAATTTTGCTCGGTGGAAGTCTCGGGGGCGAGGAACTGCGCGACTGGGTTGGTGCAGTTGATTTCGTTGTTGTTGGCGGTGGTCGTCATGATCTTTTCCTTTCGTTCGATTAATCTGCTCTGCGGAGCCGTCTCGCGAACGAGCCGAGAGCCATCGGGAAAAGGACGTGCCAATAGACACCGCGCACGGGTGAATGACAACGGAAATAGATTTTGAGGATTACCGGAGCAAAGCGAGGATATGCCGGAGAAATCTCGCTGGCGTGAACCCTTGCTCTACGGTGTCGGTACGGCCCCGATGGTCGAGGCAATGACGGCTTTCGGAGCGGATGAACAAAAGGAATGAGAGACTGCGCCAATTGAAATTTAACAATTAGCGGCTTTATGTTGAGTAGCACGAATTCAAAAACGGCGTACCGAATGCACTCTTTTTCGGACACTGCCGCCGTTCGGTTTGCTGGCTGACTCAGTCGGCAATATGGCGATTAGCTGCTAGTCAGTACCAAAGCTCGATGACCGGCAGCTTCCTCATGTGACCAATGAGTGATGCGTGCCTTTCCAGTCATGTAGTTTTCTCCAGAGCGGTCGATCTGCCGCCACCAGGTTTTTGAACTTGAATTCTCCGAAGCGGTCCGTCGATGCAACTAGCCAGTTTGAATTCCGAACCCGACTATCTTAGTTAAGAAGGGCATCTAAATCCATGTCGGGAAAGGAGAAAATAACGTTACCCACAATTCCTGTGGATAAGTGTGTGGGTAAGCTGTAAATCCCGTACTTAACTCACAGTTCCTAAAGGGTTTTGCTTACACTGCTGAAACTCTATGCACTGTTTTAACTATATGAATTTATTTGATATTGTTGATTTATATGAAATTTGTTGTACGTAAATTTGATGCGAAGCATTTGATGCTTGGTTTTTGCCATTTTGTGAATAAGTCAAGCCTTGACTCATAAAAAATTCATCTCAAAAAGTGAGTTTTGCGGTATGCACATGACCAAGATCTTCGTGCTGGTTTACTTCTGGTCATTAAGGCAAAATGGCCAATTGCAAAAAACTAGCTGGAATCCATGAATCGTCTTTTGTCAGCCATTGCCTTTGCCGCCCATAAACACCGTGACCAAAGACGTAAGGACCTCGTTGCTTCGCCCTACATCAACCACCCCATTGGGCTCGCCAATGTACTGGCCAACGAAGCCGGGATAGAAGACGAACGCATCCTGTTGCAGCCATCCTGCACGACACCATCGAAGATAGAGCCGGCCCCGGAAATTCGGACAGTGAGATAAGTGATAGCCTTGCTTCACCAACGGCCGCGTAGCGGCTTGAATGAGGAGCAAGAACATGACGAGAAGGAAGCGGCGGAATCACTCGCCGGAATTGAAAGCCAAGGTGGCGATTGCTGCCTTGAAGGGCGACAAGACGCTGGCTGAACTGGCTCAGCAATATGATGTCCATCCGACTCAGATTACGGACTGGAAGACGCAGTTGCTGGAGCGTTCAGCCGTAGTCTTTGGCGAGCAGGTGGCTAAGGAATCTGGCCCGGACGTCCAGACGATGCAGGCGAAGATTGGTCAGCTGACACTGGAGAACGATTTTTGAAAAGGCGCTCACCAAGGCGGGCCTGCTGAGCGCAAGAAGATGATTGACCGCACCCACAAACTGCCGCCGGTAATCCGGCAATGCGAAATTTTGAATTGGCACGGTCGACTGCGTACTACACGCCAAAACCGACGTCACCAGAGGATTTGGCGCTGATGCGCCGAATGGATGAGTTGCATCTCGATTACCCTTTTGCCGGGAGCAGGATGCTGCGCGACCTGCTCAGAAACGAGGGGCGGCCCATTGGCCGCAAGCGTGTTCGCCGTCTGATGCGTCAGATGGGGATCGAAGCCCTGTACCGCAAGCCGAACACCAGCCGTCGGCATGCGGCACACCCGATTTACCCCTACCTGCTGCACCACCTGAGCATCGAGCGGTCAAATCACGTGTGGGCGACGGATATCACTTATATCCCGATGCGTCGGGGCTTCGTGTATCTGGTCGCGATTGTCGATTGGTACAGCCGTCGGGTGCTGGCTTGGCGGTTGTCGAACACGCTGACCACGGATTTCTGCATTGAGGCTTTGCAGGAAGCCATCCTGCGCTACGGCTCTCCGGAAATCTTCAATACCGACCAGGGTAGCCAATTCACCAGTATCGAATTCACCGGCGTACTCAAGGCGCATGGGATTCGTATCAGCATGGATGGGAGGGCTGCTGGCGTGACAATGTCTTTGTCGAACGCCTCTGGCGGACCATCAAGTATGACGAGGTGTATCTCAAAGCCTACGATTCGGTTTCCCACGCCAAAGCGAGCCTGGGAAGTTCATTACGTTCTACAACAGCCGGCGCCCGCACCAAACATTTGCCGGAAAGACGCCGGACATGATTTACTTCGCCAGCTTGCCGCAGGAGCAATTCGCCGCATGAAACCCGCGTTACCCACCGCGCCGGCTGCCTACGGTCTGAACGGACCTTCGGCAACCGTCACCGTGGATAACGCTACTACCGCAGGGCTCCACTTATCTCAGCGGAAAATCTGTCCAAACAAACGGGGCCAGCTCTGTCCTCCCGCAGCAGATCAGCTAAAAACTCAGCCAACGTGGAGCGCTTTCGAATTCCGGTAATTTCCCGAATTACAACTGTGCTAAATGAGTCAAGGTAATTCGTTCGGGTGGTCTAGTTGTTATTGCCTGAATGACTTGTTCAAGCCATACCGGCCAGCGCTGCGGCAAAGTCATCATCGCCACTGCCACCGGGTAGTTCCACCCTGCATACGCTCGATGTGTGCTTTGTAAACCCAAGTCTCTAAGAATTTCGGCCCATGCTTCAGCATCATCGCGCGAAACTAGCCATGGGCCAGCTTCAAGAATTCTGTGACCGCGATGGTCGCGGTTGTCGGTTACTACTCTGTGCACTACAAATTCCAATACTTCTGTTCGAGAAGCATTTTAGACTATTCAACCTATAATCGATGGTCAATTCACCGAAAGGCCATCAAACATGAATAAACCACTACGAACCAAGGTGTCGGGCGTTTGAGTCGCTCCGGGCGCACCAGCAAAGACAAGCAAGAAGGCCAATCTCTCGATTGGCCTTTTTGCTGTGCTCAGCATGTGAGCGTGCCTGCGGGGCTGAACTACCACATCAAATCATCTGGAATCTGGAAGGCTGCATACGGATCATCCGCATCGATTTCATTGCTGGTCTTGTTTACCCGCACAACCAGCGAGGCATCGCGTTCGGCGATTTTGTCGGCGATAACCTTGGGCACCAGTTCGGTGTTATCCCCCTTGGCAAACAATTACCAGACGCCCGGCGATTAAATGGGTCTGGACTGCAGCCGAAACATAAATCCGCTTGATCTTGTTGTCGTGGGTAAAGTTGTAGGCAATGTCGCCAGCGCCTTTGCTCTGACGATTCTGCTGCACCATCTGGACAATCTGCGCGACGATTGCTTTCTGCTTGGCAGCGGCATCGCGCTGCGCATTCAGTTCGCGCGCCCGCTCGGCATTTTTGCGTTGCGTTTCGAGGGCGGCGAGGCGGGCTTCGTCGACGGTTTGCGTGCCTGTCCGACGCTCGTCCTTCTGGTTGCTCTTTCGTGGGTGACCTGTTTCACCTTCTTTTTGTTGACCAGGCCGGCTTTCAAAAACTGATCCTGCAGTGATGCCATCTTTGCTACTCCATCAATTGGGTAGTTGGCTCAAGCGTTGGCGCCGGCCAGTGAGAAGGCGGCAGGATAGCAAAAATGCGGGCGGCGCAGCTTGCCCGCTTGGCGCTAACGCAAATTTTTCCGGTTTTTTTGCTGTTGACCGTAACACTTTGCCAAACGGCTGCCCGCCACATACCCAAATATCCGCAGCAGGCTTTTACTGTGCTTTAACCTTCGGCAAACCACGCCAGTCCGTCGTGTAACCCGGTGACAAGTTGCCGCGCCGCATCCGCCAGTCCTGCTCGATACCCTCGGCAGCCAGCTGCGGCAAACCGCGTCCGTAACGCTGATTGATGCCGTCCACCACGCGCATCAGGGCGTCGGCACGCGGGGCGCCTGCGTTAAATAATGAATATTGCTGACTCAGCCTTGGCGCGATGTCGGCAAGCATCACGCCGGCCTTGTGGTAGCCGTAACCCGTTCGATAGATTCGCCGCAACACCCTGAGCGCCCACGCTGTCAGCACCCGCGTGTCGGCAGTGGCATCCGGCAGGGGCACGGTGACAGCGCGCTGATACTGCGGTGTCTCCGGCTTGAAGATGTTGGTGCGGATGTAAACCTGCACGGCGCCGGCCAGCGAGTCTTGCGCCCGCAGTTTTTCGGCCGCTTTAGCCATATAACTGGCGACCGCTTCTTCAAGGTCCACACGGTCATGAATCAACTGCCCGAATGACCTGCTGCTGATAATTTGCTGTTTGTCCGGTGTGACTTCCTGCAGATCAATGCAAGACAGGCCGCGCAGTTCGCGCACCGTGCGTTCGACCACCACCGAGAAGCGCGACCGCAGCGTTTCAGCGTCCGCGTCGCGCAACTGACGAACTGTATTGATGCCCATGGCGGCAAGCCGGGCGTTGATTTTGCGGCCGATACCCCATACCTCACCGACGTCGATCCTGTCGAATAGCTGCGTCAGATCATCCGGGTGCAGGGGGGTGAAATCACAGACGCCATCAGCCCCGGCCAGATTCTTCTTGGCGCAGTGGTTGGCCAGTTTGGCCAGCGTTTTCGTCGGGGCGATCCCGACACAGACTGCCAGCCCCAGCCAGTCTGCAATGCGCTGGCGCATTTCGGCACCATACACGGCCAAGCCGCCGGGCAGATTCCCGAAACCGGATAATTCAAGGAATGATTCATCAATGCTGTAGACCTCGATATTTGGGGAAAATGCCGACAGCACCTCAACCACCCGATTGCTCATGTCAGCGTAAAGCGCGTAGTTGGATGACATGGCGACGATGCCGTGGCGTCGGGCATCGTCTTTGATCTTGAACCACGGCACCCCCATAGGAATGCCCAAGGCTTTGACTTCAGCCGACCGGGCAACCACACACCCGTCGTTGTTGCTGAGAACGACCACCGGGCGATTTTTCAGGCGTGGGGCGAACAGCTTTTCGCATGAAGCGTAAAAGTTGTTGCAATCGACCAGCGCAAAGACCGACACGCCTACACCATCCGCTTGAAACGACCGACGACAACCCCCCACACGGTCAACTCGTTCCCGTCGTGAATGACCAGGGGTGGATACTTTGAATTTTCCGCAACCAGCGCAACTTTCCCTGCGCGGTGATATAGCCGCTTGACCAGTCGCTCACCGTTCACGAAAGCCACAACGATATGACCGTGGCTGGCCTTGATGCTGCGGTCGACGACCAAAATGTCGCCATCAAAAATCTCGGCCCCTTCCATGCTGTCACCCTCAACCGGGAAAAAGAAGGTCGACACCGGGTTGCGCACGAGGTACTCGTTGATGTCGAGGCTACGGTCGACATAATCTGCGGCCGGCGATGGAAAACCCGCTGAAACCTTGGTGCTGTCAATCGGCAGATACTGCCGTGGTGCATCCGGCAACGGGACGAAATGGCCAAACATGTGCGATACCTCCGAAGACTGTATTTTTATACAGGTATCTGAGGGGCGCAATACTGTATGCGGAAATCATCTTCCGCCAGTGGTCAAATGTTCATTGATTGCCAACCGTATGGCGGCGCAAGTTTGGTCTGATAGTGGGCGCCACCACTGGAACAAACGGATTTCTTTCCTTTGACCGGGCGTGGTTAATTTTTTCCGGAATTTAGGGCGTTGACCGTAACAGTCTTGAAACTGGCTGTGAAATCCTGCATCCGTGAGCGGTTCTTGTTGAAATCGTACAAGCCAATCTTGGAGCGCGAACGGAAGTCGATGCGTTTTGACGGCTCGTCAATGCGGAACTCGATCTGATCCTTGAAACCGATTGGGGTGGTGAAAATCACCTCCAGATAGAGCGGTGCTGTGTTGACGATAGTTGCTTCCGGGAAGGTGGTAAGCGTCGCGCGCAACAGGGCCATTGCCTGTTCGCCATTGCCCCTCAAAGACCAATGCTTCAAGGCCGTAGCTGCTGAAGGAGTTCACGCAATTGCCGGGGTGGGTGCAGGACAAGGCTTCCTGATTGATTTGCCGGCTGGTTGGCGGCTTCATGCTGTCTTCGCTGGCGGTGGCGGTCAACGTGGCAAGCATCAGGCTGATCAGGGCGTTTAGTTTGGACAAGTGGCTCTCCGTTGGTTTCAGTGGCTGTGCGCCGTTGCGCTGTGATTTGTTACGGTCGACAGGAAATTTGCCGCCATTTTTTGCACATTGACCCGCGCTTTCAATCTTGCCGCCAGCAGATAAAGCCCACCCAGCTTGCGGTGCAAAAACAGCGTGTCGGCCGGCGGGGTGTGCAGAAGTCGCGATCCATGCCTGGCATCGCGGATGCGGGCCGCGAGATCGAGCGCCCGAAATCGTATTCGCCCTCGTGGCGCAAGGGTTCGCAAGCCAGCGCGAAAATGTCGAGTACGAGATTACGCTGCGCATCGCTGATGTCGGCCTGAAAGTAGCCAATCGCCTGCGCCGCGTCGTTCATCGCCGGACGATTGCCGGTCGTGGCGCCGTGCATCAAGCGGCGATAGTGCTCAATCATCGGTGCTTGATAGCTGCGCGGGGCACCGAAATCGAGCAGGATCAGTTGCCGGGAATCGCTGTCGTAGCGGTAATTGGCAAAGTTGGGGTCGGTCTGGATCAGGCGGAATTCAAAATTTCGCGGAACAATAAATGGAAGAGCAAACCGATCACACGGTCGCGCTCGGCTTGCGGTGCATCGCTCAGTGATTCAACCGGCACGCCGTCCATGCGCGTCATGACGAGGATGTTTTCAGTGGTCAGCGCGCGGTGCATTTGCGGCAGGCTGAATTCGCCGGCGTGGCGCAGCAGGTCGCCGTACTGGCCCATGTAGGCGCCTTCGCGCAGGTAATCGGCTTCATGGTGCAACTGCTGTTTGGCTTCGGCCATCAGCGGCGCAATGTCCAGTGATTTGGGCAGCAGGCCGGAGAGGCGGAGCAGGGTGGCGACGTTGTCTACATCGCTATTGATGCTCTGGCGCACGCCGGGGTACTGGATTTTGATCGCCAGTCGTTGGCCGTCCCTAGCCTGCCCAAGATGAACCTGCCCAATCGAGGCAGCCGCCACCGGCGTAAATGAAAACTGCTGAAAATGCCGGTCCCAGCCTTCGCCCCAGTTGGCGTTGAGCACGCTGACCACCTGGCTCATCGGCATCGGGCTGGCGTCGGCGCGCAGGCGGGCGAGGATTTCGGCCAGTTCCGGCGGCAACAGATCGCCGGCATCCATCGACATCAATTGCCCGACCTTCATCGCCGCGCCGCGTAATTGCGCCAACTGGTCGGTAACGCGCCGGGCGTTGGCCGGCGTCAGCAGCAGTTCATTGATTTTCGGGCGCTTGCCTTGCGCAAACTGCCGCGCACCCTCCGCCAGCATATTGCCGGCAACCCCGCCAGCCAGACTGCCCAGCCTGGCCATGCGCGACCAGCGCCCGCTGGGCACTGCCGAAGGTTTCAATTTGCCCGGCATGGTGCGCTAATTGCCACGCTTCTTAGGCGCATCGGGCGTGTCGGTTTCATCAAGGTGATAAGGATCAGCGACATAGGCCGGGCCTTTCATAACCATGATGATGAATGCGGCAATGCCGACGGTGACCACCACCGTCCAGTGCAGAATGACGAGGCTGATCACATAGATGTCAAAGCTCAAGATGCGCGTGGCAATTTCTGTTTCAGTACCATCCCACGGAAAGAACCGTACAAATAGAGATGGCAAAGCGAGTAGCAGAGTGCCGACCAAAAAAATCATGGGCAGCATACGGATCACCTTGCGCTCCTTGCCCGGCGGCGTTCTGGTAAAACCCGGCAGTCTGTTGAAGGCATTCATGGCGACTCCTTGCTCAAATACGACCAAACGACAAAAACCCAAGCACGCTCAGGGACAGGCAAGCCACACTGGTCAGGTGGAAGCGTAGCGGCAGATACCAGTCCGGCAAAGTCTGACTGCGAGCTAAACGCTTGTCCTGGAAGATAGTGCGCCACAAAACCCGGCACCAGTAGAAAACTTGCCATTGTCGCGTCCACCAGCAGCGCCGGCCAGGCCACACTGCGCGGGAGCGGGGTCGTCATTTGACCAGCGGCCGGATGGTCGAAAACCCGCCATCCAGCGCCCAGACTTGCCCGGTGACGCGTGCGGCATGGTCGGAGAGCAACCAGACCATCAATGCCGCCAATTCATCTGCTGAGCCGATGCCGGGTAACGGGTACTGCCGCGCGGCCGCTTCGCGCCCCATGCTGCTGGCCAAAATGCCGGTAGTGGCCGGGGTATCCATAATGCCCGGTGCCACCGCATTGACCCGTATGCCATTACTCGCATAAGTTGCAGCCGTGCCGCGTACCAATCCCTCAACGCCGGCCTTGGATGCTGCAATTGCCTCATGATTCGGCGTGCCGATGCGCGCCGCCACCGAAGAAACGAGCACCGCGGCTCCCGGCAATTTGGCTTCGCGCAAAGCGCCAACAAAGGCCGCCAGGGGATGAAATGCGCTGACCAGATTGGCGTTCAGGCAATCGGTGAAATCCGTCTCGGTCATGCGGTGCAGGGCGCTCAGGCGAATATTGCCGACGCAATGGGCCAGGGCCGTCGGCAGCAAGTCATGTTCGCGAGCCGTCGCCAGTACTTGGCGCGCTCCAGCAACGGTAGAGACATCAGCGGCGATTTGCAGATGTTGTTCGCCATAAATGGCTTGCAGACGCTCAATATCGCGGCTGACCAGGACAAGCCGGCAACCTTTAGCCGCGAGTTGGCGGGCAAGTGGCCTGCCCCAGCCCGGCGGCGCCTGTGATGAGGACTGTTTTTTCCATGCTAACTCCAGGCTTTTTTAGGGTTCGCCGATGTTGTCGTGGACAACGGCATGCGAATTGGACAGAAGTCTGGATTGTAGGTGTAATAAATAGTTTTGTCTAAGACAAAACTATTTATTACCTGGGTTTGTTTTTGTAAATGGCCGAGTCGATCAGGGACGCGAGCGGCTGTTATTGTCCGGTCAATACAACCGAATCGCCGTGTCAAAGTGCCAGGTTCGGCGGATTTCGATCACGTCGTATTCGCGTGAAAGTGCTGGCTGGAAAGGAAGATAGGGCATCTGGCTATGGATAATGCGGCGAATCGCATCATCAATCGCGGGTACGCCGCTGGAGCGCACAAACGTTATTGACTCGATTGAACCGTCACCGCGAATTGCCACCGTGACCATGGGATCCGTGTGCGGCTGCTTGGCTGCCTCGCGCACCAAATCGAACCCCATGTTGAGCGTGATCTTCCTGCTCCAGGCTTCCGCGTGAGGATGAGTTCAGGGGGGGCCTGCTCAGCTTCTTTACGGCGGGCGGCTTCCTCGTCCAACTGCTTACCCATTGCCCGCCTCGCTGCATCCCGCCGCGCATCCTGCTCCCGCTTGGCGTCGAGCTGCGCAGCTTCGGACCGTGCTGCTTCGATTCGCGCCGCTTCCTGGCGAGCTGCCTCCTGCTGGGCTGCAGCTTGACGAGCACCTTCCTGACGTTCGGACTCAAGCCGTGCTGCATCCGCCCGCGCCGCTTCCTGACGCGCGGCCTCTTGTTTGGCTGCTGCCTGTCGAGCACCCTCTCGGCGTTCAGCCTCGATACGTGCCGCCTCGGCTCTTGCCGCTTCCTGGCGTGCGGCTTCCTGTTGGGCAGCTGCTTGTCGTGCATTCTCCCGACGTTCGGCCTCAGCCCGAGCAGCCTCGGCTCTTGCTGCTTGGGGGGCTTCCTGGCGGAGCTTCCTTCTGGGCGGCGGCTTGTCGTGCATTTTCCCGATGCTCGGCCTCGATACGTGCCGCCTCAACCCGCGCTATTTCCTGACGCGCTGCTTCCTGCTGGACAGCGGCTTGTCGCACATTCTCACGGCGTTCTGCCTCAATACGCGCAGCCTCTGCACGTGTTGCTTCCTGGCGTGCGGTGTCCTGCTGAGCCGCGGCCTGTCGTGCATTCTCCCGGCGCTCGGCTTCAATACGGGTCGCCTCGGCTCGCGCAGCTTCTTGACGAGTTGCTTCCTGTTGGGCCGTGATCTGTCGTGCCTGCTCACGGCGTTCAGCTTCAGCACGTGCCGATTCAGCACGCAACGCTTCCTGACGAACTGCCTCCCTGCCGGGCTTCAGCTTGTCGTTCGTTCTCCAGCCGTACAGACTCCGCCCTTGCAACTTCTTCCTCGGCGACTCGTTCAAGTGTCTGCTGCTCGACACGGGCCTTCGTTGCTCTGCCAACATCTGCTGGTGCCGGTGTTACGGCAGTCGTTGGCTCCAACGGTGCGGGCGGTACGACGAATTCGGCTTCTTTGGACTGCTCCATGGCAATCACGGCCGGAAAAGGCTTGGGCGGAGGGGCCGCATCAGCCGGTGCTGCCGCCGGTGACTCAGCCGCTGCCTCGGCGGGCAGATCAGCAGGCGACTCAGTAAGCACTTTGGTCGGGGCTGCGACAGTCGCTGCCTTTGGCTTTGGTTTGGCCTTGGGCAATGGGGGCGTGCTCCTTGGCCTTGGTTGCGCCGGGGCTGCTTGTACCGGGGGCGGTGCCGGTGCTTTGAAAGTCACGATCATCGGCCCAGCGGCCAGGCTTTGCTCCAGCGGTTCCGGCAGCAACGGCACGGGGTCAGCGCTGCTGGCTGGTTTCGCCTCCATGAGCGGAGGCAGTGTCAGCACCGCACGCAGCTCAGGCACCTCAACCCGTCGATCCTGCCAGGGAAGGGCAAAGCCCGGCAGCCCGAATTCCTGACTGCCGAATTGCAGGCTCAACATCAGCGCGTGGAAGAACAGCGAAATCAACAGCGGAAGACAAAGCCGTCGGCCATCGGAGCTCATGCGCCGAACCGCATCCCTTGAGTACGCCGGCAAGGGATCGGATGGTGAGGCAGACTCCAGAGGATTCAAGCGCGCACCGTTATCGCGACACCTTCAATCGAAGGAAAACGGCCCGCTGAAACACTCGCCCGGACGAGGTTTTCCATGGGGTGATGATGTCTGGCAGCGCTTGCGCAGACAGCAGTGGCCGTTGATAAATTGATACTCATGCGTCAATTATGTAGTCAGACTCAAGCGCCCTGCAATGAAAGCATGCTGGCTAGGTCCGTAAAACAGCTTTTCCACCCTCGGCGTCCGCCATTGGCAAGCAAACCAAAATGACGGATGCGATGAAAACCGGCGGGCAGCACTACAGCAGGAAGCGGCACATGACTATTGAGCGATCAGATTTTCTCGGCTTTTGAGCGTTGACCGTAACAGTCTTACAAATGACCTAAAAATCCTGAGTTAGCGAGGAAACCCTACCCCGACTCCTTTTTAGCCTTGTGTTGCTCGCTGACGCTATCCGTGCCACTCCTTCGCCAACATCGACTATTTTTGGTTGTGGCGTGTAGCGCATCGCGCTACAATTATCCGATGATCAAGCACTTCAAACACAAAGGTCTGAAGCTGTTTTTCGAGACAGGCAGCAAGTCAGGCATTCGCCCCGATCACGCCGCACGACTGGCTCGGCAATTACGCCAGTTGAATGACGTTCGGTCGGCCAAAGAAATGAACATGCCGGGCTGGAAATTGCATCCACTGGCTGGTGATCTTGCCGATCACTGGTCGGTGACGGTTAATGGAAACTGGCGCGTGACTTTCATGTTTGAAGGCGAAGACGCCATCCTGGTCGATTACCAGGACTATCACTAGGAGAATCGCATGGGACGAATGTTCAATCCGCCACACCCCGGCGAAACCTTGAAGGAAGATATTTTGCCGGCGCTCGGCCTGACGGTCACGCAGGCTGCAGAAGAACTTGGCATTAACCGGGTAACGCTATCGCGTGTGCTCAATGGCAAGGCTGGGGTCAGCATAGATCTTGCCCTGCGTCTGGAGTCATGGCTGGATGGGCCGACCGCGGAAAGTTGGCTGAAAGGGCAACTGGCCTATGATCTGTGGCAGGCAGAGCCGCACCGGCCAACCGTCAGCATCAGGCACGCACAGGTTGGATAACGAAGTGGTAAGGCATATTTTATCGGCGGGCTGACGCCTCAGGGAAACGTCCGGTAAAGCGCCAACAATGCGACAAGCGACAGCGTTACCGTGAGCAATCCAAGGCGCAGCACGCGGCCGCGAAATATCTCGATACTCTTGATCAACTGCGTATTTGCTCGGCCAGCGCTTCGATGATTTCTGAAGAAGCGAGCATCTGATCATGCAAGGCTGTCACCTCGTTTTTGAGCTCGATAATTCGTGTGTCCAGCGATGCAATCGTTTGTTCTTCGCTTGAGTGGGCTGGCTTAACGTTTGTATTAGCAGGCTCCGACGGGCCAGACTTCTTGTACCACAGATTTCCAGAGCTTCTTTGCACCATCAGCAACTTTGGGGGCTTTATCGATAACGTCCTTCCAAGGCACGTTGCTCAGTATGGCGAGCCATGGGATGGCCATGAGTGATTCTCCTGTGAAGTCGGGTTGGTAAGCCCAGTGTTTTGATGCAAGAGCTTATTCCAAATAAGCGTTGAGATTTGTACCGTTCCGTAATGGATCGAAGGAGCCGGCCACCAAAGGTCATGGCGCAAAATTTTCGGGGCTTTTTCGGCGTTGACCGTAACAGTCTTCAAATTGGCCAATTGAATTTGGGTTGTTGAGAAAACACATACTTGTCCCATGAATATTAGTGCGAATCGCTGCCAGAGCGGCTTTTGCCTTGAGCGGAACATGCAAACGGCGTATCCTGATCGGGTAGTCAAAATTATTATTCATATAAACGGTGGTTAGGGAGCCTCAATGCGTTGGTTGCTGCTTGTCTTGGTACTGCTGGCGCTGGTCGGGTTTTTCCTAATAAAGCGGCGCAATCGTTCACCCCCTGAAGGCCCGGAGGTTTTTCCCTACGCCCTAGGTGACGCGCTATTCACACCAGCAGAGCGCTCGTTTCTCGGTGTGCTGGATCAAGCCGTCGGCAATGATTTCCGGGTGTTCGGCAAGGTTCGCGTGGCAGATATTGTCGCGGTTGCCAAGGGCACGCCAAAGCCGCAGTGGCAAAGCGCCTTCAACCAGATCAGTGCCAAACACTTTGATTTTGTCCTGTGCCGCCCGAATGACCTCAAACCGGTGTGCGTGATTGAACTCAATGATCAATCGCATGCCAAGGAAAATCGGCAAGGACGCGACAAATTTCTCGAAAGCATTTGTACTGCTGCCGGTATTCCCTGATCTTCTTTCCGGCAAAAGCACATACACATTAGCCGAAATCAGTGCATCGATAGCCAATGCCATGGGGGCGAAAATTGAACCAAGTGACGTGACTGCGCCGACAACTCTTGGTGATGTGAACGTATCAGCAATAAAACAAGATTTTGATGTTGTTCAAAAAATCGATTCAGGCCCCGACTGCCCTCGTTGCTCAAGCCAGATGGTTCGCCGTATGGCAAAGAGTGGCGAGAATGCCGGGAAAGAGTTTTGGGGTTGCACAAACTTCCGGCATGCCGGGGAATGGTGCTTTCGTGGTCATATATCAATAGCCCCTGTGTTACTTTGACGGGGGGACAGAGGAGTGTTTAATGGATTCAATTGAAGTGCAAAAGCTAAAAATTCATCTTATCTATCTTGTGTCTATTCTCAGCTTTTTGCTTGTCATAACGGCGTCTTCTATATGGACTCCACAAGAAAAATTTAATTACATTTCTCAGTAATTCAGCTACGGCCACATCTCTGGTTCTTGGTGTTATCGCAATTGTTTATTCGTTTATTTCAAATTCTGACCTATCCAAAGGACTGAGGAATATAACTCGAGCATCATCAGAGATTGGCAGGCAAAAGATCAAATATCGACGTTCATCGGCCAAGTTCAGCAGATGAATCAAACAGGTATCGATAACTCAGAGAGGCTTAGCAAAGTTTCTTTGCATATAACGGATACAGTAGGGCAACTTAACGGTGCGTTAGAGGCGATAGCCGAAAAGACAAGTGAATTGCAGGGGGCTGTACACGCCATACCCAAGCGAATGGACGATCTAGAAGCGACTCTGATAGGTCAGGGTGCTAAAAGAGAAGCTGATTCAAATGGGGGTAGTGTAATTAATTGGACCCAGCCAGAAATTCAAAATTTTTATAAAAGGTCTAGTCTTAACGTGAACTTGTTAACATATGCGATAGCTTTAGCTTTTGAGAGGAAGGCTGAACTTTCTACGGAAGTATTTTCAGACAAGCTGGAAATTAAATGGCTAGCTATTTTTACGGCGTCGCGTCTGTAATGGACATTGTAGATTTGTTCAGAAGAAAGTTGATTAAAGGAAAAGGCAGGACTTTCTCCATTGGAAACACCTTCCAGTATTAACCAGTGAATCGATACGAGAATACATCGTCATCTATTTGAAAGATCGAAGTGAATTGGATGATGATGAAATCAACGTGTGGGTCAGTAAGTTAGAAGTGATAGAAGGTATGTATCCCAAGGCAAGCTAGCAGTTGGGTATCAAAAATTTCTCAACGCACTATAATCCGTGTCACCCAGTGCCCGCTTACATCCTGTCGGGCGCGCTAATGGCTGTTAAGAACCTTGCTTTGTAGGCATGTGTTCCGAATAAAAGATCAGTCAACAAAGTTTGCTGTAGCCAGAAAGTGTTGGTCGAACTTGGTTTTGCGCAAAAAAAATGCTGCCTCTTAATAATCGGCAGCATTTTGTGTTAATGACCGGAAATACTCCAAAAGCCTTCCCTGAAACAAATTCACTCCAAATACTCAACCATCAACTGCGGACTTTCAACGCCCATATATTCATTAATCGCCAGCCGAAACGCGGCGCGGGTTTTGTTGCCGGGTTGGGTGCTGAAGTTGAACTGGATGGCTTCGATGCGCGTGTTGCCTTTGCGCAGTTTCAGCTTGAGGTGTTTCTCTTTGAGGATGCGTTGCTGCTCGACTTCGAAATCGTCGAGGAAGAGCGGGGCGGGGAAGCCCTGGCCCCAGACTTCGTTTTCCAGCAGGCGGGCGGTTTCGAGGGAGATGTAGCCACCTTCGAGCGGGCCGTCGGTTTCCAGGGTGCGCGTTAAATCAGCGGGGGCGATCAGTTCGCCGGCGACTTGGGCGAAGAGTTCGCGAAATTTCTCGAAGTTTTCAGCGTTGACCGTAACACCCGCCGCCATGGCGTGGCCGCCGAAGCGCACCAGCAAATCCGGGGCGCGTTTGGCGACGAGGTCGAGCGCGTCGCGCAGGTGCAGGCCGGGGATGGAGCGGCCGGAGCCTTTGATGATGCCGCCTTCGCTGGGGGCAAAGGCGAAGACCGGGCGGTGCAGTTTTTCCTTGATCCGTGAGGCGAGGATGCCGACGACGCCTTCGTGCCAGCTTTCGTCAAAGAGGGCGATGCCGGGTGCGGCGTCTTCGGTATTGATCGATTCGAGCAGGATCAGCGCTTGTTCCTGCATGCCGGCTTCGATCTCGCGGCGGCTGCGGTTGAGCGTGTCGAGTTCCTGGGCGATTTGCAGGGCGCGGGCCGGGTCGTCGGTGAGCAGGCATTCAACGCCGAGGCGCATGTCGGCGAGGCGGCCGGCGGCGTTGAGGCGTGGGCCGATGAGAAAGCCGAGGTCGAAGGCCGAGGCTTTTTTCGGGTCGCGGCTGGCGGCTTTGAAGAGGGCGGCGATGCCGGTTTGCAGGCGGCCGGCGCGCATGCGCTTCAAGCCCTGGCTGACCAGAATGCGGTTGTTGCGGTCGAGCTTGACGACGTCGGCGACGGTGCCGAGGGCGACGAGGTCGAGCAAGTCGGCAAAGTTGGGTTCGGGGTGGTCGGTAAAGAAGCCGCGTTCGCGCAACTCGGCACGCAATGCGAGCATGACGTAGAACATGACGCCGACGCCGGCAATGCATTTGGACGGAAAGTCGCAGCCCGGTTGGTTCGGGTTCACGATGCAGTCGGCGGCGGGCAGTGTGGCGGCTGGCAAGTGGTGGTCGGTGATCAGCGTGGCGATGCCCAGCTCGTTGGCGCGGGCAACGCCTTCAAGGCTGGCGATGCCGTTGTCGACGGTGATGATCAGGTCGGGCGATTGTTCGGCGGCCACATCGACGATTTCCGGCGAGAGGCCGTAGCCGAGTTTGAAGCGGTCGGGGAGCAGAAAATTGACATTGGCGCCGAGCGCCTTGAGGGCGCGCATGCCGACGGCCGTGGCGGTGGCGCCGTCGCAGTCGTAGTCGCCGATGATCAACAGACTGGCGTCGGCCTCGATGGCGTCGGCCAGCAGTTGTGCGGCGGCGCTGGCGTTGGTTAGTGCGGTAGGCGGGATCAGCGACTTGAGTTCGTAATCGAGTTCGGCTTTGTCGGTGACGCCGCGCGCGGCATAGAGGCGGGCGAGCAGCGGGTGCATGCCCTGTTGCTCAAGTTGCCAGACGGTACGTGGCGGGCTGCTGCGGGTGGTGAGACGGGTCATTTCGATTCGTTTCCGGCGAGTGCCTGGGCGATGGCTTGAACGGAGCCGCCTTTTTTCCAGAATTTCCAGCGTTCGCCGGCGTTGATGGTGTAGCGCAGTTCGCCATAAACGGTGGGGGCGAGCAAAGTGATACGGTCAACCTGTTTTCCGAGCGCATTTTTTAGCGGCAGGAACCAGTTGCTTTCCAGCGCGTTAAAGTCGTCGCGCCAGCCTTCGCTGTTTTCGTAAAGGATGTCGAACAACAGCTGATCGAAGACAACGAGCGGGGATTCTCCAGCCTGTGTGAGCAGGGCGGCAAGATTGGCCGGCTTGGCATGGAGCGGAATACCGGCGGCGCGGGCAATGCCGATGGCGAGCGGGTTGTCGGAAAAGATTGCGGAATGGCCGACGGCGCATTGCGCCTCGTCCAGCTTGCCACCACCCCACAGCCACAAGCTGTTGATCACCGGCTTGCCTTGCGACTCGCGGTTTTCATTGACCGGGTGGCCGTGCAGGAACATCTGGACTTCATTCAGCCAGCGGGTGAGGGGCAGGGCACCGCCGCTCAGTTCGCCGTCAACGCGGCGACCGGCGACTGAAGAAATTGGCTCTACCGGGTGGTTGACCGCAACATTCAGCCGCAGATACCAGCGTTTGGCATTGGCAACGTGGAACTGGCCGATGTCGGCGAATTCCTTGTTGAGGGAAGCGGTGAGCGCCTGCGCTTCGGTGTCGTCCAGCTCAAAAGCGCCGGCATCGGCAAGGATGATGCGTTCCTGATGAAAGCGCATATGCACCGGGTCGGCGCAAAGCCAATGGCCTTCGTTAGCCGGCGCATGGCCTTCGCCGAGCAGGCGCAGGGCACCGAAAGGCGCGGCTTCAAGGCCGAATAATTTGCCGAGTGAAGTTTCAAACGGCAGACGCGGCTGGCGGTCGAGTTGGGCGCGGGCAATCAGCCATTCAAAGCCGGGTGCCGCGAGTTTGCCCAAGGTAAATTGGTCGCTGGGCTCCGGCCAGATCAGTTCGGGAACAAGCAGGGTGATATGCACGGGATGCTGGCGGACACGGCTAGGGAGAGCGCTTGAGTGTACCATAGCGACTTTTGACGAATCGCTCCCTGCATGGCTCTGCCTTACGAACTACTGATCGGTCTGCGCTACACGCGCGCCAAACGCCGCAATCACTTTATCTCCTTCATTTCATTGATTTCCATGCTCGGCATCGGCCTCGGCGTGGCCGCGCTGATCGTCGTGCTGTCGGTGATGAATGGCTTTCAGAAGGAGTTGCGCACGCGCATTCTCGGCGTCGCTTCACATATCCAGATTTCCGGCATCAATGGCGAATTGAGCGATTGGTCGTCGATTGCGGCACAGGCCAAGAAGCATCCTGCGGTGCGTGAAGCGGCGCCGTATGTGCAATCGCAAGCCATGTTTACGGTGGATGGCAGCGTCAAAGGTGCGTTGGTGCGCGGGATTGAACCGGAAATGGAGGATCGCGTTGCCGATTTTCGCAAGACGATAAAAGCGGTAGTCTCGATGATCTGCGTGCTGGCGAGTTCGGCGTTGTACTCGGTGCCGATCTGGCGCGCTCTTTAAGAGTTTTTACCGGCGATAAAGTGACAATGATCGCCCCACAAGGCACTGTCACTCCCGCTGGCGTCTTGCCGCGCCTCAAGTCCTTCCGCGTTGTCGGCATCTTCGAAGTCGGCATGTATGAATACGATAGCGGCCTGGCGTTGATCCACATCAGCGATGCGCAAAAGCTTTACCAGATGGAAGATCGCGTTACCGGCGTCCGGCTCAAGGTCGATGACTTGTTCATGGCGCCGCGTGTGGCGCGCGAACTGGCCGGCATGGTCAATGCCGATGCCTACATCAGCGACTGGACCAAGAGCCACGCCAATTTCTTCCGCGCCGTACAAATTGAAAAAAACATGATGTTCATCATCCTCTCCCTCATCGTTGCGGTGGCCGCCTTCAATCTGGTGTCGACGCTGGTCATGGCAGTGACGGACAAGCAGGCGGATATCGCCATTTTGCGCACGCTGGGTGCGCGGCCGCTGTCGATCATGGGCATTTTCGTCATTCAGGGCGCCCTGGTCGGTTTCATCGGCCTTGGCATGGGCATCGTCGGCGGGGTGGCGCTGGCGCTCAATGTCGATGTGGTGGTGCCGTTTATCCAGAAACTGTTTGGCGTGCAATTCCTCTCGAAAGAGGTTTATTACATTTCCGACCTGCCATCCGACCTGCAATGGGGCGATGTCTGGGGCGTGACCGGGATTTCCTTTGTGCTGGCGTTGCTGGCAACGATTTACCCGAGCTGGCGCGCCTCGCGCGTCAATCCGGCGGAGGCACTGCGCTATGAGTGATCTGATTCTGCAGGCGTGTGGGCTGAGCAAGGTTTTTCGCGGCGGGCTGGATGTCAATGTGCTGACTGCCGTCGATCTCTCGATTGCCGCCGGCGAAACCGTTGCCATTGTTGGCGCTTCCGGCTCCGGCAAAAGCACCTTGCTGCACTTGTTGGGTGGCCTGGACAAACCGAGCAGCGGCAGCGTGACGCTGATGGGCCGTGATTTTTCGGCCTTGAATGAAGTTGACCGTGGCGATTGGCGTAATCGCCATCTGGGGTTTGTTTACCAGTTTCATCATCTGCTTGCCGAGTTCTCGGCGCTGGAAAACGTCGCCATGCCGCTACTGATCCGGCGCATGCCGCGCGACGAGGCGTTGGCGCGCGCTGAAAAAACTTTGCAGGCAGTCGGCTTGGGGCATCGTGTCGAACACCGCCCAGGCGAACTATCAGGTGGCGAACGCCAGCGTGCTGCCATCGCCCGCGCGCTGGTCAGCGAGCCTTCCTGCCTGCTGGCCGATGAGCCGACTGGCAATCTGGACCGGCAGACAGCGAACATCGTCTTTGATCTGCTGATCGAACGGGTGCGATTACAAAACACCAGCCTGGTCATGGTGACGCACGACCCGCAATTGGCCGAGCGGGCTGATCGGGTTTTGTCACTGAACGATGGTTTTCTAGTCAACTAAGCAACGTTGATTCTGGTTGAACATGCCATTGGTAGTATTTCCAATCTAGTCATTGCGTGATAATTTCCTGCGAAGTTGAGCGTCTTGGCCGTTAGCTGGGCACTAAATCAAAAAAACTCTGGAGACGTTGATGAAAAGATATTTGCCCCCTCCATCGCCTTGATGAACCGCTTGCGTTACACCAGCAAGTTTTTGTTGCTTGGTTTGGCAGTCAGCATTGTCATTCTGATTCTGCTTTACTCAGTGGTTACCACTTTGAATCGCAATATCGACGTTGCCAACAACGAACTCATCGGTGTGCAAATACTGAAACCATTGAATCGTTCAGCGCAACACTTGCAACAGCATCGCGGCATGTCAGCCGGCCTGCTGGGTGGCAACGAGGCGATGAAAGACAAGCGGAGTGCGAAGGAGAAAGAGGCTGCCGATGCGCTTCAGCAAACAGAAACAACGCTTATTCCCGTGTTGCGTGAGTCAGCTCCTGGAAGAAAATTCGTGCCGATTGGGAAACGCTGCGTAGTACAGGGCTGAATTTGCCCGTAGCTGAAAATATCAAGGCCCACAATGCATTGATTGACCAGATATTGCTCTTCATGGTCGATGTGGCTGATGAAACCGAGATGTCGCTCGATCCGGCAATGGATACCTTTTACATGATGGACACTGTCGTCCTCAAGATGCCAGCCATGCTGGAGCGCCTTGGGCAGACGCGTGCGCGAGGCACAGGTGTCCTGGCCAAGAAGGAAATTTCGGCACAGATGAAGATTGACATGGCGTCGACATTGGCCGAGATGTCGAGCACCTTGCGCGCCCAGAATATCAATTTACAGAAGGTCATCCGTTTTGCACCTGCCTTGCAGGGTGCGTTGTCCGGGCCGGGCAAGGAATTTACTGAAAGTGCGCAGAAAGTTTTTTCGTTGGTTCGCGAGGATATTCTGCTTGAGCGCTTTCTGACGCCATCGCAGGATTACTTTAATCTGACCACGGTAATTATTGATTCTGGTTACAAGACCATGTTTGATGTGCTGATTGTCGAATTCGAGAATCAGTTGAATCACAGAAAAAATGCAGCGCATAAATCACTCGTGCTGACGCTGTTGCTTGTACTTGGCGTGCTGGCCGTAGTGACTTATCTGGCAATCGGCATGTATTACTCGGTAATCAATAGCGTTGGCGTGTTTTCACGTGGTGCGCGCAGCTTGGCTGATGGCGACCTGACGGTACAGTTTGATACCGATGGCCATGACGAACTGCATACCGCAGGGAATGATTTCAACGATATGGCCCTTTCCTTCCGTAAACTGCTCGGTCATATCAAGCAGGAAGCGCTGCAGTTGCGATCCTCCGCTGAGCAGTTGTCCACAACCAGTCAGCAGATTTCTGCCAGCACGGGTACGCAGAGTGATTCAGCGTCGAGCATGGCGGCTTCGATTGAGGAAATGACGGTCGGGGTTGATCACATCGCCAGAAACGCCCAGGAGGCACAAAAGTATTCACGTGATTCCGATGCACTGGCTGCTGAGGGTGAGCGCATCGTCCAGAGCGTCGTGAACGAGATTCAGCTGATTGCTGAAACCGTCAATGATTCAGCCGCTGCCGTGGAAGCGCTGGGCCAGCAATCCGACAAAATTTCAGCCATTGTCGGCACGATCAAGGAAATTGCCGATCAGACCAATCTGTTGGCACTGAATGCTGCCATTGAAGCGGCGCGGGCGGGTGAGTCTGGCCGTGGATTTGCCGTGGTGGCCGATGAGGTTCGCAAGCTGGCCGAACGCACAGCCAAATCAACCCAGGAGATTGCTGGCATGATAGGCGCGATTCAGAGTGGTACGGAAACCGCCGTGAGCAGTATGAAACGTGGTGTTGGTCGAGTCGCCAGTGGTGTTGAACAGGCGCGTCTGGCCGGAAATGCCATTGAGCAGGTCCAGCAACAATCGCGCGAGGTGATGGTAGCGGTTGGCGAAATATCGGTTTCGCTTAGTGAGCAAGCTGCAGCAAGTACCGAAATTGCCCAGAACGTCGAACGCATTGCTCAAATGGCTGAAGAAAATGATGCAGCAGCCAGCGGAAACGCAAAAACAGCAGGTGATTTACGCCAATTGGCTGAATCCTTGAGTAGCGAAGTTGGACGCTTTAAAACCTAATTAGTCTTGAATCCAGAGAGGCGGCTACGAACCGCCTTTTTTTAGTTTGGAATTTGCGTGCCATTGCCGGTACAGTAGGTTCCATTTCAAAACCTCTGGAATTGATCATGCAAGCACTCTTCAGCCCCGCTGTTGCCTTGATGAATCGCTTTCGTTACACCAGCAAATTTCTTCTGCTTGGTACGGCGATGGGCGTTGTCATGCTGGTGCTCTTATTCACGGTTTTTGTGAATCTCAATCGCGATATACAAACGGCCGCTAACGAACTTGTCGGCCTGCAGATGCTTAAACCCGTCAATAAAATGGCGCAGTTTATGCAGCAGCATCGTGGTCTTTCCTCTGGCGTGCTGAACGGCAACGAAGCAATGAAGGACAAGCGTGCCGCCAAGGAAAAGGAGGTGACTGATATTGTTGCTGCGAGCGAAGCGGCTCTGTCGCCTAAATTGCGTGATTCAGCCACCTGGAAAAAAATTCGTCAGGACTGGGAAGAAATTCGTGGGCAAGGTTTGAGTTGGGCGCCGCCTGAAAATATCAAGCGCCATACCCAAATGATCCGCAACGTGCTGGTGCTGATGGTGGACATTGCCGATGAAACTGAGCTAACGCTTGATCCGGTGATGGATACCTACTATTTCATGGATACCGTGGTCAGCAAAATGCCAGCCATGCTGGAACCTCTTGGTATTACCCGCGCCCGTGGCACGGGTGTCCTGACCAAAAAAGAACTGTCGCCGCAGATGCGAATTGATATGGCGACGGTGATTGCCCAGATGGACAGTACGCTGGCTGCGCAAAATGAAAATCTCGCAAAAATCGTACGTTTTTCACCCGCCCTGCAGGCCGTTTTGAGCGGCCCGGCCAAGGAGTTTTCGGATGGCGCAGAGAAGATATTTGTCTTGGTGCGAAACGACATTTTGGGTGAAAAATTTGTGACTGATCCAAAGTAATACTTCGCCCAAACTACTGCGATTATTGATCTCGGCTACAAAGTCATGTTTGACGTGCTGATCCCGCAATTTGAACAGCAGCTTAAGGATCGCATGGGGGCCGCACGTAGTGCCCTGATCTTGAATGTGGGCCTGGCGCTTGTGGTAATGGCTCTGGTTGGTTATTTGGCAATTGGTACGTATTACTCGGTGATCAACAGCGTCAAGGTGTTTTCTGATGGCGCACGTCGTTTGGCAGATGGCGACTTGACCGTAAAATTTTCAACCGATGGTCATGACGAACTGCACATGGCCGGCAATGACTTTAACGATATGGCGGCCGCCTTCCGCAATTTGCTTGGGCGAATTCAGACGGATGTTCAGCAACTGCGTGGCGCGGCAGACCAACTTGCTTCCTCCAGCCAGCAGATTTCAGCTGGTACTGGTGAGCAAAGTGATTCAGCGTCAAGCATGGCAGCTTCCGTTGAGGAAATGACGGTAGGTGTCGATAACATTGCCAAAAATGCGCTGGATGCCCAGGGTTATTCGCGAGAGTCCGATGAGGTTGCCGAGCAGAGTAGTCATATCGTCGATGACGTGGTCAAGGAAATTCAGGGGATTGCCGCTACCGTAAATCAGTCAGCTGTCGCCGTTGAGGCGTTGGGGCAGCAGTCAGATCAAATTTCAGCGATTGTCGGTACGATTAAGGAGATTGCCGATCAGACGAATTTGCTGGCACTTAATGCAGCCATCGAAGCGGCACGTGCCGGTGAGTCCGGGCGCGGATTTGCTGTGGTTGCTGATGAGGTTCGCAAATTGGCCGAACGTACCGCCAAATCAACCCAGGAAATTGCCGGAATGATTGATGCGATTCAGGCGGGTACAGCAACGGCGGTGTCCAGCATGAAGCTGGGTGTGGCGCGTGTGGCAAAGGGTGTCGAGCAGGCGGAAAAGGTAGGTGGCGCAATTGCCCAGGTACAGGCGCAATCACGCCAGGTGCGTAATGCGGTGGACGAAATATCGACGGCTTTGCGCGAACAGTCAGTAGCCAGCACTGAAATCGCCCAGAACGTCGAACGCATCGCCCAGATGGCTGAAGAAAACAACGTTGCGGCCAGTGGTAATACTGAAACCGCAAGTCGCTTGCGGCAGTTGGCTGAAACCTTGAATACGGCGGTTTCCCGCTTCAGGACTTGAGTTTGCGTTGCCGCCAGGCGCGGATCAGATAAAAGCGCCAGGCGGCCTTGGTTGCCACGTAACCCAGTACGGCCAGTAAACAAGCGAGGGCGACAAGCCCGATACCGAGCGGTTTTGCTGCAGCTAGCATCCAGTTTTGCATGCCCGTTGTCCACGCAACAAAAGTGGTTGGGTCGAAGGCAGGCGGTGCAACAAAACTGCTGTTGTCGCCCGTCAGCAGGCGGCCGATCTGGTAAGCCACGACATAAAGCGGAACAATGGTGAACGGGTTTGTATAAAGCGTGACGAACATGGCCAGCGGCAGGTTGACACGAAAAACCAGCGCGCAGATGGCCGCACCCAGCATTTGCAGCGGTCCCGGAATCAGCCCGCAAAACATGCCGGCAGCCACAGCGCCAGCTGCCGAGTGGCGATTCAGGTGCCATAGGCGCGGGTGCAGCAAGGTGGACGCAAAAGGGCGCAGCCACGGGTTGGCGTGAATGCTCTGGTGATCAGGCAGGTATTTTTTCAGTAGCTGGCGCATGGTTCTATTATTGCAGTATGCGTCTAAACATTCTCGCTTTCGCCGCCGGTATCTTGTTGTTGCAGTGGCAGCCGGCCTTGCCTTCTATCGGGGCGTGGCTAATGTTGGGCGGACTGTTATTGCTGCTGGCCTGGCGTTGGCCGACGCGTAGCGTAAAAGCCCTGGCATTGCTTGGCTGCTTTCTGTTTGGATTCGGCTTTGCCTGCTGGCGTGCCGAGATTCGTCTGGCGGATGAGCTGCCAACGGCCTGGGAGGGCCGCGATATTGAGCTGGTCGGCGTGGTCGCCAGTTTGCCGCAGGATTTCAGCCACGGCACCCGCTTTGAATTTGAGGTCGAAAAGACGTTGACCACAACAGCCGTGGTACCACCCCACATTATGCTTTCCTGGTATCAGGGGCGCGGCGATGAGGACTCAGCTGAGCGATTGATAGTTAAACCCGGTGAACGCTGGAAGTTCACTACACGACTCAAGCGCCCGCACGGCAACGCCAACCCGAAAGCTTTTGATTACGAAGTTTGGCTGCTTGAGCGTGGTATCCGGGCCAGTGGTTACATACGTGCCAATCCACCGCAATTACTTGCGGATATGGTTTGGTCGCCGAATTATCTGCTTGAGCGATTGCGCTTCAAAGTCCGCGAGCGCTTGTTGTCGGTCTTGCCCGCCGAGACTTATCCCTTGACCGGGATACTTGTCGCTCTGGCGATTGGCGATCAAAAATCGGTTAATGGCGATTTATGGACAACCTTCAACCGGACGTCGACAACGCACCTTTTTTCTGTATCAGGTTCACATATCACCCTGGTTGCAGCTTTGTTCGCCGGCCTGGTTGGCTGGGTCTGGCGGCGCGTGCCGGTGCTGGCCTTGCGGCTGCCGGCACAGCGCGTGGCCTTGCTGGCCGGTTGCCTGATGGCTTTCATTTACGTATTTTTGGCTGGCTTTGGTGTACCCGCCCAGCGCACTTTGTACATGCTGCTGGTCGCTGCTCTGGCGGTCAGTAGCGGGCGAATTCTGGCCCCGAGCCGTATCCTCTGTCTCGCGCTGCTGGTTGTTTTGTTGATTGACCCTTGGGCCGTGCTGGCGGCAGGATTCTGGCTTTCATTTGGCGCGGTGGGTGCGCTGCTTTATGTGGGTTCGGCGCTGGTAGGCGAGGGCCGTGGCTGGCGCGATCAGGTGCGAGCCTGGGGCGTGTTGCAATGGACGGCAACGCTGGCTTCGTTGCCGGTGTTGTTGCTGATCTTTCAGCAATTCTCCTTGGTTTCGCCGTTGGCCAATGCGCTGGCAATTCCGGTCATAACTTTCATCGTCACGCCACTTGCCTTGCTCGGTGCTGTGCTCCCCTGGTGGCCGATTCTGCTGGTTGCTCACACGATACTTGGCTGGCTGATGATCTTTCTTGAGTGGTGCGCCGTCTGGCCGGTCTGGCAGATTCCGGCTCCGCCGCTGTGGGCTGCGGTGACTGCAGCGATAGGCGTGGCCATTTGTTTGCTGCCGCGTGGCATGGCCGGTCGCGGGATTGGTCTTGTCATGCTTGTGCCGGTCGTATTCTGGCCAGTGGCGCATCCGCCGGAGGGCAGCGTACAAATTACGGTACTCGATGTTGGCCAGGGGTTGTCGGCGGTGATTCAGACGCATGCCCACACTCTGATTTACGATCCGGGGCCGTTATACAGTGCGGAGTCGGATGCCGGGCAACGAGTCGTTGTTCCCTATCTGCGGACACTTGGGGTCAATCAGATCGATATGCTGATGGTCACGCACCGCGATAGCGATCATGCGGGCGGTTTGGCCTCGGTGCAGTCTGCCCTGGCGGTTGATGAAGTTCGTTCATCAATGCCTGAAATTCCCGGCCAGCGCTGCGAAAGCGGGCAACGCTGGGTTTGGGATGGTGTCACTTTTGAGGTCTTGCATCCATCCGCCGAGGCCTATGAAGCAAACCCCAAAAGCAATCACCTTTCCTGTGTTTTGATGGTCGAAGCCGGTGGTCGCCGCATGTTGTTGACTTCCGACATTGAAGCGCCGGATGAGGTAGCGCTGTTAGCGCGCCATTCGGGAAAACTCACCGCCGATGTCTTGCTGGTGCCGCACCACGGCTCGCGAACCTCATCGACGCCGGCGTTTATAGAAGCGGTCGGGGCCAGGGATGTGCTTATCCCGGTTGGCTACCGCAATCGCTTCGGCCACCCCAAGGCAGAAATTGTTGCGCGCTACGAAACGGCTGGGCCGCGCATCTGGCGGACTGATCGCGATGGCGCGCTGAGTGTTGCATTGGGCGAGGAAAAGATTGAACTGAGTGCTTGGCGCATCGAGCATAAACGCTACTGGCAAGGTCGGTGATACAGTGCTGGCAAAGGAGACAAATATGCTAATGAGAAAAAACAGTGTGCAGTGTGCCAGCCCATCAGGTCTGCATCGGATGGCCTATACCGAATGGGGCGCGCCGGATAATCCCCGAGTTCTGGTTTGCGTACATGGCCTGACGCGAAATGCTCGCGATTTTGACCGTTTAGCTGGGGCGCTCGCCCAGCATTACCGGGTTATCTGTCCCGATGTCGTTGGCCGCGGTCAAAGCGGACATCTAAAAAATCCGGCTTTCTATTCGGTGCCGCAATACGTGGCTGACATGGTGACGCTGATTGCCCGCCTCAATGTCCAAACCGTTCATTGGGTCGGTACCTCGATGGGCGGACTGATTGGCATGGCACTCGCCAGCATGGAGAACACGCCGATTCGCAAGTTGCTGCTGAATGATGTCGGGCCGCTGATTACGCTGGAGTCACTGCAGCGGATAGCAACCTATGTGGGTACAGACCCGACTTGGGCAACATTTGACGAGGCACTGAATTTCGTCAAACTGGTGAGCACACCGTTTGGCCTCTTGACTGAAGCCGACTGGATGCATTTGACCGAACACAGTATCAGCCAGCGTAGCGACGGGCGCTGGGGTTTTCTCTACGATCCGGCTATCGCCAGCCCTTTCAAGGCAACCTTTGCCGACAAGGACATTGATCTGTGGCCAATCTATGAGCTGATAAAATGCCCGACTTTGGTCTTGCGCGGGGCGGAATCCGATTTGTTGAAGCATGAAACATGGCAGGAAATGGGGGAACGCGGTCCACGTGCAAAACTGGCTGAAATCCAGGGAGTCGGCCATGCGCCCATGTTCATGACCGATGAGCAAATTTCCTTGGCTCGAGACTTTTTATTAACTGTATGAAACATATCGTTGTCGATGGTCTACGGCTGGAATATCGCGATTATCCGGCGACCGATGAGACTCGCCCGGCCTTGCTGTTGCTGCATGAAGGTTTGGGTTGCGTCGCCATGTGGCGGCACTTCCCGGAAAAGCTGGCGGAAGCAACTGGTTGCCGAGTCATTGTCTGGTCACGCGCCGGTTATGGCGGTTCCGACCCATATCCGGAGTCACGTACGCCGCGTTACATGCACCGCGAAGCCTTGGAAGCCTTGCCGGCTTTAATAGCAGCGCTACACATTCAACGCCCGTTGCTGGTCGGTCATAGTGATGGCGCCAGCATTGCCTTGATTTTCGCAGGCGCTTTCCCTGAACAGACTTGCGGCGTGATGGCAATGGCGCCGCATGAATTTGTCGAAGAGGAAACACTGGCCGGAATTTTGCAGGCAAAAACGGCGTGGACCGTAACAGATTGGCCACAGAAGCTGGCGCGCTATCACCATGATGCGCCGCGTGTGTTCAATGACTGGAACGACACCTGGCTTTCGCCGGAGTTTCGTGACTGGAATATTGAAGAATATCTACCGCAGATTCGTTGCCCGGTGCTCGCGCTGCAGGGAGAAGATGACGAATACGCCACCATGCGCCAGATTGACGTCATTGCCGAAAAAGTGCTGGGCACGGAATTGCTCAAACTGGCTAACTGTGGGCATTCGCCACAGCGGGATCAGGAAGTGGCTGTGTTGGCAGCGGTTGTCGGGTTTGTCAGATGCTTGAATGTTTAATCACAAATTTTTAGGTCGATGATCAAAGAGCGCCTATACGGACTTATTGCTGGGCAAAGTACGTTTTTAGCACGCGAGTCAATCCAATCGGCGGACGACCGCGACGAACGGTCATCATATAGAAGGGCCTGATCGCCTGTTCAACCGAGGCCATGGCGCAGTAGCGTCAAGCTCCTGAAAAAATTGCGCCGGGTTCGTTACTTCTCTTGAGTGTATTTCAATTCAGAAAAACTGCACTGCATCTGCAAGGGTTTGCTTGTTGTAACCTGCTTCTTTTGGCTCAATTCTCAGCAGGGGATGGTGTGGGAATAAATTGGTGTTTCCTTCGAGCGCAGCTAAATGTACCTGCTCCTAAGTGGCTAGGGCAGGGCTTGGGTATGAAGCTCAATTCGCCGATATATAAAAAAACCCCGCCGGGTTAGTGAGACCCGGCGGGGTTTGGTGTGAGTACTGCGATTAACCGCGGGCTTTGCGACGTTTGGTCAAGGCCAAGCCGCCGATCGCCAAGCCGAGCAGTGCCAAGCTGCCAGGCTCGGGTACCGTGTTAGAGCAAGGAAAACCTGGTGTCGGAACGCATTGCTGGTTGCCTCCATCGAGTGCCAAGACTGATTTGCCGAGGGTTACGGCCCAATTGCCGGAACCAGCGTTAATGTCCATGAATACTTGCAGGCCGGCATTCGCTTGTGCTTCTGCCCAGCTATATCCAGTGAGGTCAAAAGTCGAGAAAGCCCATGCATCGTTGCTACCCGCCAGACTACCAATGAGCTGCCAAATTGATCCATCAAACACTAAAATATTGTCAACCTCACCCTGGCTGGCATCAACGTCAAAGGCAGATACTTCAAGTTTGATGGATGTGAAGCCGCTTCCCGCAAGAGCGTTGTGTTTCCAGCCCCAATCTCCATTGTCATACCGGTAATACGGGGAGATGTATTTACTTGCGTCATCCTTGACGAAATATTCGGTTGCGGTGTTGTTGCTGAACTCCTTGACATCGGACACCGGCGCGGCCATCGCGCTCACTGGTGCGAGAAAAACAAGTGCGGCTGATGCCAACATGGTCTTGAATGTAAGAGTAGACATTTTAATTCCTTTCGTTTTTTGAAATTAACCCAAAAGTTCGATGCTTTAGATTTAAGCTGATAGATAGCTTTTGCAAGCTGAAAGCTTATCTTCGTTGTTGTAAAGCAAAACATGTGCCAAGTTACAAAATCTTAATAAAAACAAATAGATATTTTCTTTGGTTTAAATTTAATACCCAATTTTGTTAAGTGGTGTAAAGAAAACCGACATCTGATATTTGGGTGTGCAAGCACTATTCACTCCGTTCCACTATCTACGCTACAAAGCGATGGTCACTTTAGAGAGCGTGACTTTGCCCAGGGTGAGACGTTGGGAGGTAAGTGAATAAATCATTGAGGTAGCCCCCGGATCTGCCGGGGATTTACTTTGCAATGCCAGCTTCCTGAGAAGCCCTTTGGCTGGCACTATTACCGATTTCAACCTGATCTTGTCATTGCCCATGAGTGGTATAAAGTTCGATAGTGGCGCGTCGTCGTTCCAAAGGATCCTGACGGTAATACCCTTTGAGCAATGCATATAAGGCTGGATATTCGTGGTCTACGACCTCAGGCAGTTCAAAAAACGTTTCTGACAACACGGCAAAAAACTCAGCAGGATCGTCGCTGGCGTAGGGGTCGATGATCGTTTCTTCACCACGATCCACGCGCCGGCAGAAATCTTCGTAGGCGCTGGAAAATACGGATATCCATTCGTCTTCATTTAATCCTGAATGCAGTGCCGGCATGCCATCCGCCTCGCCGTTGAGCATGTCCAGCTTGTGCGCGAATTCGTGGATGACAACGTTGTAGCCGTCGCCGGCTAGTTGTACGTCTTGCCAGGAAATAATCAGCGGGCCGCCTTCCCAGGCTTCGCCGGAGATCACGTCGTCGTATTCGTGGACTACACCGTTTTCATCCTCAATCTGGCGTGGCACGACGAATTCATCGGGGTAGACAATGATGCCGACCCAATCACGGTAGGCGCTGAGGCCGAGTTTCAGAATCGGCAGGCAGCCTTGGGCGGCAATTGAGATACAAATTTCGTCGCTGAGTTCCAGCCCGCCGGCGGTGCTGAATTCCTTTTCAGCCAAAAAATCCACGACCAGATTTTTTAAGGCTTTTTGCTCGTCGACCGTAATGTTTTGCAGAAACGGAAGTCTGGCTATCGTTTCCACCCAGAGATCTGCATCAATCTTAACTTTGCGCTTATTGTTGAACCAGTCGAGCAGGCCCATTATTTTTTCATCGTTAGCCAGATGCCGCTAAAGATCAGGCCGATGCCGAGATAGTGGTACCAGAGCGGAATTTCGCTGAGAAAAATGGCCGAGAGCAGGGTGCCAAAGACCGGCATCAGGTGGATGAAAAGACTTGCCTTGCTGGCGCCAACTTCGCCAACGCCGCGGTTGTAGAAGATGTAGCCGAGAAAACTGGGGAAGATGCCGACGTATGCCAGCGAGGCGAGCGAGCCAAGATAAATGTTGATCTGTCGGCCTTGCGCCATTTCCCAGAGGTAGGCTGGGAGCAGCGCGCTGAGGCCGACGGCGGTCATCGCGGCGAGCATCAGCATGGGGTGTACGCCAGTTGGGCGCCAAGCAAGGCCGACGGTGTAAACCGCCCAGACGGCGACGGCGAGGAGCATCCAGGCGTCACCGATATTCAGATTGAGGTGCAGCAGCACATTGAAATCACCACGGGCAACGATGGTCATGACACCGCATAGCGAGATCAAAACACCGATGCCTTCGAGCGGCTTTAGTTGTTTGCCGAGAAAAGCCCAGGAGATGGCGATGGTGGCAACGGGGATGAAGGAGTTGAGCAGCACCGCATTGGTCGCCGAGGTGTATTGCAGAGCGATGTAGGCAAAGGTGTTGTAGCCGCCCACGCCAATAAAGCCGAGGATGACAACCGGCTTCCAGCCTTTTTTGAGCAACGGCCATTGCTCTTTAAGGTGCGGCAGGGCGAGTGGGAGCACCAATGCAAAAGCGATGGCCCAGCGCCAGAAGGCGAGCGCCATGGGCGGTACATCAGCACGGATGCCGCGGCCCAGGACCATGTTGCCGGACCAGAAAAGGGCGGTCAGGGTCAGCAGGAGGTAGGGGTTGGTCCAGAAATGCGCGGGTTTTGAATTCATGGCGTGAATTATGCCGCAGGGCGCGGGCTTGGGGCAGACGGTATAATCCCTACATGGTATCCGTCGTTCACTCCGTCGCCGCTCAGGGCGACTTCGATCAGTTTTTTACAACCCTTTCGGTAGGTTTGCTGCCGAATGATGCCTTGCGTTTGCGCAGCGCTGTCGAGTTCGCCTGGGAGACATATGGCGAAGCGGTGCTCGGTAGTGGTGAGCGCATCTGGTCGCATGCGCTGGGCATGGCGGTCATCATCGCCGGCCTCAAACTGGATGTCGACTCACGCATGGCGGCGGTGCTTTTTGCCATACCCGCGCACAGCGAACACGGCATCACACAAATTGAAGAGCGCTTCGGCAAGTCGGCTGCGCATCTGGTCAATGGCATTTCCCGCCTCAACCGTTTGCGGCCGATTACCAAGGGTTTTGTCGCCGCCAATATTGAAGCAGGCGAGATTAATCCGACTGAAATGAAGGCGCAGATTGAAGTGCTGCGCAAGATGTTGCTGGCGATGGTCGAAGACATTCGCGTCGTGCTGCTGCGCCTGGCCAGCCGGACGCAGACCCTGCGTTTTTACGCCGCCTACCCGAATGATCTGCGCGTTCAGGTTGCGCGCGAAACGCTCGATCTCTATTCGCCACTCGCTAACCGGCTGGGTGTCTGGGAGCTGAAATGGGAGCTGGAGGATTTGTCCTTCCGCTTCCTGCATCCCGATATCTACAAGCAAATCGCCAAAATGCTCGACGAAAAGCGCACCGAGCGCGAGCAGTTCATCGTCGATGCGGTTGCAAAGGTGCGTGAAGAGCTGGAAGCGGCCGGCGTAAAAAATCCGGAAGTGTACGGTCGACCGAAACACATCTTCAGCATCTGGAACAAGATGCGCAAAAAAGGCGTCGAGTTCTCCGAGGTCTACGACATCCGCGCCCTGCGCATTATTGTCGATGATCTGAAGGATTGTTACACCGCACTGGGCATCGTGCATAACATCTGGTCGCCAATTTCCAAGGAATTTGACGACTACATCTCTAATCCCAAGGGCAATCACTACCGCTCGCTACATACGGCGGTGCGTTGCCCGGACGGGCGTAGTCTGGAAATCCAGATTCGCACCGAGGAAATGCACAAGCATGCCGAGCTCGGCGTTGCCGCCCACTGGCGCTACAAAGAGGGCAGCAAGCGTAATACCGAGGACGATTACGACGAGAAAATCGCCTGGCTGCGCCAACTGCTGACCTGGAAGGATGAAGTCGCTGACAGTTCGGACTGGGTCAATCATTACAAGCAGGCGGCGCTCGACGAAACGCTTTACGTGATCACGCCACAAGGCAAGGTGGTTGATCTGCCACAGGGCGCGACGCCGGTCGATTTCGCCTACCGTGTGCATACTGATCTCGGTCATCGCTGCCGGGGTGCCAAAGTGAACGGCCATCTGGTGCCGCTCAACACGCCGCTGGAAACCGGGCAGCAGGTTGAGATTGTCACCGCCAAACTTGGCGGACCCTCACGAGATTGGCTGAACCCGACGCTCAACTATATTCACACCAAGAGCGCGCGGGTCAAGGTACGTGCCTGGTTCTCCAATCTGGCGCTGGAAGAAACGCTGTCTGAAGGCCGGGCGATTGTCGCCAAGGAATTGCAGCGTGTCGGTCAGACCAGCGCCAATATTGAAGAGTTGGCGCACAAGCTGGGCTTCTCGCGCGCTGACGATCTCTACATTGCCGCTGCCCGTGGTGAAATGAACCTGCGTCAGTTCCAATTGGTGGCGCGTGGTGGTGATCTGCTGATCGATGCGCAATTGCCTGATGAAGTGCTGGCCAAGCCGAGCAAGCCGGTTGAAGGCAATCAGGGCATTCTGATCGTTGGTGTCGACAAACTGCTGACGCAGCTTGCCCGTTGCTGCAAACCGGCGCCGCCGGATGTGATTCAGGGTTTTATCACGCGCGGCAAGGGGATTTCGGTGCATCGCATCGATTGCTCCAACTTCTCTAATTTGGCTGCCATGCACCCTGAACGGGTGATTGAAACTGGTTGGGGTGGGCATACTACCGGCGTGTTTGCGGCCGATATTGTGGTCGACGCACATGACCGCCAAGGCTTGCTGCGCGACATCTCGGAAATTTTTACCCGTGAAAAGCTCAACGTGATCGGCGTCAATACGCAGTCGAAGCAGGGTAAGGCGCACATGAGTTTTACCGTGGAAATTACGCATCTGCCGCAATTGCAGCGCACGCTCACCCTGATCCATGAGATCGAAGGCGTGGTCGGCGTGCGCCGCGCCTAAACCATAAGGAGTGTCCAGATGAAGGGGAATTTTGCCGCCGTTGCACTGCTGGTGATTGGTGCTGTGGCACTGGCCGTCAATCTCGATCTTTTTGAACTGGATCTGGTTCAACTCATGCGCAAATGGTGGCCATTGGCGCTGATTGCGGTGGGTGTCGCCTTGTTCTTTACCCCTGGCGATGACAGCCGGAAGAAACCTGACTAAATGACTTTTGCCTCACTCGCTCTGATTGAACCCTTGCTCCGTACTCTGGAGCGACTGGATTACAAAACGCCAACCCCGGTTCAAACGCAAGCAATTCCTGCCGTGCTGGCCGGCCGTGACCTGATGGCAGCCGCGCAAAACCGGTACCGGCAAGACTGCCGGTTTTGCCTTGCCTTTGCTGCAAAGACTGAGCACCGAAGGACCGCCGGTTAACGCCAATTCAGTGCGCGTTCTGGTGCTGGTGCCAACCCGCGAGTTGGCCGAGCAGGTTCACGCCAGTTTCCGTGAATATGGTGAGCATTTACCAGTCAGCACTTACGCGGCCTACGGTGGCGTCAGCATCAACCCGCAAATGATGAAGCTGCGCAAAGGGATCGATGTGCTTGTCGCCACGCCGGGTCGTCTGCTTGACCTGCATCGGCAAAATGCTGTGAAGTTTTCGCAAGTGCAAACACTGGTGCTGGACGAAGCGGATCGCATGCTCGATCTTGGTTTTTCCAACGAGCTGAATGCAGTATTTGCTGCATTGCCCAAGCGATTGCAAACCCTGCTTTTCTCTGCCACGTTTTCTGACGAAATTCGGGCGATGGCTGGCAAACTGCTGGTCCAGCCGCTCAGTATCGAAATCAGCCCGCGCAACACAACGGTTAAAAGCGTCAAACAATGGGTTGTTCCGGTCGACAAGAAATTGAAGACAGATTTGTTCTGCCATTTGCTCAAGACCAATCGCTGGGGTCAGGTGCTGGTTTTGTAAAAACCCGCAAGGGCGTCGAGCAACTGGTGCAAACGCTGCTTGCCAAGAAAATCCGCGCGGATTCAATTCATGGCGACAAAGCGCAAGCCAGCCGCCTGCAAGCACTTGAAAGCTTCAAGGCAGGCGAAGTGCAGATTCTGGTTGCCACCGATGTTGCCGCCCGCGGTCTGGATACTGATGATCTGCCACATGTTGTCAATTTTGATCTGCCGATTGTTGCCGAAGATCACATTCACCGAATTGGTCGTACCGGGCGCGCAGGTGCCAAGGGCGAAGCGATTTCGCTGGTCTGTGCCGATGAAGTCAATATGTTGTCGGCCATCGAAACGCTGACCAAGCAGACTTTGGTGCGTGAGGAGGAGCCGGGTTTTGAACCGGAGCACCGCGTGCCAATGACCAATGGCGCAGGCCAGATCATCAAAAAACCGAAAAAGCCCAAACTGCCGAAATCAGCGCGTGGCCCAAGCAAAGGTGTCCCAAGCAACTGGGAGGGCTTTGACGCCCCAGCCAGCAAACCGCGCCGGCCGCCGGTTAAAAAGCAGGGTCTGGCGGTGCACGCAAGCCTGCTGCCAAGGTGGTGCGCGTTAAATCTGGCCAATAAAAATGCGGCATTTGAGCCGCATTTTTTGATGGTTTTGCCGTTGACCGTAACAGGTGTTTTTACCCGCCACCCAGCGTAATCATCAACTCGCCCTGCGCATTGTGCGGTTTGGCACGGGCCGAGCGGCGGCGCTGATAAGCGCCAGCTCCATTCATGTCCCAGCCTTGCTGATTGTCAGCCAGATAGAACTTGAGGCCTTCGGTGATCACGCGTTTCTTCAATTTGGGGTCGAGAATGGGGAAGGCGAGTTCGATGCGCTTGAAGAAATTGCGCTCCATCCAGTCGGCGCTGGAGAGATAGACGTTTTCCTTGCCGCCAGCGTAAAAATAGAAAATTCGATGATGTTCGAGGAAGCGGCCAATGATTGAGCGCACGCGGATATTGTCAGACAAGCCGGGAACGCCAGGGCGCAAGGCACAAACGCCACGGATCATCAGGTCAATTGAAACGCCAGCCTGCGAGGCTTCGTAGAGCGCGTTGATGACTTCTGGTTCGACTAGCGAATTCATTTTGGCGACAACGCGTCCCTTGCCGCCAGCGCGCGCGGTATCCGCTTCCGCGCGGATGCCGGCGACCACATTGGGTTGCAGGGTGAAGGGGGCTTGCCAAAGGTGTTTCAGGGTGCGTGCCTTGCCCAGGCCAGTGAGTTGCTTGAACACTTCGCTGACGTCGTTGGTGATTTCTTCATTGCAGGTCATCAGGCCGAAATCAGAATATAGACGCGCCGTGCGTGGGTGATAGTTGCCGGTGCCGAGGTGGGCATAGCGCACGAGGCCGGAATCTTCGCGCCGGACAATGAGCAGCGCCTTGGCGTGCGTCTTGTAGCCGACCACGCCATAAACCACATGGGCGCCGACTTCTTCCAGTTTGGTGGCCCAACTGATATTGGCTTCTTCGTCAAAACGCGCCATCAGTTCGACAACGACGGTAACTTCCTTGCCGCTTTGGGCGGCGCGGATCAGTGACTGCATCAGTACCGAATCGGTGCCGGTGCGGTAGACCGTCATCTTGATTGCCACAACCTGTGGATCATTGGCGGCCTGGTTGAGGAATTCGATGACCGGCGCAAAGGATTGGTAGGGGTGATGCAACAGGATGTCGTTGCGCCGGATACTGTCAAAAATATTGGCACCCTTGCCGACAGCCTTGGGCAGGCCGGGAACGAAAGGCGAAAACTTCATGTCCGGGCGGTCCACCCAGTCCGGTACCTGCATCAAACGAACCAGATTGACCGGGCCTTCGACGCGATAGAGATCGGAATGGGCCAGCCCGAATTGCGTGAGCAGAAAGTCGGTCATGGCCGGCGAGCAGTTCTCGGCAATTTCAAGGCGCACGGCGTCGCCGAAGTGGCGGTGCGGCAATTCGCCCTGCAGTTTGGTGCGCAGATTGGTGACTTCTTCCTCATCAACGAAAAGGTCGGAATTGCGCGTGGCGCGGAACTGGTAGCAGCCGAGGACGGTCATGCCGGTGAATAATTCGCCGACAAATTCGTGCAGGATGGATGACAGGAATACGAAGCCATAGGCACAGCCTGCCAACTCTTCCGGCAACTGGATGACGCGCGGCAATACGCGCGGTGCCTGAACAATGGCGGCATTGGAACTGCGCCCGAAGGCATCCTTGCCTTCCAGTTCGATGGCGAAATTCAGGCTCTTGTTGAGCACTTTCGGGAAAGGGTGCGAGGGATCAAGCCCGATTGGCGTCAATACCGGCACCATTTCACGGATGAAGTATTGGCGTATCCACTCGCGTTGCGCTTCGTTCCATTTTGAACGGCGCAGAAAACGGATGCCTTCTTCGGCCAGGGCTGGCAGGATGATGTCGTTCAGGTGCTTGTATTGTTCGGTGACGATGGCGTGCGCTTCTGCCGAAACCAGGCGGTAGGCCTCCTGCGCGGTCTTGCCGTCGGTGGTGATAATCCGCGCTTTGGCTCTTACCTGTTCCTTGAGGCCGGCCATGCGAATTTCAAAGAATTCGTCGAGATTGCTGGAGACGATGCACAAAAAGCGTAGCCGTTCGAGCAGCGGCACGCGCTCATCTTCGGCCTGGGCCAGAACGCGGCGATTGAAGGCGAGCAGGCCGAGTTCGCGGTTCAGGTAATTTTGTGTCGGAAAGTGCGGCTGGCTATTGTGACGGATCATCTCGGTCTCCACTTTTTTCTTGAAGTATATGCTCCAAGTCCGTCATTTTGTTGCACTAATATTTCTGGACGATGACAAGTGGAGGCGTTATCGGTTTTTTAGTTGCTGCCGATTCGATGTTCCGTGCAGCGCATCAAGCAGGGTGCCGAGTTTGGCGTTGGTTTCGGCCAATTCCTGCCAGGGGTCGGAGTCGGCGACGATGCCGGCGCCGGCATGCAGTTCTATGCTAGTGCCTTGGATCAGCGCCGAGCGCAGGGCGACCGAGAAATCGCCATTGCCTGCGCCGTCGATTATGCCGATGCCGCCGCTGTACCAGCCGCTACGTTGTTCGCCGTGGTCCGCCAGCCAATTGATGGCCGCCGCTGTCGGATAGCCGCCGACGGCCGGGGTGGGGTGGAGGACGCGGAGCAGATCGAACAGGGTGGTTCCTCTTTGCACCTGACCGCTGATGCGGTTGCGTAAATGGGTGAGTTGGCCTGCGGCATGGATTTCAACCGGCCTGGCACTTGGCGGCAACACGCAGAGCGGTTCAAGCGCTTGCATGATGGCTTGAACAACCAGCGATTGCTCGTGCTGGTTTTTGCTGCCGGCCAGTTCGCCTGAACCGGGCCAAGCGGTGCCGGCCAGCGCATCCGATTCAATTTGCCTGCCACTGAGACGAATCAGACGTTCGGGAGTCGCCCCGAGAAAAGTGCTGCTACCTTGGCTGAAGGCGTAGATACAGGCATCCGTGTGATGCTCACACAGCGTTGCCAGCAATTGGCGGGCCGAAACTGGGGCGTTCGCCAGTAGCTTGCGACTGCGCGCCAGCACCACATTGTCGATTCGACCTTGGTGGATGTCGCGACGCGCTGCGTTGACGCGTGCTACCCAGGCCCGTTCGGCCAATGTGCGATCAGCTTCGGGGAAATACTGAACAGGCTGGGAAAGAGCGGGATGGGCAAGCAATTTGCGCCATTGGGTGATTGCTTCACCAAGACGGGAAACAGTGCTGCTCAGGGTGACCCGGCAACGTCCATCAATGCTTTCGAGCAGTAAGGCCGGCACAGCGAGCAGGGCGGCGGGCAGGTCGTTATTGCCCGACTGGGGAGGAAAGGCAAAACCAGCGAAGGCAAGTGCATGGCCACTGTGGCGCCAGTCGTGAGTCAAACCGGCGTAAGCGTTGGCCAGTGCAGCAAAGCGCTGCGGGCCATCGCTGCAGACATGCAGCACGTGGCCAAGGCCGAGGCGGAATTCGTCACTGGCGGGTTGGGCACGGTACCAGTAGGGTCCATTGGCGGGCAAATGCGCCAGCCAATTGTCAATGCCAGGACCGAGATCGAGCGTATGACTGACCAGTGCCGAACCAGGAGCGCCGGTTGCCCGCATTTCCAGTTGGCGGAGTAAGCCGGGGTCGGCAAGTCGGGCGTGCAAGCTGCTGTTCATCGCAGTGCTTCGCTGGCCAGATGGTGGAGCGCGCTGCGTTCGAGCTTGCCACTTGCATTACGCGGCAGGCTGGGCAGATGAATGATACGCCGTGGCCAGGCGGCAGAGGGCAGTCGGGTGTTGCTCCAGTCGCCGATTTCCTGGCGGCTGCAGCTGGCGACGACAAGGGCGACGATCAGATCGCCCCAGACCGGATCGGGCAGGCTGGTGACTGCCACGTCGTGTATGCCGGGGCAGGCGGCGAGACAGGATTCCACTTCGCTCGGGTGAACATTGCGGCCGCCGCTGATCAGCATGTCGTCAGCGCGACCTGTTACGGTCAACCGCTGATTCTGATCAATTTTCCCAAGGTCACTGGTGGTGAACCAATCGTCCTGCTGACGGCTGGCTTCTCCCAGATAACCCGTCATCCGTTGCGGGCCACGAATCAGGATGCGGCCGTCGTTGTTCAGCGAAATTTCATTTTCGCCCAATGCTGTACCAACCAGACCTTCGTGCCAGGGACCATCAGCAGGTGTCCAGGTTGCGATCTGCGCACTGCTTTCGCTCAAGCCATAGCTTGGATTGAGCGGCCAGCCCGCCGCGCTGGCGCGTTCGTAGAGCGTCATGGCGAGTGCGGCGCCGCCTATGATGGCGTGCCGCAGGGTGGGCGGTGGTTTGACTCCGCTCTCCAACAGTCTGGCGAGCATGGCCGGGACGAGTGAAATATGTGATACCGGCTTATTGCATAGAGCGGCGGCAATGTGGGCGGTGTCAAAGCCTTCGTGCAGCAAGACCGTTGCCCCGGCTTGGGCGCAGCGCCAGAGGATGGACTGGCCGCCGATGTGATAGAGCGGCAGGCAGGCCAGCCAGAGGTCGCCTGGGCGCAGCGGCAAGCGTTGGTTGGCGGCGCTGGCGGCGGCATCAAGATTGCGGTTGCTTAGCTGTACTGCCTTGGGCGCGCCTTCACTACCGCTGGTGCTGATGATCAGGGCAGTATTGGGGGCGGGCAGGATGTTGCTCGGAAAAGCATTGCGGTCAACTGGCCAAAACGGCCGATTTTTTAAGCTGCAGGCGTAGGCATGCAGGGCAAGATCGAGGCTGCTGCCTTGCCGGATGAAGGCGTCCTGAACGGCGGGGATTTTCTCGGCCAGGCGTTCGGTTTCAGTCAGTAATTCAAGCCAGCTAAAGCTTTGCCCGGCAGTAATCAACGCTAGTGCATCAGGCACATCGGCGGCGTGATCAGTCAGGTGTTGGGCCAGGCTGCGTACAATCTTCATAAGCAGAGAATTATACGCAGGCGCTGAATCGCTTCGCAGCGATCCAGATCAAGAAATACGGATCTTAGCGTTGTGTTGTGTGAGCCGTGATCGCCAGCCATTCGCCATTACGCTGTTCGAGCAGGTATTCTTCCAGCGCTTCGAAACGGTAGGGCCGGCCGTTCATCTGGCCTTGCTCGATGGCAATCGATTTGACAACAACCTGTTTGCAGGTGGCTTCGGTTTCGCCTTCGGCCAACGTCGCTTCAAGCGAAACGCGGCGTTGTTGGTAATCCTTGAGGCTGGCGATCGAGTTCAAGGTGCTATTGACCATTTCCTCGCGTTTGAACTCCAGCGTGGCCATGCCGTCACCGCTGCGTACCGTTGCCTTGGCAACAATCTCAGGTGCAAACAAGCCAAGGATGGTCTTGATGTCACGCCGAACAATAGCGCGGTCAAAACGGCCCAGCCAGGCTTCGCCGATGGTGAGTGGCGGACAGCCGACAATCACCGGTGGCGGCGGCTCCGGCGCCAGTTCGGGAGCACTGCTGGCTTTGGCGGGGGCGGCTGCTTTGGTAGGCGCTGCCAGTTTGACGCCGGTGCGGCTTTCCAGTTGTTTCTGGCTGACCGCGTCGACGGTTTCCGAGTAGCGGTCGAGTTCCTGATCGAAACTGCCCGGCACGTAGAATTCGGGCACCTTGGCCAGCAGGACGGGGAGCAGGACGGTCATCAGCGCCCGATTGCGCACGGCTGGGGCGCTGGGGTCGCGGGCGAAGCCGACCTTGCCGCTGTCGATCTCGACATTGCCGCCATTGGCATCAAGCAGCGTCGCGCCGCGATTGACCTTGTCGTAGGTTCCCTGACGATAGTTGGCGTTGGCCATGGACGCGGCAAAACATAGGGTTCATGGTCGGTACCGCGAATACCGATGGTGGCCGAGGGGTGATGATGCGATGATCGTTGCGGTTGAGCTGGCCGATCCAGCCGGTGATGACGCGCAGGGAGCCGGTAATCAGGCGCAGGATCTGACGGTCGGTCGATTTTCCTTCGGCGGCAAAGCGTTCGGGAACAAACTCGGCGCCGGGGCGAACCGCAACGATGCCGGAGTCCCCTGTTTTCAAAACGGCTTCGCTGTTTGGCGCGGCACGTACCTGTTCACCGACGAAGACCGTGCTGCCCTCACGCAAACGACGCGGTACGCCGAGCTTGCTGGTAACGAAGACATCCCCACGCAAGCGCCAGACATTGGCAAAAGGTTTTCCCGTATCCGGATTGTTTTGCACTTCATCAGCCGCCAGCGCCGGGAAAGCCGCTGCAAGAATGAGCAAGAAAGCCAGAGTGATCCGGTTGAACAGGTTGCGTGTATTGAGCGTCATTTGGCTGGCCGGAAAAAATCGAAGACGATACTGTGGAGTTTAATCCATTCGGGCTAAGACGAAATAAATGAGTGATTGAAACCAATGCCGGGTTGTTTTGGGATCAACATTTGCCCATTTTCAATGACCGGCGGCGGGCCTGTGTCATGAACAAACCAGTCTGCGCTGGCCAGGCCATGCGTGGAAAAAGGTGCCACAGCGGCGGCTAGATGGGCGCAGGCAGTCAGGCCGCAGGCGCTTTCCAGACTGGAGGTGATGATCACTTCCAGCCCCGCAGCACGTGCGCGCAAGGCCAGTTCGATGCTGGCCAGCAGTCCGCCACAGCGCGCCGGTTTGATGACCAGGCGCTGCACTGGTGGCGCAAGCCAAAAATTTTGATCGAGCAAATGCGTTGATTCGTCAATCGCCAGCGGGAAGGGGGCGAGTGCCTGCAACTCGCGCAAGCCATGGTGAGACGGTTCGCGTAGTGGCTCTTCCAGTCCTTCGACGGGTAATTGCCGGGCGGCGCAGATGAAGGTATGGGCATTGGCTGCTGACCACGCGGCGTTGGCATCCAGCCGCCAACGGATGCCTGGCGGAAGGGCGTTGCTCAATATTTGAAGCTGGCGGATTTCTTCAGCGACTGGCTGCAAGCCAACTTTCAACTTGAGGATCTTGAAGCCGGCGGCAACTGCGCTGCCAATAGCGTCCGGCTTAAGTGAAAAAATTGACCCTAAAACGGCATTGACCGTAACACTTTCGGGCGCGGGTTCGCAGCTCAGCCAGTTGGCCAGATTGACGCCGGTGCGTTGGGTTGCGAGATCAAGTTCGGCGCATTCTTCGGCAAATTCACGGGCTGCCGTTTCGCTGATGCCGAATTCGGGCAAAGGGGCTGCATCACCCCAGCCAGTCAACCCATCATCAGTCTGCAAACGGAGAAGCGCGCCTTCCCGTTCGTTCAGCAAGCCGCGTGCGGTTTGCCAAGGTTGCTTGAAAGACAGGCGGTAGGGCAGCCAGTCAGCCGCAACAATTTTCACGGGCGTTTGCGATATTTGCCGAAGTCAGGCGGGCGGCGTTCCAGCCAGGCGTTACGGCCTTCTTGGCCTTCTGCGCTCATGTAGAAAAGGCCGGTAGCGTTACCGGCCAGTTCCTGTATGCCGGCCAGTCCGTCGGTGTCGGCATTGAAGCCGGCCTTGATCATGCGCAGCGCCATCGGCGAGAGTTCCAGCATTTGCCGGCACCAGCTGACAGTTTCTTCTTCCAGTTTGTCGACCGGCACGACGGTATTGACCAGTCCCCAATCGAGCGCCGTTGCCGCATCATATTGACGGCAGAGCAACCAGACTTCCTTGGCCCGCTTCATGCCGATGGTGCGCGCCATCAGCCCGGCACCAAGGCCGGCATCAAAGCTGCCAACGCGTGGTCCGGTCTGGCCGAAACGGGCATTCTCTGCGGCAATGCTCAGATCGCAGACCAGATGCAAGACATGGCCGCCGCCGATGGCAAAGCCGGCGACCATTGCTACTACCGGCTTGGGGCAGCGCCGTATCTGCATTTGCAGATCAAGCACATTGAGATGCGGTGTGCCGCCTTCGTCGATATAGCCTTCGTCGCCGCGCACCTTCTGGTCGCCGCCCGAACAAAAGGCTTCGTTGCCGGCACCGGTCAAAATAATTGCACCTATCGTATTGTCGTGATGTGCGCGGTGGAAGGCGTCAATCAGTTGGCTGACTGTTTCCGGGCGAAAGGCATTGCGTCGCTCCGGCCGATTGATGGTGATCTTGGCGATCCCTTCGGCGGTTTGGTAGAGGATGTCGGAATAATCTTGGCTATTTTGCCAGTCTATACAGGGAGTCATGATCGCTTGGCGAGTTGGAATCGCGGCAAGTATAGCCTTGAGCACCAAATGCCAATTTGAGCTTTATCGTACTTCTTCAATTTTCTATGCAGCACTACTGCCGCTATGTGAAAATGCGGCTTAAATAAATACAGGAATTGCCATCGTGAGAGAGCGCCGTCGTTCACATCGTTTTGGTTTGCATGGCCGGGTGCAACTCCAGTTGGGCGGGCGACAGTTTGAATTCCCGATGGCCGATATTTCGGTGACAGGTGTCGGAGTCATCCTCGATATTGCAGTGCTTGGTGCCAAGCCGGGGGGCCAGGTTGGTATCTGCACGATTGAATCCACGCAACTGGCCGGGCCGATTGAGGCTTACGTCAGTGTCATGCGAATTCGCCGGATTGGCCGCCAGCATCTTGTTGGTCTGCGCTTTGAGTCGATCAATGATGAACAGTTAAACCTGATTCACGATTACGAAAAATTGGCCCGCGCCTGAATCTCCCACGGTGGCGCCGGAGTAAACAGGCTTTCCAGTTCTGCCAGAAAAACCCGTACTTTCGGCACGCGCACCCGATTGGGCGTGAGCAGGCATAGAGATACCGGCCATGGCTACTGACCAGTTCAAAGTCGTCCAAAACCGTTGTCAGTGCGCCGCGTGCCAACTCAGGTCCGCAAAGATAAGTCGGCAACATCGCAATCCCGTGTCCGGCGAGCGCCGCGTCAAGAATGCAATCAACATTATTGAAACGGAACTTGCTTTCAACCTTGACGCTGATTTCTTCATTATTGCCATCGATCAGCTTCCAGGCATGATTGCCATCGGCCAATTGAAAAGAGAAGCATGAATGATCAGCCAGCTCCTGTGGCTTTTTGGGTTCGCCATGAGCCGCAAAATAAGCCGGCGTGCCGCAAATCACCCGTTTCATGTGCACCAGTTTTCTCGCCACCGCATCCTCGGGCGGTGCCTTGGTCAGCCGCAAGGCGAGGTCGATATTGTCGGCGACGAGATCAACCAGTTCATCAGTCAGCACCAGTTCGCAAGTCAGCTCCGGGTAATTGGCGACGATCTTGGGCAGCAGCGGTGCAATATACATGCGGCCAAAGGTGATCGAAGCGCTGATGCGCAATACGCCGCGCGGGGCATCGCCCCTGTTTTTGACTGCCACTTCGGTACTGTGGATTGCCTCCAGCGCGCGCAAGGCATGCTGATGAAAAATCTCGCCAGAAGGTGTCAGACTCAGTTTGCGCGTTGAGCGTTCAAACAGGCGTACACCAAAGGCGCTTTCCAGTTCACCAATCTGCTTGCTGATTTGCGCCCGGGTACAATCCAACCGGCGCGCAGCGGCTGCCATGCTGCCGCTTTCGACAACCTTGACAAAACTTTCCCAACTGCTGAGCCATGCCATTTGTCAATAATCCGTTGACGGTATGACGCGAATTATGGGCTATTTGCCAACCAGATTGATCACTATAGTGTCATTAAAAATTCGACACTCCTAAATGCTTCAGGAAAAACCAGCATGCTGCGCTCATTGAACCGCCCCGATATTCTCGTTGTGACCCTGGCTGCCGCCGGTATTTTGATGGTCACCATGGGTGCCCGCCAATCTTTGGGGCTATTTATTGCGCCAATTGAAACGTCGACCGGGCTTGGCATTGCCACCATCAGCCTGGCGCTGGCGATTGGCCAATTTACCTGGGGCGCAATTCAGCCAGTGGCTGGTGCTGTCGCCGACCGCTACGGCCCGCGTACTGTCTTGATTGGCGGTTTGGTCATTTTGGCGCTGGGTTGTGCCATCACGCCCTTCATGGGCACCGGCTTTGGGCTGATCGTTTCGCTCGGCCTGCTTTCAGCCATGGGCTCGGGGGCTGGAAGCTTTTCTGTTTTGATCGGAGCTGCAGCGCAACGTTTGCCGATTGAAGCACGCGGTTCGGCTTCTGGCGTGATTAACGCGGGGGCTCCTTCGGCCAGTTTGTTTTGCCCCATTCTGCAAAAACTGATTCAATCGATTGGCTGGATGGGCGCCATGGGGCGATGGCTTTGATGACGCTGGCGGCTTTGCCACTGGTCGGCAAGCTGACCAGACCAGTTGAAGGCGAGGTCAAACATACGCACGAAGAGGGCGGTTTGGGTAAAGCCATCCGCACGGCAATGAAAGACCCCAGCTACCTGTTGCTGCACGCCGGATTTTTCACCTGTGGCTTTCACATTGCATTTCTGGTGACGCACCTGCCGGGCGAAGTTAACCTTTGCGGCTTGCCACCAGCTGTGGCTAGCTGGTCGCTGGCCATCATCGGCCTGGCCAATATTTTCGGCAGCCTTTACGCCGGTTCGTGTGTTGCAAAATACCGCAGCAAATATGTACTGGCTGCTATGTACGGCTCGCGTGCCGTGCTAGTTATCCTCTATTTGATGGCACCACGCACCGAGCTGACCTTCTATATTTTTGCCGCCGGACTGGGTTTCACCTGGCTGGCTACCGTGCCACCAACCGCCGCCATCGTCGGCAAGCTGTTCGGCATCCGCTACCTGGCTACCTTATTCGGGCTGACCCTGCTCACTCACCAGATCGGTGGTTTCCTCGGCGCCTATCTTGGTGGGCTGGCCATTAGCCAATTTGGGGACTTCACCTGGATGTGGTACGCCGATATCGTGCTGGCAACACTCGCTGCAATCTTCAATTTGCCTATCCGCGAAGCGCCAGTGCAGCGCCAATTGGCTGCTGCCTGAGGTGCCTGAGTCGAGCCGTTTCAAAGTTGTTCAGGGAGCGCTTGCATGACCGCCAGCCAGCCCCGAGTGGCTTCGTCGCCGGCGGCGCTGAAGGCGGCTGCCAGATGACGGGTTTGAATGCTGGTCAGTTGCTCTTCCAGAGCCTTGCCTTCCCCGGTGAGCGATAACTGCTTGACCCGACGGTCATGCTCGGACATTTCGACGGCCACCAGTTTCATTTCGATCAACTGGCGCAGCGGTGCATTCAAGGCCTGTTTGGAGACGCCAAGGACGCCAAGCAGGGCATAGACAGCGATTTGCGGCTGGCGTCCGACAAAGTAGAGAATACGATGGTGTCCCCGGCCCAGGCCACGTTGGGCGAGCAGTCGATCCGGGCGCGAGGTAAAGGCGCGATAGCCGAAGAATAAAGATTCAACAGCGGCACGTAGTTCAGGTGTGTTTGATTGGTCAATCATGTTGACATAATAAGAGCGGGCGCTTAGTCTGTCGATTAGTCAACAACATTGACATATGTCCATGCACCATATCACTTGCGACAAACGCCTTTCCCGCCGGGTCGCCGGCCTTGAGGCCTCACCGATCCGCGAAATGCTCTCGATCATCGACCGGCCGGAAATGATTTCCTTTGCTGGTGGCTTGCCGGCGCCGGAAACATTCCCGAGATCAGCCTGACCGGGATGCCGGCACGCTGCCTGCAGTACGGGGCAAGCGAAGGGGACCCTGAGTTGCGGCAGGCGGTAGTAGACAATCTCAACGCGCTCGGTCTCGCTTGTGCCCCGGAGCAGGTCCTGATTCTCTCCGGTTCGCAGCAAGGGATAGATCTGGTGGCTAAGCTGTTCATTGATGCCGGCACGCCGGTCGCCGTTGAGTCGCCGACCTATCTCGCCGCCCTGCAGGTCTTCCGCTACTTTGGTGCCAGTTTTACGCCGCTCGATCCGGATCTGCCCGATGCTGGCTTGTCGGCAGCAGCGCGCCCGGCTTTTGCCTATGCCATTCCGACCTTCCAAAACCCGACCGGACGCTGCTACGATGCGGGCCAGCGGGAGGTGCTGGCCAGTGCTTGCGATGCCTTGATGGTGCCGCTGTTCGAGGATGATCCCTATCGCGATCTGGCTTACGACGCTTGCGAACGGACTCCGATCTGTGCCCAACTGCAACGCACCTCGTGGATTTATCAAGGTTCGTTCTCGAAAAGCCTTGCACCCGGTTTGCGTCTCGGTTATCTGGTGGCCTCGCCGGACCTCCTGACGTCGCTGACTCGCCTGAAGCAAGCGGCTGACCTGCATAGCAATCGGGTTAGTCAGTGGTATGTTCTGCAACAATTGCAGGATGCCGGTCGCCAGCAGCGCATTGCCGGTATTGTTTCAATCTACCGGCATAAGCGGGATCTATTCGTGCAAGCGCTTGAGCGCCATTTTGCCGGTCTTGCCGATTGGCTGGTGCCGCCAGGCGGGCTCTTTGTCTGGCTTAGGCTGAAACTGATGATCGATACGCAGCAACTGCTGCCGGAAGCGATCAAACGCGGTGTTGCCTTCATGCCCGGTGAGGCTTTTTATCCCGAACGTCGCGTTGCTTGCGGGGCTCTGCGATTAAATTTTAGTCACAGCAGCGTCGAACAAATCGAGCGTGGGCTGGCTATTCTTGCCGAATTGGTTGTTCAGGCTGGAAGCGGAGCCGGCATGAAAGGTACTTTGCCGGTAATCAAGTAGGTCTCGCAGCGCTCAATGTATTCGCGGGTGCTTTTCGGCATCGGGGTGCGGGCGCGGGTAATGTAAAAAACCAGATCGCGACCATTGCGCAGCAGTTGCAGGCCGTCAGAAGCGCTATGCATAACTTCTTCGGGTGACAACTCAGCCAACTTGGGATGTTCGTGCGGCGTGAAATGGGCGAGTCGTTCGCCAGCGGTGACCAGCTGCGACCAGACATCAAAAATATTTGGGTCGGTGCGCAGGGTTTCGGTTTTTAATTTGGCGGCTTCAGCAAATTCACGTACGGCAGGTTCAATGCCTGCAAACATTGCAATCTGATTGAAATTAAGGATCATGCTCTCGGCGATTTTGTCAATATCGCGCATGCTTTGACCGATCTTGATATAACGGCTTTCGTAAAAATCCTCGACCGGAATCGAGAAGGCGCGAAATGGTTCGCCCCAAAGTTCATCAATGCCTTCTTCGCCGCTCCGGTGACGCACAAAGCGCCCAAGTTCCATGGCATCCAGCAGGCATTGGCCGCACTCACGCATCAGCGCTTCGTCACTGCGGATTTCGATACCGTCTGCCTGCAGTTCAACCAGCTTTCTAAAGATGTCAGTGGCACGGTTGAACATTGAACCGGCGAGCATGGCAGCTTTAACCCGGCGTTTGGTTGGGTCGGTTTCCGCCGCATAAGTGGCGCGTGCCTCGGCAAGCCGGGTACCTGGAATATTCAGGCCATGTTCGGTATGGTTGAACAAGCGCCGTGTGAGGGCTTCGATCAGGCGTTTTTTGGCGTCGAGCGAATCGGCCGGAACCGCGTAGGTCTTGATCCAATAGCCGTCATAAAGCACACGCTCTTCGTTGTTAACGATGCGTCGAGTACCTTCGCAAGGTAAAGGGTTGGTGCTTGAATCAAGTTCCAACCGGTGCACTGTGTTCATCGCCGCCACTTGGGTAAAAGGTATATCAACATAAAGCAAAAATCAAGTTTGCGGGTAAATTATTAACGAATTCATTTCGTTACACTTACTCCACAAACCCAAAGAGTTGGCCGGATAAACCGGACTATTGTCTAGCCCTGTGACTTTTCAATTTCTGCCAGTAGCTTCAAAGCACGTTCTCTGTTTTTGGCTGCAGCAGCTTTACGTTCGTCGACTTTTGCCGCTTCTTCCAAAGAAGCTTTAACCAAAGCTTGGTGTGGTGTCAGGCCACCCATTGCGGCGTTTAGCATGCGCTCAATTTTTGAGTCGAGTTCTTTTTCTTCCATAGAGTTCTCCTTGTTAAATCAGCCGCCAATGTCAGGGGTGTTGCCGCGGCCTTGGCAGAACTACTTGATTCCTGGCTTTCTTCCTGGTGCGGGGCGCGGAATGTAACCCGACAACCGGCACTGAAAACCTTCTATCGTTTTTCCTTTGACATGGGTGGTGACGGTACACTGGGAAATATCACCCCTGGCCGATAGCTCAGCAAGTGAGGCGCGCACTTCTTCGATCGAAATATTGGTTGCCGCTGCAATATCAAAATCAAGCAGTTGTCCGTGTTTCTTCAGATAATCGAGAACCTTGGTGACTTGCATTTGGATTCCTTTGTTTCGTTTGATGGGTTACGTGACCGTAAGTTACAGCGATGAAATGACCCATTTCCTACTTTAAATAAACCCCATCCTTGCTGCGATCTATCAGGGAGGCATTGTCACGATGAAGCAGCGGGTTGGTTCAACTAAGAAAAAAAGCCCGCTCGCGGCGGGCTGAAATCCATTTCTTGGAGGAGATGGAGGAGACAGTTCCGAGTATACCAAGAAAATTGTGCAACGCAACATCTGTCGTCAATAAATTTGCAATTCTGGATTGATTTTGGCAGAAATGAAAAAGGCCCGGCAAGTTTTACCGGGCCTTTGAAAATAAGCGAAAGGCTTACTTGGTGTTTTTCGTCATTGATGCGATGTTAGCTTGTGCTGCGTCAGAAAACTGTTTTGCAACGGTGTTCATGTTACCAAAAGCGGAGTTGGCAGCAGCAATTGCGCTCTTGATGGCAGCAACGGCACCTTCAGAACCAGCAGGAGCTGATTTGGAGGCCATTTCAACCATGTTGGCCATGGACTTCTGGAAGTCGCCAAATTGAGCTTCAACCATCTTGGCTAGCTCTTGTTGGGTCTCAGAAGTGATTTCATAGACAGAACGTGAGTAGGCAACAGCTTTGTCAACAGCCGGCTTGGCAAGTGACGACTGGGCAGCAAGTGCTTCTTTCGGATCTTTTGCCGACATAACGGTTTGCACGCCAGAAACGGTATCTTCCAAAGCTGCGCGAGCAGTGTTCAGATTCAATGCGGCGATACGCTCAGCGGAGGCAAGGGCGGTGTTTGCGACGGACAACAGGGAGTCAACGGTTGCTTTGTTGGCGGCTGCGAATTGTTCTGGATTGATAGACATTGTTTGTCTCCTGATAAGGTTATCGATGTGTTCGGCACTGAGTATAACCTAAAGAAATCAAAATTGTGCACTGCAGCAATTTTAGTGTGTAACTGATTTTCGTCAGGGAATAATCCTGCTGTTGCTGCTATAAATTGCGCGTAACTCGCATCAGGTAATTGACGCTTGTATCTTTGCCAAGTGAGTATTGCTTGGTGATGGGGTTATAACTCATACCAATCAGTTCAGCCGGTTCGAGTTGTGCCATTTTTGACCAGCGTGCAAGCTCGGAAGGCTTGATAAACTTCGCGTAGTCGTGCGTCCCTTTCGGTAGCATCTTTAATACATATTCGGCACCGATCACTGCGAATAGATAGGATTTTGGGTTGCGATTAAGTGTCGAAAAGAAAATCTGGCCACCGGGTTTGACCAGTCGGGCGCATGAAGCGATGACACTGCTTGGGTTGGGAACATGCTCCAGCATTTCCAGGCAAGTAACGGCATCAAATGTATCAGGCATTTCAGCGGCTAGCGTTTCCACGGATATTTTGCGGTAATCAACTTTTTGGCCGGATTCAAGCAGGTGAAGTTTGGCGATCGCCAATGGTTTGTCCGACAGATCTATGCCGGTAACATCAGCGCCGCGTAGTGCCATGCCTTCAGAGAGTAAGCCACCACCGCAGCCGACATCAAGTATTCGTTTGCCGGCAAGACCGACATGGCTATCGATCCAGTCAAGGCGCAAGGGGTTGATATCGTGTAGTGGTTTGAATTCGCTATTGGGATCCCACCAGCGATGGGCGAGGTCTCCAAATTTTTCCAGTTCGGCGGGGTCGGCGTTGAGCATGGTTTTCTACAAAATAATGGAAAAGAAAAAGCCCCGCATTGCGGGGCTTTTTTGAAGCATCAGCGAATTACTTGGTGCCGATGATTTCGATGTCAGCACGACGGTCCGGCTGCAGGCAATCGATAAGGGCCTTGGATTTGCCGTTACCTTTGCACTTGTCGCCAGTAACCGGTTGCTTCTCGCCCTTGCCTTCGGTGTAAACACGGTTGGCTTCGATACCCTTGGCAACCAGATATTCCTTAACAGCGGCAGCGCGCTTCTCGGAAAGCTTCTGGTTGTAAGCGTCACCACCGATACGGTCGGTATGGCCGACGACCAGGATAACTTCCAGCTTGATGGCTTTGGCCTTGCCGACCAGTTCGTCAAGCTTGGCTTTGCCTTCAGGGCGCAGCGTTGCCTTGTTGAAGTCAAACAGCGCGTCAGCAGCAACGGTGATCTTTTCGCCAGACGGCTTCGGACCACCCGCAGCGGCACCAGCGGCAGCAGCCTTGACCGGCGGATTACAAACTTCAGCCGGGATCAGGTCCTTGTCACATTGGCAACCAGCCGGATCCTTGGCGGCAGCAGCCGGGGTCCAGTAGCCGGTACGCCAGCAGAGGTCGAAACCGCTCTTGGCAACGACATCGCGTTGGTCGATAACGTAAACACGTTCTTGAGCCTGGGCGACGGTGGCACCAAAGCCAATGCCAGCCAGCAGAGCCAGAACCAGAGATTTCTTGGCGATATTTTTGATCATTGTTTTCCCTCGTTGAAGAAAATAAGTAAACTTTTAACCCGCGCTTAGGCATGCCAAAGACAATCACCTGCGGACTTCCAATCTATTTTGCCATAGGGCAATAGCTGAATCCAAGTCATTTTGGCCATTCTCACAGAGTCTTTTGTGGTCTACGCAACACTTTCCTGCAATCCAGACGTGAGTTACTGCTTCCCGGCCAGCTACGTTGACTAAATGCGAGACCGGATCATAGCAAGGCCGGCTGCTCAGATTGGCGAGACTAACGGCGCAAAGGTCAGCTGCCTTGCCTGGAGTGATCGAGCCAATTTCGTGTCCCAATCCAAGCGCGATGGCGCCATTAAGCGTAGCCATACGAAGTGCTTCGTGGGCTGGTATTGCACTGGCATCGCCACTGATGCCTTTGGCTAATAACGATGCAAGGCGCATTTCACCAAATAAGTCGAGGCGATTATTGCTGGCTGCCCCGTCGGTGCCGAGTCCGACATTGATACCAAATTGTCGCATTCTTGCCACAGGAGCAAAACCGCTGGCCAGTTTGAGGTTGGAAGTTGGGCAGTGGGCAATATTGCTGCCGGTATCGGCTAATAGATGCAGATCACTGTCACTTAAATGAACAGCGTGAACGCCGATAAAGCCAGGGCCAAGGAGGCCGAGTTGGTGCAGTCGCGCCAATGGCACAATCTGGTTCTGTTTGAGTGCGTCTTCAATTTCCTGCCTGGTTTCGTGAATGTGGCAGTGGATAGGCAGGTTTAATTGTTCTGACAGCGTCAGGATCCGTTCGAAGGTTTTGTCGCTTACCGTGTAGGGCGCGTGGGGAGCGAGACAGAAGTTGATCAGCGGGTTGTCGAGGAGGGTTTCTCTTGCCGCCAAGCCTTTGTTGATGTAATCGTCAGCGTCACTGGCGTAAGCGGTGGGGAATTCGATAGCGGTGATTCCCAATACGGCACGCATACCCATCTCCGAGGCGGCAGTAGCGGCTGCTTCCGGATAGAAGTACATGTCGTTGAAGCAGGTTATGCCACCCAGTAACATTTCCGCACAGGCTAGGCGGGTTCCGTCATAGACAAATTGTGCTGAAGCATGTGCAGCTTCGGCTGGCCAGATGTGATCTTGCAGCCATTCCATCAGCGGTAAGTCATCGGCCATCCCGCGCATCAAAGACATCGCTGCGTGGGTGTGAAGATTGATCAAGCCGGGAATCAGGATGTGATCATCCAGCGTGACGCGTTCGTTGGCCTTGAAGCGGGCACGTGCTTCGCTGGCGGGAAGTAAGGCCACAATGCGGCCGTTATGGACGGCGACGGCGTGATTTTTCAGCACAATATCGGGGTCGACCGCAGCAATCCAGCGCGATTCGATCAGGAGGTCGATAACTTCGGGTGTCGGTGTCATGGAAAACGGCATCTATACGTTGTTGGTCGCGTGTTAAAATAGCAAATTACGCTCGATTCAACCAATAAGTCATCGCGCAAGCGGTGCGACTGTGAGACATGGACCAATTCGCTAAAGAAACTCTGCCGATCAGCCTCGAAGACGAGATGCGGCGTTCCTATCTTGATTACGCGATGAGCGTGATCGTTGGCCGCGCCCTGCCGGATGCCCGCGACGGCCTGAAGCCGGTGCATCGCCGCGTTCTCTACGCAATGCACGAGCTGAGTAACGACTGGAATAAAGCTTACAAGAAATCAGCGCGTATTGTTGGTGACGTGATCGGTAAATACCACCCGCACGGCGACTCGGCGGTATACGACACCATCGTGCGGATGGCGCAGCCTTTTTCGCTACGTTACATGCTGGTCGATGGTCAGGGTAACTTCGGTTCGGTGGACGGCGACAGTGCGGCGGCAATGCGTTATACCGAAGTCCGTATGGCCAAGATTGGCCACCAGATGTTGGAAGATCTGGACAAGGAAACGGTTGATTTCGGGCCGAATTACGATGGTTCCGAGCATGAGCCGCTGGTCATGCCGGCGCGTATCCCGAATCTGCTGATCAACGGTTCGTCCGGTATCGCGGTGGGCATGGCGACCAATATTCCGCCGCATAATCTGAATGAAGTAGTGGCTGGTTGCTTGGCGTTGCTGGAAAACCCGGCACTCAGTATTGATGAGCTGATCGAATACATTCCGGCACCGGACTTCCCGACGGCGGCCTTGATTTATGGCGTGATGGGCGTGCGCGAGGGCTACCGGACCGGTCGTGGCCGAGTCATCATGCGTGGTCGTACTCATTTCGAGGATATGGACAAGGGCGGCGGTCGTCAGGCGTTGATCATTGACGAGATTCCTTACCAGGTTAATAAGAAGACGCTGATCGAGAAGGTCGCCGAACTGGTTAACGAAAAGAAGATTGAGGGTATTTCCGATATTCGCGACGAGTCGGACAAATCCGGCATGCGCGTCGTGATTGAGCTGAAGCGTGGCGAAGTCGGCGAGGTGATCCTCAACAACCTGTACAAGCAGACCCAGCTTCAAGACACCTTCGGCATGAACATGGTTGCGCTGGTTGATGGCCAGCCCCGCCTGCTCAACTTGAAGCAGATGCTTGAATGCTTCCTGTCGCATCGTCGTGAGGTCGTCACACGCCGTACTGTATTTGAGTTGCGCAAGGCACGCGAACGCGGTCACATCCTCGAAGGTCTGGCGGTTGCGCTGTCCAACGTCGATGAAATCATTGCCTTGATCAAAGCAGCGCCGACGCCAGCTGATGCCAAGCGCGGGCTGATGGAACGCCTGTGGCGCAGTGCCGTGGTTGAGGAAATGTTGGTCCGTGCATCAACCGACGCCTCGCGTCCGGAAGGATTGGCGCCTGAATTTGGCCTTTCAGACCAAGGCTATCGACTATCCGAAGCGCAGTCGCAACGCATTCTTGAAATGCAATTGCAACGCCTGACAGGTCTTGAGCAGGACAAGATCGTTGGCGAATACAAGGAAGTCATGGCCAAGATCCTTGACTTGCTCGACATCCTGGCGCGCCCGGAACGAATTACCGCCATCATCGTTGGTGAACTGACCGCTATTCGCGACCAGTTTGGCGATGAGCGCCGTTCCGAAATCATCCTGCACACGCAGGAACTTGGTATTGAAGACTTCATTACGCCGCAGGACATGGTTGTGACGCTGTCACATGGTGGTTACATCAAGGCCCAGCCGCTGGCCGACTACCGCGCCCAGCGTCGCGGTGGTCGTGGCAAGCAGGCGGCAGCAATTAAAGACGAGGATTTCGTCGACAAGCTGTTCATGGCCAATACCCATGATTACATCCTGTGCTTCTCCAACCGTGGCCGTTGCTACTGGCTCAAGGTTTACGAAGCGCCGCAGGGTAGCCGCGCCAGCCGTGGCAAGCCGATCGTCAATCTCTTCCCGCTGGAAGAGGGCGAGCGGATCAATGCCGTGTTGCCGGTCAAGGAATTCTCCGATGACCAATACATTTTCATGGCAACGGTGATGGGTACAGTCAAGAAGACGCCGCTCTCCGATTTCTCCAACCCACGCAAGGCCGGCATCATCGCCGTCGCGCTGGACGAGGGCGATATTCTGGTTGGTGTTGAACTGACCAATGGCAATAGCGACATCGTGTTGGTTTCCGATGCTGGCAAGGCCGTCTGGTTTGATGAAGAGGATGTTCGCCCGATGGGCCGTGGTGCCCGTGGTGTGCGCGGCATGAAGTTGCAACCTGGGCAGTCTGTCATTTCTCTGCTGGTAGCCGAGAACGATCAACAGACGGTGCTGGTTGCGACCGAAAACGGTTACGGTAAGCGCACAATTTTGGGTGATTTCCGTCACTCCGGTCGCGGCACCCAGGGCGTACGCGCCATTGCTGATAGCGAACGCAACGGCAATATCGTTGGTGCCAAGCTGGTCAATGACGACGATGAAATCATGTTGATTACCACCGGTGGCGTGCTGATTCGCACCCGGGTTTCCGAGATTCGCGGAATGGGTCGGGCAACACAAGGTGTGACGCTGATTTCTCTGGATGCCGGTGAAAAACTGGCAGGTCTGGAGAAAGTCGCTGAATCTGTGGCCGAAGTAGAGGCTGAAATTGAGGTTGATGGCGAAATTGAGACTGCGGCTCCTGAAGCACCCGAAGCCGAAGCTGGCAATGACGAAGGGAGCGCGGCCTGATGAGTCGAATCTGGAATTTCAGCGCCGGTCCGGCTGCTCTGCCAGAAGAAGTTCTGCTGCAAGCGCAGGAAGAGTTGCTCGATTGGCATGGAGCTGGCTGCAGCGTGATGGAAATGAGTCATCGCGGCAAGGAATTCACCAGCATCATTGAGCAGGCCGAAGCCGACTTGCGCGAGTTGATGAGCATTCCCGCCGGTTACAAGGTGCTGTTTCTGCAGGGCGGGGCGACGCAGCAGTTTGCGCAGATTCCGATGAATCTGCTGGCTGGGCGTTCGGCGGATTACATCGTCACCGGTTCATGGTCGAAAAAGGCGCTCAATGAGGCGCAGCGCGTCGGCAATGTGCGTTGCGCGGCGACGACCGAAAGCAGCGGTTTTACCCGCTTGCCGACCGCCGAAGAAATCAAGCTCGACCCATTTGCTGCCTATCTGCACATCTGCACCAACGAAACCATCCACGGTGTCGAAATTCCTGCAGAGCGGATTGCTGATACCGGTGTGCCGCTGGTCGTCGATATGTCGTCGCACATTCTCTCGCGTTGGGTCAATGTCGAGAAATTCGGCATGATTTACGCAGGAGCGCAGAAGAATATCGGTCCTTCCGGTTTGACGCTGGTCATCATTCGCGAAGACATGCTCGGCATGGCGCCGTTGACCATCCCTAGCGTGATGGACTACGCGGTGATGGCCGAAAACGGGTCGATGCTTAATACGCCTCCCACCTACGGTATTTATATAGCAGGCTTGGTATTCCAGTGGTTGAAGCGGCAAGGCGGTCTGGCTGGCATTGATGCGGTCAACACCGAAAAAGCCCGAATTTTGTATCAGTGTATTGATGAATCGGACGGCTTTTATCACAACCCGGTTGATCTCGATTGCCGCTCGCGGATGAATGTGCCATTCACGTTGGCCAATGCCGATTTGGATGCGGTTTTCCTCGCTGAATCGAAAGCTGCCGGACTGGTATCGCTGAAAGGTCACAAGTCGGTAGGTGGCATGCGTGCCTCCATCTACAACGCGGTTCCGCTCGCCGGTGTCCAGGCGCTGGTGGATTTCATGAACGATTTCGCCCAACGTAACGGTTAAACCATCATGAGCGACGATCTGCAAAAGGCACTGGCCGGCGTACGCGCTGAAATTGATGGCATCGATGGTGAATTGTTGAGCCTCCTTAATCAGCGTGCCCGCTGCGCCCAGAAGGTTGGCGAGATCAAGGCGGCACACGGCGAGGCAGGGCACATCTATCGCCCTGAGCGTGAAGCGCAAGTGTTGCGCCGTTTGCAGGATGCCAATCCAGGGCCATTGCCCAGCGAAAACATCACCTTCTTCTTTCGCGAAGTGATGTCAGCTTGCCTGTCGCTGGAAGAGCCGCTGGGCATCGCTTTTCTCGGCCCGCTCGGTACCTTTTCCGAATCCGCTGCCACCAAGCATTTTGGCCATGCCGCACGTTTGTCACCGCAGTCATCAATTGACGATGTCTTCCGCGAAGTTGAATCGGGTCATGCCCAATACGCGGTTGTTCCGGTGGAGAACTCGACCGAGGGAGCGGTAGGGCGGACGATGGATTTGCTGCTCGGTACCCAGTTGAAAATCTGTGGTGAAGTGGTAGTGCGCATTCACCAGAATCTGCTGAGCAATGAAACCAATCTGGCAGACATCAGGAAAGTTTATTCGCACGCCCAATCGCTGGCCCAGTGCCACGAATGGCTAAACCGCATGCTGCCCGGCGCGCAACGTATTTCGGTCGGCAGCAATGCCCAGGCTGCACAAATGGCTTCTGGAAGAAAAAGGCGTTGCGGCAATTGCTGGTGAAGCAGCGGCGGCGCGTTACAAGCTGCCGCGTCTGGCCGAAAACATCGAAGATGAGCCCAATAACACAACGCGCTTTCTGGTCCTCGGCAAGCATGATGCCGGCCCCTCAGGACGCGATAAAACCTCTTTGATCATGTCGGCACCGAATCGTACCGGTGCGCTGCACGAACTCCTGTTGCCGCTGTCCAGCGCAGGTGTTTCCATGTGTCGTCTTGAATCACGCCCGGCGCGTAACGCCCTTTGGGAATACGTTTTCTACGTCGACATCGAGGGCCATCGTGATGAGCCATCAATCAAGAATGCACTGGATGAGCTGGCGCGCCGTTCGGCTTATTTGAAAACACTCGGTTCTTATCCGGTTGCTGTTTATTAAGGAATTGCTGATGACACTCATCGACAAGTCGCTGCCCTATGTTCGCGCCATCTCCCCTTATCTGCCAGGCAAGCCAATCACCGAACTGGCTCGCGAGATGGGCATTCCGGTTGAAAATATCGTCAAGCTGGCCTCCAATGAAAATCCGCTGGGCATGAGCCCCAAGGCGAGAAAAGCGGTGGAATTGGCAATTAACGGCATTGAACGCTATCCAGATCAGTTTGATTTGATCAAGGCTGTGGCCGAGCGTTGCAAGCTTGCGCAAAACCAGGTCGTGCTTGGCAATGGCTCCAACGATGTGCTTGACCTGATAGCTCGCGTTTTCCTCGCCCCCGGTCGTTCCGCCATTTTTGCGCAGCACGCCTTCGCGGTTTATCCGTTGGCGACGCTGTCGACCGGTGCAGAACTGATCTCTACGCCAGCCAAAAATTACGGCCATGACCTGAATGCAATGCGTGCTGCCATTCGGCCTGATACGCGGATTATCTGGATCGCCAACCCGAACAATCCGACCGGTAACTTCCTGCTCTACCCAGAGGTGCGTGCCTTCCTCGAAACGGTACCGAAGGATATCGTTGTGGTACTCGATGAGGCCTACAACGAATACATCCCGCCCGCTGAGCGCGCTGATACGGCTGAATGGATCAAGGATTTTCCCAATCTGGTCATCACCCGCACCTTTTCCAAAATTTTTGGTCTGGCTGGCTTGCGCGTTGGTTATGCCTTGGCTTCCGCTGAGATTGCCGATCTGATGAACCGCGTGCGTCAGCCGTTCAATGTGAATAATCTGGCGATTGCCGCTGCAATTGCTGCGCTCGATGACCACGCATTTGTCGCTGAAAGCTACGAACTCAACCGTCGCGGCATGGAGCAGATCATCGCCGGCCTTAAGCGCCTCGGTCTCGAACATATTCCATCACACGGCAACTTCATCACCTTCAAGGCCGGAGATGGCGCAGCAGTGAATCAAAAATTGCTGAAACAAGGTGTCATTGTTCGCCCGATTGGTGGCTACGGCCTGCCTGAATGGTTGCGTGTAACGATAGGCAAGGAACCGGAAAACACTCGCTTCCTGGAGGCACTGGAGAAAGCGCTCTAAATGGCTGAATTCGGCAAAATCGTCGTTTTTGGTACCGGACTGATCGGCGGCTCCTTTGCGCTTGCATTGAAGGAGGCTGGAGCGGTTGAGGAAGTTGTCGGTTTCGGCCGTACACCATCGACACTGCGTGTAGCGCAGCAGCTTGGCGTCATTGATCGTGCCGGCATCAACCCAACGCACGAGATCGAAGAAGCTGACATCATTCTGGTTGCCACGCCGGTTGCCCAGATGCCGGAAATTTTTGCCCGCATCGAACCCTATCTCGGCCCGAATACTATCGTTACCGATGGTGGTTCAACCAAAGGTGATGTCGTCGCTGCAGCCCGGGCTGCTTTCGGTGATCGCGTCAGCCAGTTTGTGCCGGCACACCCGATTGCCGGTGCAGAAAACAGCGGACCGGCGGCTGCGCGCTGGGATCTCTATCAAGGCAAGAAAGTCGTTGTCACGCCGTTGCCGGAAAATAGCGACGATGCCTTGGATCATATCAAGCGTGCCTGGTCGATCTGTGGTGCCGATATCTACGAACTGTCGCCGGAGGCGCATGACTGTGTCTTTGCCGCCGTCAGTCATTTGCCCCATTTACTCTCATATGCCTTGGTGCATGATTTGGCGGTGCGCGAAGATGCTGATGTATTCTTCACCTTTGCCGCCTCGGGTTTTCGTGATTTCACCCGCATCGCCGGCAGTCACCCCGAGATGTGGCGCGACATCTGCCTTGCCAACCGCCAGGCATTGCTCAGTGAACTTGATAACTATTGTGCCCAGCTGGATGAAATTCGCCTCGCATTAGCAACCAATGACGGCCAGCGCCTCGAAGAAATTTTCGGCATTGCCCGTCAAGCGCGCCGGGAATGGGCAGGAGAATAGTCGTGTCCAATTTGCTCCGGGCTTTGCTGTTGAGCGTTGCGTTGTTGACACCTGGCGTATCGTTTTCTGCCAATCTGCCCAGTATTTTGTTGGCCAATGTTTATCGCAATCAGGCTGATGTGGCTCAGTATCTGGTCAGTGAAAAACTGGACGGGGTTCGTGCGATCTGGGATGGTCAAACCCTGCGCTTTCGCAGCGGCAAGGAAATACATGCGCCGCGCTGGTTTGTCGAGGGGCTGCCGAAACAGTCCCTTGATGGTGAGCTCTGGCTCGGACGCGGTAGCTTTGAGCGCTTGTCCGGCATCGTTCGTCGTGAATTATCCGATGATGCAGAATGGCGCCAGGTGCGTTATATGGTTTTCGAACTACCGGGTGCTGCCGGTACTTTCCGTGAACGCGCCGGGCAAATTAAACAGGTAGTACGCCAAGCGAATGTTCCCTGGCTTCAAGAAATTCAGCAGTTTCCAGCCGTTGACCGTAACAGCTTGCAAAAACAACTCAACGAAATCGTTAAAGCAGGTGGCGAAGGCTTGATGCTGCATCGCGCCGATGCGACTTACGAAACAGGTCGTAGCGATACCTTGTTAAAAATGAAACCCTTCGACGATGCAGAGGCCGTTGTTGTCGGTTATTTGCCAGGCAAGGGAAAGTACCTCGGTAAGATGGGTGCCTTGCGAGTTCGCAGCCCGGAAGGCCGTGAATTTGCGCTGGGTACTGGTTTCACCGACGATCAGCGAAAAAACCCGCCGCAAATCGGCGCAACGGTGACTTATCGCTACCGTGATGTCACCAAGAACGGATTGCCGCGCTTCGCCTCTTTTTTGCGCATCCATAACGAATATTGATACGTGATCTTGCTATGACGAAAGTCAGGGTCGAGATGTATTGCTGCGTCGCGGTATAATCCTGTCCTTTTGAGGGATAAGCGATGATTTTAGTGACTGGTGCCGCTGGTTTTATCGGCAGTAATTTTGTCCTCGACTGGCTCGCCCAATCTGACGAACTCGTCATCAATCTAGATGCCCTGACGTATGCCGGCAATCTCGATAATCTCGCTAGCCTGAAGAACGATCCACGGCACATCTTCGTCCATGGCGATATCGGAAATTTTGAACTCGTCTCCCAACTGCTAGCCGAACACCAGCCTCGTGCCGTCGTCAATTTTGCCGCTGAATCCCACGTTGATCGCAGTATTCACGGCCCGGAAGATTTCATCCAGACCAACATCGTTGGCACCTTTCACTTGCTTGAAGCGGTGCGTGCCTATTGGGGCGGCCTTGAAGGCGAAGCTAAATCCAGTTTCCGCTTCCTCCACGTTTCAACCGACGAAGTTTACGGCTCACTCGCCAAAGATGACCCGGCCTTCAGCGAAACCAACCGCTACGAACCCAACAGCCCATACTCCGCCAGCAAAGCCGCCAGCGACCACCTCGTACGTGCCTACCACCACACCTATGGCCTGCCGGTACTCACCACCAACTGCTCCAACAACTACGGCCCCTACCACTTCCCGGAAAAACTGATTCCGCTCGTCATCCACAACGCTCTGGGTGGCAAACCGCTCCCCATTTACGGTGATGGCCAGCAAATCCGTGATTGGCTCTACGTCAAAGACCATTGCAGCGCCATCCGCCGCGTACTCGAAGCCGGTAAGGTAGGTGAGGTCTACAACGTGGGCGGTTGGAACGAAAAAGCCAACCTCGACGTTGTTCACTCCTGTGTGCCATCCTCGACGAACTCAGTCCGCGTGCCGATGGAAAGCCTTACAAAGAACAAGTCACCTACGTTAAAGATCGTCCCGGCCATGATCGCCGCTACGCCATCGACGCCAGCAAAATTGAACGCGAACTCGGCTGGAAACCTGCCGAAACTTTCGAGACTGGCATTAAAAAAACTGTCCAGTGGTATCTCGACAACCAGCCCTGGGTAGAAAACGTCACCAGCGGCGCCTACCAGAACTGGGTTGGCAAGCAATACAACGCTTGATCATGAAAATTCTTCTCACTGGTAAAAACGGCCAAGTCGGCTTCGAGCTTCAACGCACGCTTGCCCCGCTCGGCGAAGTCCATGCCATCGATATCGCTGAATGCAACCTGGCTGACGAAAACGCCATCCGTCGCTTGGTTCAAGCCCTCCAGCCCGACCTCATCGTTAACCCGGCTGCCTATACGGCAGTCGATAAAGCCGAATCAGAACCGGCATTGGCCGCCGCCATCAATACAAGAGCCATCGCAGTGTTTGGCGAAGAAGCTGTAAAGCTCGGGGCCTGGGTCATTCATTACTCTACCGACTACGTATTTGATGGCACCAAACAAGGCCACTACACTGAACAGGATGCAACCAACCCGCAAAGTGTCTACGGACGTACCAAACGTGATGGCGAGCTGGCTTTGCAACAAAGCGGTGCCAAGCACCTAATCCTGCGCACCAGCTGGGTTGTTGGCGCTCATGGTGCCAACTTCGCCAAGACCATGTTGCGGCTAGCCGCCGAGCGTGACAGCCTGAACGTCGTTGCTGACCAATTTGGTGCCCCCACTTCTGCCGCCTTGCTCGCCGATATCACCGCCCACCTGGTGCGCCAGTGCCAAAGAGAAGGTAAACAGACCTTCCCCTTTGGCACCTACCATCTGGTCGCGGGGGGAGAAACCAACTGGTGTGACTACGCCCGTTTCGTTGTCGGTGAAGCAAGCAAGGCCGGCAAAACCCTCAAGGCCAGCCCGGAAACCATTCATCCCATTACCACCGCCGACTACCCGTTGCCAGCCCCTCGGCCAGCCAACTCTCGGCTCGATACCTCCCATTTCAGAACTACCTTCGGCCTAGCGCTTCCTGATTGGGAAACGGGCGTTCACCACATACTTCAGCAGATACTCTAACGACCATGACTACACGCAAAGGCATTATCCTCGCCGGTGGTTCCGGCACCCGTCTCTACCCGGCCACGCTTGCGGTTTCCAAGCAGCTTCTGCCGATCTTCGACAAGCCGATGATCTACTACCCGCTGACCACACTTATGCTGGCCGGGATGCGCGATATCCTCATCATCTCCACCCCGCAAGACACACCGCGCTTCGAACAACTTCTCGGTGACGGCAGCCAGTGGGGCATCAACCTCAGCTATGCCGTACAACCCAGCCCGGATGGCCTGGCTCAAGCCTTCATCATTGGCGAGCAGTTTATTGGTAAAGACAATGCAGCCTTGGTCCTCGGCGACAATATCTTCTATGGTCACGAATTCAACAAACTGCTTGCCAGTGCCAACGGCCAAACTACCGGCGCCACCGTGTTCGCTTACCACGTGCAAGATCCCGAGCGCTATGGCGTCGTTGCATTCAATCCCCAAGGCCAAGCCACCAGTCTGGAAGAAAAGCCTCAGGAACCCAAATCCAATTACGCTGTGACCGGTCTGTACTTCTACGACAATCAAGTCGTTGATATTGCTAAGCAGATCAAACCATCGCATCGTGGCGAGCTCGAAATCACTGATCTAAACCGTGTCTATCTCGAGAAGAATCAGCTCAACGTGGAAATCATGGGGCGCGGCTATGCTTGGCTCGATACTGGCACCCACGAATCCATGCTCGAAGCTAGTCAGTTCATTGCAACAGTAGAGCACCGGCAAGGCTTGAAGGTGGCTTGTCCTGAAGAGATAGCCTACCGGATGAAATGGATTGATGCAGCGCAGCTGGAAAAGCTGGCCCAATCATTAGCCAAAAATGGCTACGGGAAATACCTCTTTACCCTGCTTAAGGAAGGCGTTTTCTGATGCAAGTTACCGCCACTATTATTCCTGATGTACTTGTCGTCGAACCCAAAGTCTTCGGTGATGCGCGAGGTTTTTTCTTTGAAAGTTTTAACGCCAAAGCTTTCGAGCAAGCCACTGGCCTCAAGCGTGAATTTGTGCAGGACAACCACTCGAAATCTGCTGGGAACGTTTTGCGTGGATTGCATTACCAGATTCAGAATCCGCAAGGAAAATTAGTCCGTGTTACGCAAGGTGAAGTATTCGATGTTGCCGTCGACATCAGGAAAAGCTCAAAAACATTCGGGCAATGGGTTGGTGTTCATCTAAGTGCTGAAAACAAAAGCAATTATGGATTCCAGAGGGTTTTGCCCATGGCTTCGTTGTGTTGAGTGAAACGGCGGAATTTCTCTATAAGACGACGAATTATTACACGCCAGAATACGAATGCAGCCTGTTGTGGAGTGACCCAGCGATCGGGATTAAGTGGCCGTTGGATGGTGAGCCGAAGCTGGCGGCCAAGGATGTAGCGGGAAAACTGCTCGCAAATGCTGAACTGTTCGAGTGATTCGATTGCAGACTCTTTGTTGGGCTTAAGACTTGTCGCAATTCAACAGCGGCATGGTCGTTGATTCGCGAATTTATTCGCTGTTATCAGTGCTCGCCATTGCTCAAGCCGGCGAGCGGGGTGATTTTTGAACACCCGACAAAGCTTTTTCGGAAATGCGCTCTGGAATTTGCTGGGCGCCATTCTTCCGCTCTGCGTCGGGTTGTTTGCCATTCCGTTTTTGGTCAGGCATTTGGGCGTTGAGCGCTTTGGCCTACTCAATTTGAGTTGGTTACTGGTCGGTTATTTCAGCCTTTTTGATCTGGGCATCGGTCGTGCTCTAACGCGCCTGCTTGCAGAGAAAATTGCGCAAGGGAAATACGCAGATTTACCCAGTTTGGTAAATACGGCATTGGTCGTGATGCGCTGGTTAGGTTTGGGGGCTGGTCTATTGTTAGCCTTGCTCGCGCCTTGGCTCGCCGATTGGATGCGTGTTTCTGTCGAGATTCAGGACGAAATGCGCTTGGCTCTTTGGATCATGGCGCTCACGCTACCTTTTGTTGTTTTGTCCGTGGGTTGGCGTGGTGTGCTTGAGGCGTATGGACGGTTTGACTTGGTCAATTTGGTGCGGATTCCCTTGGGTATCAGTATTTTTCTGGCGCCAGTCGTGGTCCTGCTGTTGGCGGAAGGCCTTGTGCCGGTGGTGCTTTCATTGGCTGTTACGCGTCTTGCTGGATGGTGGTTTACTCGTTATCTTTGCCTTCGTCTCGATCCCATGCTAGTCGGGCAGAGGGCGGTTGATCGGGAGCAGTTACGTCCCTTGCTAAGTTTTGGCGGGTGGATGACATTGTCAAATATTGTTGGTCCTCTAATGGTTTATGCTGATCGTTTCCTGATCGGTGGGTTGCTTTCTGCTACTGCGGTGGCTTATTACGCAACACCTTACGAAATTGTGACAAGACTTTGGGTAATTTCTGGTGCCTTGACCGGTGTACTATTTCCACTAATTGCCGGAAAAATTGCAGTTGACCGCCCGGGTGCCAAAGCGCTCTATGGACGGGCAATGAAAGTCTTGTTTCTGGCCATGTTGCCGGTGGTTTCTACTTTGTTTTTGTTTGCCGAAACCGGTCTGGCATGGTGGTTGAACAGTGATTTCGCAGCAAATGGCTATTTTGTTGCTCAAGTCCTGCTGCTTGGTGTTTTTATCAATGCTTTGGGGCAAGTCGCCATTACTGTATTGCATGGGGCGGGTCGAGCTGATTGGGCTGCTAAACTTCATCTGGCTGAACTGCCTATTTACCTGACAGTGCTGGTTTACGCTGCTGGAAAATATGGCATTGAAGGAGTTGTCATTACTTGGTTACTACGGATTGTGGTCGACATGGTGGTGATGGCATTTTTAGTCGAACGTCTTTTAGCCACTGGTTATCGTTTTGTTTTCGGGCTTATCGGGCTTACTTCTTTGGTAATGGGTTTGCTCTGGTTGGCTGGCGCTGTGGTCAATGAGTGGATGCGTCTATTCCTGCTTTGTCTATTATTTCTGCCTTGTGCTATTTTGCTGCTCCAGCAATTGCGTTTACTCGGCCTGGAAACAGGCAAACTCACCGCATCACCTAGAACCTGAGTATGAATCCCTCACCTTCAATGCTGATTGAATGGCCCGCCGAAGGCTTGGAATGTGTTCCGGCTTGCCCATTGTGTGGATCAACAGGGGGATTGTTGGCGTATTCTGGTTTGCGGGATTATTTTTTTGCTTGCGCTCCTGGCCTGTGGTCGCTTTATCAATGCCGCAAGTGCAAAAGTGGCTATCTCAATCCCCGGCCAACTCAAGAAACTATTGGACGGGCGTACAGCACGTATTACACCCACCAAACAAATGAAATGACTTCGGGCGGGCTTCGCAATATTTGGCATGCCTTGCGTAATGACTACTTGTTTGCCAGATTTGGCGTCAAGTCACCCAATGTTATGTGGCCAGGAAGATGGTTGATTCGCCTGTTTCCGATCTGGCGACAGGGGCTTGATACAGTTTTGGCGCGCAATCTCCAACCCTTGCCCAAGAGTGGGGGAAGATTGCTTGATATCGGTTGTGGCAACGGTAGTTATCTGGCCTTTGCACGCGATGCCGGTTGGCAGGTTCGAGGTCTCGATTTTGATCCTGTTGCCGTAGCGGTTGCACGCGCAAAAGGGCTTGATGTGCTTGAAGGAACGATCGATTTATTGAGTGATGAAAGTGCGTGTTATGACCGCATTACATTAAGTCATGTCCTTGAGCACGCCTACGATCCGTGGAATATTTTGACTGCTTGTTACCGCTTGCTAAAGCCGGGTGGTGTTTTATGGTTAGATACGCCCAACATGAATGGTAATGGACGGATTTTTTTTGACTCATATTGGCGAGGCCTAGAGCCGCCGCGTCACCTGCATCTCTTTTCGAGAGCATGTTTGAAAAGTAAAATGCAGGAAATCGGTTTTTCTGACGTTCGAGATTGTTTCAGCAGCTTTGCGACTGGTGCCATGTGGCAAGAAAGCCGAATAATCTTGGCGAAAGCTGGCAAATCGGCGCGGTTAAAGCATTCTGTATTCGGACAAATGCTGGCCGAAATACGCGCGCTTTTTTCTCCTGACTCCCGTGAGTTCATTACATTGGCTTGTGTAAAAAAGAATGATAAATAATAACGGGAGTGTCTGGGCTGTTGTTGTAACTTACCAGCCCGACTTGGAAACGTTGGCAGTTTTACTTCGCGCCATGGTTCAACAAGTGGATGGAATTGTCGTTGTCGATAATGGATCCGGCGCTTCAGCGCTGGCCTGGCTTGCGGCATATCATACTGAAGTTCCATTTATAGTGATTCCCCTCTTTGATAACAAGGGAATCGCTTTGGCACAAAATGTTGGTATAAATCGTGCCAAGGTAGAAGGGGCGAGCTACGTCATTTTGTCTGATCAGGACAGTGAACCGGCACCGGATATGGTGGAAAAGCTCAAATTGGTTGCTGAGAAGCAACTGGCTGCCAATGTTCCGTTAGGCGCTGTAGCGCCGATCTACAAGGATGCTGAAGATGGTTTGCTCTCCGGTTTTGTCCAGGTCGGATTCTTCGGCTTCAAGCGGGTTGGTTGCGAGGAGAGCAACCGGGTTGTTGAAGCTGATTTTCTGATTGCTTCGGGTTCGCTTATTCCGATGGCTACGATTGATGTGGTCGGTGGAATGGATGACGAATTGTTCATTGACCATGTAGACACGGAGTGGTGTTTCAGAGCTAAGTCTCAAGGGTATCGACTTTTCGGGGCATGCAATGCACGCATGTTGCATTCTTTGGGCGATAAACGGAGCAAATTCTGGTTTCTCCGCTGGCGCACCATCCCGCATCATTCACCATTTCGTTACTACTATATTTTCCGGAATAGCACGCTGCTGCAAAGTCGAAGCTATATGCCGTTCTTTTGGAAATTAGCAGATTTCGGTCGTTGTCTACGCGCGATGGCTTACTTTGGTGTTTTTTCGCCGGTTCGATTTGCCTGTTTGGGCATGATGTATCGTGGTTTTCGTGATGGCTTGGCCGGTCGGGTCGGAAAAATGCCATGAGGCCAATTGCCGAATGTGAGTCCATGATGAAGAGAATGATTGCTGTCTCGATTGTCAGTCATGGACATGGTGAGATGGTTGAGTGTTTGGCCGTTGCGTTGTTGGGTTGCAATCAGGTAAACCGTATTCTGCTCACAATCAATTTGCCAGAAGAGCTGCATTTGCCACAGGACGAACGTATCACTGTTATTCGAAATCCACAGCCCAAGGGTTTTGGGGCAAATCACAATGCGGCATTCTTATTATGTCGCGAAACCTATTTTTGCGTTGTAAATCCAGATATTGAGCTCATCGGTAATCCGTTCGCGGAATTGCTTGCAGAAATTGAACGAACTCATTCTGCTTTGGCGGCACCATTGGTGACGGCTCCTCAAGGTCATATTGAAGACAGCATCAGATATTTTCCGACTCTGATTTCATTGGGTAAAAAATTTTTTGGTGTCAGTGATGGACGCTATTCAGTTGAACACGGGCAGGAATCATTTTGCCCAGAGTGGGTGGCAGGGATGTTCATGTTGTTTCGTAGTCATGATTTCTTACAGCTTGGCGGCTTTGATGAAGGCTATTTTCTTTACTATGAAGATGTGGATGTTTGTGCCCGAATCTGGAAAAACGGCTTGAAACTGATCGCTTGCCCAAGGGTTGCTGTGATCCATGATGCTCGCCGTGACAGTCATCGCAGCATGCGTCATTTGCGCTGGCATTTGGCTAGCATGGGCCGCTATTTCCTAAAGTATGCGGGTCGTTTGCCGTCAGCTGTCTGATTGATTGTATGGATTTGATTACTGGCGCAACAGGATTTATCGGGAAGCGACTTGGCCATACCTTGCTTGAGGAGGGGCGCAGTTGTAGAACCCTGAGTCGGCAAGTTGTTCTTGGCAACAATATTTTTAATGGTGACTTGTCCGATAAACCATCTCTGAGCTTGGCTTGCGCAGGTATCGAGCGTGTTTTTCATTGCGCCGGTTACGCCCACGCTTTTTCTTCCTTATCGGGCGATGACGAAGCCATGCATTGGCAGGTCAATTTTGAAGGTACGCGAAATCTGGTTGAAGCGGCTGGTCAGGCCGGGGTGCGGCGCTTTGTTTTCCTCTCCAGCGTCAAGGCGATGGCTGAGCCAGGTGAAGTTTGTGCTGACGAAGATTTTCCCGGCAATCCCGATACAGCTTATGGCGAGTCAAAACGGGCGGCAGAAATTGCGGTGCTCGCGGCCGGCCAGCGTTATGGCATGCATGTCGTCAACCTGCGGTTAGCAATGGTCTATGGAGCGGGTGGGCGTGGCAATCTGGAACGAATGGGGCGCTTGGTCAAGCGTGGCTGGTTCCCCCCTTGCCGGAGACCGGCAATCACCGTTCACTCATCCATGTCGATGATGTGGTTTCGGCAATGCGCCTGGTGGCCGAAGATCATCGTGCCTCCGGGAAAACGTACATTGTTGCTGGCCAGGAAGCACCATCCGGGCGCGCATTGTTCAATGCGCTGCGTGCCGCACAAGGCTTGCCCTCTTGCAACTGGACGGTGCCGGTTTCTTTATTGCGTTTCGCGGCCAATCTGGGCGATGGTTTGGAACGATGGTTACGGCGCCGTGTGCCGCTGGATACTGAAGCATTGGATCGCTTGCTTGGCTCGGCCTGGTATTCCCCTGCATATATTGAGCGTGATTTGGGTTGGCGTGCCAAGGTTTCGCTACATGATGGCTTATCCGAAATGATGAAGAAATGAAAAGATTGCTCGATTTGTTACTGGCTTTAGTCGCCACTTTGCTACTGATCGTGCCGGTTGTGGTGGTGGCTATTATGGTGAAGCTAACTTCTGCCGGGCCGGCACTTTACTGGTCAGATCGTGTCGGTCGCCATAACAAAATTTTCAAAATGCCCAAGTTTCGTAGTATGCAGATTGGCACACCAGCCGTGGCTACCCATTTGCTGAAGGATCCCAATGCCTATCTAACTCCCGTTGGTTCATTCCTGCGTAAATCGAGCCTGGATGAATTGCCGCAGCTATGGAGCATTTTGGTGGGGGATATGAGTTTTGTCGGCCCTCGTCCTGCATTATTCAATCAGGATGATCTGGTCGCCCAGCGCACGGAACTGGGTGTGCATGAACTGGTCCCGGGTCTGACCGGCTGGGCTCAGGTGAATGGACGAGACGAACTGCCGATTCCTGAAAAAGTAAAGCTTGATGCTGAATACCTGCAACGGCAGTCTTTGTTGTTCGATATACGTATTCTTTGGCTGACCTTTGTCAAGGTCCTGAGCCGCGATGGGGTTTCGCATTAATTGGTGCTTGGCGGGTTAAAATGAACAGTTATGGCGTTTCTTTGCCTGTCTTTAATTTTTTTGGATGCTGTTGCATGATCAATCCGCGTACCCTGGCTGCATTTCTCCACGATCTCGTGGCGGCAGCGCTGGCGTGGATACTGGCTTTCTTGCTGCGCTTCAATTTCGATATTCCGCATGAATTTGCGGTGTCAGCTGTGCAGTCTCTATGTTGGGTACTGCCGCTCTTCGGTGTCCTGTTCTTTGCTTTTGGACTCTACCGTGGGCTGTGGCGCTTTGCCAGCCTGTCTGATCTTCAGCATCTGATCGCCGCCATTGTCACCGGTGCATTGCTGACTACCACCGCGGTTGTTTTTTTTGAACTGGGTCCGATTCCCCGTTCAGTTCTGGTCTTGCACCCGCTGATGCTGGCCTTGGTCATGGGTGGCAGTCGCTTTGTCTATCGTAGCTGGAAAGAGCATCGGCTTTATGGTCCTGCCAAGCTGCGTGGTCAGCCGGTATTGGTGCTTGGCGCGGGCGAGGCGGCCGATTCATTGTTGCGTGAATTGAATCGCAGTGGTCTCTGGTATGCCGTTGCCTTGGTCGACGACAATCCCAGCAAAATTGGCCGTCGCTTACGTGGCTTGCCGGTATTCGGTCCATTGTCGACGGTCGCAGATGTGGCTGAAAAATATGGCGTTAAGCATGTAGTCATGGCGCTTCCCGCTGCCAAGCCTTCAGAGCGACGCCGTGCCGCTGAATTTGCGGCGGCAGCCGGGTTGACCGTAATGACCATGCCGTCCTACGACGATTTGTTGGCGGGGCGTTTGTCTGTATCGAGCATCCGGCGAGTGGAGCTCGAGGATTTGTTGGGGCGCGAGGCTGTCTCGCTTGATGATGCTGGTCTTCATGAATTGCTGACTGGGCGAGTGGTTCTGGTCAGTGGCGCAGGCGGGTCGATTGGTTCCGAACTATGCCGCCAGATTGCCAAATTTCAACCGGCTCGACTGATCCTGCTCGACTCTTCCGAATTTGCTCTTTATCGAATGGATGAAGAGTTGGCGCAGGTTTTTCCCGCACTTCAAAGAGCTTGCTGGGCGGGAGATGTGCGGGATGCTGAGCGGGTCGCAGAAATTCTTTCAGTAGAACAACCCGCGGTAATTTTTCATGCGGCAGCGTATAAACATGTGCCGTTGATGGAACACGCCAATGCCTGGCAAGCAGTACGCACCAATGCGCTGGGTACCTTGACCCTGGCTCGAACCGCGCAACAGGCGGGCGTCGATAAGTTCGTCCTGATTTCGACCGACAAGGCAGTCAACCCAACCAATGTAATGGGTGCCAGCAAACGGCTGGCCGAAAGCTTTGTCGAGGCAACGCAAGCAGGCAGCGGAACAAGGTTTGTTACAGTGCGTTTTGGTAATGTGCTGGGAAGCAACGGCAGTGTCATTCCCAAGTTCCGTGAGCAAATTGCGCGAGGTGGGCCAGTAACCGTGACACATCCCGACATTGTTCGCTATTTCATGACCATTCCTGAAGCGGCGCAGTTGGTATTGCAAGCCGGCTGGATGGGGCAGGGCGGTGAGATTTTCGTACTTGATATGGGGAGCCGGTAAAAATCGTCGATCTGGCGCACGACATGATTCGAACTTTCAGGGTTTTCTGAAGATGAAATTCAGCTTGAATTTACCGGGCTGCGTCCAGGTGAGAAACTCTACGAAGAGTTGCTGGCAGATGATGAGGCGACCTTGCTGACGCCACACCCCAAACTGCGCATTGCCAAGTTGGCGGATAGCATGAGTGGTGATGAGTTTAATGAATTGCTGGACTGGCTGCTGCCGAGTGTTCGAGAGGTGGCAGCTGTGAAGCATGGACTGAAGCGATTCGTTCCCGAGTACATTATTAACTGACTGGTAAGCAGTTGGTTTCCCCCATATGCAAACGGAGCTTTTTCTTGAGTACTGAATTCCTCGATCTTCCCCAATTGGTTTCTGCTGCTGGCACGGTTCGTTTGCCAGGCTCCAAGAGTATTTCCAATCGTGTCTTGCTTTTGGCTGCAATGGCAGAAGGGGAGACCGAGGTGCGTGACCTGCTGGCTTCTGATGACACAGAGCGCATGCTGGAGGCGCTGAAAGCCTTGGGCGTTGGTGTACTTGATCTTGGTGCGCAAAGTTGGTCAATCAAAGGTTGTGGCGGCTTGTTTCCAGTCAAACAAGCAGAGTTGTTTTTGGGTAATGCCGGCACTGCGTTTCGCCCATTAACGGCTGCGCTTGCCTTGGCTGGCGGCGATTACGTCCTGAAGGGTGTGGCCCGCATGCACGAGCGGCCGATCCGCGATTTGGTGGATGGTCTGCGGCAGTTGGGGGCTGATGTTACTTATCTGGGCAACGAGGGTTTTCCGCCCTGCAACTGAAACCGGCAAAAATTCAGCCGGGTGGCGTGGTAAAGGTGCGCGGTGATGTCTCCAGCCAATTTTTGACCGGCTTGTTGATGGCGCTGCCACTGACCGGCGAGACTGTTGCGGTCGACGTCGTTGGCGAGCTGATTTCCAAACCCTACATCGAGATTACGCTGGCGACCATGGCGCGCTTTGGTGTGCAGGTTCAGCGCGATGGCTGGCAGCGGTTTACGGTGCCGGCTGGTAGTCGCTATGTTTCGCCGGGAACGATCTACGTTGAAGGCGATGCTTCTTCGGCCTCCTATTTCCTGGCCTTGGGAGCCATTGGTGGCGGACCGGTGCGCGTCGAAGGTGTCGGGCGCGATTCGATTCAGGGCGATGTCCGCTTTGCCGAGGAGCTGGCCAAAATGGGTGCCGAGATCGAGATGGGGCCGAACTGGATGGAGGCGCGGGCGCCGCAAGGCGGCCTGGTTGCGGTCGACCTTGACTGCAACCACATTCCCGATGCGGCGATGACGCTGGCGACGACTGCGCTGTTCGCCAAAGGAACGACTACGCTGCGCAATATCGCCAGCTGGCGGGTGAAGGAAACTGATCGTATTGCAGCGATGGCCACCGAGTTGCGCAAGCTGGGGGCTGTGGTTGAAGAGGGCGGGGATTTCATCAGCATTACGCCGGCCGCTTAAACCGGCGCCATTGATACCTATGATGATCATCGCGTGGCGATGTGTTTTTCATTGGCTGCCTTTGGCACGCCGTTGCGCATCAACGATCCGAAATGCGTGGCCAAGACCTTCCCGGATTACTTCGAGCGTTTCGCTGCGGTAACCAAAGCGGCACCAGTCATCGCCATCGATGGCCCTTCGGCTTCCGGCAAGGGAACGGTAGCTGCGCGAGTGGCTACGGCACTCGGTTTCGGCCTATCTGGATTCTGGTGCCTTTACCGGTTGACCGCACTGGCCGCCAAGCAGGCTGCCGTGGATTGGGCTGATGAGGCGGCGTGGCGGCGATTGCGGCAGAGCTTGATGTCGAGTTTTCAGGGAATGATATTCGCCTGAATGGTGAGCTTGTCGGTGACGCCATTCGTACAGAAGAAATCTCGGTTGGAGCCTCAAAAGTTGCGGCCCTGCCTGCGGTAAGGGAGGCGCTGCTTTTTCGCCAACGGGCCTTCAATAGGGCGCCTGGCCTGATTGGCGACGGGCGGGATATGGGTTCGGTGGTCTTCCCTCGTGCTGTGCTCAAGATATTCCTGACGGCAAGCGCCGAATCGCGCGCAGAACGTCGTTATAAGCAGTTGATCGAGAAAGGATTATCTGCTAATCTCCCCGACCTTCTGCTAGAGCTGCAGCAACGTGACGAACGGGATTCCCAGCGTAGCGTAGCGCCGCTCCGGCAGGAAGTGGATGCCAAGTTGCTTGACACTACTGAGCTGACCATCGAACAAGCGGTGAACCAGGTGTTTGAGTGGAGCAAGGAAGCGTTGCAGTAAGGCGTTGCCGGCCACGGCTGGCCGGTAATTTGTTTTAAACTCTAACCCGCTGTGGATTTAACGATTCGCGGTAACTGAAAGTTCTCTCCGTAATGGAATCTTTTGCTCAACTATTTGAAGAATCCCTGGCTCGCCAGGAAATGCGTCAAGGCGAAGTTATCACTGCAGAAGTGGTACTCATCGACCGCAACTTTGTTGTCGTCAATGCCGGCCTGAAATCCGAGTCGTATGTCCCGCTCGAAGAATTCCTGAATGATCAAGGCGAGCTCGAGGTCAAGGTGGGCGATTTCGTCCAAGTGGCTATCGAAATGCTGGAAGACGGCTACGGCGCTACGCGCCTGTCCCGCGATCGCGCCAAGCGCATTGCTGCCTGGAACTTCCTGGAAGAAGCCCTGAACAACAACTCCCTGGTTACCGGCACCATCACTGGCAAGGTCAAGGGTGGTCTGACCGTTATGTCCAACGGCGTCCGTGCATTCCTGCCGGGTTCCCTGGTCGACATGCGTCCGGTCAAGGACACCACGCCGTACGAAGGCAAGACCATGGAGTTCAAGGTCATCAAGCTGGATCGCAAGCGCAACAACGTCGTGATGTCCCGCCGTGCCGTGCTCGAAGCCACCGCTGACAAAGATCGCGAAAAGCTCCTCGAGAACCTCAAGGAAGGCACCACCGTCAAGGGTATCGTCAAGAATATCACCGACTACGGCGCGTTCGTCGACCTCGGTGGTATCGATGGCCTGCTGCACATCACCGACCTGGCTTGGCGCCGCGTCCGTCACCCGAGCGAAGTGCTCAATGTTGGTGACGAAGTTACCGCCAAGATCCTCAAGTTTGATGCTGAGAAGAACCGCGTCTCCCTGGGTATGAAGCAACTGGGCGACGATCCGTGGGTTGGTATTGCCCGCCGTTACCCGGCTGGTACCCGCCTGTTCGGCAAGGTCACCAACCTGACTGACTACGGTTCATTCGTTGAAATCGAACAAGGCATCGAAGGCCTGGTTCACGTTTCCGAAATGGACTGGACCAACAAGAACGTTCATCCGTCCAAGGTTGTTTCTTTGGGTGATGAAGTCGAAGTCATGATCCTTGAAATCGACGAAGAGCGTCGCCGTATCTCCTTGGGTATGAAGCAGTGTCAAGCTAACCCGTGGGATGACTTCGCGATGAACCAGAAGAAGGGTGACAAGGTTCGCGGTGCGATCAAGTCGATCACCGACTTCGGTATCTTCATTGGTTTGCCGGGTGGCATCGACGGTCTGGTTCACCTCTCTGATCTCTCCTGGTCCTCGACCGGTGAAGATGCGATCCGCAACTTCAAGAAAGGTGACGAAGTTGAAGCCATGGTCCTGGGTATTGATGTCGAGAAAGAGCGTATTTCCCTCGGTATCAAGCAGATGGAAGGCGACCCCTACACCAACTTCATTGCCACGCACGAGAAGAACAGCATTGTGCGCGCTACCGTCAAGTCGGTTGATGCACGCGGTGCCGTGCTGACACTGGATGGCGAAAACGAAGGTTACCTGCGTGCTTCCGAGTTTTCACGTGATCGTATTGACGACCTCACCACGCACGTCAAGGTCGGTGATGTTCTCGAAGTCATGATCATCAACGTGGATCGCAAGACCCGTGGTATCAATCTGTCGATCAAGGCAAAGGATCAAGCTGAACAGCACGAAGCCATGCAGAAATTCTCTGCTGAATCTTCATCTGCTGCTTCCGGTACGACCAACCTGGGCGCGCTGCTCAAGGCCAAGCTTAACCAGCAAGGCTAATGGACGACAGCATGACCAAATCCGAGCTCATCGCCCGGCTTGCGGAGCGTTTTCCGCAGCTGGTGGCGAAGGATGCTGATTTTGCGGTCAAAATGATTCTCGATGCGATGTCCGACGCCCTGGTGCGTGGGGATCGTATCGAGATCCGCGGATTCGGCAGCTTTGCGCTCAACTACCGGCCGCCGCGCACCGGCCGTAACCCCAAGTCGGGGGAAAAGGTCAGCGTGCCTGCCAAGTGGGTTCCCCACTTCAAGGCGGGCAAGGAACTGCGCGAACGGGTTGATCAGTCGATCTGACGCCGTGTAGGCGCAATGTGGTAGATTCAGGGCAGTGAGTTATTTCACTGCCCTTTTTTATTGAATGTCATGACAGCACTGACTTGGGCCTTACGGTTCATCATCGTTTCCTTTCTCATTGTTTTTGCCATTCAAAATACCGAACTGGTTATTTTGCGCGTGATGCCGGGGTATTTTTGGGAGGCTCCGCTAGTGGTGGTTTTGCTTGCGTTTTTCGCGGCAGGTGCAGTGCTGGGTGTTTTATCAGTGCTTGGCACAATTTATCGTCAGCGCCGTGAAAATCTCCGCCTCAAGCGCGAACTGAGCAAAGCCGTTCAACCTGCCAAGCCTTTGTCGGCGCCAAATGTATGAATGATCTATTTGAATACTGGCAGTTATTGTTGATCCCGGTCTTTTTTGGCTTGGGTTGGGCTGCTGCACGTGTCGATATGCGCCAGGTCGTGCATGAGTCACGCGCTTTACCGCGCTCTTATTTTCAGGGTTTGAATTTTCTGCTGAACGAGCAACCAGACAAGGCGATTGATTCGTTTCTTGAGGTTGCCAAAGTTGATTCGCAAACGGTTGAACTCCATTTTGCTCTGGGTAATTTGTTTCGTCGCCGTGGCGAAACCGAGCGTGCGATACGCATGCACCAAAACCTGATTGATCGTATAGACCTTGATGAAGGCGTGCGTCTGCACGCATTGGCGGAATTGGGGCAGGATTATCTGAAAGCAGGTTTGCTTGATCGTGCCGAGGAAATCTTCAACAAGATGAGCGGCACTGCTTTCGAGGCAGATGCCAAGCACAATCTGCTCGAAATTTATCAGGTTGAGAAAGAGGGGCATAAGGCCATTGATTTGTCCAATGAACTCCCGGATGTTGCCTCGCAGCAGCAGATCGCGGAGTTTTACTGTGAACTGGCTGCCAACGAAATATTGCGCTCACGGCCCGATTCAGCGCGTGGCTATCTTGAATCAGCCATGCAGCAGAACCGCAAGTGTGTACGCGCCAGCTTGTTGCACGGAGATTTGCACTTGCAGGAAGGCAAGCCGCAGGAGGCAATTGAGTCCTGGTTGCGCATCGAGCAGCAGGATCCAAGTTATCTCGCGCTGGTCGCTCAGCGTTTGTTGGATTGTTATCGCAAGCTGGAGCGGCGCGATGAAGGGATTGCTCTGCTCAGTGGCTATCTTGAGCGATATCCCTCACTCGATTTGCTTGATGTGGTTTATCAGCTGGTGCTTGAAGGGGAGGGTAATGAAGCGGCTTACCGTCTGGTGCGTGGTGAGCTGCAGCGTAATCCGACCCTGCTCGGTCTTGAAAAGTTGATGAGTGCCCGCTTGCCACTTGTCGAGCCTGATGTGCGCAGCGATGTGGAGTTGGCCAAGAGCATCATTCAAGGCTATACCAAGCGCTTGTCGCGCTATCGGTGCGATAATTGCGGCTTTAAGGCGCGCCAGTTTTATTGGCGTTGTCCTGCCTGTGGTGGTTGGGAAACCTACCCGCCGCGACGCAGTGAAGAATTTGATCAAACTTTGTAGGAACTACTCATGAAAGTTACCGTTGTCGGCACCGGCTATGTCGGTCTGGTAAGTGGCACCTGTCTGGCTGAAGTGGGCAATGATGTCCTCTGTCTGGACCTGGATCCGCAGAAAATCCGTATTCTCGAAGAAGGCGGCATTCCGATCTATGAGCCGGGTTTGCAGGAGATGGTTCGGCGCAATGTGGCGGCTGGTCGTCTCCATTTCACGACGGATATCGAAAAAGCTGTTCAGCACGGCACAATCCAATTTATCGCTGTCGGTACGCCACCCGATGAAGATGGTTCGGCTGACCTGCAGTATGTACTGGCTGCTGCACGCAGCATTGGTCGTCTGATGACAGACTATAAGGTCGTCGTCGACAAAAGTACGGTGCCGGTAGGAACGGCGGATAAGGTCAGGGCTGCAATTGCTGAAGAATTGCAAATGCGTACGGTCGACATCCCTTATAGCGTGGTTTCCAACCCAGAGTTTCTCAAGGAAGGCGCAGCTGTCGAAGACTTTATGCGGCCAGACCGCATCGTTGTCGGTGCCGAAGAAGAGCAAGCCATTCATTTGATGCGTGCCCTCTATGCGCCGTTCCAGCGTAACCACGAACGCCTGATCATCACCGATGTGAAAAGCGCTGAGCTGACAAAATATGCCGCTAACGCCATGTTGGCGACGCGGATCAGCTTTATGAACGAACTGGCCAATCTGGCTGAAGTTCTTGGTGCCGATATCGAAATGGTCCGTCAGGGCATTGGCTCTGATCCACGCATTGGTTATCACTTCCTTTATCCCGGTTGTGGTTACGGTGGTTCCTGCTTCCCGAAAGACGTCAAGGCGCTGATCAAGACGGCGGCTGATGATGCCGGAATCGAGCTCAAGGTGCTGACCGCTGTCGAAGAGGCTAACGATCTGCAAAAGCATGTCTTGTCAAAAAAGATCAAAGCCAAGTTTGGTGATCTCAAAGGCAAACATTTCGCGCTTTGGGGCCTTGCCTTCAAACCCAACACCGACGACATGCGTGATGCACCCAGTCGCGAATTGATTGCTGATCTTTTTGCTGCGGGTGCTACGGTTTCCGCCTACGATCCTGTTGCGATGCACGAAACCCAGCGAATTTTTGGTGATGAATCGCGTTTGCAATATGCCGAGAGCCCAATGGCGGCGCTTGAAAATGCTGATGCGCTGGTTATTGTCACTGAGTGGAAAGAGTTCCGCAGTCCGGATTTCGATGCAATCAAGGCAGCACTCAAGCACCCGGTGATATTTGATGGACGCAATCTCTACGATCCCAAGTTCGTGCGCAGTACCGGCATTGAGTATTTTGCAGTCGGGCGGTAAACGGCATGCTGGATAAAGTGACGCAGGTGCGACTGCTGGTTGTTGGCGATGTCATGTTGGACCGCTATTGGTTTGGCGAGGTGAATCGCATTTCACCGGAAGCCCCGGTACCTGTGGTCAAGGTTGAACGGGTTGAAGAGCGACTGGGTGGCGCGGCAAACGTGGCGCGCAATGCGGCTTCTTTGGGTGCCGTGACGGCGCTCTTGTCCGTGGTTGGGAACGACGAGGCTGGCCGCACTCTGGGTCGTTTGCTGGAAGACGGGCAAATTGATGCCGCTTTGCACGTCGACCATGACATCGACACCATCGTCAAACTGCGGGTTATCGGGCGGCAGCAACAGTTGCTGCGTATTGATTTTGAGACCGCACCTTCGCATGAAATTTTGCAGGCAAAACTTGAGGATTTCGAGCGTCGGGTGGTGGACGCTGATGTAGTAATCCTCTCTGACTATGGCAAAGGTGGTTTGATCCACATTGCGGAGATGATCCGTATCGCCCGCGCTCACGACAAACCGGTTCTGGTCGACCCGAAAGGTGACGAATGGGGCAAGTATGCCGGGGCCACAGTGATAACCCCGAACCGTTCAGAACTGAAGCAAGTCGTTGGTAGCTGGAAATCTGACGATGAACTCGCGGCCAAAGCACGCAAGTTGCGTGGTGATCTCGGGCTGGAAGCATTGCTGGTGACGCGCAGCGAGGAAGGGATGACCCTGTTCGCTGATGAAACATACCATCAGCCAGCCTTGGCGCGCGAAGTATTTGACGTTTCAGGTGCTGGTGATACCGTTATTGCCACGCTGGCAGTGATGATCGCTGCTGGCGCAGATTGGGCTGAAGCCATCCGCGTGGCAAACATTGCTGCCGGTATCGTTGTCGGCAAACTGGGTACGGCGGTTGTTGCACGCCAGGAACTCGTCGCTGCCCTGTAAGGAGAATACTCAATGTACATAGTCGTTACCGGCGCAGCCGGTTTTATCGGTTCCAATATTGTCAAAGCGCTTAATGAGCGTGGTGTCAAAAATATCATTGCGGTCGACAACCTGAGCAAGGCCGAAAAGTTCAAGAATCTGGTTGATTGCGATATTGTTGATTACATCGATAAAAACGACTTTATCGAGCGTATTCAGGCCGGCCATTACGATGGTGAAATTGATGCCATCCTGCACGAAGGTGCCTGTTCAGACACGATGGAAACAGACGGTCGTTACATGATGGAGAACAACTACCGTTACTCGATGATCCTGCTCGACTGGTGTCAGGATCAGGATGTTCAATTTCTCTATGCTTCCAGTGCAGCAACCTATGGCAGCACCAGCGTCTTCAAGGAAGAGCGCCAGCACGAAGGGCCGCTCAATGTTTACGGCTACTCGAAGTTCCTCTTTGATCAGATTGTGCGCCAGCGCCTGGCTAAAGATCCGTCAGCGCAGATCGTCGGTTTCCGCTATTTTAACGTTTATGGGCCGCGCGAAACGCACAAAGGACGGATGGCTTCAGTCGCTTTCCATAACTTTAACCAGTTCCGAGCTGACGGCAAGGTAAAGCTTTTTGAAGGCTCGCACGGTTATCCGGATGGCGGACAGCAGCGCGATTTCGTTTTTGTCGGCGATGTCGCCAAGGTCAATCTCTACTTCCTTGATCATCCGGAAAAGTCCGGCATCTTCAATCTTGGCTCCGGTCGCTCGCAAAGCTTCAATGATGTCGCAGTGGCTACGGTCAACGGCTGCCGCAAGGCAAAAAATGAAGCGCCATTGACGCTGGAAGAGCTGCGGGCACAAGGCTTGCTGGAATACATAACCTTCCCCGAGGCACTCAAGGGCAAGTATCAGGCATTCACGCAGGGCGATCTGACCAAATTGCGGGCTGCCGGCTACGAAGCACCGATGTCTACGGTAGAGGAGGGGGTTGCCCAATACGTGGAGTGGTTGCAGCAGAATGTATAAAACCCTGCAGGATTTTGTCGGAAATACACCCTTGGTGCGCCTGGTTCGCATCCCCGGTGCTGAAAATGAAAAACGCGGCAATGTCCTTCTCGCCAAGCTGGAAGGTAATAATCCGGCTGGCTCGGTGAAGGATAGACCGGCGCTTTCGATGATCACGCATGCCGAAGCGCGTGGTGACATCAAGCCGGGCGATACGTTGATTGAAGCGACTTCCGGTAACACCGGTATCGCACTGGCGATGGCGGCGGCGATCAAGGGTTACAAGATGATTCTCGTCATGCCCGAGAATCAAAGCATTGAGCGTCGGCAAAGCATGCGTGCCTATGGTGCTGAGCTGGTGTTGACACCCAAGGATGGTGGCATGGAGTTGTGCCGCGACGTCGCTGAAAAAATGCGTGACGAAGGCAAAGGCATCATTCTTGACCAGTTTGCCAACCCGGATAATCCGCTGGCGCATTTCGAGGGCACCGGGCCAGAAATCTGGCGCGATACCGGTGGCAGGATCACCCATTTTGTATCCAGCATGGGAACAACCGGTACCATCATGGGCACTTCGGCTTTCCTCAAGGCGCAGAGCCCGGCCATCCAGATTATTGGTTGCCAACCGGCAGAGGGCAGTCAGATCCCCGGTATTCGCAAATGGCCAGAAGCCTATCTGCCAAAAATTTATGACAAAACCAATGTTGACCGTATCGAACACGTCAGTCAGGCCGATGCTGAAGCGATGACGCGTCGTTTGGCAGTGGAAGAAGGTATTTTCGCCGGCATTTCTTCCGGTGGCGGTGTGGCGGTTGCACTGCGACTGGCGGCAACCCTTGAGAATGCGGTCATCGTCAGCATAATCTGCGATCGGGGTGATCGTTATTTGTCGACGGGCGTCTTTCCTGCATGAAACCAGTTCTGGTTTTTGACATCGAGACAATTCCCGATGTTGCCGGCTATCGGCGTCTGAATGATCTGCCGGCTGAGTTATCGGATGACGAGGTGGCTGAACTGGCGTTTCAGCAGCGTCGCGCAAAAACCGGCAATGATTTTCTACAGCTTCACCTGCAGCGGGTTGTTGCCATTTCCTGCGTGCTGCGCACCAGCGAAGGCCTGAAAGTCTGGTCGCTGGCAGAGCCGGCACAGAGCGAAGGCGAAATCATCCAGCGCTTTTTTGACGGCATCGAGAAATTCACGCCGCAGATCGTTTCCTGGAACGGCAGCGGGTTTGACCTGCCGGTGCTGCACTATCGCGGCATGTTGCACGGTGTCAGCGCGCCGCGTTATTGGGATCTGGGCGATGGCGATTACGCCGATTCGCGCGATTTCAAGTGGAACAACTACATCAGCCGCTACCACATGCGTCATCTCGATCTGATGGATCTGCTCGCGCTCTACAATGCCCGCGCCAATGCGCCACTTGATGATCTGGCCAAGCTTTACGGCTTTCCCGGTAAGCTCGGCATGGATGGCAGTAAGGTCTGGGAGGCTTGGCAGGCGGGTAAAAGTGCAGAAATTAGTGATTACTGTGAAACTGACGTGATCAACACCTACCTCGTTTACAACCGTTTCCGGCGTTTCCGTGGCGAGTTGACTGCCAAGGAAGAGGCGGACGAAATCGAATTCATCAAAGCGCAACTGGCAAAAATTGGTGCGCCGCATTGGCAGGAGTTTCTCGCTGCCTGGCAGTGAATAACCCGTATCACAACGTTATAATTGCAAGTTCTCAAAACCTAAACGCAGAGAGATAAACATGGCCCTTAACAACGTTCCTTCCGGCAAGTCCCTTCCTGATGATTTCAACGTCATCATCGAAATCACGGCCCATTCCGAGCCAGTCAAATACGAAGTCGACAAGGAGAGCGGTGCGATTTTCGTCGACCGTTTCATGTCTACCTCCATGCACTACCCCTGTAACTACGGCTACATCCCGCACACCATCGCTGGTGACGGTGATCCGGTCGACGTGCTGGTCGTCAGCCCGTTCTCCCTGCCGCCGGGCGTTGTCGTCCGTTGCCGCCCGCTTGGTCAGTTGTCGATGACCGATGAAGGTGGTGAAGATGCCAAACTGCTGGCCGTTCCGGTCGACAAGCTGACTCCGCTCTACAAGGACGTCAAGACCTTTGAAGACATGCCGGAACTGCTGCGCAAGCAGATTTCGCACTTCTTCGAGCATTACAAGGATCTCGAGGCTGGCAAGTGGGTCAAGGTCAATGGCTGGGAAGGCATTGATGCCGCACGCAATGAAATCATGTCCGGCATTCAGCGTTTCAACGACGCGAAAGACAAACCGGCCTACTAATTCATGTTGCGTATCGCCGTTGCTCAGTTCAACGCTACCGTCGGTGACCTGACGGGTAACGTCGAACGCATAGTGAAGTGCGCCACCGAAGCCAAGGCTCGTGGCGCACAAGTATTGCTGACACCGGAATTGGCCCTCTGCGGCTATCCCCCGGAAGACCTGCTGCTGCGCCCGGATTTCTACCGGGCCTGCAAGCGGGCGCTTGATAATCTGTCCAGCCAGGTTGACGGTATTGCCCTGATTGTTGGCTACCCGGAAGAGTATGAAGGACGCCGCTATAACGCGGCAGCGGTCATAAAAAATGGCCAGAAAACGGCGGTTTACCGTAAGACTCGCCTACCCAATTACGAAGTATTTGACGAAAAGCGTTATTTCGATGCCGGCACGGATGCCTGTGTTGTCGAAATTGACGGTGTGCGCTGCGGCATTAATATTTGCGCCGACATCTGGGAAGCTGGTGCAGCCGAAATGGCCCGCGCTGCAGGTGCTGAATTGCTGCTTGTCCTCAATGCCTCGCCCTGTCATCTGGAAAAACACCAGCAACGTGCTCAGGTTTTGGGCGAGCGAGTTGCCGCGACCGGAATTGCAGCCATCTACGCCAATCTGGTAGGCGGCCAGGATGAACTTGTTTTTGACGGCGCATCCTTCGCTCTGGACGCTGGTGGCAAGTGCTGCATGCGTTTGCCGGCGTTTGAAGAAATTTTGGGCATTGTTGATTTCGACGCTGGTCGATTGCGTTCGGATCAGATGGTTAGTGAACTGACAGTCGAAGCTGAGGCCTATCAGGCACTGGTGCTGGGTGTCCGCGACTACATTGGCAAAAGTGGTTTCAAGGGTGCCATTATTGGCCTCTCCGGCGGTATTGATTCGGCGCGGACACTATGTGTTGCGGTCGACGCGCTGGGGGCCGAAAATGTTCGGGCGGTGATGATGCCGTCGCCTTACACAGCGCAAATGAGTCTTGATGATTCACGGGCAATGATTGCAGCGCTCGGTGTGCGCTACGACGAGATCCCGATTGCTCCTGCGATGCAAACTTACGATGCCCTGTTGGCTCCCATGTTCACCGGACTACCAGCGGATACCACTGAAGAAAATATTCAGGCGCGCATCCGTGGCAATATCTTGATGGCGCTGTCCAACAAAACGGGTGCGCTGGTACTGACCACCGGTAACAAGTCAGAAATGGCGGTAGGTTACTGCACGCTGTATGGCGACATGGCTGGTGGATTTGCCGTGATCAAGGATGTCTACAAAACCTTGGTCTATCAACTGTCACGTTACCGCAATACGCTTTCTGCCGTCATTCCGGAAAATATTATTGTTCGTCCGCCTTCTGCCGAATTGAAGCCGGACCAGACTGATCAGGATTCATTGCCACCCTACGATATTCTTGATGCTATCGTACGGGCTTACATGGAAGAAGACCGTAGCCCGCGCGAAATCATTGCGGCCGGGTTGCCTGAAGGAGCTGTTCGACGAGTTGTACGCTTGCTGCGTATTTCTGAACACAAGCGGCGCCAGGCGCCGGTTGGTATCCGTATTACACCGCGCGGTTTTGGCAAGGATTGGCGTTACCCGATTACCAATCGCTATGTCGATGAATTTTAAAAATTGAGTTAACGAGGAAGCAGAAAATGAAAAAAATTGAAGCCGTCATCAAACCGTTCAAGCTCGACGAAGTGCGTGAAGCCTTGTCGGAAATGGGGATTTCCGGATTGACCGTTACCGAGGTCAAAGGTTTTGGTCGCCAGAAAGGGCATACCGAGTTGTATCGCGGTGCAGAGTATGTTGTCGATTTTCTGCCCAAGGTGAAAATCGAGATTGTTGTCGCCACAGAACAGGTTGATGCTGCCATTGAGGCCATCATCAAGGCGGCGCGTACCGGCAAGATTGGTGATGGCAAGATTTTCGTCATGCCGGTCGAGCAGGTCGTGCGTATCCGTACTGGTGAAACCAACGAAGCCGCTATTTAAGTTTCTCAACTTAAATAGATAGGTAAGGGCGACTCAGGTCGCCCTTTGCTTTTTTTGGGCGCGTAACAACACCATCAGTGCACCTTCGCCGCCATCGCGGGGCTGGGCCTGGCAAAAGGCCAGTATTTCAATGCGTTGCATTAACCAACTGCGAACCAGTTGGCGCAGGATAGAAATTTTTTGCGGCGAACTTAGCCCTTTGCCATGTACAACGCGCACGCAGCGTTTGCCCTGATGCAGGCTTTCAGCCAGAAACGCCGATAATTCTGCGCGTGCCTGATCGCGATTCAAGCCGTGTAAATCGATCTCACCCTGAACCACCCAGCGCGCTCGGCGCAGGTCGCGTAATACACTCTGGGCTAAACCGGGACGCAGGAAAGAGGCTTCATCGCCGCCTTCAAGTCGGTCCTGCAATGAAATCGGGCCATGCAGGCTTTCGCGCAGCGCGGCCCTTTCGTCAGCAAGGTGTTGCAGGGGGCGGGGTGGTGGCAGTGGCCCGCCAAGATGAACGCGGCCCGATTTCGGCAGTGGCTGTGCATCTGCCACCGCCGCCCGAAAGGCCGCAAGATCGTCGGGGTCGATCAAGCTTCAGGCAAGCTGATCCAGATAACGCTCGGCATCCAGCGCTGCCATGCAGCCGGTGCCAGCCGAGGTACATGCCTGGCGATAAATGTGATCCTGTACATCGCCGGCAGCAAAAACACCCTTGATACTGGTTTGTGTAGCGTTGCCTTTGCGGCCCATTTCTGTCACCAGATAGCCGCCTTCCATTTCCAGTTGGCCGGCAAAAATGTCGGTATTCGGCTTGTGGCCGATGGCAATGAAAACGCCAAAAACGTCTACGTTCTGCATCGCGCCAGTTTGCACATTCTTGACGCGCAGGCCGGTCACACCGGAGTCGTCGCCGAGCACTTCATCGAGTGCGCAGTTGTAAAGGATGGTGATCTTGCCAGCCTTTTCCTTCTCGAATAGCTTGTCCTGCATGATCTTCTCGGCCTTGAACTTCTCGCGGCGGTGGATCAGCGTGACGTGGCTGGCGATGTTGGCCAGATAGAGCGCTTCTTCGACAGCCGTATTGCCGCCACCGACAACCGCAACCGATTTATTGCGATAAAAGAAGCCGTCACAGGTCGCGCAGGCAGAAACGCCCTTGCCGGAGAATTTTTCTTCGGACGGCAGGCCAAGATACTGGGCTGAAGCACCGGTTGCGATGATCAAAGCATCGCAGGTATAAGTGCCGGAATCACCGATCAAGGTGAATGGCTTTTCGGTCAGCTTGGTCGTATGAATATGGTCAAAAACAATTTCGGTTTCAAAGCGGCGAGCGTGGGCTTCAAACCGCGCCATCAACTCAGGGCCTTGAACACCATCGGCATCAGCCGGCCAGTTATCCACTTCGGTGGTGGTCATTAATTGACCGCCTTGAGCCATACCGGTAATCAGCAAAGGCTTCAGGTTGGCACGGGCGGCATAGACGGCAGCGGTGTAGCCGGCAGGGCCGGAACCGAGGATGATGAGGCGACTGTGGCGGGTAGTCTGCGACATGGGGTTCCCTTTTTTTGTGGTTGAACGAATGATTATAGCGCTGCACGCCATTCTCTTTTTTCTTGTGCATCTTGCATTTTGTGAATTAAGTTTATAATTGATCCGTAACTATATGACTGGAAACTGATTTATGGCCCCTACAAATCCCGGTCTCAGCCTTGTAGTCCTGCGAAATGTGCCGCTTTTTTCCGGGCTGGATGAGGTTGAGCTCGACAAACTTTCCAAGGTTGCCGGCCGTCGGCGCGTGGCACGGGGTGGCGTGATTGTGCGTGCCGGAGATACAACGGATTCCTTGTATATCCTGCTTAGCGGACGCGCCAAAGTGACCAATAGCGACGAAGAGGGCCGCGAGATTATTCTTGCCTGGCTTGGGCCTGGCGAGTTTTTTGGTGAAATGGGCTTGATCGACAGCAGTCCGCGCTCAGCCAGCGTGATGGCCGTTGAAGCATGCGAGTTGCTTAATATCGGGCGCGATGCTTTTCACCGTTGTATGCAGGACAACTTTCAGGTTGCCCAGAAGTTGATGCAAATTCTGGTGCTTCGCCTGCGCGATGCTGATCGCAAGATCGAAAGCCTTGCCTTGCTTGATGTCTATGGCCGAGTAGCGCGCCTTTTGCTTGAAATGTCGGTTGAAGAAGATGGTAGACGGGTGGTTAAAAAGAAAATGTCCAAGCAGGACATGGCACGCATGATTGGTGCGTCGCGCGAAATGGTCAGCAAGGTTATGCGTGACCTGGAACTCAGTGGTCACATTGTCTGCGAAGGCGATACCATAACCATTATGGGAGATTGATTTGGGTTCAAGAGCAGTAGAGAACAACAGCAGTCCGCTGCCGGACAAAATCGGCGGCTTGTTGCAGGAATCGCGCTGGTTGGGTTTGGGCGCGATAGGGCTTTTCCTTTTCATGGCCCTGTGGGGCTTTAACAAGGAAGATCCGGGCTGGTCGCACTCGGTCAACGTCGTCTCGCTGCATAACCCGACCGGGCGTGCCGGTGCGTGGTTGGCTGACCTCATGCTCTATGTCTTCGGATTGTCTGCCTGGTGGTGGATAGTCCTGTTCGGGATGTTTGTCTGGTGGGGTTTTCGCCGACTGAATGCCTTTGATGCTGACTCGCGTCGACCGCTTTACATCGCACTGGGTGGTTTTGTCTTTTTATTGCTCGCCAGTTCAGCGCTTGAGGCACTACGTTTTCATACCATGAAGGCGGCTTTACCCTTGCGCCCAGGCGGATTGATTGGTACCGAGTTGAGTCTGTTACTTGAGCGACAACTTGGCTATACCGGCTCAACGCTACTTCTGTTGGCGCTCATTGCTGCCGGCTGGAGCATTTTTTCCGGCATGTCCTGGTTGTGGGCATTTGAGCGCCTTGGCGCCGGCCTGGAAACCTTTGTCGGATTCTTTTATGGCCGTGTCGATGCCTGGCGCGACCGCCAGATCGGCAAGGAAGTGGCGCAGCAACGCGAAGTGGTGGTTGAGGAAGAAAAGCGTCGCGTTGAACTGCACGATCCAATCGTTATTGAAACACCGCCGCCCGAAGTGCCCGTTTCCAAAAAGGCCGAAGCGCGTATCGAACGTGAAAAACAGGTCGCTCTGTTTCCAGAGGCGATCATTGGCGGCAAGTTGCCGCCGCTGCATTTGCTTGACCCGGCGCCACCGGCAACGGAAACGGTCAGTGCCGAAACGCTGGAATACACCTCGCGTCTGATTGAGCGCAAGTTGGCTGATTTCGGCGTGCAGGTCAAGGTGCTGGCCGCGATGCCGGGGCCGGTCATTACGCGTTACGAAATCGAGCCAGCTGTTGGTGTCAAGGGTGCCCAGATCGTCAATCTGGCGCGCGATCTGGCGCGGGCGCTGGCGATGGTTTCCATTCGTGTCGTTGAAACCGTACCCGGCAAATCGTGCATGGCGCTTGAATTGCCCAATCCCAAGCGGCAGACCGTCAAGCTCTCCGAGATCATCTCCAGCAAGCCGTACAACGACATGTCCAGCCCGCTCACCGTGTGTTTGGGCAAAGACATCGGTGGTCAGCCCGTCGTGGCTGACCTGGCCAAGACGCCGCACCTGCTGGTCGCCGGCACGACCGGTTCCGGCAAGTCGGTCGGTGTCAATGCGATGATTCTCTCCATGCTTTACAAGGCTGAGCCGGATCAGGTGCGCCTGATCATGGTCGATCCAAAGATGCTGGAACTCTCGATCTACGAAGGTATCCCGCATCTACTGACGCCCGTCGTCACCGACATGAAGCAGGCCGCCAACGCGCTGCACTGGTGTGTGACCGAGATGGAAAAGCGCTACAAACTGATGTCGGCTATGGGCGTGCGTAATATCGCTGGCCTCAACACCAAAATTCGCGAAGCAGAAAAGCATGGCCAGCACATTCCCAATCCGTTAACGCTGACCCCGGAAGCACCTGAGCCGCTCAAAACCATGCCTTTCATCGTCGTCATCATCGACGAACTGGCTGACCTGATGATGGTTGTCGGCAAGAAGGTCGAAGAACAAATCGCCCGGCTGGCACAAAAGGCTCGGGCTTCCGGCATTCACCTCGTGCTGGCAACGCAGCGCCCAAGCGTCGATGTCATCACCGGTCTGATCAAGGCCAACATTCCGACTCGACTTTCCTTTCAGGTTTCCAGCAAGATCGACTCGCGCACTATTCTCGACCAGATGGGTGCAGAGGCGTTGCTCGGCATGGGCGACATGCTTTATCTGGCTCCCGGCACAGGTTACCCAACCCGCGTGCATGGCGCTTTCGTTTCCGACGATGAAGTGCACCGCGTGGTTGAACACCTTAAAGCGCAAGGTGCGCCGGATTACCTTGAGGAAATTCTCAGTGGTGCCGGCGGTGATGACGAGGAGGGTGGCGAAGGCGGTGAGGGCAGTAACGATGCCGAAAGTGATCCGCTTTACGATCAGGCCGTCGATATCGTTCTCAAGAACAAGCGCGCCTCTATTTCGCTCGTTCAACGTCATTTGCGCATCGGCTACAACCGCTCGGCTCGACTGATTGAAGCCATGGAAAAAGCTGGTCTGGTTTCATCCATGGATGGGCGCGGTGGCCGCGAAGTCATCGCCCGTAAGGAAGCGGAATGAAATTTGGCCTTAAAACGCTGTTGACCGCGCCCCGCAGGAAGTACTCTTTGGGTATAACACTTCTATTATTTCCCTTGATTGCCGAGGCGGGCGCCATCGATCAGCTCCATGCCTTTCTCCAGAGCACGCGCACGCTCAAAGCGGAATTCGCCCAGGTCGTTATTGCCAAAAATGGCCGCAAACCGCAGCAATCCTCAGGGCTGGTTTCCATTTCCCGCCCCGGCAAACTGCGTTGGGAAATCCTCAAGCCGTATCCGCAACTGGTCGTTGGCGACGGCGAAAAAATATGGATCTACGATCAGGAACTCCAGCAAGTCACCGTCCGCAAGGCGGGGCAGGCAATCAGTGGATCACCTGCTGCCTTGCTCGCTGGCAATAATGATCTGGAAAAAACTTCACGCTCAAGGAAGCCGGTGAAGCCGAGGGTATGGCCTGGGTCGAGGCGACCCCGAAGGCCGGTGACAGCGGCTTCGAAAAAGTGCGCCTTGGCTTTGCTGGTGCCAACCTCAAAGCGATGGAATTGCAGGACAGCTTCGGGCAAACCACCCATGTCAGCTTTTCCAAACTCGAACGCAACCCCATATTGCCTGGCACCAACTTCAAATTCACCCCGCCGGCAGGCGTCGACGTCGTCGGCGAATAAGCGTTTAACCGCTATCTAGCCTTGCCGGATTCCCGTTTGTAATCATCGTAAGACATCGAAGCTTTGGCCATGCAGCGATCACGATCACTCTGATCGAGCAGCTTGTTGCATTCGCTGCGCTGCCACGACTGCGCTGAGGCATATCCCTGTTGGCTGGTGCAGCCGGCGGTTGTTGCGATGCAAATAAATACCTGGGTGCTTACCAACAATAACCTATTGAATTTACGGTCAGACTGTTCTCTCATGATTGCACCTTGCAATTTAATTCGAAAAGTTGGTTGATTCACGCCGGGCACAAAAGGCGCAGGTTATTGGGCATCCCCTCGACAAAATGGTTAGGCGTCTGCCAGTTTGACGACAGTGATCTTTGTACGGTCAGGTAGATCTGGATAGTTTGTACCCGGATAGGCTTGACTTACCGACCGAGCGCCGAACACCACCAGAAAGAGTCTTAAAAGCGGGTGCATTTGGAATGGCTAACGTTTGTAATCGCCGAAAATATCACGTAGCGGCAAGGTACGGTGCATTGAGCGGTTTGGCCGGCGGCAAGAAATACCAGATGAGTGGAACTGAGGAGAGAACGGCTTATTCAGTGAGAAAAATCTCCACACGCTCTTTCCCCTTGCCAATGTTATCTCGCTTAAGTCGGATGGGGCCGATTTCTCCAGTGCGGCGAACATGGGTACCACCACACGGGACGCGAGAAAGTCCCTCGATCTCCCAATACCGCCTTTCGTTTGCTTCATCATCAAAGCCTGTGCGGATTTCTAAATTCGAAGCGATGATCCGATTGGCATTTTCAGAAAATTTGGATAACAGAGGCGAGATACTTTGAGGCCAAGAAAAATCAATCCTGGCCTTGTTCTGAGCTATATGAGCTCCCACCTTGTTGACTCCATCAAGCTCCCTATAGAAAAGCTCCAATACGAGCTCTGCCGCAAAATGTAGGCGCATCAACCGGTACCGCCTAACCCAGTCGATCTCGATTTGAACCTTTTGGCCGATAGTTAGCCCATGATCAGGCGGGAGCGTGTAAACAATCTCAAGGCCTTCCTTTTTGGCCGAGAGGACTTCAATCCCACCAATGGTTCCTTGGTCGCTCTCCTGGCCACCGGAAAACGCAAAGAAAATAGTGGCATCGAGCTTGATCTCAGGACCAATGGAAGACGTAACCGTAGCCTCTTTATTTATGCAGTAAGGGTCAATCCAAAATATTTTCTGCGTCATGGGTGTTCTTTCTGTTCTTCTGATGCTTAACATTTCAGTTCAGCAGCTGCCGAAGGATGTTCGCTGGAACGATGGGTTGGGCCTCACGACGCAACGCTCGACTTATGGGGTGTATGGTTCTTCAACAGTGCGTTGTGATACCCGGGATGAGCACCACAATGAGCGACGTAATAAGGAATTCAAGGCTGATCATTTGGCATAGTTCCGAGCGGATTGGTGGATGGATTGTGACGCCCAACGTGGAGCTGACCGGCGCTGCGGGGCTTTATCGCGCAGCGTCCAGAGAGCGAAGCGAACGGGGGCGACCGCAGGGTTGGGTCTCACGGCTTGGAGCACGCCTTGAGCGCCAGAGCCAGATACTCACGGACATGCTTTCCAGAAATGTCTAGGGCCGACGAAAGTTTGATATGGCGGCGCAACTTGCCTTCGCCCTCAAGCACCTTGAATTTGTCCGGGAGAGACCCGCGCAGCAAGCTCGGGGATTGGGTTATTAGCGCCAGCAAAGAGCCGCCCACGCCGGATGAGTTTGACACTGCGTTCGCGCAATGCTGATGCCTTCTAACGCCGGAATTAAGGCCGCTGGCCGTTAGGCCAGTCGCGCCTTGAATGTGGAGTTAGAAGGCTACGGTCAACCGGAAAAAGGACGAAAAATGGAACATGAAAAGCTAGGTATTTCATCACCGGATAAGGGCCTTGGCATGCTCAAGAGTGGCCAGACGGGAGAATTGTTCTTCAGTCGGATGACTTCGAGCACGACGTGGCTCTTGTTGTAACTGGAGACTTTGACGGGGACAAGATGCACTACACGGAACAGCTCGCCGAGTGGATGAATTCAAACCTGACGCCTTCTAACGACAAAGGTGTGGGGCTGGACGCCGCAGGCGGCCAGTCCCGCACGACCGACGGGTTGTGCCACACGGGGAGCAAGTGAGATGGGTTTGAGCGGGCACCAAAGCGCTGCGATGAAGAACGACGAATGGCTGACGCCGCCCGAGATCCTGCGGGCGCTCGGCACCTTTGACCTCGACCCGTGCGCCCCGGCGGTGCGGCCGTGGGAGACAGCGGCCCGGCACTACACGGTGCAGGACGACGGCTTGGCGCTGCCATGGGCGGGCCGGGTTTGGTGTAACCCGCCTTTTGGCCGCGAGGCGGTGAAGTGGCTGCGGCGGATGCGCGACCACGGCAACGGCATTGCCTTGATTCCGGCGCGGACTGAAACCGCGATGTTTTACGAAACGATATGGGGAGCAGCAGACGGCGTGCTGTTCCTCAAAGGGCGCCCGCACTTCCACTACGTTTGCGGCCGGCGGGCGGATTTTAACAGCGGCGCACCCATTGCCCTGGTGGCCTACGGCAGCGACAACCTGGAAGCACTCAGGAAAAGCGGCCTCGGCTTCGTGGTAGTGGGGCACAACGTTGTAGGTAAGGGGCGATGCGCGTCGGTTTATCGCGCAGCGTCCAGCGACCGGAGGGAGCGGCCTTGACCGCAGTGTTAGAAGGGTTTGCCGGGAAAGCGGTGGCGCAAGCGAAAGGCTTGCAGCCGCGACCGCTGGCGGCAAACCGAAAATGCCTGGCAGCCGGAACAGCCCCAAAACCAGAGGATTTTGATTTTGGCCAAAATTTCCGGTTGACCGTAGCAACGCCGAAAACGCCGAGCCGACGGGCCAAAACAGGCACGGAGCCAAGAGCAAGCGACGGGAAGCGAAGTGACATGAGAAACCGGAACCTTCTAACGTTTGAGCTAACCGGACCGTTGCGGTGTGCGGCTAAATGCCCAAAATGAAATGGCGGGCATTTAGCCGCCTGCCGCAATGGGTCCGGTTGAGAAATGGTTTGGCCTCATGCGCTGGCTAACATTATTGATTCGCCGCCCGACGCCGCAGAGGTTGTACAAACCGTGTCGGGATGAGTTCAAGAATTGCAGCTAGGCAGCGACTCGCTGTGTTCAGATTCTGTACTTGATGATTGAGCATCTCTAGTGTTTTGAGGCCATGAAAGAGATTGTTGCGAAGGCGATATATGATAATCATGAGGCTAGGAGTTTGTCCCCGTCTGTCGCAAGTCGACCAGACAGTACACCTTCGACATGATCGCGCCTGTCGTTCGGCCGAAAGTACAGGCTTTCGAAGTAGTCGTTGAAACCGTCAGGTGATTGATACCTAAACTGCCAGAAGGATAAGCAATCTTGAAGAGACTGCATTGCAGATTGCGATGCTCTGGCGGATTGATAATGTTGTATCGCTCTCTGGAATGCGGCAATCGAAGCGCGATTGTCGCAAAGTGTGCTCTCAAAGAAGTTCCACATCGTCGTAAATGACGCCACTGATTTGCTTGCTTCATCAGTGAGGTTGGTTCCGCCAGTTGTGTTGGCGGCGATCCATTCGGTGGCATTGAATGTCATATTCGATGGCGTCTCGGTGTTGGGTATGAGGCCTAACGTGGAGCTAACCCGACTGCGCGGCTTTTCGCGCAGGTCGGGTTGAGCGCAGGGTTAGGAAATGGCATGAAATCGAAAAAGTCGGCTCCGGCAAGACGGCATGAACGGCGATAAGTCATGAGAGTGCAGCAACGATTATGATCAAGATAATGAATGGCCAAGACATAGGCATGAGAATCAAAATACCAAGCAATATTGCGAGGCAAAAAATCTTTTTCATGGGTAATTCCTAACTAGTAGTAGACGACAAAACTGTCGCCTAATTCGGATACCTGTCCAATAAGCTGGCGGACAGGACAGCAATTTTCCCTTGCATGGGAACACACTTTGGCATATAACTGGTTATCCATACAGTATAGTTCAGTCATGAAACCGGACACTTCTATTTTTCCCACGGATCGCGCCCCGAAACTGCTGGCGCAAGTGGTGGATGCAATACGCATCCGGCATTACAGCATACGTACTGAAGAGGCATATGTCCACTGGGTAAAGTCCTTTATTCGCTTTCATGGTTTGCGCCACCCGCGTGATATGGGCGCGCGGGAAGTGACGAAGTTCCTTTCGCATCTGGCTACCGAGCGGGATGTGGCTGCGGCCACTCAGCAGCAGGCCTTGTCGGCCTTGTTGTTTCTCTACCGGCATGTGCTGGAGATTGATCTACCCTGGCTGAATGATCTGGTGAGGCCGAAGAAGCCGGCTCGTTTACCGACTGTGTTGAATCATGATGAGGTGGCTCGCTTGCTGGCGGCGGTCAGGCCTGAGCATGCCTTGATGGTTCGCCTGTTGTACGGCACCGGCATGCGTTTGATGGAGTGCATGCGCTTGCGCATCAAGGATGTCGATTTTGTGCGGGGGGAAATCCTGATTCGAGATGGCAAGGGGGCTAAGGATAGGGTGACGGTGCTGCCGAAATCGCTGTCCGAGTCGCTACAGAAACAGTTGCAGGGTGCCAGGCGTCTTTTTGATCAGGACCGGGCGGCCAATCGGCCCGGTATTTATTTGCCGCATGCGCTGGAACGAAAATATCCGCATGCCGGGGCAACCTGGGCGTGGTTCTGGGTGTTTCCGGCGGCTGGCTTGTCGGTCGATCCGCGCAGCAGCATCGAGCGCCGCCACCATGCGCATGAAAAATCCCTGCAGCGGGCGATGAAGCAGGCAGTCGAGCAGGCGGGTATCTTCAAGCCGGTGTCGGTCCATACGCTGCGCCATACGTTTGCCACGCATTTGCTGCATTCCGGTTACGACATTCGCACCGTGCAGGAGCTTCTCGGCCATGCTGATGTGTCGACGACGATGATCTACACGCATGTGCTGAACAAGGGTGGGCGCGGTGTCACTTCTCCGCTGGATGCCATGTAGCGATGTCTGAAGCTTGTTTCCCTTTGCTTTTTTCAATTAATGGCAACTCAATGTCAGGATTGAAGTTGCTCCGGATTGGGGAGCAGTCAACACTTTTGTTGCCCACTGTTGGATTAATTGACAACGATTTTTTGTGTTGTTAATCTCTCCAACATGAAAGCGCAGCAGTTACTGAATGAGCGAGTTCCACAAGGCGATGATGCTTTTGCTGAGCTACGGATATACCGGGTGCCTTCACTGGTGCCGGGGAGCTTGCTTCTGCTGAAGTACAGCCTTGCATTAATTGCACATGGGGTCTGCGTGCTGCGTTACGACAACGAAGCAGGCAAGGGTGATCACAGGCATCTCGGCGACATTGAAACACAATACGATTTCACGACGCCAAGCGCGCTGATTGCCGATTTCTGGCGTGATGTTGACAGGTTGAAGGAGCAGAAATGAATACAGTCATCTTGGGTGTGGCGGGCCGGGAAGAAATCTGCCGTAGATTTACTAAGGCAATGGAAACGGGCGAACCGGAGGGGTGCATTCATTAGTTTTGAATCGCCAGCCTTGCTCTGGAAAATGTTGACGCCGAAACGCTGGGATATTCTCAAGGTGATGACTGGCGCCGGGCCGCTATCGATTCGCGAGGTAGCACGTCGGGTTGAGCGCGATGTAAAGGCAGTGCACGGCGATATTCATGCACTTCTCGGGTGTGGAATACTGACAAAAACTGACGATGGGCTAATTCTGTTTCCCTTCGACAAGGTACATGTCGACTTTATGCTGGACGCGGCATAGCGCATTTGATTGTCTGCTCTTCTCCGCTGGATGCCATGTAACGATGCCTGATGATTTGTTTTCCTCTGCTGCAAATGACCGCCTGAGTGCTCCACTGGCGGAACAGCTTCGCCCGCAAACACCGGATGAGGTGATCGGCCAGCAGCATTTGCTTGGGCCGGGCAAGCCGCTACGCCTTGCGTTTGAATCTGGCCGGCCGCATTCGATGATCCTCTGGGGGCCACCGGGGGTGGGCAAAACCACCTTGGCGCGGATGATGGCGACGCAGTTTCAGTGCGAATTCATTGCGCTGTCGGCGGTGTTTTCCGGCATCAAGGAAGTGCGCGAGGCGGTGGCGCAGGCGGAGATGTGGCGCGGGCAGGGCCGGCGCACGATCTTGTTTGTCGATGAAATCCATCGTTTCAACAAAGCGCAACAGGATGGTTTTTTGCCTTTTGTTGAATCAGGTTTGCTCACCTTCATTGGCGCAACGACTGAGAACCCATCGTTTGAGCTGAACTCTGCTTTGCTTTCGCGCGCTTCGGTGTACGTGCTGAAGTCGCTAGACGAAACTGAAATGGGCCAGCTTTTCGACCGCGCCAGTGCGCATGCCTTGGCTGGCCTGAGTTTTGATGCCTCGGCCCGCGAGCGCTTGACTGGCCTGGCCGATGGCGATGCGCGCCGTTTGTTGAATTTGCTCGAACAAATCCGTACCGCAGCACGTACGGCGCAAGTTGTTACGGTCGACGGCGAATTTATCGAAAAAACTGTGGCGCAAAGCCTGCGGCGTTTCGATAAAGGCGGCGATGCGTTTTACGATCAGATTTCTGCCCTGCACAAGTCGGTGCGCGGTTCCAGCCCGGATGGCGCGCTTTACTGGCTGACGCGCATGCTTGATGGCGGCGCCGACCCGCGCTATCTGGCGCGGCGCATTATCCGCATGGCTTGGGAAGACATCGGCCTAGCTGACCCGCGCGCGATGCAAATGGCCAATGATGCGGCGGCCACCTACGAGCGGCTTGGCTCGCCCGAGGGCGAACTGGCGCTCGGTCAGGCGGTGATTTATCTGGCCGTGGCAGCCAAGTCGAACGCCGGCTACAACGCCTATAACGCGGCGCGCGCTTTTGTCAGCAAGGATGGCTCGCGCCCGGTGCCGAATCATTTGCGCAATGCGCCAACCAAGTTGATGAAGGAACTCGGCCACGGCAAGGCCTATCGCTACGCGCACGACGAGCCGGAAGCCTACGCGGCGGGTGAAAGCTATCTACCCGATGGCATGGCCGAGCCGGGCTGGTACGAACCGACCCCGCGCGGGCTGGAAGGGCAGATCGGCCAGAAGCTGGCGCATTTGCGGGAACTGGATAAAAAGGCGGGAAAGAAGTGAATTTGGGTGTCTTATGGACTTGATTCAAACCATTGCGCTATCTGCCGGCCTTGCCTGGGCCAGTGGTTTGCGGCTTTATCTGGTGGTGTTTCTGGCTGGGGTTTTGTCTTATTTCGGCTATCTGCAACTGCCGACTTCGCTGGCCATGTTGCAGAACCCGTTGGTGATCGGCGCTGCCGGCCTGATGGCTTTTGCCGAATTGATCGCTGACAAGATACCGGCCTTCGATTCGCTGTGGGACAGTTTTCAAACCTTCATTCGAATTCCCGCCGGTGCCTTGCTCGCCGCCTTTGCCATGGGTGAGGTTGACCCGGCCTGGATGCTAGCCGCAGGTTTGATTGGCGGCACAATCACCGCCGGCACGCATTTCGCCAAAGCAGGTAGCCGGCTGGCGATCAATACTTCTCCTGAACCGTTTTCCAACTGGCTGGCCTCGTTTGGCGAGGAGGGCATGCTGCTCGCCGGTTTATGGACGATGCTTGCTTCGCCCGCCATCTTTCTCGGCTTGCTGGTGGTATTCATGGTGATTGCCGGTTTTGTGCTGGTGAAGCTATGGGGCTTCGTTGGGCGGCTGGTGCGTCGCGTATAATTTTGGCTTTTCGGCCATTTGTTACGGTCGACGGTCAAAAATCAGGAAAAATCATGCTCGACATTCAACAACTACGCTCCAACCTTGACGCCGTTGCCGAAGGTTTGGGCAAGCGCGGTAAGCCTATCGACTTTACCGAATTCAGTGCGCTGGAAGCAGAACGTAAAACGCTGCAGACCCGTACTCAGGAACTGCAGTCGCAGCGCAATTCGTTGTCCAAGCAGATCGGCATGTTGAAGGGGCAGGGCAAGGATGCGTCTGAAGTCATGGCGCAGGTTGGTGCCATTGGTGATGAACTGAAGGCGTCCGAGACCCGCCTTGCTGAATTGCTGGAAAAATTCAACGCCATTCTTGCTGCGCTGCCGAATATTCCTGATGAATCGGTGCCGGTTGGCAGCGATGAGAACGGTAATGTTGAAGTCAAACGCTGGGGTATGCCGCGCTCGTTTGATTTTGAAGTCAAAGACCATACCGATATCGGGGAACAGCTCAACCAGCTCGATTTCACCACCGCTGCCAAGATCGCCGGCGCCCGCTTTTCTCTGCTCAAGGGCGGCCTGGCGCGTCTGCACCGTGCGCTTGCCCAGTTTATGCTCGATACGCACACGGCGGATCACGGTTATACCGAGCTTTACGCGCCCTATCTGGTCAACGCTGCCAGCTTGTATGGCACCGGCCAGTTGCCGAAGTTTGAAGAAGACCTGTTCAAGGTGCTGCGTGGTGATCAAGACCCGCTTTACCTGATCCCGACCGCTGAAGTGCCGGTGACCAACATCGTGCGCGATGAAATCCTCGCTGCTGAAGTGTTGCCGCTCAAGTTCGTTTGCCATACGCCGTGCTTCCGCTCCGAAGCCGGTTCCGGCGGGCGCGATGTGCGCGGCATGATCCGCCAGCATCAGTTTGACAAGGTTGAATTGGTGCAAATTGTTCATCCGGAAAAATCCGCCGAGGCGCATGAAGAACTGACTCGCCAGGCCGAAATCATTCTTGAGAAACTGGAATTGCCCTACCGACGCATGGCTTTGTGTACCGGCGACATGGGCTTCTCTGCGGCCAAAACCTACGACCTTGAAGTCTGGCTGCCGGCGCAGAACACTTACCGCGAAATTTCCTCCTGTTCCAACTTCGGCGCCTTCCAGGCACGTCGCATGCAGACGCGCTATCGCAACGACAAGAACAAGCCGGAGCTGGTGCATACGCTGAATGGTTCAGGGCTGGCAGTTGGCCGGACGCTGGTCGCGATTCTGGAAAACTTCCAGAACGCCGATGGTAGCGTTACCGTGCCTGCCGTGCTGCTGCCCTATATGGGCGGGCTGAAGGTTCTCACCGCCACGTAACTCCAGGTTGAGTCGGCGAGCGCTGGTTGCTCGCTTACTCGGCTTCGGTCGGACGGTTTGTGCTGAAATCCTGATCAATCGTCGGTAGCCTGGGTGTGTTGTTACTTGGTTCGTCCATCTCGATGGCCGAAATTGACTTGGCCGCCGCAATTTTTTTGACGTAAGCCTTGCGCCGCTGCTCTATCTCGTCGACCAGCCGCTGGATACCTGCCGCCGCTGATGAGTTGGGGGCAAATGGCGAGGCGTTGTGCAGTAGAATGTCATAATAGCTGCGGATATTTTCGACAAGAACGACTGCTTCACCACCTCGCGCACGACTGATTTTTAGCTGCTGCAAATACTTGGGTTGCGCCATTTTTGGCAGCACGCGCTTCATTTCATACCAGGAATTAGGGTCCGCTTTCAGTTGCCTGGCCAACAGGCGCGCATTGTTGAAATGTCCAGGGCCGATGTTGTAGGCGGCCAGCGCCAGCCAGGTACGGTCCGGCTCATCCACTTCGTCCGGCAAGGAATCCTTGAGCAGGTTGATATAACGGGCACCGGCCAGAATGCTTTCGCTGGCGTCCAGTCGGTTACTGACTTCGAGACGATCAGCTGTTTCTTCCGTCAGCATCATGATGCCGCGCACATTGGTGTAGCTGGTCGCATTCGGATCCCAATGTGACTCGTGATAAGCAACTGCGGCGATCAGCCGCCAATCGATGCCGGTCAGTGCTTGTGCGGCATGGAAAAATTTGCGGAACTTGGGCAATGTTGTTTCAATTTCACCCAAAAACTTAACAATATCCGCCTGATTCAGGCGATGCGTGTGCCCAAAGTAACGGTCATCCAGTCTGGCTAGAGTGCCGTCATGTTGAACCCGTTGGACAAAAGCATTAGCCCGCGCCTCTAGTTCAACATTCGGTTTTTCGCCAAATAACCAGACGACGGGCTGTTCCGCCTTTAGCGTCAAAGTGGCTTGTAATGAGGGGATGATCTGGCTGGCGATATCGACCAACGCCGAATCGATCACGACATAGCGAATTCGCCGCTCACCAAGACGCTCTAGTAACTTGAAAATGTCCGGATCTTTCACTTCAACAATTTGCAGTTCCGGGATGCTTTTTTGTAGCGCTTTTAGCGTGTTTGCCTGGCGTGAGCCAGCGACAACATGAACGGTCTTTCCAGATAATTCATCGTTATCCAGCACTGGCAGTGAAGCCTCGTGCTGGATGATGACATCGTTCGTATAACGGATATTTGGCGTTGTCTTGATCTTGCCATCTTCAGGCGGTGACAACCAAGCCGCGGCGAAATGTGCCGTGTCGTTAGTCAACCTGTGACTCAATTTCCTCAGGGGGGAACGACGAGGTACTTTACGGCTACCCCTAAGTCCAGTGCAAAAGCTTCAACCAGATCATGCTCCAGACCAGAAACCTGATTGTTTTCCTCAACTTTATAGGTCAGCAAACCAGGGGTAGTCAGCACCACGAGATCGTGCTGCCCTGGCGTCGGAAAGGGCAGAGCCCGGCGCAGGGTTGGCCCGGCATCGCCACAACTGACGGCAATAAATCCGGCTGCGAGCAGAAATAGGCGTTTAATCCAGTGCATCTCTTGTGCTATGATGCTGGCCGCTGCGGAGAGGTGGCAGAGTGGTCGAATGTACCTGATTCGAAATCAGGCGTACTGCAAGGTACCGTGGGTTCGAATCCCACCCTCTCCGCCAGTAACCCAGTATTCAAGCGCCTTTCCGGGTGCTTTTTTGTTTTACCCCCCAATGTACCCCCTTATATTCGTTGTGGTTGGATGATTCAAGATGAGACGGCGGACTTTACCGAGTTTGCCTATTTGTCGATAGGTGGAGGTGGGGAGAGAATGTTGAAAAAATGTAAAGCCAGAATCAGCGGACCAGCTGTTTTTTTGCCGTAGCTTAGTTGGTCGTCCCACATTCATTTGATTTCTCCATTCGGCTCTATGTTGCGTTCCATTACCTCAACGGGGGCGGTGTCATTGCCTTACGGCGCACGCTGCGAGTGAAGGCTGTAGGTATCTGCGCCGGACTTGGCGCTGAAAGATTACCTCTCAAATTGATGCTTACATTCTGCCTTTTGATTTGTAGTCATACCCTGCGTCAATATCTCCGCGCCAACACGGCCGGCAGCCAGCTCCCAAGTTTCTCGGGCCTTGGCGGGGATTGGTGCGATAGGGCAGGATGCGCCGCAAGCATCGCAAACGACCGCCCACTCATGGCGATCCAGTTCAACCAGGTTAGTGGTTTCTGAGCGGCAAAACGGGCAGGAATTGGTGGGTTTCATGCTGCCGTATGCTACTGCGATTATCTGAATGCCAAAATCGTACGAAGGTAATAGCAATGCATTGCGCTGATGTGTATTACCTTTGTCCGAATTGCCCCGGCAACTCCCCGGAATATATTCGTGTGATAAATCGTAAGGGGATTGCCATGAGTACCCGGATATTGTTGCTTCTCGCATTCGTTGTTGCATCACCCGCCTCTGCCGATTCATATAAGTGCAGAGGACCAAAAGGCGAGGTAGTTATTTCGGACACAGGATGCTATGGAAACACTTCAACAGAATCAGTTCGCTCCAGTGAATACATTTCTCCTGAACGCGCCAGACAGGCAAGAGAGGCAAGCACACGCAACCAGGCTCAGCTTCAAGGCATAGAGAATGAGAATGCTGCATACCGCCAGGCCCAGGAGATTAAGGCTGGTCAAGTACAGGCACAGCCAGTAGCCCAGGCTACGGCTCCAGCCCCCATTACCGATAGTGACGCCTACCGAAACTGTGTTCGAGATGTAGAGCGGCAACCAGCCTCGCAATCGGTCAAAGCAGAAATGATTGCTGCCTGTCGGACATCGGGTTTGGTTCAGCGATCCAGCGGCATATCTGGCGATGCTGTAACCAATTGCGTTAGGGACGTTGAGAGAACCGCAGCATCGGGCAAAGAAAAAGCACGGCAATTGGCAACATGCCATGGCGGAGACGTTAAGCCAGAACCACCCCCGCCCCCGAAGCCACAACCGTCAACGATCACTTCATGTGACCGAGGCGGATGTTGGGATAACGTTGGCAATCGATATAACAGCGGAGGCGGCAATACGATGTTTCGTAATGATGGCAAGACCTGCCAAAAAGTGGGAAATACGCTGAATTGCAATTAACCAAAAAGCAAAGGCCCCGCCATTCGGCGAGGCCATTCGCTCAAGCTATCAAATCGGCCTATTACTTTGACTGATTGTGGGGGCCGATGTGCCAGTGGTGTTCAATTCCGGCATGGTCGGATGAGAAGTAGCGAATAACATACAAATACATTCTCATGTTTCATGTTACAGGTCCGAATACTCCCTCGGAGGTAACTATTTCCAACCGTTTTCCGTGATACCTTTCATGAGGATAGCGAACACATCGGTGATAGCTTGGATACTCACTTAGCCTGGCACGGGTCAATTGCACCGCCTTATTGTGATACTCAGCTAGGTGAGGTGCGCGTTTAATATCACGCTGACCGAGCCGTCCGTAGCGGTGTAAAAGCACGTTACGAACCATTGAAGCCTCATTAAACTTGGCCGAACTATGCGCAGGAAAATTCACCGTAACACCGAGCCACGCATAAAGCGTTGCTAACCGGGCGGCGGCATCCCAGCCGCCATCAAGTGTATTCACCTTGGCTTTTTGGTCCAGCTTTTGTGCAATCTCTAGACACAGGTCTTCTGACCAAGGCCACTTCGCCATATCGTATCTGTCCGGTGGAAACTTACTCGCAGCCGACGCCGCAGCGGTCTGGATCGTACTCAGGATCGCCGCGATGATGTTCTCGTTACCTGCTTCATGGGCAGCCCACTGACTTAAAAATGCCAACACATTCGTACGATGGTAGTCCTCTGCCTTCATTTCGGCAGCCCACCGGAGATTATCATCCGCTTGTGCAAGATGAAACTCGATTAAATTTGAAGCCATCCCCCTCTTTTCCCCCTCGCTCGCAAGCATGAACTTGTGCAAGGGGCCAAGGCCATCCACCATAGCTATACAATCGGTGAGATAGGCGGCCAAGAATCGATCTCCAACCAGCCGTGAACCAGTTTGGTGCAGGGCATAGAGAATCCTGTTCTCAGGTAAAGTACCGAGCGAGCGTTCGTGTAATTCAGGCATTACTATCCTTCAGCACATCCCGGTTGATCTTCTCGCCTGGCACCAGCGTGCCGCAGCAGGGGCAGGCTTCAACGCCATTATGTCGACATCTTATCTCAATGGCGGCGGCGTCATCGCCTTACGGCGCACGCTGCGGGTGAAGGCGGTAGGTATCGGCGCCGGGCTTGGCGCTGACAATTTGACCCCTCGCCGCTCTGCCGTCTGGCGCCGAACCTCGTCACGAACGTAAGTTTCAAGGTCTTCATCGGTGAACACCCAGCACTTGCCGATTTTCGCGCCTGGTACGGTGCCGCTCGCTGCCAGTTCCTGAAGCGTGTATTCCGACACGAACAGGAAAGCGGCAGCGGTTTCGAGATTCAGCGTTTTCACGCCAGGGCGCGGATAGCTTCTTGGCGCTGACCAGACTTGGTACGGATGGCTTCAGCCATGGCGGTAAGACGGTCGGCCAACTCCACGCCGTTGCTCGGGTCAAATGAGCCGATGCCGACATTCTCAAAGGTGCCGTCTGATTTGATTGCCACTCCGTACAGGCAGTCGGTCGGGTTGGTGATGGTGCGGGTAGAATTTTGATTAGCCATGATTTGAATCTCCATTTCAAGTTTGGTCAGAGC
>JADJMS010000044.1 GCA_016709495.1 Candidatus Dechloromonas phosphorivorans | reverse complement strand
CGTTCGTTGTATACCAAAGTTTTTACCTGCGGAAATTGCCCCCGATGCTTCCATAGACTCCCGTCAAAGTAGTTTGATCGACAACGCGTTCTTCAACGGCTATCGAAGCAACTCCTTCCCGGATATTCCGGCCCCAAGATTTACTATGGAATTTGGAAACGACTCATGTCGGCCCGCCTCGCGATAATCTTTTCCAAACTCATTGGCATAGATGGGATAACGGCCGGCGGCACTCTTAGTTCCCCAGAAAATGCAGGGTGATAATGTTCGGAGTAAGTCTGGTGGTGATACTCGGGTTTCTCGGCGACCACTATGCAGTCAACTAGAATCCCCGGAACCTGCACATCTTGTGGCTTTAGGCTTCCACGTGCGGCAATTCGCTCCACCTGTGCGATAACAATACCGCCCGAATTGTGGGCAGCCATTGCAATTGCCTTGGCTTCGAGGATCAACGCCAAAACCATCTACGGAAGCATCTTTAGCTTGCGAGAAAGCGCTCCTCAAGTGCCACCGCGATATTTTCAGCAAACCCAATGCCAGCAAACCCACCTGTGGCGATCGTGTCGCAATCACGGATTAGCCGCACCGCCGCATCAGCGGTAATGATTTTTCTGAGTCAACTCACTCGGGCCTGTTACATCAAGCTGGTATGTAAATGGCACGGCAATTCCTTTTACGGACAATTGGCCTTAGGTTTCAGAAAGCCAAAAATCAGTGGAAAAGCTATTTGAGATAAGGTGCAATTGTCAGCACCCTCATCGTCAGTAGGCAATACATCGATCTGATTTAGACAGCAGTCCAGCCACCATCAAGCATCAAGGCGCTGCCCGTTACGAGACTCGAAGCATCACTTGCTAAAAATACGATGGCCCCCATGGTCTCTTCTGTACGCCCCACACGACCCAATGCAATACGACTTGTCACCCAATCACGAAATATTTCATCTTTGAACATACCTTCGGTCAAAGCAGTTTCAATGAACGTCGGACAGACTGTATTTACTCGTATTCCATAACGACCAGTTTCCCAAGCCAGCTTTGGTCATGCCTTCGATGGCATGTTTGCTCGCGCAATATAGTGTTCGTCGCGGACTACCGACGAGGCCCATCTGCGAGGACACATTGATAATAGATCCAGGCAATCCGGAAGAAATGAGCCCATTGACGACTGCACGTGCCACGTAAAACCCAGCTTTTACGTTGAGGGCCAATATGGCGTCGATATCCTCGTCCGTAATCTCGACTAGCTCTTTTGGGCGATTCATACCGGCAGAATTGACCAAAATCTGAAATGGTCCCTTCGTCTCAATCTGGCGACTGACCTCTTCCGATTTGGTAACATCCAGCACAACATAGTCAGCGTTACCGCCGATATCACCAATGGCTTACACGCTTCCTTTAATTCGTTTTCAGAACGCGCGACAAGGGGTAACGCTTGCGCCCGCCTCAGCAAGCGCTACCGCAGCGGCCAACCCAATACCCCAGCTCCGGTAACCAAAGCTTTGCGACCATCCAGTCGGAAAGAAGGAGTACGTGGCAATACCTCTTTCCCGCTCACCAAAGAAACGAGGTGTTTCGAGGCGTCATTCTGCCCCCAGCCACTTGCGGCGATCACGAGAGAACGCCATAAGCATTTTATCGCGCCAATCTCGGCGAACTGCCAGATCAGTAACTTTCAATTTCTGCCTGCGCTCAGTCTCGACCTGACAAATCAAATCGTCCTGCCAAGGTGTCTCGTGAGTACGTGAAGCAACAATGACTGATACAACGGCCCCAATCGAAAGCGTAGTCAGCCACTCCGCCTGGTGCGTTTAGATCGATGGTTTCGAACGGCCCCATAAATGCCCAGCGCCACCCCAACCATCCCTGACCGTCTTGTCGATATCCTCACAGCTTGCCACCCCGTCCTGCACGAGACTCCAGGCTTGAGTAACACACCTTGAAGGCGATTCAGAACAAAACCTTCGACTTCTTTATTCACGAGAACAACGGACTGGCCTACAGCCTCAATGAATTCTTTTGCGAAATCCAATGATGCTTTGGAGGTTGCAGGTGAAGGCACAAGCTCAACGACCGGAACCAAGTGCGGCGGGTTCACCGGATGAACGACTAACACCTGCGGTGCGATTGGCATGCCATCAGTGAAACGTGAGGCGCCGATCCCCGAAGTCGAACTACCAATGACTGCATCAGGAGCCACGACACTTTGCAACTGGCTCATCACATCACGTTTAATTTCAACGCGCTCAAGTACCGACTCTTGTACGTAAATCGCACCTTGCACGGCATGAGCAAGTGAAGGCGAAACACTAAGGCGCTTGAGCACAGACGCTGGGTCTTCAATGAGATCGTATTGCTCCATCTCAACAGGCTGCATTCGGAATGAATGACATTACCCTGCAGCGATTTTCCATTCGAATCAAAATTCGAACCTCTAGGCCGGCCCGCGCAAAAACGATGGCCCAACCCGCGCCGACGAGGCCGGCGCCAACGACAGCAACATGTCTGCCGTTGGCGACTTCGGATGCGCGCTTATTCATTGCATCCTGGCATTTTCTGCCGCGACTTTATGTCCAATGCAAAAATGGTGATCAATACCGACAGAATGCATGCCATTTAAAGTCGAAAGACATGGCACCGAGAAAGAAAAACTGAATGAAAATGAAAAGCTGTGCATGATTTCTCCCTGAGCCTCGTAGTTACTCTGCTACGCTACACCAGCGTAAGGCACGTCACGGTGGCCATATCGGCATGGACACGAATATTGCCTTGCTCGCCGTGAGCAATCATTCCTTCGATCGCACAAAGGCGTGAGCAATAGGAGCCAATCAACGCACTTGCCTCATCCGTTGTAACGCGTTGGTAGGTGCAGGTCTTGATAAACTTGCCAACCCAAAGGCCACCGGTGTAGCGAGCTGCCTTGCCCGTGGGCAAGGTGTGGTTCGTACCAATCACCTTGTCGCCATATGCAACGTTGGTACGTGCCCCGAGGAACAGAGCACCGTAGTTACGCATGTTCTTCAGGAAATAGTCGGGATCACGGGTCATCACTTGAACGTGTTCCGATGCGATCTGGTCTGCAACCTGAACCATTTCATCGATCGTGTCGCAAACAATAACTTCGCCGTAATCACGCCAAGACACACCCGCAGTATTGGCCGTTGGCGGATCTTGAGCAGGCGCTCAACTTCCTTGATCGTATCTTCCGCAAGCTTCCTGGAATTGGTCAGCAGGACAGCAGGCGTATTGAATCCGTGCTCTGCCTGACCCAGCAGATCGGTTGCACACAACTCTGCATCAACGCTGTCATCAGCAATAACCAAGGTTTCAGACGGTCCAGCAATCAGGTCAATGCCGATTCGGCCGAACAGTTGACGCTTTGCTTCAGCCACGAAGGCATTACCCGGTCCGACGACCATGGAAACCGGCTCGATAGTTTGCGTGCCAAGACCGAAGGTATAAATCTCATCAGCGCCGCCAAGATGCATTGCTGCCACAACCGCTGGATTAGGCCTGCCCTGAACCGGGAGGCCGTAATGATACGCGGCACACCGGCCACCTTTGCAGTTACAACCCCCATGTGAGCTGACGCGACCAGCGGAAACTTCCCGCCCGGTACGTAGCAAGCAACACTGGCAACCGGCATATTCGTGTGCCCGAGAACAACACCGGGAAGCGTCTCAATTTCGATATCGTGCATTGAGTCACGCTGAGCTTGTGCAAAACGGCGCACTTGAGCCTGTGCAAATTCGATATCCGAACGCTGGCCAGCAGACAGCGAGTTAACGCATGCAGCGATTTCGTCCTGCGTAAGACGGAAGCTCGCAGGCTCCCAATTGTCAAACTTCTTGGAAAGCTCTGCTACAGCGGCATCGCCGCGAGCTTGAACGTCTGCAAGAATTCCGGTGACGGTTTCCCGGACCTTGCTTTCGTCGTCTGTCTTCAGTTCGTCGCTACGGCCATGCTTGAGATAAGTAATCACTTGTCTTCTCCTAACGAAGGTGGCGGGTGTACCTGGCTCAGGGTTACCAGTGCAAAGCGCCTATGGTTGATAAAGGGATGCAACAGGATTCAATGTAGCGCAAACATAAGTGCAAAACAAGTGCAAATTGCACATATATTTGCGCCGTAATTTTGGTTGTTTTGAGCAATGGCGGAATGAAAAGACCAGATCTGGTGTTTTTAGTTTTTGTGCAAAAACACCAAGAGAATTGTCTAATGCCTCGCTCACCCCAACAATCAAGGGAACATGTACGCCTACGGATCGAGAGGACTTCCACCTCCGAGTGAGTGCGTCCTGGCGGGGGCAGGAAAAAAAATGCCCGCACTAAGGCGGGCAAAACCAACCCTTTTAAGGGGAGGGAGACGTATGGATGAGTGGATGTATCAAGCTACCGAAGCCACCGCCCACTTGGATAGTCAGGAAGCGCTGCAGATATTGAATAACAATAATCACT
>JADJMS010000043.1 GCA_016709495.1 Candidatus Dechloromonas phosphorivorans | reverse complement strand
GAAACGTTTGCTGCGAATATTGCATAACAACCATTCAAAAATATGCACAGATAAAACAAGACTCTTGAGGTCTTCAAAAAACACCTCGCCCACGCACAGGTTCCGCCACCATTTGCTGATTAAGGTTCAATGGATCACTCCGATCTGTTTCAAGCCAATCTTGATACGAAGAAATTAAACTCGATCTGTATGCATCATTTTCAGCGGCAGTGAGCCTTTCATCTCGCCTGTCCAAACTGCCGCCGCCAAGACTGGAATGCCACTGCGCAATCTTTTCATCATAGTCTTGCTCAGGCTCTCGCTCCTGTAAATCATAGTAGTCATCTCCATAATCTCTCGACGCTAACCCATTCGCCGTAACAGCCTCCACCAGAGCAATTTCCTTAGGGGTGCATGGCAATGAGTCTCCTCGCATCACTCGAAGAAAATGAATCTCAAACCCCGTCACAGGCTTCAACTCTTCATTCCACAAGTCTTCTGCGCGCGCAACCTCAAAATCACTAACAGTAGTTTCACGATACTTATCTTTACTCTAATCGGAGCAAAATGGCATAGAACCCAAGAGTGGGGAGCAACAAACTACTATAAACAAATCCACCAAAGTCATTTTAAATATTCCAAATTTACTGGAAGAGCCTGCTATCACCTAGAGTAGTCCGTTTCAAGATTGTTGCATTTATGAGTCAGGCGATTTAAAAACCAAGGCAAGACTTGTTGGTCTATGGGTTGATAACGATCCGGTACAACTTTGGGAGTTGCGGCATCGTTAATCGAATGGTGAAAATTACACATCATATTACAATCAAACCAATTAAATAACATCATATACAATAAATTGCGATTGTGCATTGACATTCGCAAAAACAAAGGCCATCATGTACAAAACACAACCAAGGAATTAAACATGATGATAGTATTAACCGAACATGATATACGCCAACTATCTCAAGACTGTCGACTTGAGCTTCAGCGCCTCCTCTTTGAAAAAGCTTCCGAGCATCAAGCGCAACCCGAAGAGCTGTTCATGTTTTGACACACCCCCGGACGAATATTTGACGGAGCAACGCGAGCGCTGAGCACGACTCTAAAGATGGGAAACGCGTTATAACATCTCCGTTGATGACGCGAAAGCACTAATCGCCAACATCAGCTCAAGAAGCCTTCAAACACTTCGAACTCTTTGCCGCTGGCAAACCTATCGAACTCGACAATCTCATTGGCCCTGAGCAACCCTATGAAAACCTTACCGACCTGAAACGTAGCTTCATTGGCGCCGTTACCCGTCGCTTGCGGACAGTTACACGCAACAAACAAGCAGCACTCTTCCTACAGACATCAACCCCTCACCCTTCCCCGAGAACCCCGCACCGGCCATCGCGATCCGCCCTATGAGCGCAGAAGCGCTGCGTGTTGCAATGAATCTGAACCCAGAAGCAGAAGGAATGTAGTCATGGCCTCAGTCAATAAAGTCATTCTTGTTGGAAATCTGGGGCCGATCCAGAAATTCGTTACAGCCAAACCGGAAATGCCATTTGCAACTTACGGCTAGCCACGACAGAATCGTGGAAAGACAAAGCTACAGGCGAAAAGAAGGAAAGTACTGAGTGGCACCGCATCGTCATGTACCGGGGCTTGGCAGAGATCGCCGAGCGATACCTGAAGAAGGGATCACAGGTTTACATCGAGGGCAGCATTCGAACTAGGAAATGGCAGGACAAGTCGGGCGAAGATCGTTACTCAACCGAAATTGAAGCTAATGAAATGACGATGCTTGGAAGGAAAGAACTGGAATCCGGTACGGCTTCCAACATTCACCTGCCTACAACTTTTGGACAAACCCAAAAGGTCGAAAAACCTTTTGCTTTGACGTGACAATCCCTTCTAGAAATAAATGGCTAAAATCGGATATGACAGACGAGCAAAAAATCTCCCTAACAGCTCTGATTTCAGGGCAACGTTCACCTCAAAATGGACTCGAATTTCACTTTTTAAAAGTGGTTTCAGGAAACGCCATTCCTTGCTCACCAATTGAAAACGAATGGTACGTTTTCTGGAAGAAAAAAACCTTACACCCCACCCTCAAAATACCTGTCTCTACAATCACCATTAACGAACAAGTTAAACCAATTGCTGTGGTCGAACCGCAACAATATTTCAGTACCAAACACACTAATCACTTCAGAGCATCATTCCGGCGTACATATTTCCCCGGATCATCCGAGTACTACCCAACCTCAAAACTATCCCCAAAATCTGACGACAGGTGGATGCCTTGCCGTCAATGCGGAGGAGATGGAGGAGTAGGCGGCAGATGCCCTAGATGTGGTGGTAACGGTTTCGAATCATAAAATCACATTACAGCCCATGAATTGGAGAAATAAATGAAAAAAAGGACCTTTGCAAAAAGATACGTTTACGACGAAATGAGCCACCCAATGGCAGTGCCAGAGGAAGTTCGCACTCAAGATGGTATTGATGAAGATATTCAACGCTTTCGTTCCAGAGCTAAGGCTCTAAATGACTTAGAAAAATCCACAAACGAAAAAGATCTACGAAGCAATAAGTCATAACCAAAGTTTGGCAGTACTGAAATTTAACTTATTTGTAAAGGAAACTATCTACTGATAACATATTTATATGTCATATTTCTACCGCAAATTTTATAAATATATATAGCGAATCCATGCGCTCGCTACCCTACCCCCCCTTCCCCAAGTCACCCACCCACTTCGGATTCGATTTCCAATTCGGGTAGGAGTCCCTTCTTCTGTCAGCCCTACGAATAATTTCGTCTTTGCCTGACTGAAACCCAGCGCCACTGTTTCCAGTGGCGCGATGTTTTCTATTCTTGAATTCCAAGGTTCCACTGGCTTTCTGCCAGCGGTAATCCATTTCTCATTCTGAGGCTCAGGCTTCCTGTGCCTCGACCCCAGCGGCGTCCGTGCATCCCGGATCGACGCTTTTTGTCGTCCACCTCAAGGAGAATCACCATGTCTAACCAAATCACCAACCCGTTCAACTCATTGCAACCCTGCAGCGAAGCCCGTCTCGTCAAACGCTGCCGCGCTTGATCTTCCGTTTGGTACGCGCGATTGCCTCAATGCCAAGACAGTGCCGGGCGTCGTCATCAGGCCGACTGACGTCCGTGATGCCTGGGAGGAATCCTCCCGCCCAAACGTCTAACGGAGGCCGATCATGCTGACCACCGGATTCACGATCTTCATTGGTGTTGTCCTGATACTGGCGAAATTGCCGCGCCGGACGATGCTGCGCGTGCTGAAGCACGACTTGCTGCTGGACGTAGCTGTCTCACTGATTACCCTGATGATTCACTGGGGTACGTTCAGCGGCGTGATGGCGGCGACCGTAGCCGGCCTGTTGACCAGCGTGGCGACCTCCACCCTCAAAAGGCTAATTGGTCTACGTCGATGGCGACAAGTACTGGCCAGGCATATCCGTCTGGACGTGTAACCCGGAGCGGCCGCCCTGGCCTGGTTATTCTCGCTGCCGCTGCCGGTGAGGCTGGCCGACACGCGTTTGGCATCCTGCTGCGCCTGACGATGCGGCTACTCAGGTAGCCGGTCAGATGTATAGGTCGATGTTGCGACCCAGTCGCTTCTGTCGCGCGCTTTGCCCGCTTAAGGCAGCGCCTATCGTTCGAGGCGGCACCACACTGCGGCAATGATGGGTAGCAGCATTGACCGTCCTCTCGTTAGACGAAGCTGCGACGTTGTTGCCAAGGTGGGCTGGATTGCTTGGGATGGCTTGCAGCAATTGCACTGCCGATTGCTTCTCAATATCCATTGCCTTCTTCAGCACAGCGACCTGTACCGCATCGCGGTCTGTACTTGTGACATCTCGGTTGAACCCGAGCCGATTGCACCGACGTTCATGGAAAGTCCCTCGTGATCTCACCGCCGGAAATCCGGCAGGTCAGTCATTAACGGCATCTTTCAGGCGAACTTGACTCGGCTTTGTAACCGATCCTCTGTTTCATCCCTTCGTAGTACCTATGCCACCCCGTTCCGGCAGGCTGACTTCGCGTCAGTTCTGTCGGTTCGGGGTGTGCTCATTTCTGGAGAATCAAAATGAACGACATCTATCAAACCATCACCGACAAGATCATCACTGAACTGGAAGCTGGCACTGCCCCTTGGGTTCGCCCGTGGTCTGGCGAAGTTGATCCCTTTCCGCGTAATGCGCTGTCACAGCGTCCCTATCGGCGGCATCAACAACGTCGTGCTCGGCATGGAAGCGCATTGCCGGGGCTATGCCTCGAATCAGTGGCTGACCTTCAGGCAGGCGCAACAATTGGGGCGGCATGTCCGTAAGGGCGAACGGGCGTCAACCATCATCTATTACGAAGCACGCATGGTGGAGAAGGAGGATGCTGACACCGTCGCTGACGGTGACGAAACCGAGAAGCGGTTTATGCCGCTGCTCAAGGTGTTCTCTGTGTTCAACGTCAATCAGGTCGACGGCTTACCTGAGTCCTATCAGGAAGCGGCAGCCGTTGAGGCAGACTGGGATGCGTCGGCCACGGCAGAGCAGATCATCGACGGCTCCGGGGCGGAGATCCGCCATCAGGGTTTCAAGGCGTTTTACTCACCACCCAATGACCTGATCTATCTGCCCAGCAAGGCGTCCTTTGCCGATGCCTCGTCGTACTACAGCACGGCGCTGCATGAGCTTTGCCACTGGACAGGTTCAACCACCCGGCTCGGGCGCAAGCTCGGACGGCGCTTTGGCGAGTCGGCGTATGCGATGGAAGAACTCATCGCCGAGATGGGGGCGGCATTCCTGTCGGCGCATTGCCGGCTCGACGGCAAGCTACAGCACGCCAGCTATATTGCTTCGTGGCTGGAGGTGCTGCACCGCGACAAGCGTGCCGTATTCGTCGCTGCGGCGCAGGCGCAGAAGGCGGCGGATTACCTGCTGGAGCAGGCTGGCCTGATTGACCCAGCGGAGGCGATGCCGCTGGCTGCCTGAGTTCCCCAGTTTCTGTGGATAAGTCTGCTGAACTGGCCGTTGGCAGTCTTATATAAGACTTGTTGACCAAGCGACTTAGCAGCACTGCCCAAAAATTAGGCAGTCGTTTTACCCAAGCAATAACAAGACTGTTTGGCGACATTGATGCGGTCAATAAATCTGACAACGTCGCACCTTCGCTGGCGATTCTGAGCCAGCACCTTTGATAAAGCCCGATCAGGCGACAAGCCGGTCGGGCTTTGTCGTTTCTATCTTTCTTGCATTTCCAAGGAGATTCATCATGACTGACCAATCCAATACCTTCCGTTCCCTGTTCCAGATCGACGTTGCGAAGTATGTCGAGATGAAGGGGCAGTTCTCCTACCTCAGCTGGCCGTTTGCGGTGGCGCAGTTGCGCCTCGCTGACCCGAACGCTTTCTGGGAGGTGCGGCGCTTTGACGGGCTGCCGTATCTGAATACGGAGCTGGGCTACTTCGTTGAAGTGGCGGTTACTGTGCAAGGCGTGACACTGTCGCAGATACATCCGGTGCTGGATCACAAGAACCGGCCGATCATGGCGCCATCGCCGTTTGATATCAATACGAGCATCCAGCGCTCGCTGGTCAAGGCGATTGCGTTGCATGGCCTTGGCTTGAATATCTATGCCGGTGAGGATTTACCTGATTTGAATGCCGGTGGAGAACCGCCAACCCCCACAGGTGCAGTGGAACCCGTTGCCAAGCCAGAAGCGTGCGGCCAAGGTCACGAATCTGCCCAGGCGGGAACCGGGCCAGTTCGCGGACTGGCTGACGGATGCGCAGTTGCGCTTTATCCAGAAGCTGATTGCGGATACGAACAGCAGTACGGATCAGCTGCTGGCATATTTCGGATTTGAATCCTTGGATTCGATACCGAAGGCCGAGGTGAATCGCGTGATCAAGGCGCTGGAATCCAAGCGGAGGGCTGCATGATGAGCGCCATCGTCAAACTGGTTCAGGGTAGCCCTGAGTGGCATGAGCATCGTGCCAAGTATCGCAATGCGTCGGAGACGGCCATTGTGATGGGTGAGTCGCCTTGGCAAACGCCCTTTCAAATCTGGGAATTACGCACTGGCCGGCGACAGCAGGAGGTGAATGCGGCGATGGCGCGGGGGACGGCGCTGGAGCCGCGGGCGCGGGCTGCCTACGAGGCGTTGACCGGCCATGTGATGCAGCCGCTGGTGCTGGTCGAGGGGGATTACTCGGCCAGCCTCGATGGCCTGTCCTTTGAGGGTGATCTGCTGGTTGAGATCAAGTGCCCAATAAAGGCCAAGGCTCATCGCTCTGGCAGCAGGTAGCTGACGGTGAAATACCGGCGCATTACCGCTGGCAGCTTGAGCATCAGTTTATGGTGTCCAAGGCCAGCAAAGGCCATCTGTACGTCTTTGATGGGGCTGAGGGGCTTGCTGCTTGAGGTGACGCCCTGCCCTGAACGCTGGCAGGCCATTCACGAGGCTTGGGAACGGGTTCATGCGGTGCATTGAGACCGATACGCCACCAGCGCTGATGGAGCGGGATAAGGTCATTCGCAAGGATGCCGAGTGGCAGGCAGCGGCAGAGGCTATGTCCAGCTGAAGGCTGAGGCTGAATTACTGGCTGAACGGGTGGATACGGCTAAGGAGGCGCTAGTTGCGCTTGCCAGCCATCCAAGTGAGGCTGGGTTCGGCGTGTCGGTTACGCGCTTCTGGAAAACCGGTAGCGTGGATTACAAGCGGGTGCCTGAACTGGCTGGCGTTGATCTCGATGGCTACCGGCAGAAAGGACGGTTTGAGACGCGGGTGATGGTTGGGAAGTAATGTTCAAATGAACATGGCCGAAAGGCCATGGTTCAATAAAGTATGCGGTGAGTAGCATTTACACTATTTCGCAATTTACACCTTGTCATAACAATAACAAGCATCTCACAATGTATCAAACAATCGCATCCAATTTGAGGGGGTACATTGGGGGTAAAACAAAAAGCGCCCCGAAAGGCGCTTAAATAATGGTTACTGGCGGAGAGGGTGGGATTCGAACCCACGGTACCTTTCGGCACGCCTGATTTCGAGTCAGGTACATTCGACCACTCTGCCACCTCTCCGCAGCGGCCGGCATAATAGCACAAGAGATGCACTGGATAAAACGTCTATCACTGCTTGCTACCTGTTTTATTCTCGTCAATTGCGGCGATACCGGGTTGCGCTTGGCCCTGCCCTTTCCCACTCCGGGGCAGCATGAGCTTGTGGTACTCACCAGCCCCGGTTTGCTGACTTATCAAGCCGATGAAAGCACTCAGTTTGGCGGACTGGAACGTGACCTCGTCGAGGCTTTTGCTCAGGATCTTGGCGTGGCAGTCCGCTATGTTGTCGTTTCTCCCGAGGAAATTGAGTCGCAACTGACCAACGACAAGGCTCATCTGGCCGCTGCGGTTTGGCGCCACCACAAGACGACAAACTCAAGGCAACACCGCCTATTCGCTACACCGACGACGGTGCTCATTCAGCATGAAGCCTCGCTGCCCATTCTTGATAACGACGAATTGCAGGACAAGACGGTTCATGTCGTCGCCGGTTCACGGCAAGCAGCGACGCTGCAGCGCTGCAGAAGGCCCTGCCGACACTGTCAATCGTTGAAGAAAAAGGTCACGATGTTTTCAAGTTGCTGGAAGCCCTGAGTGAGCGAAAAATCAGTTATGTCGCCATCGACTCGGCTTTGATCGACATTGCAACTCAGCTCATTCCCTCCCTGCAAGCCAGCCTCACTCTGAAGAAAGAGCAGCCAGTGGTCTGGTTGCTGGGCGAGAAGCCCAATGTCGAACTTGCGGCGCGGGCCAACGCCTTTGTCGAACGGGTTCAGCGTGACGGCACGCTGGCCAAGCTGGATGATCGTTATTTCGGCCATGTGCGACGCCTCAGCCAGGCCGATGTCGTCACTTTTCTGGGCGAAATCGAAACCACACTGCCCAAGCTGCGCAAATACTTTCATGCTGCCGAAACCATTTCTGGCATCGACTGGCGCCTGATCGCTGCCATCGCCTATCACGAGTCACATTGGGACGCCAATGCCACCAGTTATACCAACGTGCGCGGCATCATGATGCTCACCGAGGAAACCGCCGATCGCCTGA
>JADJMS010000042.1 GCA_016709495.1 Candidatus Dechloromonas phosphorivorans | reverse complement strand
GGACCCAGTCCGCAGCGCGTACGTGGCGGTTTCGACTTCGCCGCACAACTGCTGAGCAAGGGGTCACAGGCCTTTGACAGCAACCCGCGGCCCGTAAACAGATCGAGTCCGCACCGACGCAAGCACCAAATTACCTGGCCCAGGAGTATCTCAACGAAGCCTGGTACCCTCTTTACGTTACTGACGTCATGCGCGAACTGGCGCCAGCCAAGCTGGAGTACGTTGCTAGTGCCACTCTTGGTGACAATGACCTGCGCTTCCTGGTTTCAGACGATTTGGCCTCATTGATTCGGGTGCTGCCGATCCCATGCGCGTGGCCCTGGAAACCGCGACCATCCTTTGTGTTGGCAATCAGGCTCAGTGGGTTGATGCAAAGCAAAGTGTTGGGCAAGAAATGAACCGTGTCTCTTAACGTCGGCAGCGCTCGAAGATACTTCCGCAATGCGCTGGCGACGACGCGAAACCGGACTCCCGGTTTCAATCATGGAGCTGGCGCTCTTGGCGAATCCGCCAATCCCGAGTCGATCGACGCCGGAGCCGCCTTCCTCGCGGCCCTGGCAGCCCGCAAGGGGCGGATTTTTAATAAACACGGTCAGCGCATCGAGGGTGATGAAGCTGTCAGCGAATTCCTCCGCGAGGAAGTAAAGACTATTTTTTCAAGAGTGTCGGTTTTTCAGCAGTTTGGTCTGCTGCCGACGAGTCTGAAAGTGAAAGGTGCGTCTTGAGCTCATGGACCGAAGGCTACGTTGCCGAAATTCCCTATACCCCGGCTATTACCGAATTGTCACCTGCCTTGCTGGCACTCAATCTGGCTATCCGTAATGTTCGTGCTCCCGACCTGACTGGGGCGCTGAACTACTATGAGCTTGGCTTCGGCATGGGATTATCGCTGTTGACGCATGCAGCGGCGTTTCCAAATATCCATTTTTATGGAACCGATTTCAATCCGGCCAGCGCGGCCCATGCTCAGGAATTAGCTACGACAGGGGCTTGACCAACGTCTCGGTTTTTGGACGACAGCTTCGAACAGCTTCTGGCCCGTGACCTGCCGGCAATGGATTTCATCGTGCTGCATGGCATCTATTCCTGGGTCTCGCCGGCCAATCGAAAATCGTTGTCGACTTTATTGATCGCCGCTTGAAACCGGGTGGGGTCGTCGTAGCTATAACGCCTTGCCAGGCTGGTCGGCAGGTGCGCCCCCTGCGCCTTGATGCGCCGGCATAGCCAGCGTCAATCGGCACCTGGAACACCGATGCTGGACAAGGTTGCCCAGGCGATAGGCTTTCTTGGTGAGATGAATGGCAAGGGCATGCGTTACTTCAAGAGCGTACCTGGCATGGATGGTCGTATCGAACGCTTGGGAGCGGCGAATACCAGCTATGTCGCACACGAGTACCTCAATCAGGAATGGCACCCCCAGTATTTTCACGAGGTTGTAGCCGAGATGTCGGCTGCCCGACTCGAATATGTCTGTGCCGGGCAATTGTCGGACAATATCGATGCCGCCATCCTGCCAAGCGATGCTTTGAAGCATCTGAATTCTGTCCATGATCAGGTTATGCGGGAAACTCTGCGCGACTACTATCTGAATACCCAATTCCGTCGTGATCTCTATACCCGCGGGGCAACCCGGCTTTCTGGCGAGGCCCAGACGGAAATTTTAATGACTCAGCGTTGGCTGTTGATCACTGCGGTGGCCGGTATCCAGTACAAGGTGGCGACGAGCGGAGGAGACGTGACGCTGGAGGAGTCGGCGCATCGGCCAATCATCGAAGCCCTGCACAGGTCCGGCATCGACGCAGGAACTGCTGGGCCGGCCAGAGTTGCCAACGCTGGGGAAGAACCGCTTACTGCAGGGTTTGATTCTTTTGCCAGCGTCGGATATGTTCGCCCATGCGCCGGAATTCGGTCGCTACTTCTGCCATGGGCGGCGCCCAGCGTTACAACGCTGCTATCGCGGCGCGGGGCGATGCCGGCGTGAATTATGTGGCCTGTCCGTTATCAGGCCAGGCTGTCGCCCGGACTCAACTATCTCTGGCGCAAAGCGATCTCTACCGCCGCGGCTTGCGTGAACCTGCAGCCATGGCTGAGGCGCTCGGTCAGATCATGACGCGCCGTGGCGGCAACTGGTGAAGGATGGCAAACCATTGGAAGATGGCGCTGCGGCTGAAACGCATCTGTTGGAAATGGTAAATCTGTTCCTGGATCAGGAACTACCGCAATTGCAGCGGTTGGGCTGGTGGCCTAAAGCCTCTTTGTTAATGCAGTTCGTCAGACCAATAACTCAGATAGGAAACGATTCAAGCTTCGAAACCAGAAACACTCAATCCGCTACAACACAACACATTGTACTTTTCCCCAAAGTTGACTTCGCATTTGACCGCGGTACGTTGCAGTCCTTCTTGTCCGGAAAAGCTTGAGAAGCCTCCAAGCATTTTCCGATTGTCACGCCCCGAAGGTAAGCCTAACCTTTTTGCAGGGCCAGAAGGGGAAAGCCTTTGTACCAAGAATGGTCAATGGCGAGCACCTGGCTATGTTCCCGCTCAACAACTGCGTACCAATTTGCAACGGAATCGACTGATCAGCCGAATTCGTTTGCTGTTTTGAACGCGCTGTTCTTCAATTTGAGTTACCCGTCTGTGCGCCATTGGTTGATGCTTCCGCCCAGCGTTTCAACTAACGGGTGTCATGAATCAGTTCGCGGCGCCGCAAACGGATGTTTATGGTCATAACTCCTTAGAAGATATATCAGCGCGTCATCAATGACCGTGAGTTTCAGGAATACGTCACCCGCCTGCGGTTGGTCGGAACACGCCCTGCCATACCCTGTGATCGGCATGGGTGGTCATGCTCTTAGAAAAGGCTGTTCAATTTTTCCGAACATTCCATCGTTGACCGCACCAACCACACCTGATTTGATGGAGAAACCCGTCGCTCTGTCCAGGTGTGGTCGGCCTGCTTTGCGGGTGCTACACTTGAATGCGCAGATAATGTTAAGGAAAATTCTGTATGGCGGACGACTATCAGCAAACACCGGCACGCGTGGCCGGGTTGCAATGGGGGCAATCCAGCGGCTCGATCGAGACGGCTGGCGATCGTGACTGGTTTGCCGTTACGTTGACTGGTGGGCAGGCTTATGCCTTCTCCTTAAATTCGCTGGGCCTGAACGATCCCTATGTCCGGTCTGTACAACGCCAGTGGGGGTGATTCTGACAAGTAACGACGATAGCGGCGGCACAGGAATTCGCGTCTCGTTTATACGCCGACGGTCTCCGGAAATTTTTTCCTAGCCGCTGGGGATTATGCTTCAGGGGTCGGCGCCTATCGCATCACAGCGGCTCTGGCGGACGATTACGCCGGCAGTGTCGATACCTTGGGGCGATTGCTCCGCCAGATCCTCAACGGCCGCATCGAGTCGGCCGGGGATCGGAACTGGCTGGCACTCGACCTGCAAACCGGCCAGTCGGTCCAGGTCCGTTTGGACAGCACCGGACTGGCCGATCCTCTGACCTTGTATGGCAGCGACGGGTGGCTCAGTTGTCGGACGACGATGGCGGCGGCAGCCTGAATTCGCGCCTCGATTTCACGGTGACGCAGGGCGGACGGTTTTATCTCGGGGTGCGGGACTACGATCGGGGTGCCGGCAACTATGCCTTGGCGGTGGCGCTGGCGGTGCCCGACGATTTTGCCGATGATGCCCGGACAACGTCTGCACTCCCCATCGGCCAGGCGGTCGATGGCCGGATCGAGGTGGCGGGGACGAGGACTGGCTGGCCGTCGCACTGACTGCCGGCCAGGGTTATGTGTTCGACCTGACCAGCAGCGGGCTGGCTGACCCCTATCTGGCCTTGTTCAATGGCGCGGGGCACGCTGGTGGCGAGGGATGATGACGGCGCCGGTGGGGTGAATTCCCGCATTTTGTTCCAGCCAACGGCGTCTGGGACGTATTATCTGGCGGCAAAGGGATTATGCGAACGGCACCGGCGCCTGCTACCGTTTGTCGTCCGGCGTGACGAATATTGATGATTATTCCGATACGACGGCGTCGAGCGGCCGCTTGAACGTTGGAGGCACGCTCAGCGGCCGGATCGAAGCGGTCGGCGATCGTGATGCGGTTGCCGTGACCCTGCAGGCCGGCCAGACCTATGAAATCCGGATGACCAGCAGGCCTGCCAGACCCCTACCTGTCCCTGCACGATGCCAATGGCAATTCCTGCTCGCCGATGACGACAGCGGCGGCGGGCGTAACGCGATGCTGACCTACAAGGCGCCGATGAGCGGAACGTACTATGTGCTGGCCCGTGATTATGCCAACGGCACTGGAACTTACCAACTCGCCGCCAGCACAGTGACGCCGGCCGGTAGCGCCTATTCGATCGATGTCCGGTATGAAGGCGATGCCCAGTATCGCAGCTATTTTGATGCGGCTGCACAGCGTTGGGCGCAGGTGATTACCGGCGATCTTCCAGATATGCAGGATAGCCGCTTTGGCCGTATCGATGATTTGTTAATCGAGGCCAGTGTGGTGTCGATCGACGGTGCCGGCAGCATTTTGGGGCAGGCCGGGTAGGCCGGGTTTGCGTTCGACCGGGAACGGCGGTCTGCCATATCGCGGCATCATGCAGTTCGATGTCGCCGACCGCCGCGATGGCGCGCCGGGACGCTGGGCAGCGTGATCCTGCACGAGATGGGGCATGTGCTGGGATCTCCGAGTCAATGTTCCAGATACGCGGCCTGACCTCGAACGGGGCTTTTGTTGGAACTCATGCCGTGCAGCAATACAGGCAGTTGAGCACCGGCGCCGCGGCGAGCAGCGTGCCTCTGGAAAACGATGGTGGCGCCGGCGCGCGGTTCGCTGGGAAGAGTCGATTTTCAATACCGGGTGATGACTGGCTGCGGAGTCCGCCCCGCCGATGCCTTTGAGCAGCCTCACGATCGCTGTCCTGCAGGATCTGGGTATGCGGTGAATTATTCGGCAGCAGATGTCTTTGCCTTGTGGATTACCCATGGCGATTGAATTTACCGGCGGATGCGATTTTCGACAGTTTTTCCGCGTTGACCGCAACCGTTACTCATCGAGCGAGCGATGCGCTTTCCCTTTCCTTTGTGCCGGGCGACAAGCAGGCGCCGTTAGCGATCAAGCTATTGGGAACATTTTCGGCGAGCGGCCAGATCCAGCAATTAAGCAGTGTGTCGCTGGGCTTGGGTAACGGGGGGACGGCCGATCTGAATTTCCAGGGGGCGCTGGGCAATTCCAGCTTTGATGTGTCGGGCAGCACCTTGCGCCTGGATCGGCTGTGGGCTTTTTTGTTGGCCGATGCCGACTGGTTTACCCTTGGCGATCTGGGGGATGCGGTCAACTTGGGCGGCGGCGGCGATTTTTGTCGATGCCGGCGGCGGACCGCCTGCAGGGCGGGCAAGGCGACGATGTGCTACTCGGCGGCAGCGGCAACGATACAGGAATCTGGACGGGTAGCGCACACGGGGTGCGGGTTCAGGAACTGGGGAACGATCACTGGCGGATCACATGGACCCGACCGGCGCCGCGTGACGGCGTCAACAGATCGAGACCTTGCACTTCGCCGATGCGGTCTTGTCGCTGGCCAACCTGCCGGATAGCGGCACGCCGGGCTACGGGGTGAACGATCGTTTCATGTTCGACGAGGTGTTTTACCTGCTGTCGCATGCCGATTTGGCGGCAACGATCAGTACCGCGGCGGCGGCGGGTAACTACATGGAAGTAGGGGCGGCCAAGGAGTATGCGCCGAATTCCTGGTTCAGCGGAAGTTACTACAAGACCAGAGTGGGCCGACCTGACGGGCGCTGAATCTGGACGATGCGACCTTGTTCCGACATTTCAATCTGTACCCGGGGTTTGGGAGGGGCGTTCGCCCGGTGCGCTGTTCGATCAGTTCGACGGTGCGCGTTATTTGCAGGACAACCCGGATGTGGCGAACTATGTCGATGGCCACCTGGGGGATTTCTTGGGTAGCCGCAGCAATGGGGCGCTAGCCCATTTTCTGATCTACGGGGCCAACGAAGGTCGTGCTTCATACGATAGCGCGGGCCACGGGATTGACCTGAATTACACGGTCGACCTCTTTGCCGCTTGATCTACGGTAGAACAAGCATGAATCAATGGAGACAATGTGGCCACTGTTACTGAAATTCGATCCGTACAGTATTCGGGGGATTACCGGGTAAACGCTTTGCTTAATGGTGAGTGAACTGGAATTACATTCTGCCGTACCGAAATACGCTGTATTACACCTTCGATATTTCTGGCGCCACGGAGTCCGGTGTTTCCGGTCTCAGCGCCTACAACGCGGCGCAGCAGGCAGCGGCGCGCTCGATATTGACCAGCGTGCAATCGTTGACTGGAATCAATTTCGCCGAGACAGCGTCGGGCAGTGCCGCGGATTTTCATTTTTCCTGCCGCGACATTGCCGGCGCCACAACTTCTTGGCCTCTGCGCTTCGACGTATTCTATACCTATTTGGAGTAATGGAACCGTGACTGCCTACCAGGCTGGGGCCTACATCTATTTGGATAACGTCGAGTTCAATTTGGAAAATGGCAATCCGACTGCTGGCAGTTCGGGTTTCCAGGTGCACGAAGTCGGCCATGCCCTGGGGTTGGCCCATCCCTTCCACCGCTGCCGGCAGCCGAGGACAATACCGACCATACGGTCATGTCCTATACGTGGACCGGGAATAACAAGACGACCTATCAGTCCTACGATTTATTGGCACTGCAGTGGATTTATGGCGGCGACGGTCTGGCGGCGAATTATGGGATCAATTCGGTGCATGGACCAACCTTGTCGCCAAACAGCAGCAATCATGCTCCGACAGCCCAGGCCGATTCTTTCAGCCTGCTTGAGGATGCTCAGGCGGTGGACAATGTGCTGAGCAATGACAGCGATCCCGATGGCAACTCGATTACCGCCGTGCGCTCGACGGTGGCGCATGGGCCTTGACGCTCAGAGCAATGGTAGTTTCTCATACACGCCAGCCGCCAATTACAACGGCGCCGACAGTTTTGTTTATGCCGCATCGGACGGGGTGCTGACGACCGAAGCAACGGTTAGTCTCACCATTGCTGCGGTGAATGACCGTCCGCTGACCGTCGTCGATGAGCGTTGAGCGGCGCGGCGGGTCAGGCATTGGCTGGCAAGGTGCTGGCCAACGACAGCGATGTCGATGGCAATACCCTGAGCGCCATGTTTCGTTCCGATCCGGCGCATGGCTGGGTCAGTCTGCAAAGCGATGGCAGCTTCGTCTATGTGCCGAATGCGAGCTTTACCGGCAACGACAGCTTTGGATATTTGGCTTCTGACGGCACGTCGACCGCAGAAGGGACCGTCAACCTGACGGTTTCGGCGAGCGGCGGGCAGACTGCCGCTAAGGAGGTCCGTAGCGAGTTTTCCAGCACTGCGGATGGCTGGACGGTGGCCGGCGATGCAAGGCATTGCGGTAGCGCCGACCCAGACTGGTAGCGGGGAAATCCTGCAGGCTATGTTTCGGCGTCTGATGCGCTGACATCCGGAAACTGGTATTGGCGTGCGCCGTTGGCTTTTCTCGGTGACCAGTCGCTGGCTGACGGCGAACGGATAAGCTTCGACATGCGTCAATCGAGCAACCTCAATCAGTTCAACGCCGACGATATCATTCTGCAAGGAGGTGGCTTGCGCCTGGTGCACGATTTGACCAGCAATCCGGGAACGAATTGGACCCATTTCGACGTCCCGCTCGAGTACAACGAATGGCGGGACAAAACGTCCGGGGCATTGGCCACTCCGGCGCAATTTAGCCAGGCATTGAGCGCAGTCCTGGCCCTGTATATTCGCGGTGAATACAGTAACGATCCGGAGATCGGTGGGTTGGATAATGTGGTTCTCAAGCGAGCAGCTCTGGTGTCCGGGACGGCTGGGGCGGATTCGATTTCAGATGCCGCAGGCAGCGACATTATTGATGGCGGCGCGGGTGTGGACTTGGTTAGTTTCAGTGGGCTGCGAAGCAGTTTTTCAGTTGAAAAGAATGCTTCCTCGTGGATCGTACATGCTGGTATCGATCACAATCAACCTAACAGGTATTGAACTGCTGGCTTTTCAGAACCAGACGCTGTCACTGCTCAGGCCTGCACTCACTGTCACGCCGGCTTACGGCCAAACCGACCGTTTTCTGTTTGACCCGGTTTATTACCTTTTGGCCAATGAAGACTCGGGTCTGGTTCTGCGGAACAGTCGGTCAGCGATTATTTCTCAATTGGCGCGGCGCAGGGTGAACAACCCAACAGCTGGTTTGATGCTGCTTACTATCGTGCCAAATGGTCGGATCTGGGTAATCTGGGGCTTGATGATTTGACGCTCTTCCGGCACTACAATCTCTATGGAGTATGGGAGGGTCGTTCGGCGGGGCTTGTTTGATGCTTTTGATGGCAACCGGTATTTGACAGACAATCCGGATGTTACAACCTATGTTGATGCGCATGTCACCGATTTTCTCGGTAGCCGCAGTAACGGTGCGATTGCGCATTTTGTAATCTATGGGGCGAATGAAGGCCGCACTGCCTTTGCGACAACGGGCAACATGATCGACCTAGGTTATATTCTTTAAGAGCGCAAACCAGATCTTCTGCGCAATCAAAGTGTAATGTCAGGTCGCTTGATAAGCGGGCGTTCCGGCAATCGAAGGCATCATCACTTTGCTCCATCAACGAGTAGGTTGAGCCGGGTTGCCGCAACCAGCTTCAGTGCGAGAGTTGGCACCGAGGGCGCGAAGAATTGCTCGTACATGAACCTTGACTGTGGCTTCCGCAAGATCAAGCTCCCGACAAATCTGCTTGTTGGATTTGGCTTCCATCAGGCGCTTGAAAACTTCTATCTGTCTTTCCGTAAGTCCGAGGCTGCCTGGCGTTGTTACCGAGATAAAATCTTTACGAGCAGTCGACTGCTGCTGCATCACAGAGGGCTGTGGGGAAATAGGAGTTTTTCGAAGAATTTCGGGTGGTATATATATTCCGCCAGACAAAACTAGCTGAAGTGCGGAGACAAGTATCTGGTTCAGCGACGTTTTGGCAAAAATCCAGCAGCACCACGATTTATCGCAGAAGAGACTATGTCACTGTCGTATTCCGCCGAGATCATGACGATTGGTAAGGTCGGGTAGCGAATGACTAATGAAGACAACAGATCCATTCCATCACAATCAGGAAGATGCACATCAAGCAACAACAATTCGATCCCCGAATTTGTGGCGAGTTGTTTTTCTACTGAAGCACCATCCCAAGCTTCCAGGAGATCCACCTCCTCGCTAAATCCTTTGAGAATGGCACGCAGCCCTTCTCGAATCAGTGCGTGGTCATCTGCCGCAAGAATTTTCATGTGGGTAGATACATTGACATAGTGGCGGTTGAAAAGAAGCACAGATATCTTCCACTTCTCGTAAGGCCTCAATGGCCAATAACTTGATCATATTCGAAGAGTGCAACATTTACGATTCATGCTTGATTATCTCAAACCTTGAACTGACTTGCATTATGATTCTTCTGCCATGATCAGCAGTGAGTTTGCAGTAAGGGCATCGAACCGAGAAGAAGCTTGGTTTTCGATACCGTCATTTGGTGCAAGAAGTGAAATCGCCTCGGTTGCTGCTGTGCTGGCACGACCAGCATTTGAGGTAATAACTTATCTTTGTCTTATTTTTCGGGATTTTCTCAATTGGTGAATGGTTTTTCCGTAATTTGTCCAGGCGGTGTGCTTTTCGCGTTGATGCCCCCTTCTTCATGCAGGGATCAGCCATTGCCGGTGAGCCTGAATTGTTGTCTGAGCAAAGAGTTTTTTAGGATATCCCGACAGTTTATTCCGCATCACGCTTGCCGCAGTCTCCAGAAGACGCGCCAGGCATAGTGACGGTCATTACAAGAGAAATGATCCGCGCATCAGGTGCAAGGCAGGTTGCTGAATTATTTCGTCTGGTTCCCGGATTTGTCGTTGGGTTTTCGCGAGGTGGCCAGGCAGTAGTGGCATATCAAGGTTTGTCTGGCGCTATTTCTCAGCGAATGCAAGTCATGCTCGACGGGCGTTCGCTCTATGCGCCATATCTTTTTGGTGGTGGACTGGAATAATATTCCAATCAGTCTCGATGATATTGAACGTGTAGAGGGTTACGCGGTTCGAATTCTGCCAGCTATGGCGCAAATTCATTTCTTGGCGTGGCAAATATCATTACCCGTACCGCAGCTCAGAGCCAAGGTGCGCTGGGAGAACTCATGCTCGTGGTCAGGGCGGTATTGATGACTGGCAAGTGCGTGCGGGGGCGATGGGCCCTGGAATGGGTTATTTCCGGTGGGCAGCTGTCTGATTATGGCTTGCTTCATCTATACGATCACGTCATCTCGCCGCTACGCTAGTCTGCGGGGGGACGTGAGAATAAATGATAGCGATGACGCCATTTTCTCTCGGTGGAAACGTTAATCGCGTCGGGCTGGGAACTGCCAGCCGCGTTGCTGATCCTGAGCGTTTTGAGGATGTTTCATCGTCTTACGGACTGCTACGTTGGCGCAGAATTTTATCACCAACGCATGAGTTCTCATTTTCCTGGTCGGGAACAGTCGATAGCGGAGAAGATCGGTATTTCATTCCGGTTACTGCAAAAACAATTACCGTCGACTATGGGCGACGAGCCGAGCGAAATCAATTTGAGTATCAACATCTGTTTCGTATTTACGATGATTTGCGTGCAGTGTGGGGGCTAGAGTATCGGAATGAAAGTGTTCAGGCCCAGCAACTGTTTAATTCAAATGAAATTCAGAAAACTGGTGGCAGCCGCGCTTATTTGAATCTTGAGTATCGGCCTGCTGAGCGAATCACGCTCAATGGCGGCGGGTTGGTTGAGCAAGATTCAATCGGAGGAACCCACGTGGCTCCACGCTTGGCAATAAATTGGAAACTCAATCCATTCCATACGCTCGGGGTTGGTTTCTCTACTGCATTCAGATTGCCGTCTTTGTTTGAGCAACGATCAGACTGGCGTTTCACGTATCTTGGTCAGACCATTGATATCCGCTATCTTTCACGGGAGGTTGAAACCTGAACGTGTGGCGGCTACTGAGTTAACTTACCTGGGTTCTTGGCCGGCTGGAGACTAAATGCTGATGTACGTCTGTTTCAGGAACGGATAGCTGATTTGATCGTTCAGCAACGTTACTCCCTGCCACCTGGTCTTGAGTTTTCACCTGATTCCGGGGCGTTTGATCTGCGGAATGGCGGTAGCGCCTTGCTTGCCGGAATTGACTATCAACTGCGCTGGCAACCGACCGACCAATTCAATTTGGTTTGGGGGCACTCAATT
>JADJMS010000041.1 GCA_016709495.1 Candidatus Dechloromonas phosphorivorans | reverse complement strand
CATCCGTCGCCTCAACGCCAAGACGGGCAATAGCTACCGTCTGCCCAGCGAAGCCGAATGGGAATACGCCTGCCGGACGGGGAGTCGGGACGAATACTGCGGAGGAAACAATCTGGATGCAGTGGGCTGGTACGGCGCCCTTGCCCATCCTGTGGGCAACAGCGCCAAGACCACGAACCCGGTAGCGCGCAAGCAGTCCAATGCCTGGGGTTTGTACGACATGAGCGGCAATGTCGGGGAATGGACGCAGGATTGCTGGAACGAAAGCTATAGCGGTAACGGTGCGCCTAACGATGGCAGTGTGCGAACCGATGGTGACTGTTCGAAGCGCGTGGTGCGCGGTGGTTCCTGGATCGACGCTCCCTGGTTCGAGCGTTCCGCTTCCCGCATCAAGCTCTCGCCGCCGTACCGGAGCGGCAGCGTCGGGTTCCGTCTCGCCAGGACACTTAGCCCTTGAACCTTTATGCCTTTACCACGGCACTCGAGGCCTAGCCAAGGGACAAGTAATAGTAAATAGGGGATGCGAATTGTTTAATATCGTGGTTTGTCCACATTTTGCTGCGCCAAAACTAGCCTAAGTTTTATTTCTGCGTCCTGCCGCGAATGTCTGTTACGGCTTTCATCAACCATCGGGTTTTGGCATCCTACTGACAGGTGACCTAGCAGAAATCGAATGACAGCAAAACGATCGGAACGGCCATTAGGTAAGCATTTGTCAGCAGTCCGGAATCAGTCTGCTGCCGTTGTTGGAAAATTATCTGCTTTCCGCAAAGGACACGTTCCTAACGGACAACCCCCTGCCGAATGTCATCAGGCGCAACTCGGCCAGGAGCGGCTGGTCTAGTTTCTGAAGCCTATGTCCGCTTGAATCCAAGACTGATTGCTGCCGGTCAGATTCCGCATCATCGACGTTAATCTAGCCGCTTTCGGATCAAGCCTAAGGTTTAATCAATCGGACTTTATTAGGTTTGCTAACTGGCATCAATTCGAAGTGGTGGGGAATTGCCTAAACAACTTCGTTGAAGTCGCATTCTTGGCGAGGATTTTTTGGTCGTGAAGTGTCTTGGCTACCTCTGACAAATCCAACCATTGACCATCACGCATCTTGGGAAGTGCCGCAAGAATGGTCTGATGAGTCTTGAGAGTGGTTTTAGCACTCGCAGCGGTCTTAGTCACTTTTTTCGGCACATCTTTGTACTTAGCCTCCGCTTTTGGTGCGGCTGTTTTGGTTTGCGATGTCTTTGCAATTGCCGTCTTGGGTAACGCGCTAGCAATTTGCTCGATGACTGGTACGACTTTTTGTTCTCTTGGCGCGGAAATTGGCGTTGTGTCCGCTCCAACATAGATGACTTGGTCGTAGGCGGGGATGGCATCTAGAGACAATTTACTATGCTCGCTGATACAAATAACTCTGATGCCGCGTTCCCGCAACCGCACAACTAACGGAACGAAGTCCAAATCTCCGGATGCAATAGCGATCATCTTTGGGCGTGGAGTCAAGCATGCCAACTCCATCGCATCCACGGCTAAAGAAATGTCAGTGGTGTTTTTTGAGAGGTGCAGATTGACGAATGGGCGGATAGCCTTCATTCGCAATACCTCTGTCATCCCCTTCATGTTTTCGGGGCTGCCATATGCTCTACGGATGGCTATCGTACCTTCGCTCTGCTCAAGTATCTTTATAGCTTCCCGAACCCATTCCGGGGATGAAAGGTTATCTGCATCAATCAGCAGTGCAATCATTTATGTTAGAGCTGGCCCCGTTTGTTTGGACAGATTTTCCGCTGAGATAAGTGGAGCCCTGCGGTAGTAGCGTTATCCACGGTGACGGTTGCCGAAGGTCCGTTCAGACCGTAGGCAGCCGGCGCGGTGGTAACGCGGGTTTCATGCGGCGAATTGCTCCTGCGGCAAGCTGGCGAAGTAAATCATGTCCGGCGTCTTTCCGGCAAATGTTTGGTGCGGGCGCCGGCTGTTGTAGAACGTAATGAACTTCCCAGGCTCGCTTTGGCGTGGGAAACCGAATCGTAGGCTTTGAGATACACCTCGTCATACTTGATGGTCCGCCAGAGGCGTTCGACAAAGACATTGTCACGCCAGCAGCCCTTCCCATCCATGCTGATACGAATCCCATGCGCCTTGAGTACGCCGGTGAATTCGATACTGGTGAATTGGCTACCCTGGTCGGTATTGAAGATTTCCGGAGAGCCGTAGCGCAGGATGACTTCCTGCAAAGCCTCAATGCAGAAATCCGTGGTCAGCGTGTTCGACAACCGCCAAGCCAGCACCCGACGGCTGTACCAATCGACAATCGCGACCAGATACACGAAGCCCCGACGCATCGGGATATAAGTGATATCCGTCGCCCACACGTGATTTGACCGCTCGACGCCCAGGTGGTGCAGCAGGTAGGGGTAATCGGGTGTGCCGCATGCCGACGGCTGGTGTTCGGCTTGCGGGTACAGGGCTTCGATCCCCATCTGACGCATCAGACGGCGAACACGCTTGCGGCCAATGGGCCGCCCCTCGTTTCTGAGCAGGTCGCGCAGCATCCTGCTCCCGGCAAAGGGGTAATCGAGATGCAACTCATCCATTCGGCGCATCAGCGCCAATCCTCTGGTGACGTCGGTTTTGGCGTGTAGTACGCAGTCGACCGTGCCAATTCAAGAATTTCGCATTGCCGGATTACCGGCAGTTTGTGGGTGCGGTCAATCATCTTCTGCGCTCAGCAGGCCCGCCTTGGTGAGCGCCTTTTCTAAAAATCGTTCTCCAGTGTCAGCTGACCAATCTTCGCCTGCATCGTCTGGACGTCCGGGCCAGATTCCTACCACCTGCTCGCCAAAGACTACGGCTGAACGCTCCAGCAACTGCGTCTTCCAGTCCGTAATCTGAGTCGGATGGACATCATATTGCTGAGCCAGTTCAGCCAGCGTCTTGTCGCCCTTCAAGGCAGCAATCGCCACCTTGGCTTTCAATTCCGGCGAGTGATTCCGCCGCTTCCTTCTCGTCATGTTCTTGCTCCTCATTCAAGCCGCTACGCGGCCGTTGGTGAAGCAAGGCTATCACTTATCTCACTGTCCGAATTTCCGGGGCCGGCTCTGTTTTACCTGGGCCACTTCAATGATCCGAAACCGCAATAAGGTTAGAAAAAACTGAATCATATCGCATATATATTGCCTAGATTTCGTCGAGCAACCTTAATAAGTCATCTAGGGTCTATGGCTGTAATCGCTGCAATGCTGTCGTTGGCCTGAAAACCGTGACCGTCTCTTGTTGGCCGAATGGGTTAGGTCGCGAATGGCCGGTTCGGAGCATTCCACTTCAAAAACCCCGGATTTGGTTGAGCGGCCGCTATCGGGAATCCGCGATGACCGGATTTAATTTTCCCCAATTTTTTCGGGTTGACCGTAACAACTCAGCCGCCGATACGCAGCCCGGTTTTTTTGAGGATTTTGGTCGAGTAGAGAATGTCATTGCCCCGGCAAGCCGCCCCCAGCAGCGCACGAATTTCCTCGGCCTTGGCGGAACATTCGTCACGCGAACTGCCATGCACCATGGCGAACAGGTTGTACGGCCAGGCTGGCAAGGCACGCGGGCGGCGATAGCAATGGGTGACAAAGGGCAGCGCACCCACCAGCGCGCCGAGTTGATCGACCTGTTCGTCAGCCACATCCCACACCGTCATGCCATTGGCCGTCCAGCCAATGGCGTAATGATTGGGTACGGCACCAATGCGGCGAATCATGCCGCTATTCAACAAGCCTTGCAGGCGGGCCATCACCTCGTCTTCGGACATCGTCAGCTGCTCGGCAAGCGCCGCGTAGGGGCGCGCCACTAGCGGCAAGCCGGCCTGGGTGGCGACGATCAGGGCGCGGTCAAGTTCATCCATCAGACCCGCGCCTCCAGTTTCATTTCAACGAAAAATTCGCGTTCCTTGGGGAAGGCGTAGACCGGCAAACCGGTGTCGCTTTCGATGCGGGCAACGGCTTCCGCAATGCCGGACTGGGTTTCGGTGGCGAGGACGAACCACATGTTCAATGCGTGCTCGCGGCGGTAGTTGTGGGCAACTTGCGGTAGCGCATTAACCAGTGCCGTGACCTCGTCATAGCGCGCTTCCGGCACGGCCAAGGCGGCCAGAACAAAGGCGCCGCCCATGCGTTCGATCTGGTACATCGGGCCGAAACGGGTCAGTACCTTGTCGGCGAGCAGGCTTTCGAGGCGTTTGAGCAAATCGTCTTCGCTGATGCCGAGGCGCTCGGCGACTTGAGCGTAGGGCCGGGAACAGATTGGGAATTCACCTTGTAATTTATCGATGATTTGGCGGTCGACCGCATCAAGCTCACGCATAGCGCGCACCATTCTGTTTGTAGCGGGTCAGGGAAAACAGCACCTCATGGGTGCAGTTTTGAAGGCCATGCCGCTGACGTAAATCAGCCATCAGGCGTTCAACCTCCGCCCGATCACGACCGTGAATCATGCAGAACAGGTTGTACGGCCAGTCCGGCAAACGGCGGGGACGACGGTAGCAGAGCGTGACGTCCTCTTCCTCAGCCAAGGCGCGACCCATTTCACTAACCCGCTCATCCGGAATGTCATGAACGACCATCGCATTGGCGGTATAGCCGAGTTCGTGATGGCGCACGACGACGCCGAAACGCTTGATGGCACCCTCCTCCAGCCAGCGCCCGATGCGACTTAGCACATCCGATTCGGAGGCGCCGATCCGTTCGGCGATCATCGCAAAAGGGCGCATAAAGAGCGGCAGCCCTTCCTGCAGCACTGAAACCAGTCGCCTTTCAGACTCCTCCAGCGGCACTACCGGCACAACCGGCCGCGCCGTGGCAACGTGCTTCGGCTTACCGGCGAGCAGGGAAAAGCCAAGGTCGATATGAAATTCTTCAACCAGCGGCAAGGGCAATATCGGGTAACCGGCCGCCGATTCAATCGCACTCAGCGTTGCCTGCAAACGCCCTTCACTGGCCGCCGTGACGACAAACCACAGGTTGTAGCGATGCTCGCGTTCATAATTGTGATTGACCTCGGGAAAGCGATTGACCGCTGCCGCCACCGCACCAAGCTGATCTGCCGGCACAGCCATTGCCGCCAGCGTTGAAGCACCGAAACGCTTGGGTGCAAAGACAGCGCCAACCCGCGAAATTTTTCCTTCGCGCCGCAAACGCTCCAGCCCGCTCAGGACAACGCGCTCGCCAACCCCAAGCCGCGCTGCCAGCTCGGCAAACGGTGCCGGGCAGAGCGGGAAATCGCGCTGGAATTCGTTGAGCAGGCGGAATTCGAATGTTTCAGTCATCAGAAGCCGATGCGCACGGCACGTGAGGTAAAGAAAATGCCGGACGGGCTATCCGCCGCAATTTCAGCCTGTTTGGCAAAAGTTGTCGTGTTGTGGATGACTACCTTGTTGTCATCACGCGCCGAGAGCCAGACGTTTTCGCCACGCGGTGCAAATTCCATGTGCAGGATGCCCTTGCCCGGCTCGAAAGCATGCACCACCTTACCGGCCAGCGTATCAATCACATCCATCTTGCCGTTATCGGGGAAGGCGAAATTGACCCAGACCTGCCGCCCGTCTGGCCGCGCCATGACGAACACCGGCTGGCCGCGCACCGCAATGCGGCCGACTTCCTTCCAGGTCGCCACATCAACCACCAGTACTTCATGCCGACCAATCGCCGGCAGATAGGCTTTGCCCTGCGCCACTGACCAGCCGCGCAGGTGCGGCATCTTGAACACGGGCAGCTTTTCCTGACCGCGCCCGTAGTTTTCGAGAATCTTGCGCGCGCCTTTTTCCGGTTGCCAGAGGTCAAGCAGGGCGACGCCATCTTCGCCGAACAAGCCGGCCAGATAATGGCGGCCATCCGGCGTTACCAGCCCGTCGTAGGGTTGCAGGCCGGCGGGGTAGCGCTGCGTCTTCGGCTGTTTCGGATTGCTGAAATCGGTAACCCAGATTTCGCCGCCCTCGAACAGCGCGTAGGCAAACTTGTTGCCCGGCACATCAGCCAGGCCAACCACTTTCGAGAACTTGCCTGGCGCGTATTCCGCCGGTACTTCGGAAAGCAACTCCAGCGTTTCCGCATCAAACGCCTTGATGCCGCCCGGCGTGTAGTTCTGCGCCACAACAATGCGGCCATCCTGCGAAATCGAACCACCGATGGCATTGCCTGACTGGATGATACGTTTGACGATTTTCGCTTCAAGCAGATCAATTTTGGTCAGCCCGCCATCGCGGCCGAAGATGAAGGCATAGCGGCCATCGCGGGAATAGACGGCGGAGGCATGCGAAAGATCGCCCAACCCATCGATACGTGCGTAAGCAGTTTGCGAACTGGTATTGACCAGCGTGATACGACCGGTGGCGCGCTCAATAACCAGCCCAAGATCGCCGGTGCCTTTCAGTTGCGGACCAGCGCAGGCGGTCAGTAACAGGCTCAGGAGGAAAGTCAGAAAAATTCGCATGGCGCTCTCAGTGCGGGAATTCGGTCATCAGTTTATCGACAATCCAGCTGGCCTCGGCTTCCGAGACGAACTGTTTCCACGGTGGCATCGGCGTACCGGGGCGGCCATAATAAATCGTCGCCGCCAAGCCTTCGGCCGGTTTGTCCTTCAATGTTGCGGGCAACAGCGCCGGGCCAAGCCCGCCCTGCAAGGTCATGCCGTGGCAGGAGCCGCAATCCTGGCGGACCAGCCGTACCAGCTCCTTTTGTCGGGCGGCATCAGGTTCAGCGGCAACGCTTTGCCCTGTACCTGCAATTGTTACGGTCAACGCAAAAAAAAGGGCAAAAAATTTTCTACTCAACAACAACTATGCTCCCCTTCATTTCCGGATGCGGCCCGCAATGGTAGTCATAGCGCCCGGCCTTGTCGAAGCGGCGCAACCAGCTTTCATCCGGAAACATGCGTTCCGACTCCAGGCCATTTTCAGCCGGGAAAACCACTGAATGGCTGGTGCGCTTTTCTCGGTTAAGCCAACGCACGCTGTCACCCGTTTTGATACTGATCTCGGCAGGAAAATACTTGTAGTTTTCAATGCGGACCTCAGTTACGTTCTGAGCCAGCGCAGAAAAAGAAAAGAGCACCAATAACAATGGCGCTCTTTTCAGCAGAGACCATCCGGTATTCATCATGTTTCCGGAGGTCAAGACGAATTACTGCTTGGCTGCCTTCACATCACCGTCAACACCCAGACCGATGGTATGGCCGAAGGAGACGTGATGGAAACGGCCACCAGCGTTATCCGCATGAATAGCAACACCGAAAGGCACAGCCTTGCCAGCAGCCAAGGTCACGCCACCAGCCAGTTTGCGGGTAAAGGTTACGGTATAGGTATCACCGGCCTTTGCACCTTCAGCAGTCACGCCAGCCTTGCCACCTTCCATGTTGCGCTTGTCGGTGACAATACCGTCCATGGCCTTGCCGCCACCGCCGGTTTTCCACTGCATCAGATCCATTGAACCCGGCGTGGCGTACTTGGTCTTGTCCTTGCCGTTGGGCATGGTCTTGGCATCCTGGTGGCATGCACCCCAGCAACCAGCCTGATCGGCCAAGGTCACCTTGCTATCCGGGAACATGATGCTGGCCTTGACTTCGTTATCCTTATCGGAGTGATCGAAGCCGCCGCCCGGTGCCTTGAAGGTCAGACGAACGTAGAGATTGGTTGCATCGTAGGCAGCCTGAACACCAACCGGGTAGGTCATCGTTTTCGGCGCGCCCTTCGGCTCCATTTCCTTGCTGGCCAGACGCTTCAGGTCAAGGCTTAGCTTGCCATCTTCAACGTGGCAACCGGCACAGGTCTCACCTTTTTTCAGGCCGCTCGAACCACTGTGTTCGCTCTTGCCCGTCACCCATTCAATTGGCGCAGCACCCGGGTGGAAAACATGAATATTGGCCTTTGGCACCTTGCTCCAGTCCGGTGCGGCAAATGCGGTTTGTGCGCCAAGGGCCATGAAGGCACCCATGACGACGAGGGATGTCAGTTTTTTATTCACTATTTATCTCCTTAGCTGGAAACACGGGGGCTTTCGCCCCCGTTCAGTATCACATAATCAATTCAGGAAAACTTGATCAGTAAATGTCGTGCTGGGTGTTATAGACGTTGAACTTGCCGGTCGGGGTGATCATCTTCGGATCGGTAATCACCTTCTTCAGGGTCAAAGTTGCATCGTCATAAACCACGATGGCAGACTGGTCAGCCTTGCCGCCCCACAATGAAATCCAGACTTCCTTGCCGTCAGCACTATACTCAGGATGCACGGCGCGCTTGGTGGCCTTGGTTTCCGGCAGACCAGAATCCTTGGCAACGTTGATCACCTTGACCGGCTTGGACAGATCGGCCACATCCCAAATTGCAACGGATTCAGCCAGCGTCTTGTCCGGATTCTGCGGCGAGTCAGCCCACAGGTGCTTGGACTTCGGATGGGTCTTGACGAACAGATTGCCCGGAACGTGCTTCACTTCCTGAACGACCTTCCAGTTGTATTCCTTGTACTTGGCATCAGCCTTCTTCTCGGAAGGCGTGCTGATCAGGGTCAGGACATCGGCACCAAGGTGACCGGTCGTCCAGACTGGACCAAACTTCGGATGGGTGAAGTTGGCGCCACGACCCGGGTGCGGGATCTTGGCGGTATCGACCAAAGCAGCCAGCTTGCCGGTCTTGGTATCAACCGCAGCGATCTTGTTGGAGGCATTGGCAGCCACCAGGAAGTAACGCTTGGAAGCATCCCAGCCGCCGTCATGCAGGAACTTGGCGGAACCGACAGTGGTCGTCTTCAGGTTTTCGATATCGGAGTAATCGACCAGCAGAATCTGACCGGTTTCCTTGATGTTGATAACCCATTCCGGCTTGATGAAGGAAGCAACGATGGAAGCAACACGCGGCTCCGGATGGTATTCGCCATCAACGGTCATGCCACGGGTGGAAACCACTTTACGCGGCTTGAGCGTATCGCCATCCATGATCACGTACTGGGGCGGCCAATAAGAACCGGCAACTGCATACTTGTCTTCAAAGCCCTTGAACTTGGAGGTATCGACCGAACGGGCATCGAAGCCGATCTTGACTTCAGCCACGACGGCCGGCTTTTCCATCCAGAGGTCGATCAGCGACAGACGACCATCGCGACCGATCACGTAAACATAACGGCCGGAAGCAGACAGACGCGAGATGTGAACTGCGTAGCCAGTCTTGACGATGCTGCGGATTTCCTTGGTGTCGCCGTCGATCAGCGCCACTTCACCGGTATCACGCAAGGTCACCGAGAACATGTTCTTCAGGTTGTACTTGTTCATCTGCTTGGTCGGCCGTTCGTTCACCGGAACGATTACCTTCCAGGAATCAAGGGTTTCCTTGAAGCTGTACTCAGGCGGGACATCCGGCGTTTGCTGGATGTACTTGGCCATCAGCGACAGTTCTTCCTTGGTCAGGATGTCGTCAAAGTTAACCATACCGCCATCGGTACCGTAACCAATGATCTTTTCAAGGCGCTGCTGACCGAGCTTGAGCGTGCCACCTTCGGTGACATTGCCGTCCTTGTCTTTTTTGGTCCAGTGCGGCTCAAGGTTTTTACCCGTTGCGCCTTTGCGCAAAACACCGTGGCAACCTGCGCAACGCTCGAAATAAATTTTCTTGGCTGTTTCTTTTTCAGCAGCCGTCATCTCCGGAGCCGCTTTAGCGGTTTCCTGAGCAAAGACCGAACCCATGGCAAGCGCCATGGCGCTTAGTGCAAGCATCCCCACAACAGTTTTTTTCATACTTCCTCCTAGGACAAAGATAAGCGCGCTCAATCCCCCAAGCACGATGCACGCTAGGTTGAACCTGTATAGAAACGGCATCCTTGATAACAATCAATTTTTGCAACTTAAGGAATCATTAACATTCAACAGCTTATACTTATTTGTAACTACACAACCACTACTTTGGTAGTAGTCCAGTAAATAAGCACAAGGACCACTATTGGCAGACACAGCAACCGGCATTAGGATGGCCGTCCTAATGCGCGAAACGACTATGAACAATTCAACCAAACTCGAATCCGGCAAAGTCTGGCTGGTAGGCGCCGGCCCCGGCGACCCCGAACTTCTGACCATCAAGGCCGCCCGATTGATTGCCCAAGCCGACGCTCTGGTTTATGACCATTTAGTAAGCGATGCCATCATGGCCATTGCCCGCTCCGATGCACGACGCATTTACGCCGGCAAAGAAGCCTCAAACCACACATTGCCGCAGGACTCCATTAATCAGTTGTTGGTTGATCTGGCCAATGAAAAGCTATCTGTCGTTCGGCTGAAAGGCGGCGACCCTTTTATCTTTGGGCGCGGCGGCGAAGAGCTTGAAACCCTCGCTGAATCAGGCATTCCCTTTGAAGTCGTACCGGGCGTCACGGCTGCTGCCGGTTGTGCCGCCTATGCCGGCTTTCCACTTACCCATCGCGATCACGCCCAAGCCGTCACTTTCGTTACCGGCCACCTTAAGGACGGCACGGTCAACCTTGATTGGCAGGCACTTTCCCGCCCCAAACAAACCGTGGTTTTCTACATGGGCATAGGCGCAGCAGCTGAAATTTGCCGACAAATGATCGCTCACGGCCTGCCTTCCATGACGCCGGCCGCCGTTGTCCGCAACGGAACGCAACCCGATCAGCAAACCTTGCTCGCCACACTCGGCACCTTGCCGAATCGCATAGCAGAGTCGGCAATCAAGCCGCCGGCGCTGATCATCGTTGGCAGCGTGACCAAATTGCACGAAAAACTGAACTGGTTCGAGCAATGAACCGCTGGCTCTGCCTGATTGCAGCATCTTTCAGCCTGAGCGCCCACGCCTACACGGCTGACGAACTGCACGGCGATTGCCTGGCGGCTGAAGAGTTCTACGCCGCCAAAGCCAACGCCGATCCCTACCAGTCGATACGCGGTGCGCGCTGCATGGCCTACGTTGCCGGCTTCGCCGATGGTTACGCGGTCAGCGACTACCTGGCAGAAAAAGTCGGCGTTACACTCAACGCCATCTGCCTGCCCAAAGACAAGGATTTGCCCTATCGGCTAGTCCGTTCGGTCCTCGCTCACCTTGAGCGCACACCGCCTAAAAGCACCTTAAGCACGGCTACTTTGGTCGCCGCCGCACTATCAAAAACATTTCCTTGTGCAGATCAGCTTGAACCAAAGAAGTGATTCGTGGATAATGCTGCCTTCGTTGCCCCGGTGGCGGAATCGGTAGACGCAGCGGATTCAAAATCCGCCGCCGAAAGGTGTGCCAGTTCGAGTCTGGCCCGGGGCACCAGTTATCAAGAATCAAGTACTTGGCGCAGTCGAATAGATTTAACCTTGTCTTGATGGCTCTCACTTAGTGTGAATGTGTGGCCACTTTTGATACGTGCGTTCTTAGCTCAGTTGGTAGAGCGTCTGCCTTACACGCAGAATGTCGGCGGTTCGAGCCCGTCAGGACGCACCAAAGTTGCCCATGTAGCTCAGTGGTAGAGCACTCCCTTGGTAAGGGAGAGGTCGGAAGTTCGATTCTTCTCATGGGCACCATCCCCCATTTTCTTTGCAATCTCTTATTAGCCTTGCCGGGTTGCGCAAAGCAACGCGCAGGACTATCGTCATGAAAATGCTGACATGGAGAAAATCATGCCTCAAACCGCTGACCGCCGGGTGCGCAATGACCAACGCCTTGATGATTCAGGACCGCCACGTGGGTGCTGTGAACGACGTCGCCGTGCTGAACGCCGCTTGCCATCGATTGAAGAAAGCATGATTTCGGATGCAGAATGGGAAAGACTTTTTGGCAGTCACTCACGCGACCAAACTGCCAGCAATCCGCTACTTGATCAAGCCGCCGAAATATTCGACCGCGCCAGAAATAATTACTGACCAATTGTGCACTTGGCGCGGTAGGTTTTACAGCTTTCTACTCGCCAGCTCCCTCTGCCTTGTCGGTTGCGCCTCCTGGCATTGGGAAAAGCACGGCGCCAGCGATGATGATTACACGCTGGATGAGAAAAACTGCAAGGTCCAGAGTTATTCAGGCACCGACGGCATGGTGACTCAAGCCAGCGTGCGTAAAATGCACACTTGCCTGCAAGCCAGGGGCTGGCGCAAGGTCGAAAATTAAGCCAGTCAGAATATCCTGGCTGAGTTAAGCACAGCAATCAACGTGACTTTGGATTCAATGTACCTCGGTTGTAATCCTTGTCCCCGGGCATGATGGTCCGCCCGAAACCACCAAACAAACCGCCCTGCGCTTCAATCGGACGCGTTTTGTTCTCCGGGTACTGTGCAGCCAATTGCTGCGCTTCGGCTGCTTTCGCTGAATCCAGAAATTCCCAGCGTCCGTTTGGGAAAAGTCGGACTTTTTGACCGTCGACCGTAACAGCCTCTACTGGCGTGCGATCCAAGTCGGCTGCGGCGCATTGCCCCGCAGCCAAAACCAGAATCAACGCAATGAATGCTGATCTCAAAGCTTGCCCTCAACCCAGCCTTTGACTGAAGCCAGCGCCTGAGCGAGATTCTCAGGTTGAGTGCCACCAGCCTGCGCCATGTCAGGGCGTCCGCCACCCTTGCCGCCAACCTGCAGAGCAACCATGTTGACCAGTTCACCGGCTTTGACTTTGCCAATCAGGTCGGGCGTCACACCGGCAATCAACGTCACTTTGCCATCCAGAACAGAAGCGAGAACGACTGCCGCTGACTTTAGCTTGTCTTTCAGCTTGTCCATCGTCTCGCGCAAGGAGTTGATGTCGGCACCTTCGAGCATTGCCGCCAGCACCTTGGCACCTTTGACATCGACTGCCAACGTAACCATATCATCGCCCTGAGCAGATGCCAGCTTACCCTTGAGAGCAGCCAGTTCGCGCTCCAGTTTCTTGACCTGATCAAGCACCGCCAGCACGCGGCCATGCACATCCTTGGGCAATACCTTCAGGGTCCCGGCCACGCCCCCCAGCGCGCTCTCCATGCCCTGCATGTAAGCCAGGGCATTGTCGCCAGTCACCGCTTCAACACGGCGCACCCCCGCTGCAACTCCGCCTTCGGCAGTGATGCTGAACAAGCCGATGTCGCCGGTGCGGCTGGTATGCGTACCGCCACACAATTCGCGTGAAGAACCAATATCCAGCACACGCACGGTATCACCGTACTTTTCACCGAAGAGCATCATCGCTCCCAGTTTCTGGGCTTCGGCAATCGGCAAGACGCGACATTCGTTGGCGGTATTGGCCAGAATTTCGGCATTGACGATATTCTCGACACGACGGATTTCCTCGTTGCTCATCGGCTGGTTATGCACGAAGTCAAAACGGGTCTTGTCCGGATCAACCTGCGAACCTTTTTGCTGGACATGGTCGCCCAGCACTTCGCGTAAAGCCTTGTGCAACAAGTGGGTCGCCGAATGGTTGCGCATGATGCGCTGACGAGCCAGCAGATCGACCTTGGCGGTCACGCCATTGCCAACGCTCAGCGTACCGGTCTTGACCACACCATGATGGCCAAACACCGTTGCCTGAATCTTTTGAGTATCTTCAATCGCGAAGATGCCATGCACCGACTGCAGCACGCCGCAATCACCGACCTGACCGCCGGATTCAGCATAGAACGGGGTGTCATCCAGGACAACGACGCCCATTTCTCCCTCATTTAGCGCGTTGACCGCAACACCATCCTTGTACAGGGCCAGCACGTTGCCTTTGGTTTCGAGCATCTCGTAACCGTGGAAAATTGTAGCCGGGCCGTTGTAGTCGAGGTTGGCCGCCATCTTGAACTTGCCGGCAGCGCGCGCCTGTTCTTTTTGGCGCGCCATGGCTGCATCAAAGGCAGCAGCATTGACGGTGATTTCATGCTCGCGACAAATATCCTGTGTCAGATCAAGCGGGAAGCCGTAGGTGTCGTGCAGCTTGAATGCCGTATCGCCGTTAAATACCTTGTTGCCGTCGGTCTTCAACGCAGCCAGTTCGTTTTCGACAATAGCCATTCCGTGTTCGATGGTTTCGAAGAAACGGTCCTCTTCCTGCTTGAGCGTGGCGACGATCCTCGCCTGATTTTGCCCCAGTTCCGGGTAGGCCATGCCCATTTCGGCGACGAGGTCAGGCACCATTTTGTGGAAGAAGGCAGCACGTGCGCCGAGTTTGTAGCCGTGGCGGATGGCGCGGCGAATGATCCGGCGTAGCACATAACCACGGCCTTCATTACCGGGAATCACGCCATCGGCCAACAGGAAAGAGCAGGCGCGGATGTGGTCGGCCAGCACTTTCAGCGACGGGCTGTTAAGGTCAGCGTCACTGGTTTCGCGGGCGGCCGCCTTGAGCAGCGCCTGGAAAAGATCGATCTCGTAATTGGCATGCACGCCCTGCAACACGGCGGAGATGCGCTCGAGGCCCATGCCGGTATCGACGGAAGGCTTGGGCAGCGGATGCATGATCCCGGCATCGTCGCGGTTGAACTGCATGAAAACGTTGTTCCAGATTTCGATGAAACGGTCGCCGTCTTCTTCCGGGGATCCCGGGGGGCCGCCCCAGTGCTTTTCGCCGTGGTCGTAGAAAATCTCGGTGCACGGCCCGCAGGGGCCGGTATCGCCCATCATCCAGAAATTGTCTGAGGCGTAGCGGGCACCCTTGTTGTCGCCGATGCGAATGACGCGCTCGACCGGTACGCCGATTTCCCTGGTCCAGATGTCGTAAGCTTCGTCGTCCTCGGCGTAGACCGTAACTGTCAGTTTGTCCTTGGGCAGCTTGTAGACTTCAGTCAGCAACTCCCAGGCGTACTTGATGGCGTCGCGCTTGAAGTAGTCGCCGAAGCTGAAGTTGCCAAGCATCTCGAAGAAAGTATGGTGACGGGCGGTGTAGCCGACGTTTTCGAGGTCGTTGTGCTTGCCGCCGGCGCGCACGCATTTCTGCGAGGTCGTCGCGCGGCTATAGGGGCGCTTGTCGAAACCGAGGAAGACGTCCTTGAACTGGTTCATCCCAGCGTTGGTGAACAACAGGGTCGGATCCTCGTGCGGCACCAGCGAGCTGGACGCCACGATCTGGTGGCCCTTGGAGGCGAAAAAGTCGAGGAACTGCTGGCGGATTTCGGCGCTTTTCATTAGCTGGCTGCCCTAAATGGCGGTGAGTTTGAATCCCGCAATTTTAAAAGAAAAACCCGCCGGAGGGCGGGTTTCATCGGGGGGCAAGAGCAATCAACCGCGGCGTGGCCGATGATCGTTACGTCCATTGTGATTATAGTCGTGCTGGCGATCATGCTTCTGTTTGGAACATGACGGCTTTGCACCTCCTGCGCATGATGAAGCTGGTGTCTTTCCTGTTTGCTGACCACACCATCAGCCTTGGCCTGCATCTCCATATTTTGTACGCGCTGCTGGCCATTATCCAGGCGCATGGTCTCTTTCTGGGTCAGGCTGCCTGAAGCCGCGCCTTGCTGAATACGCGCCTCCTGATTGGCTTCGCGCTGATCGACACGCGGCGTATTGGTCTGCGCACCTGCCGCCAGTGGTAACACGACGCAGAGAGCGAAGAAGGCTTTGTTGACGATTTTCATGTTGATCTCCTCATTCCCGGGTGAATTCCCTGAAACGCATTTAACCCGGAGACAATGGAAAAATCAGCCTTCTGAATGTTAGCGTTTGTAAGTAGATGTTTCGTCGGCAAACAGATCGAGGCGATCTGTAAACATAGCTGCAACACCGCGCTGAAGCAGAATTTTCGCCTGTGTTGGCGAGTTAACCGTGTAACACAAGACGGGAATATGCAGTGCTGCCGCTTGATCGAGCACGGCATCAGTCAGCAAATCAGCACAACAGTGCAAGGTTAGCGCTTGCAGCCGTTTCATTTCGACCAGCCAATCACGCGGCACCGCTTCAAATAGAATGCCGCGTGGAATTTGCGGTGCCAGATCCCGGGCAACTTCCAGCACCTCGAGCGAGAAAGAGGAGATCAGCGGCTGAATAGCTGTGTCACGCCAGAGATTGGCGGCCAGCACAGCAACCCGTGTCGCTGTCTCGATTTCGTAGCCTGCCGCCGGCTTGATTTCAATATTGGCCAGCAAGCCTAACTGGCAACATAGCGCAGCAGCTTCCACAAAGTTTGGAATCGGCTCACCACCACCGGCATCGAGCACAAACAACTCGCTATCGGGCGTAGCGCTAACGGAGCCGGAGCCGTTGGTCGTGCGCTCCAGCGTTTCATCATGAATCAGGACGGGCGTGCCGTCCCCACTCAACATCACATCAAATTCGACTGCCTTATAGCCAAGGCTGGCCGCCAGACGGATGCCCGCCAAGGTATTTTCCGGCGCCAGACTACCGCCACCGCGATGGGCAAACCAGCGCGGCAGCGTTAGTTGCATCAGAAAGGTTGCGACTTTTTCAGACCTGGCTTGGCGTTCAGCACCGCATTGCCGCGATGAACAGCAGCATCAAGCGCGGCCTTCGGCGGCTTCTTGTCAGCCCAGGCGGCTTCAAGTTCTTCATTGGCGATGATGCGCACCGGGTCGATGTTGGCTGCGCGCACGCCAGGGCTCTGCGCCTTTGCCGTTAAGCGAGGCGTAAGCGATCTGCAGCGTTTCGTCCTCGTTTTTCAAAATTTTGCTGCGTGCAGCAGCACGTGCTGCCGGCGTCAGTGGCATCTGGCCATAAATGCGCACCAGCTCAACCTGCATCTCAGGCTTCAGCAGGAAACTGACAAATTTTGCCGCCTGCTTGGACTGAGTTGCAGACTGACCAGCGCCAGCCCACAAGGATGCACCATCGGCCAGTGTGTGCTGACGACCACCATAGACATCATCGTGGAAAGGCAAAGGTGCAACACCCAGTTCAACGCCCTTGGCTTCGCGGAAATCAACGGCTTCGCGTGAATCAGTAGTGATCATCGCGCATTCGCCATTCTCGAACTTGGCGCTAGCTTCATCACGACGCCCAAAGGTTTTGAAATAACCGGCCTTGACCCAGGTTGTCATCATCGCCATGTGCTTGACCTGTGGCAGGCCGTTGAAGACCAGCGCGCCCTTCTCGGTCATTGAGGGTACGCCGGAGACGGCACTCATGTTATCGATATGCACCCAAACCGGCCAAGAGGTTGTGTACGGGCAGGTGAATCCAGCCTCCTGCAACTTGTCGAGCATGCCCTGCATTTCAAACCAGGTCTTCGGCGGCTGATCCGGGTCCAGCTTGGCTTTGCGGAATGCGGTCTTGTTGAAGAACAAAACCGGTGTCGAGTACGCCAGCGGCAAAGCCACCAGGCGGCCCTTGGCATCAACCACGCCAGCCTTCAGATCGACCGACATATCGCTCATATTGAGTGGCTCGCCAGCCTTCGCCATCATTTCGTAGAGCGGCACAAAGCTCTTCGGATGCGCCAGTACTTCGGCCATGTCGTAGCGACGCATCAAGTTCAAACCGGTCGGTTTCTGTCCCTTTTCAAGGCGCACCAACTTCATCGTGCCGCCGGTTTCCTTGTTGAAACGATCAACCACCGCCTGCAAATGTTGTTCACCAACCGGTCCGAGGTTGTGGGCAAGCTCAAGATCGCTTGAAGCAACGTGTGCCGGTGCAGCGGCCGTAGCCTGCTTGGCAGCGGGTTTAGCTGCTTTGGCTGATTTGGCTGGTTTTGCAGCCTGTACGGAAAAAGCCAGCGCAAGGCCAACAGCAGCCACCAAAGGACGTAGGTAAAAAGACATGAACACTCCAGAGCATTTTTGCAAAGAGCGGATTATAACCGCACGGTTTTATTGTTCCGGAACCCGGCAAATTCAACGTCGCCTGCCCCATAACTATATGAATGTGCGAAAATTCGCGCCATGATCAAGCGCACTTCTCTCCTTTTCGTCGCCCTGCTCTCCTTGAGCGGTTGCGACCAGATCACCCAGAAAATGGGCCTGGAAGATCCGTCAAAAAAGAGGCACGCCTCGAACCCGACGGCAAAGCGGTTGGCAGTGGCTGCCGTCAGTCGGGTCGGGCGATTGAGGATTGCTACGCAATCTATACCTGGTTGCCAAAATCCTCTATTTTCTCCGGCTGGAAGGAAATGGACGAATACATGCGCGAGAACAAGCTGGAAACCATCGTCCCGCAATTACCGCCGCCTGAAGGCCCGGGGGCCGCCAAAAAGAAAAAGTCAGTGACACCGGTCGAAAACAAGGAAGAAGCTAAGCCGGCGGAAGAAAAGGACAAACCGGCAAATAAGGAAGAAAGCAAGGGCGCGGCAAAACATTGATTTGCTCCAATATCGGCTAAGGGAACTCGATGCAAATCCAGAGTTGGTTCAAAGGCATACGAGCCAAATTGATCGGCATTTTTGTCCTGATCAAGATGATTCCCTTGGTTCTGATCGCTTGGTACGCCTGGCACGCCTCGCAGCAACTCGGAGAAGAGGTATCAACCAAGGCCAGCAATATGGCCGAGGCTATGCTTTCCAGCATCAAAACCGTCGGCAAGACGGTCACCGACGACTCAATCAGCGCGCTTGACCTGCGTTCGCGCGAAGCCATCGAAACGCTGACTACCGATACGGCAAAAGAAATTGCCGATTTCCTCTACGACCGTGATCGCGATATCCGGCAAGCCAGCAATATCGAACCATCCGAAGCCAATTTTCGACGCTTCCTGAGCGAACACACACGGAGGCTCTACAAACATGGCCCCTGGAAATTAGCCGAGGATGGCAAATCCTGGATACCGGAAAACGCCGTCGCCCGGGAAGCTAAAATCACCCGCACCGTCCTCCCGGACAACGCCAAAAATTTTCACGCTCGCGCCCCGGAATATTTTGGCGAAGTGGAACAGCGCCCACTTTTTGTTGAAATTACTTTCGTTGACCTCAATGGCCAGGAAAAAACCAAGGTTACCAGTGGCAATCTGACAGAAAAATCTCTTAAAAACGTCGTTGACCGTAACAATACGTTTGTCCGTGCCGAAACCTACTTCAGCGAACTGAAAAAACTCAAACCAGGTGAAATTTACGTTTCAGACGTCATCGGCGCCTACGTCCCAACCCAAGCCATCGGCCCCTACCTGCCCGCCACGCTGGAGAAAGCCGGCAAGCCTTTCAAGCCAGAAGAGTCGGCCTATGCAGGCACCGAAAATCCGGTTGGCAAACGCTTCCACGGCATCGTCCGCTGGGCCACGCCAATGGTCAAAAACGGGCAAATTGCCGGTTACGTAACCCTGGCACTCGACCACGATCACATTCGCCAGTTTTCCGACCGCCTGATGCCGACCGAAGAGCGTTACACGCCAATTTCGGATGCAATCAAGGGCAACTACGCTTTCCTCTGGGATCATAAAAGCCGCTCAATCTCCCACCCACGCGACTACTTCATCGTTGGCTACAACCCGCAGACCGGCCAGCCGGAAACACCGTGGCTGGATGAAGACCTTTACGCAGAATGGCAGGCGAGCGGTAAACCAGCCCATGAATTCCTGGCCGAAACGCCATTCTTCAAGGACCAGAGTCTCAAGAAAAAACCGGCGAAAGCACGTGCAAAGCCGGCACGGTGGCACTGGATTGTCGTTACCTGAATTTCTCACCGCAATGTGATGGCTGGAATGTACTAACCGAACATGGCGGCTCCGGCTCCTTTGTCATATTCTTTTCCGGCCTCTGGAAACTCACCACAGCCGCCACCATTCCTTATTACACCGGGCAGTACGCCAAATCACCACAGGGCTTCGGCTTTGTCACGATAGGCGCGAATGTCGATGACTTCCATAAATCGGCCACGGAAACCGGGCAAAAAATCACCGCACTGGTTAACGAAAAAGATAACAGCTTCAAGGCACAACGCGGCGAAATGCTGAGCGGCATCGACGACAGCCTGACCACAACAG
>JADJMS010000040.1 GCA_016709495.1 Candidatus Dechloromonas phosphorivorans | reverse complement strand
CGAGCAATCAGGCGCAAACCATGTGCCAGAAGCACACCGGTTGCGGTCGACACGTAAAACCACAGTGGATTTAGGCTGCCTAGCGCGTGCGGCAGAGCAAAATTGAACAGCAGAATGGCGTTGAGTGAAAGCAGCGCCCAAGTCAGCGTAAAGCGTCGACCATAGCGATCTCCGGCGAACTCATTGGCGACCAGCAAGCCGCCGAGAGCCGCCGCCGTCAGCCAGGTACCAATGTGCCAGGCGCTCTGGAGTAGAGAATGAAGAGAGCAGAAAAAATGCCGCCAAAGAAAAATTGCAGCAAAAGATAAGGTGCCTGCCGCGCAAAATTGCGCCACCGTCGCCAACGATCGACTGTTTCGACCTGCAAAATGGGCTCCTGGGTTTCCCGACGAGCCAGCAAAAGAACCAGCAAGGCGGCGCCAAGCAGGAAGGCGCCCAAACGCCAGAAATCGATCACGCGTATACGTTGCCCGAGCGTCAGCGCATCCCAGACGAATCCGCCGAGAAATGCAGCAAGGGTAAAAGCGGCGAATCAGCCTCAAGTTATCCATCAAGTGTCTGGGAGTAGAATCCGGGCATGGCACTAGCCGTCATTTAATCAATCAGATTTCTGCGAGTATTTCATGAGTACCATCGATCACAAACGCCTTGATCAAATTGTTCTGGGTGCCAGAAAGCCAGTGATGAGCGCGAAAAAAGGCTACCGCGAAAAAAAAGCCCTCAAAATCTATCCGTGGATTTGCGGTCGCTGCACCCGGGAATTCACCCACACCAATCTGCGCGAATTGACCGTTCACCATCGTGACCACAACCACGACCACAACCCGTCCGATGGCAGCAATTGGGAGTTATTGTGTATTTACTGCCACGACAATGAGCATCAGAAACAGATAGAAGCAGATCGTGGCTATAACGATGGCCGGGTCAAACAAGCCAACAACGCAACCCATTCGCCCTTTTGCCAACCTTTAAATCCCTGCTGAAGACGGACAGTCAGGATTAACGCGAATACCGTTCTTATCTGCCAGCCATCTCAGCAAGCAAGATACCAAGGCGGCTGACTTCAGACTCAAGGGCAACAACACGGTTTCGTAGATCAGCAATTTCCTCGCCAGCGATCCGTTCAGTGATCGCCATGCGCAATACCGGCGCATCAATAACGGGCATCCCGGCCAGCAAATGCTGCCAACGATTCTCTCGCGACCCCGGCAAGCGTGGCAATTCAACCACCAAAGCGCCGACAGAACGCGTTGCCAGCTCCTCAAGAAACGCTTCAACGGCCGAAATATCGGCAAACGAATGCAGTCGCTCGCAATTCAGACGCAATTCGCCCGCCGTCTGCGGACCACGCAACATCAAGACAGCCAGCAAGGCAGAAGACTGAGTTGGCACATTGAGTTTCTTCTCAAGACAATGTGCAAAGCGGACCACGCGACTCCCGCTGACCTCGACAACCAAGCCAGCATCCTTCAGGACATCAACAGCTTTTAGGATTTCCGGCTCTCCTGCCTCAATTACCGGGTTCCTGCTGGTTTTCTGATTGCAACCCGCCGTCAAGGCATTGAGTGAAAGCGGATAGGTATCCGGCACTGTGCGCTGCTTCTCTAGCAAAGTACCGAGAACACGGACTTCAGGCGCTGAGAGCGTGGAAATGGAATCAGTCATGATGGAATACTTTCAGAAATGCCTCAATGTTCTGGAACGAGGTCTGAGCAATGCAGGATTCACGGGCCATGAAAACAAAAAGCGCCCCGAAAGGCGCTTGATTGCTTGAGTCTGGCCAGTTGCTATGCTGGCGGAGACGGAGGGATTCGAACCCTCGATTCAGGTTTTGCCCGAATGCTCCCTTAGCAGGGGAGTGCCTTCGACCTCTCGGCCACGTCTCCGTGTCCAGATCTCAATGAGGCGCGGATGATAATGCCTTCGCGCCTTTTGGTCAAACTTACTGGTCAAGCCCGAAAGTACGATGGAGAACGCGAACTGCGAGTTCCAGGTACTTTTCGTCAAGAACAACCGAAATTTTGATCTCTGAGGTAGAGATCATCTTGATGTTGATGCCTTCATCCGCCAATGCCTTGAACATCTTGCTGGCAACACCCGGGTGGGAGCGCATTCCAACACCAACCGCAGAGACCTTGCAGATCTTGCTGTCGCCGGTCACTTCACGGGCACCCAGCTTGGTTTTGACTTCTTCCAGTATGGCTTGCGCCTTGGTGAAATCACCACGATTGACGGTAAAGGAGAAATCCGTTGTATCGTCGTGGCCGACGTTTTGAATAATCATGTCGACGTCGATATTGGCATCGGCAATGGCGCCCAGAATTTGATAGGCAATGCCCGGGGTATCCGGGACACCAAGAACGGTCAGTTTGGCTTCGTCGCGGTTAAATGCGATACCGGAAATGATCGGTTGTTCCATATTCTTGTCTTCCTCAACAGTAATCAGCGTGCCTTCCCCTTCGTCCTGGAAGCTTGAAAGTACGCGCAGTTTAACTTTGTATTTGCCGGCAAATTCGACGGAGCGGATTTGCAACACTTTGGAACCTAAGCTCGCCATTTCCAGCATTTCTTCGAAGGTGATGGTATCCAGCTTTTTGGCTTCCGGCACAACACGCGGGTCGGTCGTATAGACGCCATCAACGTCGGTGTAGATCTGGCATTCATCCGCCTTCAACGCAGCCGCAAGCGCCACACCTGAAGTATCTGAACCGCCACGACCAAGTGTGGTGATATTGCCGTCGGCATCAACCCCCTGGAAACCGGCAACAACTATCACGTTGCCGGCATCAAGGTCGCGCCGCATATTGGCTTCTTCGATAGAAAGAATGCGTGCCTTGGTGTGGGTACTGTCTGTCAGCACCTTAACCTGGCCACCGGTGTAGCTCTTGGCCTTGCAGCCAATGTCCATCAGCGCCATGGAGAGCAGGCCGGTTGTCACCTGTTCGCCAGTGGACATGATGGCATCCAACTCACGCGGATCGGGATTGGCCTGAACTTCCTTGGCCAAAGCGATCAGCTTGTTGGTTTCACCACTCATTGCAGAAACAACGACCACCACCTGGTGACCTTGAGCCTGGAATCGGGCAACACGCTTCGCGACATTTTTGATGCGCTCAGGATTGCCTACCGAGGTACCGCCGTATTTTTGAACAATCAACGCCATGGATTCATCCGGTTAAACGTTGGAAACATGAAAAAGAGGGCAGGATTTTACCCCAGCCCAAGCTTTTTCCGGGAAATTGGATTTACAGATCTGCCAGTACGCGCAAATGTGCGCCGACGCTACGCGCCAGCGAGCTCATCACGTAGCCGCCTTCAAGCATGGAAACAACTCGCTTGTTACAAATCTCGGCTGCCAGATTTTTGAGTTGCTCAGTACACCAGGCAAAGTCACGCTCAAGCAATTTGAGACCACCCATATCATCTTCATAGTGGCCATCAAAACCAGCCGAAATGAGGATCATCTGGGGGTTGAATTCCCGCAGGCGTGGCATCCAGACCTGAGTCACGGCATCACGGAACTCTTCCCCGCCGCAACCTGCAGCGAGCGGAACATTGCACATATTGGCAGCCGGTTTATCGGTGCCGCTGTAAGGATAGAACGGGTGCTGAAAGATGCTGCACATCAACACCTTTTCGTCACCTGCAAAGCAATCTTCGGTGCCATTGCCATGGTGGACATCGAAATCGATGATTGCAACGCGCTCCAAACCGTGCACCTTGAATGCATGACGTGCGGCGACTCCAATATTATTGAAAAAGCAGAAACCCATCGGGGTGTCTTTTTTCGCCATGATGACCGGGCGGACGGACGGCACAGAAGGCATTTTCGATTTCGCCCTTCATCACCAGGTCAACCGCATGACAACCTGCCCCTGCTGCACGCAGTGCGGCTTGCCAAGTATGCGGGTTCATTGCGGTATCTGGATCGAGATGAACAACACCGTGTTCCGGCGAGGCGCGCTTGATGCGTTCAAGATGAGAAGCGGGATGTACGCGCAGCAGTTGTTCAAAAGTTGCCAGCGGTGCATCGTAATAAACAAAGTAGGCATCAAGCCCCTGCGCGATGAGGTGATCGCTGATAGCGGTCAAACGTTGAGGGCATTCCGGGTGATGCGAACCCATGTCATGCAACTGGCAGTCGCGGTGGGTAATAAAGGCAGTGGTCGTCACTTGTTATCTCTCTGCAAACCGGCGCACTCAGCGGCGCTCGATAAATGTCATTATCGACCCAATCTGCACACGGCTTCAAGCATTAGAATGAACTGAATGCATAATTTTGGTGCAACAGCATGTTGAGAACGACACTACCCTTGCTTACTACCAGATCCGGCCCACTCGAAATTCTGCTCGCAAAAGCGGGCCAAATCATTCTTGGCAAAGACAGAGAAATCCGCCAAGCCTTGGCCTGCCTGCTTGCAGGGGGACATCTGCTGATTGAGGACTTGCCCGGCGTTGGCAAAACCACCCTTGCCCACGCCTTGGCTCGGTTGCTGGGACTGGCCTTTTCACGAATTCAGTTCACCAGCGATTTACTGCCGGCTGACATTATCGGTGTCTCGATTTACGAGCGGGAAAATGGAACATTTCGCTTCCTGCCAGGCCCAGTTTTTTCGCAAGTTGTGCTGGCCGATGAAATCAACCGCGCTACCCCGAAAACCCAGAGCGCCTTGCTTGAGGCCATGGAAGAACAGCAGGTAACGGTTGAAGGCGAGACACGCAGTCTGCCTGATCCTTTTTTTGTCATCGCCACCCAGAACCCGGCTCATCAGATTGGCACATTTCCCCTGCCCGAATCACAGCTAGATCGCTTTCTAATGCGCATCGAACTGGGCTACCCGGATCGCGCCGCCGAGCGAGCATTGCTCACCGCTGGCGGCCAACGCCAGAAAGCGGACCAACTTTCTGCCATCCTTGATGCGTCAACCATTCCAGGTCTGCAGGAACAAGTGACCCAAGTCCATGCTGCAGCACCGTTAATTGACTATGTACAGGCTTTGGTCGAGGCCAGTCGCCAGAACCCCTGCTTTCAGCACGGTCTGTCACCCCGTGCCGGCCTCGCCCTGTTATCCGCTGCACGCGCCTGGGCCTGGCTTGATGGAAGAGACATGGTTCTGCCGGACGATGTTCAGGAAGTGCTACCTGCCGTCGCCCGTCATCGTTTGCGCTCGACACAAGGCAGCGGAATGGCCAGCGTAGAAGATATCGCTGGCCTGATTCGCAGCGTTGCCATTCCCTGACTCGTGAGCTTGCTGGCTGGCTTTAAACAACACTTGTTTCGCTGGCAAAGCGATGGCACCGCTTCGTTTCATCTGACGCAAAGGCGCATTTTCATTCTGCCCACGCGGGCCGGTATTGTCTTTACCTTTACCCTTGCCGCGATGTTCACCGGTGCCATCAATTACGACCTGGCATTGGGTCATGCGCTGGTTTTTCTGCTCACCGGGCTGGGCCTGATTGGCATGGTTCACACATTTCGCAACCTCTTTTCCTTGTGGATAACGCCGGGTAGAAGCAAGCCGGTATTTGCCGGTGAAATGGCGCATTTCCCCATCGCATTGCGTAATGACCGAAAAATCCCGTCTTGGACTTGGATTGCAGGCGCCTGGCAATCCGGGCATAGGCACTCAAATCGCACCAGAAGAAAGCAGCGAAATTGCCATTCCGGTACTGGCCACCCAACGTGGCTGGATGATGCTGCCCAGGGTTCGCCTTTCGACGGTTTATCCGCTTGGCCTGCTCTACGCCTGGAGTTATCTGCAGCCCGATATGCGCTGCCTGGTTTACCCCAAGCCAATCACCACGCCATTGCCGCCTGAACAATCAACGTCGATGGCCGGTGAGCGCTATGGCGATGGCGGCCAAGAGGACTTTGCCGGGTTTCGAAATCGTCAGCCGGCAGATTCATTACGCCATGTTGCATGGAAGGCCTGCGCCAGGGATGCAGGCCAACGCCCATTACTGGTCAAGCAATTTGCGGGTGGCGCGAACAGGAGATGCAACTGGACTGGCAATTGACACCGGATGACGGCGATATTGAAACCCGCCTGGCTATTTTGACCGGCTGGGTGCTGGGCTTCCGTCAGCCGGCATCTGTTACGGTCACGCCTGCCAGGGCATGAAATTTTGCCGCGCGGGGTGACTCGCATCGTTCACGCTGCCTTGAAACCTTGGCGCTCTTCAGCCATGAGCACGCCAGCGACAAAAGCCCTTGACCACTGGTGCATGCCGTGGCTTTTTGCAACAGCGCTGGCAACGACCTTTCCGCACGCCGCGCATCAGCCGCTGTGGCTAAGCTCACTCACTGCCTTGATCATTATTTACGCAGGCTGGCTTTGGTGGCGCAATGCACGCTTGCCGGGTCGCTGGTTGTTGATGCTGCTGGTCGGCATTGCCTGTGCCGGCGTGCTGGTTGAGTTTCGCACCCTGCTCGGCCGTGATGCAGGCGTCGCCATGCTTGTTTTGTTCATGGCCCTCAAACTGCTGGAGCTGCGTAGCCAACGTGACGCAATGGTGTTGATCACCCTCGGCTATTTTTTGCTGCTCACGCATTATTTCTACTCGCAAAGTATTCCAACCGGGCTCTGGCTGATAGCCACCATGACTTTGGTTACCGCCACCCTGATTCGAGTTCATGGCGGTCCAAGCAGCAAACCCGTGCCCACGCTGCGCTACGCCGGCCTGCTGACCCTGCAGGCCATCCCTTTCATGCTGATACTTTATGTACTTTTCCCACGCATTTCGGGCCCACTCTGGGGTTTGCCACAAGATGCCCATAGCGCACGCAGCGGTCTTACCGAACAGATGTCACCAGGCAGTTTTTCCAATCTCGTCCTGAGTAGCGAGATTGTTTTTCGCGTGCGTTTCGAGGACGAGATGCCAGCATCCGACAAGCTGTATTGGCGCGGCCCGGTGATGGATACGTTTGATGGGCGAACCTGGCGTCCGCATCCGGGACTTTCCCGAACACCAACAATCGAGGCGCTGTCACCACCGATCCGTTACGAAAGTACACTGGAAGCAAACCAGCAGCGCTGGCTGTTGGCACTCGATGCCCCGGCGCCATCGCTCAAAGAATTTGGCATAAATAGCACGTTGACCGTAACCAATCGCCAGATCATCAGTCAGCGTAGTCGGTTTGCACTGATTTCAGTCACCGACTACCGCTTCAATGTGCAGGAAGATGCTGAAATATTGCGCCGCAATCTCAAGCTGCCAGCCAAAACTGAATCCAAAAAGCCGTGCCCTTGCTGAAAGTTGGCGCGCCCAATCGGCCAACCCATCCGCTACGGTCAACCTTGCAATTGCACTATTTTCTGGAAAGGACTTCACCTACACCCTGCAACCGCCGCTACTGGGCGAACACAGCATCGACCAATTCCTCTTCGAGAGCCGGCGTGGCTTCTGTGAGCACTATGCCGCAGCCTTTGTCGTGCTCATGCGCGCCGCCGGCATTCCCGCCCGCGTAGTTGGCGGCTATCAAGGTGGCGAACGTAACCTGGTGGATGGATTCCTTGTCATACGTCAGTCCGATGCCCACGCTTGGGCTGAAGTCTGGCTGGCCGGCAAGGGCTGGATTAGAGTTGATCCAACCGCTGCGGTTTCGCCGAGCCGCATTGAAAGTGGCATAGCTTCTGCCATGCCGGCTGGCGAGCTACCAGCGCTGATTACCATGCGGTCAGACTGGCTTCGCAGCGTCCGCCACCGCTGGGAAGCGATCAACAATGCCTGGAATCAGGAAGTACTCGGCTACAACCCGGAACGCCAGCGCCAGTTGCTATCTCACCTTGGCTTGAACGACAACAACTGGCAAAGCCTGATCGTCACGCTTGCCGGCCTGAGTATTGTCCTTTTGCTGACCATCACCGCCTGGACCTTGTATCACCAGCCACTGCTCGACCCTGCACAACGTCTTTGGCATGTTGCCTTGAGACGAATTGCCCGAAGACAAGTAAACTACGCGCCCTGGGAAACGCCCTTGGCTTTGCAACGACGGATTGAAATAGAGAAACCTGAACTAGCGACTCCCTTTGCCGCCGTGGTCAATGCTTATCTGGCAACCCGTTACGGTGCGAACCCGAACACACTAAATGACCTGCGTGAAGCCATTGCGCAATTACCCTGATGGAGAATTTTTTGAAGCGTATTTTAGGCACCCTGTTGCTTGCCACTTGCATTTCCTCAGCCTCTGCCGCTCAGAGCACCTTTGCCAGCGACCCAGCCGTCATCGATTTTGCTCGCGATATGGAGCAACGCCACGGATTTAACGCCGATGCCATGCTCAAACAGTTTGGCCAAACCGGGCCCAACGCCAAAGTATTGCAACTGATCAAGCCACCAGCCTCACCGACCCAGCGTTCCTGGGAACGTTATCGCCCGCGTTTTTTGAATAGTATTCGTATCGATGGTGGTGTTCGTTTCTGGCAGGAAAACCGCACCGCACTAACCCGCGCCCGCGCCATGTATGGCGTTCCCGAAGAAATGATAGTCGCCATCATTGGGGTTGAAACAGTTTATGGGCAAAACACCGGCAGTTTCAGCGTCATGGAAGCGCTGGCAACCCTCGCCTTCAACTATCCCCGCCGCGCTGATTTTTTCCGTGAAGAACTCGAGCAATTTTTCCTACTGGCGCGCGAAAACAACATGGAAGCAACAGGCATCAAAGGATCATTTGCCGGCGCTATTGGCATTCCCCAGTTCATGCCCGGCAGTCAGCGGCGTTACGCAGTCGATTTTGATGGCGACCAGCGCGTTGATCTAAGCAATAGCATCGAAGATGCCATCGGTAGTGTCGCTCGATTTTTGGAACAACACGGCTGGCAAGCAGGACAACCAGTGGCTGTCCCGGCGCAAGTTAATGGCGAGCCGGATCGCACATTAATCGAAGCAGGAATTCGTCCCAGCCTGAAAGCTGCTGATCTCGCCCAACGCGGCATTTCGGGTAATGTGGATAGCGAGGCGACGCTGACCCTGATAGATCTGGTCAGCCCCGGCAGAGCAACTGAATACTGGCTGGGCTATGAGAATTTCTACGTTATCACTCGCTACAACCGCTCTAGCTTCTATGCTATGTCGGTTTTTCAACTGGCTGAAGAAATTCGCAAGCGCCAGCAGGAAAACTAGTCCCGCAAACGAAACAAGCTAAAACTCATTTACCTTTTTTACGAGGGGCTGCTTTCTCGGCAGCAGCAGCAGCTTTCTCTGCAGCCCCGGCCCTCTCGCCCTGGGCTGATGCCTGGCCATACATCATTTTTCCATTTGATGTTTGCTGATCATCACGGAACTCACCTTCCCAATAATCACCGTTCGACCAGGTTAGACGCCCTTGTCCGTGTTTGTTGCCAGCAACCCAGGCACCAACATAGACATCACCATTTTTCAGCGTGTAAGTGCCAGTGCCATGCGGCTCACCACTGCGGAAACTACCCTCATAATGATCGCCGTTGGTGTAGTACAAATGGCCAACGCCATTGATCATGTCATCAGCCCATTCACCCTCATATCGCTGGCCATCCTGCCAGGTAAAAATACCCTTGCCGTGCTTTCTTCCAGCCAGCATGGTGCCTTCGTAGCGGTCACCATTGACCCACTCGATCAGCCCCTCACCGGTCATGGCTCCGCTTGATCGATCAAGTGACAACTTGCCAGTAGCAGTAAACGTATCGGTCTTGATTACCCGATCTTTGGATTCCGCATAAGCATCTGGAGGAGAACTGGTTTTGGCTGGTGGCGCGTTGCTGAAGTGGGTGCAGGAACAGGCGAAGGAATCGGTTCTGGTGCGGGTGGCTTGGCCAAGACAGCACTCGCCGCCTTGTCCGCAGCTAAACCTGGTGAGTCCTGCGGAACTTGTTTCGCCATCCGAATAACTTCCTCCACTTTTGCCTGAGCAGGTGCCGGTACAGGAACCACAGAAGCCCTCTCAGGCGGGCGACCAGCAGCAGTTGGATTCAAGGCGACAGATGGGCGACTGGTTGGTGAAAAATAAAATTCACCGGTCATTGAGGATGACTCCCAAGGCATTTGAGCATCGCGTGTCGAACGTGCCACTTCGCGACGAACATTCTTGAAAACCTGCTCAATGGTCAGACCCGGCTCCTTGATATAACGAAGTAAGGCCTGGGTATATAAACCATTTCGCCCTTCACCATCAGCCGCTGTTTTGCCAGGTGCAGTTGAATAGGCAATCAGACTACCCTTGGGTGCCTCCATCTGCGCGAGACCACCGGCAGTCCCTAAACTACGGTTTGTCCTGCGCTCGAACGGATTATTGCGGCAAGCATCAAGAATAACGACATTTAATTCACTGTTGCTAAGCTGATCAAGAACACCATCAACATCGACAGATTCGACACGGACCGATGATTCGCTCTTGATCTCGGCATCCACCGGGATCAGGTAATTTTTACCTCTGACTTGCAGACCGTGGCCGGCGTAGTAAAAAAGCGCTACGGAATCATGCGTCAGAAGTTCACCAAATTCAAAAATAGCGCGATTCATTTGCTTTTGTGTAGCGTCAATCGCTTTGATCACGCGGAAGCCTGAGCTTTTCAAGACTGCTTCCATATCATTTGCATCGTTTACCGGGTTGGTGAGTGGCGCCTCCTTATATTTTGCGTTGCCAATCACCAGTGCAATTCGGCGCTCCAAAGAAAACGCAGGCGAACTCATGCCGACAAAAAATACCGTCAGCATCAGAATGGATGCAAAAATCGCTTGAACATCTTGAACCGGCGTCTCTAGTGAATATGCACTTGATAATTTTACTATAGTAAAGAATCTCGCGAGATTCCGCCCCGCTTGATGATCTTTCGCAATCGATCCAGCCCTTCCATCTGGATTTGTCGAACTCTTTCCCGAGTCAAACCGAGATCAATAGCAATCGTATCCAGTGTCGCCAAATCAGCGCCATTCAAACCATAACGACGCTCAATCACGGCACACTGTCGCTCGGTGAGTTGCGCCAACCAGTCGCTCAGCAAGGAACCCAATTCACTCGACTGCAACAGCGATTCGGGATCTGCACTATTTTCATCGGCAATGGCCTCGCCTATCGTATGACTGGGGTCAATTTCAAGCGGTGCATCCAGTGAAGCAATATGCTCATTGAGCTGCAAAATTCGACGCACATCAGCAACCGGCTTATCGATCAATGCTGCAATACGTTCAACCGAGTGATCGCGCGTTTCTGCGGATTCCAGATGGCGCATGGCACGCAGAACAACATTGATTTCCTTGACTACATGCACAGGCAGGCGAATGGTGCGCGACTGATTCATGATGCCGCGCTCTATGGACTGACGTATCCACCATGTGGCGTAGGTGGAAAATCGAAAACCACGTTCCGGATCAAATTTTTCCAACGCATGGATGAGACCGAGATTTCCCTCCTCAATCAGATCAAGCAGAGGAATACCGCGATTAAGATAGTGCTTGGCGATATTTACGACCAAGCGCAGATTATGTTCAATCATTTTCTGCCGCGCCAGGAAATCGCCGGCTCTTACCTGCCGCGTGGTTGCCAGTTCTTCATCCGGCGTAAGTAGCGGCTTGGCACCAATTTCGTTCAGATAGAGCTGCGTGACATCCTCAAGAAGTTCGATTTCACGGGGGATCGACTCTGATTCGGGAAGCGTCTCCAACTCCCCAGGCTCTGGAATAAACTCATCCTCAGACTCTTCGGGAACCTCCCCTACCTCACTCATCTTTTGGGCAGATAGGGCGCAGGATCGATCGGTTTGCCCTGCTTGCGGATTTCAAAATGGAGCTTGACCGCATCTGCATCGCTATTCCCCATTTCAGCAATCTTTTGACCACGGGTAACCTGATCCTTTTCTTTCACCAGAATTTTCCGATTGTGCGCATAGGCCGAGAGATAAGTTGCATTGTGTTTGATGATGACCAACTCACCATAGCCACGCAAACCGGCGCCGGCATATACGACCTTGCCATCAGCAGCCGCCAGAACCGGATCACCCAACTTTCCGGAAAGATCAACACCCTTGTTACCTGACTCACTATACGGCGCAGTCAGTTTTCCATTGACGGCCAAGCCCAGGCGACCTCATCAGGGCCAGTCAGTGGCGCAGGTGCAATCACAACCTCAGGTTTGACTTCAGGCTTTTGATCCAGTCGGAATCCGTCACCTTGGGCACTTCAGTCGCATTGTTCAGACGCGCATAAGCCTCATCCGAATAGGGGCTCCTTGCCAACCCTGGGTCACGCTTGGCATTGCCATTAACGCTGCGGCAACTATTGCGCAGCAACCGCTGCGGGGGCCGCATCAAGAGAACGTGATTCAACGATAGGCCCGGTAGAAACTGGATTTGCAATCACGGCACCGGATGCTTCCGCCAGTTTGGGCGGGCGCAATACGCAGCACCTGACCTTCTTTGATCGCATTGATGTTGGCTATGTTGTTCCAGGCAGCAATATCGCGATGATCCTGTCCATTATCCAAGGCAATGCGGTACAGACTGTCGCCTCGTTTGACCGTGTAATAACCCGGCCCGGATGGTTGCACGTTGCCCGCGTCCGCGATTGTGAGGATGAGTTGCGGTCAACCGCTGGCGCCGGCGCTTGTGACATACAGGCCGTAAGCAATAGCGTTGAGGCAACAGTTAAAAACGAACGAATCATTGCATTCCAGCCAGAAGAGGGACAAATCGCACTGCATCAAGACGAGTCTCGACGAAGCCTGCGCGGTGTGCTCAATGAAGCAAAGATACTGCTCAGTTGTACCGACTGGCAAGACCAATCTGCCACCAGGCGAAAGTTGTTCGAGCAGCGGCAGAGGAATCTGCGTACCGGCTGCCGCGACAATGATACTGTCGAACGGCCCCGCCTCAGGTAGTCCCAATTGCCCGTCACCATGTTTCAAGCGAACATTAAATTGCTGAAGGGTTCGCATATGGGATTTTGCCTTCTCAAGCAAAGGCCCCAAACGCTCAACCGCATACACTTCACTGCTCAATTGCGCCAGAACTGCTGCCTGATAACCACCCAGCGCCCACTTTCCAGGGTTTTTCCAATGCTTTTCGTCCATTGAGCAGTAGCTCTATCATCCGGGCAACAATAAAGGGCTGTGAAATCGTCTGCCCCATACCCAAAGGCAATGCCGTATCTTCGTAGGCACGAGAGGCAAGCGCCTCTTCGACAAAAACATGCCGAGGGACCTTGGCCATTGCAGCCAATACTGCCTCGTTTCGTATACCACTCTCGCGCAGGCGCTCTATCATGCGCGTACGCGTACGTTGCGAGGTCATCCCAATACCGTGTGAAAGACCAGAGTTCATTTCATCCAATGCTGAACAACAGACATCTGTGCATTGTGCGTCAGGTCAATTTGTAACGGGGTGATTGACACACAACCACGTTCAACCGCATTGAAGTCCGTTCCAGGTCCAGCATCAGCTGCTGCACCAGCAGCGCCAACCCAATAGACAGTCTCATTTCGCGGCGATAGCATTTTGACAACCGATTCAGCCTTGTGCCGGCGTCCAAGACGCGTTACTTCGCTACCCTTTAATTCAGAGTACGGGACATCCGGCACGTTCACATTGAGTAAAACCGGTTCACAAATTGCTGGGAATAAATCGCTCAACCAGTTCACGAACCACCTGGCCTGCTGTCGCAAAGTTATTACCTTCGAAGCTGGTAAGGGAGACAGCGATTGACGGAATACCTAATAAATATCCTTCGGTCGCAGCTGCCACCGTTCCTGAATAAATCGTATCGTCACCCATATTTGCGCCGTGGTTAATTCCGGAAACAATAATATCGGGTAAGGAATCCAGCATGCCGGTCACGGCCAAGTGAACGCAATCCGTTGGCGTACCATTTACAAAATAGAATCCATTTGCAGACTTTTTGAGCAACAGGGGGCGATCAAGAGTTAGCGAGTTACTCGCCCCACTGCGGTTCTGCTCAGGTGCCACGACAACGATTTCCCGAGTCCGGTCAAAGCCTCAGCCAGCGCCTGGAATACCGGGTGCGAAATATCCATCGTCGTTACTCAATAAAATGCGCATATCAAATGCCAAGAGCTTCCATATTCTTTCCACTCACCAACCAAGCCTCAACCCATTTAGGTTTACGACCGCGACCAGTCCATTCAAGAGAAGCATCCTCCGGATGACGGTATTTAACCTTGACTTTATTTCCTGATGAGACTTTGACCTTGCTTCTTTCGTGACCAATTCTCTAAAGCATATCCACGTGCTTTGGCAAAGGCACGAACTTCGTTAAGAATATTAATTTTATCCTGCGCCTCTACGCTTTAATTCGAGAGGAATCTGCTGCTGCAGATCGCGCAATTCAGAAACCGAAAGGGTAGACAAATCCATGATTACCTCCTGATTGATTAAGGTGGAAACAATTTAATTTGTCTTAATAAGATAATCAAGAATTAAAATTAAATAACCGGCATAAGCCGGTTATTTAATTGGTCGGGGCGGCGGGATTCGAACTCACCGCCACACTTTCATTAGCCGCACGGGTTCCCGGAAATCTAACCGGTTTCCACAACCACCACCGCTCAATTGGGGCGAACTATAGCATGCTCCTCCCCATTACACAGCCTCTGGATCTTCGTTTTCACCTTCAACCAACCTCAATATTTTCGCGAACAAAAGCCCTCACCTCCACCATATGCTCTATCGGATCGCCCACCAGTTGAATTGTTTGATCATTTTGAATGATGCCATCGACGAGCACTCTCAGAGTATCAACACCGTCGTCCCCAAGATGGGTTTGGGTGACGACGATATGGTAGATAGCTTCACGATAGCGGTAGTGAATCTTCAGTTCCGTCCACGCAGCCGGCAGGCACGGTTTTAGATGCAGAGATTCGCCGTCGCGCCGCAAACCGAGCAGTGACTCCAGAATTAATCGGTAGGTCCAGCCAGCCGAGCCGGTATACTCAACTCCAGCCGCCCCGACCAACGTGCGGCGGAAGGGCGTAAAGATCGGCAGATACCACGTAGGGTTCGACTTTGTAGTTTGTGGCTCCCGCCAATGATTGCGCATGACTTATTGGATTGATCATGCCCAACAGTTCCCACGCGCGATTGCTGTCACCCAGTTCGGCAAAGGCCATTGCCGCCCAGACCGCGCCATGCGTGTATTGGCCACCATTTTCACGCACACCGGGGACGTAGCCCGGATGTAGCCGGGATCGAGCACTGATTTGTCAAAGGGCGGATCGAGCAGTTGTATCAACGCTGCATCGCGATGGACCAGCCGCTCGTTAACCGCATTCATCGCACTGCGTGAGCGCTCTCTATTGCTGATGCCGGAAAGCACGGACCAGCTTTGCGCGATGGAGTCGATCCGGCATTCTTCATTGCTGGCTGAGCCCAAAGGTGTGCCATCGTCAAAATAGGCTCGGCGATACCATTCACCGTCCTAGGCATGCTGCTCTATGCTCAAGCGCAGGCGTGCGCCCTCCTCGACGCAAAAATCAGCAAAGGATGGATCGCCATGAGCCCGCGCCACCGCAACAAACTGCCGAAAGACCTCGCACATGAAAAAGCCCAGCCAGACGCTTTCACCCTTGCCGCGTATGCCGACCAGGTTCATGCCGTCATTCCAGTCACCGGAACCGATCAGCGGCAGGCCATGCTCGCCATAGCGCAAACCATGGCGGATTGCCCGTCGGCAATGCTCGTAGAGGCTCCCCACTTCGGTGGAGAGGCCAGGCAAATCGTAATAGGAGTCGTCTTCCGGGTTGACCGCGCGGCCTTCCAGAAAGCTGACCGACTCATCGAGCACGCCGGTGTCACTGCTGCTGGTCACATAACGACAAACGGCCAGCGGCAGCCACAGATAGTCGTCCGAACAACGGCAACGCACGCCACGGCCTGACGGCGGATGCCACCAGTGCTGGACGTCGCCTTCGTGGAACTGACGGCTCGCGCAGAGCAGCAGGTGCTCGCGCACCAGGCCGGGCTCGGCGTGGACCAAGGCCATCACGTCCTGCAACTGGTCACGGAAGCCAAAGGCGCCACCGGATTGATAATAGCCACTGCGTGCCCAGACGCGACATGCCAGGGTCTGGTAGACCAGCCAGCCATTGGCCAGCACATTGACCGACAGATCCGGGGTTTCAATCTGAATTGCACCAAGGCTGTGGTTCCAATGCGCCCACACCGCTTCGAGTGCATTACGTGCTGCCAGACTGCCGCGAAAACGCTGAACTAGGTGGCCGACATCGTCGGTGTTGCGCCCACATCCTAGTCTGAATGTAATTTCTCGAGTCTGCCCCTCTGCCAGATCAAAACCAACTTGAATTGCCGCACAGGGATCGAGCCCGGCGCCGACCTTGCCGGAGAGACGCGCTCGCTGCATCGCTGCAGGGATTGGCAGGCTACGGTTGCGGCCAATAAATTCGGCGCGATCGCCGGTCACATTTCGTGTCGGGCTATCCACATCAAAAAAAGCCACGCGATCTGAAAACTCGGGATTGTACGGATTGCGTGCATGGAGTGCCCCGCTACCGGCTGCTATCTCCGTAGTGACATGCATGGCCGACTTGGCCTGCAGATCGCCCAACACCCACTCAACATAGCCGGTGGCTGAAAGATGTCGCGGTCGACCGGATTTATTGCGTATTTTTATCACCGAAAACTTAACGGCCGCATCCATCGCAACATAAACCCAAAGCTCGCTGGAAATCCCGTCGACTTCAGTTTCAAAGACGCTGTAGCCGAATCCATGGCGGATGACGTAAGGCGCAGCGGCACGCGCGGGCAGCGGGGATGGTGACCAGAAATGCCCGCTCTCTTCATCACGGATATACAGTGCCTCACCGCTGGCATCGGTCACCGGATCGTTGTGCCACGGAGTTAGACGGAACTCATGGGCGTTTTCGCTCCGGTGTAGGCGACGCCGCTTTCGGAGATCACCGTACCAAAGTTGGGATTGGCCAGAACGTTGGCCCATGGGGCCGGCGTCGTCTGGCCGGGGGCAGCGTCATGACGTATTCTTTCCCGTCCGGGGGTGAAGCCACCCAAACCATTGAACAGGATCAGATCGCGCCCCGGCAGCGCAGCAGCTGGCGATGATTCAGGACGATACG
>JADJMS010000039.1 GCA_016709495.1 Candidatus Dechloromonas phosphorivorans | reverse complement strand
TGGCTGGCCGCATCAGCGCCAGGGGCGTAGCCGCGCATGAACGGCACTTCCATCGTGATCGCACCGCGCCGCGTTCAGGCTTGAGGAGTGGTTGCGCAGTTCGTAGAGGATTTTTTCCATCTCGAATCTGTCCAAGGTTTTATCTGGAGCATAGACATGCTAGAGTTTGGTTGAACCATGTTCAACGAGGTGCTAAATGTCTTGCGTAACAGTGTCCAACAAAGGGCAGGTGGTGATTCCGGCCGATTTGCGTAAACAGCTTGGAATTCTCCCAGGCAGTCAGGTTGAGGTATCAGTGGTCGAGGACAGGATCGAAATATCCTTGCTCCACCCAGCCGGCAATACCAGCCATGAAAGCGGGTTTGGCATGTTGAAATATGCGGGGCCACCACGTCAACTGGCTGATCTGGACGTTGCAGAACTGATGCGGCAGACAAAAGATGCGGAAGCGTCATGATCGCCGTCGATACCAATATTCTTGCCCGCTATTATGTGGATGACCCCAGCGACCCGGAGGCCGCACATCAGCGTCCTCTTGCCGAACGGCTGATGCGGGAGTCGCCAAGTGTGCATGTGCCGGTGACGGTCATTCTAGAGTTTGCCTGGGTGCTGCGGGCGTTCTACGCTTTTGCCGCCGAGGATTGCGCGCGGGCCATGGAGCATCTTATCGGCCTTCCTAATGTACAGGTGGAGGATTGGCCGGCAGTTCCGGAAGCCTTGCGCCTTCATCGTGCAGGTCTTGATTTTGCCGATGCGCTCCATGTGGTACGCAGCAAAAAATGCGAATGTTTCTACACCTTCGACGATAAGAAGTTTGCTCGGCGGTCGGCAAAATTGGCGGTGGTTCCGGAAGTGCTTGTGCCGTGATGCGCACGGCAACGACTTCGGTGCGCAGTCGCAATGACGGTGAAGATTTCCATCTGCTATGGACGGCTCGGCGTGCCTTACGCATGTTGGACAAGAGGTCTGGCCTCGTCGCGGTTAGCATTGAGGGGGCCTCAGGTTTTGATGATGCGATTGCCGATCATCCTGCTGAACTCATTGTTGATACAGCCGAGTATTACGGTAGCGAAGATTTTGCGCTTGCTGATCGAGTTGAGTATGTTCAGCTCAAACATTCGACGGTACGTACGGAAGAATTTTGGACCGCTGCGACATTGGCGAGCACAGTGGCGAAGTTCGCAGCGCTTTTTTTGCAGCATTGTGAAACTCACGGTCAGGATATTGTTGTTGATCGGCTCCACTGTGTGTTTGTGTCGAATCGCCCTATTGACTCTCGTTTACTAGATGCCTTAGATCGGCGCTTGCGGGGAGAAGATGGTGATGAGGATTCTCCTCTCTTCAGTTGGGAAGCAAAGTCGGGGTTAGATGCCTTTCAATTCCTGAGCTTCCTTCGAGTGCTTCAGTTGAAGGGGGGCGAGCCGAATCACGTTGCCCAAGACAATGATTTACGGGGAGATTTGGCACGCATTTCGCTGAACCCCCTTGATGAGAATTTTCGCGATAGCCTCGTCGAATTTGTCCGTGCCCGAACATTGACCAAATGGGCTCACGATCCCGTTATCCGACAGGCGGCATTGCTCAATTGTTTGGGGGTGCCGTCCCCTGAGCATATGTTTCCGGCGCCGTCGACCTTCGTCGATGTGCGTGGGGCGTTGCCTCGTCGCCAGGAGGCAGCGATTGCGGACACCATCACAAGTGCCCATGCGCCTGTATTGATTCATGCTGCTGGCGGTGTGGGCAAGTCGGTACTTTGCTGGCCGACTATCGGAATTGATGCCGCAGGGTTCGGTAACGGTCGTCTTCGATGGATTCGCTGGCGGCGATTACCGGAAACCGAGCCAACCGCGGCATTTGCACTCAAGGTTTGGTGCAAATCGCCAACGAACTGGCCGAGCAAGGACTGTGTGATCCCTTGCTGCCAAAGAGTGCCGCGCCACATGATTACCTGCGTGCCTTCATGCAGCGCCTGGGACAAGCCGCGATTGCGGTCAGGCAAAGCAATCCCAATGGTTTGGTTCTGATCGTTTTGGATGCGGCAGACAACAGCGAAGACGCTGCCAGAGAGCGAAATGATGGAGCCTCTTTCGCTAGGGATTTGGTGCAAGAGACATTACCGGCGGGTTGTCGCTTGGTGTTGCTGGTGAGGACAGAGCGGCGGGATCGGTTTCCCGGCGAGCCCATGGAACAAGTGATATCCCGCTTGAACCTTCGATCAGGACGAGACGGCGACGCATCTGCGCAACGACGTTTCCCGAGGCAGATGCGGGAGCGGTGTCTGAGTTTTATCGCTATACCGAGGCAATCCCCGCATACAGTTTTATCTGGTGAAGCGTGGGGGCTCTTTGCGGGAACTGCTCGCTCGTTTGGGGCCTGGTAGGCAGTCGGTGGATGAACAGATTGGGCTGGAACTGGAAGAGGCTGTAGCGGGACTCCGAGGCTATTCCGGCGATGAAGCAGGGATTGATGCCTTGTGTGTTGCCTTGGCTGCCTTGCCTCCCCGCATGCCAATGCAGGTATTGGCAAAGGCGGCAGGCGTCCAGGAGTCTGCGATTGAGAGCTTTGTGGCTGATCTTGGGCAACCGTTGTTGTGTTTGGCCGGATTCATTCAGTTTCGTGACGAACCTGTAGAAAGCTGGTTTCGGGAGAGGTTCTGCCGAGAGCCCGCTGATTATGAGCGGCTGATTACCAAGCTCAGTCCCTGGGCCGATAACGATGCTTATGTTGCCTCTGCTTGGCCTGGCCTGCTCTTCCACGCCAATCGTCACGAAATACTTTTTAGCCACGCCCTCGGTTCCGAACCGGATATCAAGGACTCTCTTGAGCGGCGTGCCGTTGTGCGGGAGCGCCTTCGTTTTGGTTTGAAGGTGGCTCGCCAGAAGAGCGATCACATTGCAATCGCTAAATTGCTGTTGCGTATGGGCGAAGCCGCCGCAGCCGAGGTGCGGCAACGGGATTTGCTGTTTTCGAATGACGATTTGATTGCCGCCTTGTGGTCACCTGAGCGGGTGAGAGAAACCGTGTTTCGGCAACGTGCCGGCGGTTGGTATGGCGTTGCGCACGCCCGTTATGCAGCTATGCTTGCGCCGAATCCGGACTATCTGGCCGAGGCAAGACAGTCACTCCGATTGGGTGAAGAGTGGTTGGACGAGTGGGCAGAGTTGCCACCCGATGAGCGACGTAAGGCCGAGGTTGATGAAGATGACGCTGCTGCCTTTGCGCGGGCAACTTTGTTTCTCTTCGGCGCTGATGATTGTGTTGACTGGATCGGGCGCTGGAAAAACGCAGCATTCCGTTTCCGCATTGCCTACAGTCTGGCGACCAGCTTGCTTGATAGGGGAGATGAATCACTGGTTCAAGTGCTTATGCTGTCTGCGTCCGATGAGGGCCATGCTGGGTTGGGCTTTCTTTGTGAGGTAGGTCGTCAATCAGACGCCATCAACGCTATGCTGCCAGCCGTTTTTGGCATAGAACTGCTGGGTAAAAACTGCGGGCGAGAGATAGCCCAATCGAGAATGCCGCCTATAGCGGTTGTAGAAGATGTCAATGTATTCACTGATCTCTCGAATAGCTTCAGCTCGTGTTTCGTATCGCCGGTGATGCACGAGTTCGTTTTTCAGCGTTCCCAGAAACTTTCCATGGGTGCATTGTCGTAACAGTTTCCTCGGCGAGACATGGATGCCTTCATGCCAAACTGGCTGACGAGTCGCTGATAGTCGTGACTGCAATACTGACTGCCACGATCTGAATGGTGAATCAGTCCAGAAGGTGGACGTTTGGTGGTGACCGCCAGGAATAGCGCCTTGCCGACCAGTTCCTTTGTCATCCGTTCACTCAGTGCGTACCCGACGATTTCGCAGGTGAAGATATCCTTGATCCCAGCCAGATAGAGCCAGCCTTCACTGGTCGGAATATAGGTGATATCAGTGACCCAGGCTTCGTTTGGGCGTTGAGCCGTGAAGGTTTGGTTAAGCAGATTGTCGGCCACCGGTAGCTTGTGATTCGAGTTGGTCGTTGCCTTGAATCTCCGCTTCTGCTTGCAGCGAAGGTTCATTTCCTGACGGAGTCGTTTGATGCGACCAACACTTGCTGGAAAGCCATCCGCCTTGAGTTCGGGCTGTAGTCGTTCGGCACCGTAGGTCTGCCGGGTTCGTTGATGTGCTGCACGTATGGCAACGCAAGAGTCGGGCATCTGCCTGCGCCCGCTTCGATGTTGGGCGTTCATCCCAGGCGTGATAGCCGCTGACCGAGACATCAAACGCATTGGCCATCAGGCTGATGGGGTAATGGAGTCGATTCTGTTTCATGACCGCGTACCGGGCAGTGACTCCCTCGCAAAGTACGCGGCCGCTTTTTTCAACAGGTCACGCTCCATCTTCGTTTCGGCCAACTCCTTACGTAGCCGAGAAAGCTCGGCCTCCTGTTCCGTCACTGGCGAACGATTTGAGCCAATTGCTGCCAGCTTCCCGCCTTGGCAAGCGCCAACCAGTTATCCAGTGTCTTCTTCGAAATTGACAGCCGCTTTGCTGCTGCCGATGCGCTCAGCCCGTCACGTAACACCAGCGCCGCCGCTTCCGCCCTGAATTCCTTTGTATATACCGCTCTCGGTATCCGTTCCATTCGATGCCTCCTGTAAAAATCATCTTACAGATGGCGTCCACTTCTCAGCCTACCTCAGTTTTACAGAAGTATGCTGGTCAATTTTTGCGACTGGCTTTTGATGGCCCGCCGCATGTCCTGATGCGGGCCTTTGCAGTTGAAACTGCGCTGGCGCTCAATTCGGCGTTTCAGGGTGCGTACACCGATGAGGCGATAGTCGCTTTGAAAAATGTCAATTGCGGCAGATTGCATTCGGGGAAAATGCTTCAACGTGTTGATTCACCCGCTCGTAGAGACCATATCGGCTATGAACTGGACCTAAAACCCTATTGGTTTAAACCTCTGGGCAGAGTTTTTGGCGTTTCTGTAGATGCAGTTACCGATCAGGTAGTCCAATGGGTAAGTAAGGATTGCGTGCGGGATGCACGTAGTTCCGGAGGCGAGCCGCGTAGAGAGCAGTTCCGCCGCCAAAGAGCGTCGCCCTATAAGAGTGACCAGCCAGCGGTGGATAACCATGAGTTTTATCTCGCCTACCATGCGATGTTTTGTGTCGCTGGCGAATTGCTCTCTGAACATTCCATCGTTATTGATCGATGGGAATCGAATGTCTTTGATAGTTGGTTGCGACGCCATCGATTGGCCCGCAATGACGGTACTGGCTGGCTGATTGTCGCGATCCGTGGCCAATTGAGCGGCGGCCTTGGCAAAACGAAGAGTGTTCTGAAAGTTGGCGCTGGGAGATCACACGTAAGGATTTTGAGGATGCTCTATGCATTGATGGGGTGTTGCCGGTGAGGCTACCTGTTTGGGGTGAGTGGCATTTCTCGGAAGGGTCAAGAACGGAGGAGTTCTCAATTTCCAGCGCGCTGGTTTCCGACGCTGCTGCTGAGTCGGTTCTTTACCAGTTGCAAATTGCCAGGGATCCAAACGAGGGTTACCTGCCGGACGACGATCATTATGAGACGGTTCGTTTGGGGAGGCATCGGATATGGGGGTGGATAAAGTCACCCGATTCTGCTTCTGGCCTTGACCAATTCGATCCAAATGCTGGGAAGTTACCGTTTCCATCTGCAAGTCCTGGAAAAGAAATTTGTAGTTCATTCGATTTATATCTCGGCGAGGATAGGCGGAGATGGTATTCGGGGGCTCAAGGAGCAGAGATGGCTTTTTGCGCAGAGATTTGGGGTGATCGAACCAAGGAAAGTGACTACAGCTACCCTGAGTTCGGTCGCATGCTCTATGTCGGCTCAGACTTCCTGAAAACGTTCCTGAAGCGATTGAAACGTTGCCTGGTAGTAAAGGTGGAGATTTCTCGTCGCGAGTCAAGTTACGCCCGTGACAGTGAATACTCGTATGTGCCGCCGTACTATCGATTGTTCGTGATCGATAGTAAAGGAAGTGTTCGATCATTCTGAGCGACTGTTGGCAGACAAGGTCAAAGAAAACGCCGGGTTTCCCCGGCGTTTTTTATTTTTGACCGCCTTTTCCGGTTGACCGTAACAATTACGCCATCGCCTCATACAGCGGCAAAGTCAAAAACTCCGGGTATTCCGGCGTCAGTGACATTTCGTCGAAAATGATGGCGGCCTGATCGTAGCTGGCGGTGTCTTCGCCCTGGGCGGCGACGAAGGCCTTCACCTTGGTCAGTTCTTCGGCGATCATCGGGCGGACCATTTCGACGGTGACTTTGCGGCCGTCGTCGAGGATGCCCTTCGGCGAAACGACCCACTGCCACACTTGCGAACGGGAGATTTCGGCGGTAGCGGCATCTTCCATCAGGTTGTGAATCGGCACGCAGCCGTTGCCAGCCAGCCAGCTGCCGAGGTAATGGATGCCGACGTTGATGTTGTTGCGCAGGCCGGCTTCGGTGATCGGCTGTTCCGGTTGGAAGTCGAGCCACTGGGCCGGGCCGAAGTTACCTTCAACCTGCTTTTCCCACTGGTTCGGCTTGTCGCCGAGCACCTTGACGAATTCTTCGTGGGCAATCGCCACCAGACCCGGGTGAGCCACCCAGCCGCCGTCGAAGCCGTCCTTGGCATCGCGCGTCTTGTCGTGACGAATGCCGGCCAGTGCCTTTTCGTTGGCGACCGGATCGTTCTTGATCGGGATCAGGGCTGACATGCCGCCCATCGCTGGCGCACCGCGCTTGTGGCAAGCCTGGACGAGCGCCAGTGCATAGCCGCGCATAAACGGCACTTCCATAGTGATGGCGCTACGCTGGGCGAGGCAGAAATTCTTGTTTTTCTTGAATTTCTTGATGCAGGAGAAGATGTAATCCCAACGGCCAGCGTTCAGGCCGGACGAGTGGTTGCGCAGTTCGTAGAGGATTTCTTCCATCTCGAAGGTGGCGAGGATGGTTTCGATCAGCACGGTGGCCTTGATGGTGCCTTGCGGCAGGCCGATGTGGTCCTGGGCCATGACGAAGATGTCGTTCCACAGGCGGGCTTCGAGGTGGCTTTCCATCTTCGGCAGATAGAAGAAGGGGCCGGCACCACGGGCGATTTGTTCCTTGGCGTTGTGGAAAAGCACAACTGCGAAGTCAAAAATGCCGCCGCTGACGCGCTGACCGTCGACCAGCACGTGCTTTTCATCCAGGTGCCAGCCGCGCGGACGAATCTGCAGGGTGGCGATCTGGTCATTCAGTTTGTATTCCTTGCCGTTCTCGTTCTTGAACGAGAACTCGCGGCGGATGGCTTTACAGGTTGATTTGACCCTGAATCTGGTTTCCCACTTCGGCGAGTTGGAATCTTCGAAGTCGGTCATGTAAGAGTCAGCGCCGGAGTTGTAGGCGTTGATGATCATTTGGCTTCAACCGGGCCGGTGATTTCGGTGCGGCGGCGCTCCAGCGCCTTGGGCAGCGGGGCGATCTTCCAGTCACCAGCACGGATGTGCGCGGTTTCCGGCAGGAAGTCGGGCATTTCGCCGGCATCAATGCGCGCCTGGCGGGCAACGCGGGCGGCCAGCAGTTCCTGGCGACGCGCTTCGAAAGCACGGTGCAGCTTGGCAACCAGGGCCAGCGCATCATGGGTAAGAACGGATTCGTAACCCGGCAGAATCGGGCCGGTGATTTGCACGCCCTGGGGCAGATTGAGGCTCATGGAAGCTCCTGATGGAAGATGTAATTGATGCGACGCCGCAAATTGTATTGCGATTCCGATTCAATAAAAACCCGGTTAAAATCATTTCATCTTTTACTTTAAGTATGAAATGGACCGGCTCAAACAGATAGAAGGCTTTGTTTCGGCAGCGACACGCGGCAGCCTGTCAGCGGCTGCCCGTGCAGAAAGGCGTAACACCGGCCATCATCGGTCGCCGCCTTGATGCACTGGAAGCCAGGCTAGGGGTTAAATTGCTGCTACGCACCACGCGTAAATTGACGATTACATTTGAGGGCCAGGCCTTTTTGGAGGACTGCCAGAAAGTACTCAACGAGTTTGCCAATGCTGAAGCGGCAGTATCGCTGGGCGGCGTGCGCGCCAGTGGCCAGTTACGGGTTTCAGCGCCGTCCGGCTTTGGTCGCCAGCATGTCGCACCACTGGTGGAGACTTCATGCGCGCCAACAGCGAAGTGACGGTCAATCTTGATTTGAGCGATAGATTGGTCGATCTGCTCAACGAAAACATTGATTGTGCGATTCGCATCGGTGAATTGACTGATTCCAGCTTGGTCAGCGTTCGCTTGGGCGAGATGCGGCGCATGGTGGTTGCAAGTCCAGCCTATCTTGTCGCCCACGGTATTCCACGCGAGCCGCCCGATTTGGCCGCGCACAATTGCCTTTCACTGGGGCAGCAGCGCGGCTTGGTGTTTCGCGATCCGGAAAGTGGCGAAGTCGATACCCTGAAAGTCAGTGGCACGTTTGAATGCAACGATGGTGCGGTGCTGCACGAATGGGCGCTCGCCGGACGCGGCCTCGCCTGGCGTTCGTTATGGGAAGTTGGTCAGGACTTGAAGGAGGGGCGCCTGACTTCCGTGCTCGATGCCTGGCAGGCGCAACCGATGGGCATCTATGCCGTCTTTCCGCAGCGCCGACATTTGCCGCTGCGGGTGCGGCTGTTTATTGATTTGCTGAAAGAAACCTACAGCCGCCCGAGCTACTGGGAATTGCGCTAAAAAATAGCTGAAAAAAGCAGTCGACCGCAACATGTTCAAAATAGTGCTGCGACACGCGATTCTTCCTGTCAAATCACAAAACGGGCGGTGTCCTCACGCATTGTCCGCGCCAGGCGGCCCAGCTCTCCAGCTGCGCTTGCTGTGCTTTGCGCCGCGCCGTTGTTTTCTTCGGCGGCTTGGGCGACGCGTTCAACCTGCTGGGCAATTGACTGGCTGGCCGAGCCTTGTTCGGCAATGGCGTCGGTGATGTCGCCAACAACGCGAACAACCTCGTTGGCGCTATCACGAATTCCGACGATGGACTGGCCCGCCTGCTCGGCCAGTGACATGCCTGATTCGGCCTGGATAACTACATTCTCCATTGAGCTGACGGCCGCTTTGGCACTGCGCTGAATGCCATCAATCATGCCGGCAATTTCGCCGGTGGCTTTTGTCGTACGCTCGGCCAGCTTGCGCACTTCGTCGGCAACCACGGCAAAACCTCGGCCGGTTTCACCAGCCCGGGCGGCTTCGATGGCGGCATTGAGCGCCAGCAGATTGGTCTGATCAGCGATATCCTTGATGACCTGGACCACGCTCGAAATCTGGGTCGATTGCTGACCCAGCGTGTCGATTTGTTCGGCGACGTTTTTGACCGCGCTCGTGATGATTTTCATCTCGTCCACTGCCTGACCGATAACGATACCGCCCTGGTTGGACAACTCACCGGAGTGCCGCGCCAGATTCAGCGCATCGTTGGCATTGTTGGCTACGTGGTTGATGCTGACCGATACCTGTTCAACCGAAGCAGCCATCGAGGAGGCCGATTCGCTCGAGTCTTCCGAGGCTTGTGCCGATTGCTGGGCGCCGCTGGAAAGTTGCTGCGAAGCATCGTCAATGCTCGAGATTGAGTGTTTCAGCGAGCCCAGGGTTTGCCGCATGGTGCCCAGCAGTTCGTTAAAGGCAGCAGCAGTCTGACCCACTTCGTTGTTGCCGCTAACGGGAACAGTGCGCGTGAAATCATTGTTTTACAGACGTGCCCGATGACATCACGGATGGTGTTGAGTGGACCGGAAATCGAGTTGATGATCCACAAGGCCATGGCGACTGAAATCAGAATGGCGGTTGTCAGCAAGGCAATGCTGATCATGCGGGCGCTGGCGTAAGCCGCACGGTCGTGCTCGACGGCTTTGTGCATTTGATTTTCCTGAAATTCGACCATCGCTTTCAGGCTGGCAATAAAGGCATCATTGGCTGGAATGAACTCCTTGAACAGGATTGGCTTGGCTTCGGAAACGCTGTGTTCCGCCGCTTCGAAAAAGCGTGGGTATAAACCAAGAAGGGCAGCTCGGCGCTGGGTGATTGTTGCCAGCAGGCGCTTGCCTTCTTCAGAATGGATCTGCTGCTCCATTTTTGTCAGAACCTCGGTATTGCTCTTGCGGTATCCCTCAACCTCTGACTTTATTTTTTTACGCTCTTCCGCGGTGTCGACCAAGAGCAGGCCGCGCAGTGCGCGCCCGTTGGCCAGGGCTAATCCATCGAGTGATTGGCTTCATTGACCTTGACCATCCGCTCGTCGACCAGAGTATTCATGTCAGCCATGATATTGGCCATGCGTTGCAATGCCAGTAGGTTGGTGGCGATCAGGAAGGCAATGAGGACGCCAAAACCAATGATCAGGCGTTTGCTGATGCTGAGATTGTTAAACATGAAATTCCTTTGTTATTGTTGGCAGTCAAATGCAGGAACAAATTCTATCGGCCCCGAATTCGCAAAATTTAGCGCATACGAAAGAGTCTGGCAAATATTCTCAATACCTTTGCTGCTTGTCGGGCCATCTTGGCACGACGGCAGATTTAATGATCAATTATCGCCGCTGCAATCGGTGCCGGCGATACGGATGACGGCTCCTGGAACGGGTTGCCCTGAACCAGCACGATGGCCGCCGTTGGTGCAGCGGCCAGTGCAAAAAGCATGATCGCCACAAAGGCGGCACGCGGGTTTTCGGCATGAACGACCGCCACTGAAAGCAGGGTCAGTAGACCAAGAAAGGCCATGCCCAGCCATTTCAACGGGTTGATGTGGGTCTGGCTGAGGCCGATGCGCTGATCCCGGTCGTCGCGCATGTCGGTTGCTTTGCGCAGCATCAGGCCTGTACGTTATCGCCGGCCGCTTTGGCGGTGCGCGGGCTGCTCAGCATGACAAGCAGGTGATCAGCCTTGGTGCTGACATCCGGGCTGGATTTTCGCTGGGCGAGTAGTGGCCATTCGCCAACACTGGCATGGGCATAGTCGGTCAGCGCTTCGCGCAACTGGCTGCGTTGGGGTTCCTCAAGCTGGCTGGCGAGTACAACCAGACTACGCAACGCGTCAGCTTCCTTGTAAACCGCATTCATCGCCCGGTCGTGGGCATTCCAGGTGTCATTGGCGAGAAAGGCCAAGGTCAGGCCGAAAAGCACACCAATAATATTAATGAAGGGCGGTACGACGCCATTCAGCGTGCGTACCCAGGCCGCCCAGGGCGAACGTTGCATCAGCCAGTGGATGGCAGCGACGGCGGCAAAGGTGCCGAAAATGGCGACCAGCGCGTAGCCGTAATGGTCGTAGGTGTGCCAGTTGCTGAAGTCCATGATTCCTCAGTGCCCTTCGGTAAGAATGATGCGCCAGGCTGTCAGCTTTGCTCAAGGAGAGAGAAGCATGGGCGGGGCTGGTTGATGGAAGTCGCTGGCAAACAATCAAGTCAGCAGGAATGCTTTGGGCGATGTGCTTGCGAAAGCAGGATTCCGCCTTGGCACCGTTGAAAAATACGCGTTTGATCGCCGGATGCTGGCGCAGAAAGCCGGCCAGATCATTGGCGATCAGCGAGTCGGGATCAATGTCAGAATCCAGGCTGCCGGGGCGGGTGCAGGTCAATAGAACATCCCAAACGGCAATTTTGGCTGACTGAAGCGCTTTAACTCGCTCAGCGTAAGGTGCTGCCGAATCAAACCCGATGAGTTCGGCCATGATCGGCCAGAAGGCATTGCGTGGATGGGCGTAGTACTGGTGAGCTGTTAGCGAGGTTTGCCCGGGCATGCTGCCGAGAATGAGGATTTCGGCATTGGGGGCGGTGATGGGGGAAAACTGCGGGCAAACGACATGGCTATTGATTATCCCAGAAAGGGCGGCTGCCAAATGAAAAAGCCGGCCCCTTGTGGGCGCCGGCTTTTGTTGCTGCCCGATAAGGCAGCAAATTTAAAGCGGTGAGCTTCTTAGTGGAACTGTTCTTCTTCGGTCGAGCCGGTCAGCGCGGTAACGCTGGACTTGCCACCCTGAATAACGGTGGTGATGTCGTCGAAGTAGCCGGTGCCGACTTCCTGCTGGTGCGAGACGAAGGTGTAGCCACGGTCACGAGCAGCGAATTCCGGCTCCTGAACCTTCTCGACGTAGGCCGACATGCCGCGGGCAACGTAGTCCTGGGCCAGGTCGAACATGTGGTACCACATGTTGTGAATGCCAGCCAGGGTGATGAACTGGTACTTGTAACCCATGGCGCCGAGTTCTTTCTGGAACTTGGCAATGGTGGCGTCGTCCAGGTTCTTCTTCCAGTTGAAGGAAGGCGAACAGTTGTAGGCCAGCATCTTGCCCGGGTGAACCTTATGCACTGCATCGGCGAACTTCTTGGCGAATTCGAGATCCGGCGTGCCGGTTTCGCACCACACCAGGTCAGCGTATTCGGCGTAAGCGATAGCGCGGGAGATAGCCTGGTCAAGACCCTTCTTGGTCTTGTAGAAACCTTCTGCGGTACGCTCGCCGGTCAGGAACGGCTTGTCGTTCTCGTCGTAGTCAGAGGTCAGCAGGTCAGCCGCTTCAGCATCGGTACGAGCGATAACCAGGGTCGGCACGCCATAGACGTCGGCCGCCATACGGGCAGCGATCAGCTTCTGGCAAGCTTCGGCGGTCGGAACAAGAACCTTGCCGCCCATGTGGCCGCACTTCTTGACCGAAGCCAGCTGGTCTTCCCAATGCACGCCAGCAGCGCCGGAGCGGATCATGGCCTTCATCAGTTCGTAGGCGTTCAGCACGCCGCCGAAACCGGCTTCAGCGTCAGCAACGATTGGCAGGTGGTAGTCAACGTGGCCAGCATCGCCCTTGTTGATGTTCTTGGACCACTGGATTTCGTCAGCACGGTTGAAGGCATTGTTGATGCGCTCGACAACCTTCGGCACGGAATCAACCGGGTACAGGGACTGGTCCGGGTACATGGCGGCGTATTCGTTGTTGTCAGCAGCAACTTGCCAGCCGGACAGGTAGATGGCCTTGATGCCAGCCTTGGCTTGCTGAACAGCTTGACCGCCGGTCAAAGCGCCCAGGCAGTTGACGTAGGGGGTGTTATTGACCAGATCCCACAGCTTCTCGGCACCGCGACGGGCCAGGGTGTGTTCAACCTGGAAAGAACCACGCAGGCGCACGACGTCAGCAGCGGAGTAACCGCGCTTGATGCCCTTCCAGCGGGGGTTGGTGGCCCAGTCTTTTTCCAGTTCGGCGATTTGCTGTTCGCGTGTGCTCATTGTGTATTCCTCAAAGGAGTGTTTCGGGGGGATGGGAACTTCCGCCGTGTCTATTTAGACTTAGGCGATGGGGAAAATTATAGTGAATTTATTGCGTAGCAGCAACAGTCTTATATAAGACATAAGACATTATGTTTTTTAATAAAAACAATATGTTGTGGTTGTGATTTCACGATGCGAAACAACGTTTGCGATTTTGAAACGAAAACGCATTGCGTTAGCACAAAGATTTTACGCTAACCAACACCCCATCGTCGTCGGCATAAAGAAATTCACCGGAATTGAAAGTAACGCCACCAAAGGTGACGGCAATATCACGGTCGCCAACACCTTTTTTGATGCTCTTTTGCGGGTGAGTGTTGAGGGCGCGTACTCCGATGTCGATGCCATTGATGTCAACGGAGTCGCGGATGCAGCCATACACAACGACGCCTTCCCAGCCATTTTTGTGGGCGAGAATGGCCAGCTGATCACCGACCAGTGCGCAGCGCATGGAGCCGCCACCGTCGATGACCAGCACCTTGCCTTTGCCGTTTTCGGCAAAGGCTTCGCGGACCAGCGAGTTGTCTTCAAAAATTTTCAGTGTGACGATCTGGCCGGAAAAAGTGGTGCGACCACCGTAACGCTGGAACATCGGGGCGACGACGCGGACGGTTTTGCCGAGTTCGGCTTCGAATTCATCGCAAAGATCGGGGGTTTTGAAGGTCATGCTGGGCTCCCTGGCAAAAAAAAGCCATGCATCGCATGGCTTGTTGAAATATGGTAAGAAGTTTAAACGACGGCTACTGCTTTTTCTTCCTCGAAATCGAGTTTGATTTTTCCGTCTTTATCGAGGTCGACCGTAACATTGCCGCCGCTCGACAGTTTTCCGAACAACAGTTCGTCGGCCAGTGCCGAGCGGATGGTGTCCTGAATCAGGCGCGCCATCGGACGCGCACCCATTTGCGGATCAAATCCTTTTTCGGCCAGCATGCCCTTCACGGCTTCACTGAAATGAGCTTCCACTTTCTTCTCGTGCAACTGTTCTTCAAGTTGCATCAGGAATTTATCGACCACGCGCAGGATGACGTCACGGTCGAGTGACCCGAACGATATGGTGGCATCCAGGCGGTTACGGAATTCCGGTGTGAATAGACGCTTGATTTCTGCCATTTCGTCACCGGACTGCTTGATCGCCGTGAAACCCATGCTCGATTTCTGCAAATCAGCAGCGCCGGCATTGGTGGTCATGATGATCACCACATTGCGGAAATCGGCTTTGCGTCCGTTATTGTCAGTCAGCGTGCCGTGGTCCATGACCTGTAGCAAGATGTTGAAAATATCCGGGTGCGCCTTTTCGATTTCATCGAGCAGCAGCGACGCAGTAAGGTTTCTTGGTGACGGCTTCGGTGAGCAAGCCGCCCTGATCGAAACCAACGTAGCCTGGCGGGGCGCCAATCAGGCGGGAAACTGCATGGCGCTCCATGTACTCACTCATATCGAAGCGGGTCAGTTCAATGCCGAGGCAGTAAGCCAGTTGCTTGGCTACCTCCGTCTTGCCAACGCCGGTCGGGCCGCTGAACAGGAATGAACCAATTGGCTTGCCGGGATTGCCGAGTCCGGAACGGGCCATCTTTATTGCTTTGGCCAGTGCGTCAATCGCTTTGTCCTGACCAAAAACAACCGCCTTGAGATCGCGGTCGAGATTTTTCAATGCGCTGCGGTCGTCCAGCGTGACGTGCTGCGAAGGAATGCGGGCGATCTTGGCGACAATCTCTTCAATGTCGGTTTTGTTGATGACTTTTTCTGTTTCGATTGGGCAAAATGCGCTGCGCCGCACCGGCTTCGTCAATCACGTCAATCGCCTTGTCCGGC
>JADJMS010000038.1 GCA_016709495.1 Candidatus Dechloromonas phosphorivorans | reverse complement strand
CAAGAATCCGTGAAGCTTCTTCGTCCGTTCTTGGCTTATCGGATCCGGCGGTGGATTAATCACGAGGGCGTCGCTGATCACTTCTTTGACGGTAAAGACTTATCCAGCATTGCGCCCTGATCTGACACACCGACAACTCGATCAGTCATGGTTACGCCGCCTTCGCCTGATCAATACTAATCACGTTTCCGGACGGATGATCTCCTTTTCGCAAAGCCTCCAGCTTGTCATTCCAAGACTTCAGGACGTTGCGCTTCTCGTCACCATAGCCGTGCCGGTCATAGTGGCGATCCTGGACCCCAGACAATCCGTGACTGAGTAGCTGTGCGCGAATATCCTTGCTGATTCCCATGCCGGCCAGCATCGTTTCACAGGTCCGCCGAATATCCTTCCCCTGGAAGACGGAACGACTCCGGCAACAATCGACCAGGGCAGAAGAAATCTCGAACACCGCGGCCGATAGAGTCTCTGGCCGCAAATGGCTATCCTCGACGCTCTGGAACAAGAACGTGCTTTTTCGTTCAGCTTCATCAGTTCGCCAACGACTTCACGGGCGATGCCAACCAGCGGAAGGATATGCAAGGCGGTTGTCTTCTTGTGCGTAGGGCGCTGCCCGCCAAGATATATTGCCAACCGCATTGCACGTTGCGTCATCAACGGAAAGAAGTCGATACCATTCAAATACAGGCCAAGCTCTTCTTCGGTAAGAGTACGCTCGCCCGCAACATTGAATTGCGCCATGCTGGGCAGTACATCGCACGGGTTGGCTTCAATGCCAAAACCAATCAGCAGTTTAGCTGGCGCAGTCGGATCAAATTCAGCTTTGCCGCCGCTGTGGCAAATGCGGCGCTGGGGCGTGGCTGAGCGCAGCTTGCCCGCCGTAGCGACCTTTCCCGCGTTCACTAGCTTGGCGAGAACTTCACGCAGATCACGGGCTTTAACTTCGCTTGCTTTAAGGTCGGCAAGATCCCTGAACTGATTGAAGACGTGAAGCCGGAAGATGCTTTGCACATCCTTCCAATCAACCTTTCGGCCCGCTCCAAATGTTCGACGTAACTATTCAGGAGATTGCGCAGGCTTCACGCTTGGCTTCGGCTTCTTCATGTCTTGCAGTTTCTCTGCAAAACGAATGGCCTGCCTCCCGGCGCGATGCTCTGCTTCGATATGGCCCTTCAGGTCTTTGATACCCGGATAGGTACAACCAGCCAATCTGCCGGCTTTGTCTCGGCTTCGGTCAGGGTCAAGCCAGCACGCCCGCCTTTCTGTATGTATTCACCCAGGGGAATTGATTGGCGATCACCAACGGGACCAGCGCAACGGTAATAAAAGCTGCGCCGGCCTGAAGGCTGTACCCGGAGATAAAGCCGGCCAGCGCCACGGGCGCCACCATCAGAAAGCCACAGGTCTTTGCTGGTTGCTTTTGATGCCTGGATAACTCGGTCTGTGAGCGTTGCCATGATTCACCCCATGATTCCCGTTGCCGTATGGTTGCCGTTCGTTGCCGTTTCTAAACAAACTACGGCAATCTACTACGGACTAATTATAGCCGGTAATCTTTGATTTAATGGGATAATGCGAACTGTTGCAAACTACTACAAACTTATGTATTGCGGACTCTTAATCCGTAGGTCGACAGTTCGAATCTGTCGCGCCCCACCAGAATTCAATGGCTTAGCCTTCGGGCTAGGCCATTTTCATTTGGGAACGTAGAGAAAACGTAGGGAATTTCAACACATTCCCGGCTTTCCCCCAGATTCGTCCGGTTCCTTCGGTGCCTCCAATGGCGTCTCGATGCGTGCCGCAGCCAGCGATAAATGCTCCGTGGCGTACTTCGCGTATCGATCAACCATCTGCCGCGACTTCCAGCCGCCCAAGTCCTTTAGCTCATCGCAAGACGTTCCCGCCTGACGGTGCCACGAAGCCCAGGTATGTCTGAGATCGTGAAATCTAAAATCCTTGATACCGGCCGCCTCCAGTGCCTTTAACCAGGCCGTACTGCTGACTTGCCAGCCTATCGGCTTACCGCGAAAGGTAACACAGTAGTCAGGATGTTTCCCCTGCTGTTCCACCAACACGGCAACTGCATCACGGTTCAACGGGACGCCTCGCGGCGTGCCATTCTTCGTTTGATTCAGCCAGGCGGTATGCCTGTCCAAATCCACACGCTCCCATTCCAGGCCGGTAATCTCGCGGGCACGGCATCCGGTCGCCAGAGCAAATTGCACCAAGGCTTTCAGATGCGGCGGGCAAACAGAAATCAGCTTGTCAGCCTCTTCCCGAGTCAGCCATCGATCCCGTTCAACTTCCCCTGAAAGCAGGCGGACCTTCGGAAACGTATCTATCCACTGCCACTCATCCCGCGCCATCCGTAACAAGGCGCGAACCGTAGCGAGATAGCGATTCACGGTCGCCGGTTTGTTGCCCTTCTTCAACTCCCCCTGAGTAATCGACCAAATCGCATCACCTGTGATCTGATCCAGCATCAAGTTACCCAGGTAGGGGTGAAGGTGCCGACATATCCGGCGAACATCCTCAATACTCCGAAGATTCGCTTTGACTTCCAAGTACCTGACCACGGCCTCCTGCCATGAATGCTTTTCCTTCGCTCCGAACATCGCCACCTGATACGCCTCGTGTTTCAACTTGGCTAAATAGGCGGCGGCTTCCTGTCGGTTCTCGGTTTTAGTGCTGCAGCATACATGCTGGCCGTCTGGGAGCACTGTATCGATCCACCAGAACCGGGAGTCCGGTCGCCGGTAGACTCCTGTTTCACGGGCCATAAAGATTTCTCCTTTCCGGCCCGCCAATGCTCGCGCTGCTTATACTCGTCAAGCCAGACGTCCAAGTCAAGCTTGTCATAAACACAGCGCCGCCCCAGCTTGATGGCCGGGACATTCAATTCGGTGAGCAGCGTAATCCCGATGCCGAGATATGCCGCGGCCTGTTCCTTGGACAGACACCGAGCTGCGGGCAAAGGCAGGCCGTTGTCTTCCATGTCAGTTACCGTCCGATTCCTTGCGGTAAGCCTTGGTCTGGTCGGCCAGTTCCTTGGCTTTGCGCTTGGCTTCCTGTTCCGGGTCATTGATCGCCGTGTTGTACTGGCGATGCTTCAACGCCAGGCGTTCTTCGATGAACTGATCGAAGGGCAAGCCCAGATCGTGCGCTTTCTGCTCATGGTAGGCGTAGGCATTGGCCAGGAAGTCTTCGGCCCCCTCATAGAGTTCCTTGGCCTCAAAACCATGCTTGGCCATGTAGGACAGAATGGCGCTATAGGCGATCTGGAACAGTTTGTCATCGTTGGGGCTGCGGGTGGGGCTGAATCGCTTGGTAAGCGGTCCGCCCTTGCCTTCCCAATCAACCGAGGCCAGGAATTCCCACAGCGGATGCGACGGCCAGCGGGAACGGGTTTTATCGTCAGCATTGGGCAGCGTCAGACGAAGCCATTCCGTGGTGGCATAGCTCCATAGCCCATTAAGATGATTCAACACCTGGGAGAGCTTGGAGAGGCCTTTCTGGGTGAGGACTTCGCGCTTCAATTCGAATTCCAGACGCCAGATTACACCTTGGCCTGTCCATCCGGCTTTCTGCCACAGAGGAAGAATCCAATCCTTGCCGCTGACGACGATTTCCAGGAGCTTGTTATAGAGGCGTGCCGAGATGATGCCGCCCAAGCCGACAGACCAGCCGGAGAACTGACCGGATACTGCATAGGCAGTGATGGCCGAGGCCCGCGTTACCCAGGCGTGACGATCCCAGCCTTCCATATCAACCGATGATTGAAAATCGACAAACAGATCGATGCGGCTGACGTTGGCGGATTCCCCCGAGTTCGCCCAATTGCGTTAGCAACTCGTAGAGATGCTTTTCTGCATCGACGGGGCCGACATGGGCCAGATAGGCAGCAGACACTTTGACATAAGCCATTGGAGCTTTGTGACCCGGCCGAGGTAGCTGAATACGGAATGCACCATCCTCGATGATGTAGGGGAAAGCGAAGCGCCTTTCCCATTGACCTCGAAAACATGCTTGCCGAGGGGTAACTGGGCCTTGGCGACCTCTGCCGGATCATTGGATTGGGCGAACTGCTTTAGCTCCTTGAGGCGCTCGTCTGTTTCTCTGGAGAGTTCGCCGGGATAGGAGAGATAGAGACTATCAACACCCCAACGCAGAGCCTTGAAATAGCCATCATTGCAGTTATAGGGTGCTCTGTTAGTAGGTGGCGCACCCAGACCCCCCCACGGTCCGTCCGCCCGCGCGCGCCGGGTGCGGCGGCGGGCGTCGATTGTTGCCTCTTGGTGCTGCGCTTCCGCACAGAATGAAGTTTCGGTGACATATCCGTATCCTTTGGGATTGCCAGGTGCCAAATGGCTCCATGGATACGGATTTTGTAGATCGGCTGGGCGCGCCGTTAGCAAAATCGTGACTTTCAGCTCACAGCCTCGCTTCATGAACTAAGGCAAACTGACGGAGATTCTTTCCATCACCAACATCATCATTGCGATCTTTGGCGATAAGCTCCACCTCATCGACGAAAAGACGATATAAATCATTTGCGCTAGTTTCTTAGCACCGACTTCCTTTAAAGCCTGGAGAGTCAAACGCATATGCTGATAATTTCGCTGCTCCCTGGGAGTTAGTTTTCCTGCCAAAGCACGCCTTAATTTTTTCAGGAATCGATCATCATTCAGAAGCACTCGCTGACTGATATAAGTGTTGATTGTTGGGCAAGCCAAGACCGTTTGATCGATTTTCACGGCGGCCAACAATGCCTTTTCCGATTTCTTGCCGTCTTCCCGCACCATTACCAGATCGTTCAAGTAGGGCCAAAGATTTTTGAGTGCCACAGGAGAGCATCGAATGGCTGAAGGCATATATGGCAGCCAATGATTTCCGCATCTCGTTTTTTTCTTCGATTTGCTCCCAAGCATCCATTTCAGCATCAATGCATTCAGTCATCTTGGGACATTGGATTTGGTTCGGCGATTCGAACAGCTGCTGAATAAGCGCCGCCGCCCAATGGTTCAACCCCTTGTGCAACATGCCCGGAGAATGGGTAACTCGTAAAGGGGGCTCCGGGCTGGCTTCAAACAACCGGAGCAAAGAGGCGCTCTTACTTTGAATCAAGGTATTTCTAGCTTCAACAAACTCCATGTCGAATGCTTCGGCCAAATTAAGGAACAGCCGTAAATCCTCAGATGAAAGCTTGCCAAAATTCATTTATTTTTCGACCAACATGTGCTGACAAAAACTAACTGACCGCTGAATACCTCGCCTCAGTCTGCTCTGGCCCTTAGCGGACGTGGTGGGTTTGAAGGAGTGGACGTTCAGGAACATTGTTTATAAGCCCAACGTCGCGTAAACCGGCTTAACGTGGTCTGATGCGCTAGGTACATTACTGGATGCCCTTCCGCTGCATATAGGACACACTAACGCGTGTAACTTCCGGTGTGTTTTTGAAATCCACCTACGCCATCATGAAGCATGCGGCTCAGCCCCATGCATGCAGCCTCAGGGGAAGCTTGCGTTGTTTTCAAGGAGTTGCCCCATTCAACTGCCTCATCAGCCGCTGATTGGTAGCTTTCGCTGTTGTTACGAGAATTGATTGAAAGTAGCCTTGCTTGGCTTGTTCTCCACCAACGGGAAGATAGCGATCACCAATTTCGTTGAGTACCGCTGATGCCCCGCGAAAAAATACGTCATTACGCTTTCGCCATGCGGTTGCCTCGGTCTCAACAGTAGCAGCGACTTGCCCACCCAAACGCCCACATATTTTTGCTGCGAAGTCGTGGGTCATGCCCCTAGCCATTACCGTTGCAGCATCCGTTTCCAAGAGTTGAGGAAGATCATCGGTGTAACGATTGAATGACGCCGATTGAGCATGAGCCATGGTTGATGAGACAAGAAGGAAAAGGAGCGTAAAGCGAGGAAAGTTCATATGCACCTAACGACATTGTAGAAAACAACATTCATGTCCGCATCGTGACGAGAATCATATGGAATATCAAGCAATGCTTTGTCGCCCTCACGAAATCCCGGTGAGTGTCAGCTTTGGAGCAATTTCTTGAAAGACCGCTCCTGGCCGGATTCCGTCTGATGACGAACAGGTGTGGGGTTGTCTGGCAGTAGCGCCCTAAGCGGACGATGAGTCAATCTTGTTTTGCGTTCGTATCCCATACATGGTCAATAGTACAGGAACCATTCTTATGGCATAGGCAAGCGAGAGAGTGACCACACAAATAGCAGCGGCAGCCCCCCACGAAGACTCTTTTCCAAATACCCTAAGCGGACCACTGATTGACAGTCCCCACCCAAATACTAGAGGTTGCACCAAGAGAAACACTGCCAAAATTGTGGCAAATGCAGGAATCCCCTTTTGTTGCGCTCTTGGACAGATAGACTTCGCTGGAATCCTAAAAACGGAGGCGATTTGAAATGGGATAAGTAGAAGGAATATGGCGGTCAGGCTCTTGGCTGCTTCCGTGTCGAAGGGTGCATTTCTGTTCCAGCCAGAAAAAATACTCGCGTCAGACAGTAACATGGATGTCAGTGGCTGCAAGGTAGTAACTATCCAATCAAACCCTTCCAGAATTTCCATGAAGACGATGCTAACAACCAGCCACCCAAGACCTATGGGTATCTCTTGCCAGCTTTGTTTAGTTTTCATCATCTTTCAATTCTATCGGTGCGTGACACAATTGTCATATACCACCAATGGCCGCTCTTGGCTGCCAATTCAACGGTAACAAAATGGCATACGTAGAAAAGCCGCCATGTTTCGGCGGCTTTTGGCGGGCACTGGCGATGCCAATATATTGAATTATAACGATATTTTGAAACTCTTAATCCGTAGGTCGACAGTTCGAATCTGTCGCGCCCCACCAGAATTCAAAGGCTTGCGCTTAGGCGCAGGCCTTTTTGTTTTGGGCGCAACAATAGCGCGACTAAAGGGGCTCGTGTTCCCCATACTCATCCGGCATCTCTCGTAACGATAGCAGGACGAAATGAGGTCAATGCGTAATGAGTTTGTAAATCAGTTGCTTACACAGATCATTCTTTTCTGGCATGCCAAAATGTCATATTTTGTGTGCGGGTTCAAGTTGGTGTGCGGTTAAAAATGTATATTAATCAATTGGTTATAAGAGCGGTTTCGATCAGGCACGCAACGTGCGTTTAGTTGGTTGAGCAAGCCTGTCCCCGGGATGGATTGCTCTACCCGGCTCACTCGAGTCGGGTTCCTACAAACCAACTCTTCGAAGAGGCTTTTATGAAAATCAAATCCGTCGTTGTTGCTTCCTTGCTTTCCATGTGTATTTCTGGTGCTGCCGTTGCAGCTGACCAGAAGGGCATGTCCGGGATGAGTGGTATGGAAGGTCAGAAGGGCATGTCCGGGATGTCCGGTATGGAAGGCCAAAAAGGTATGTCCGGCATGAGTGGCATGGAAGGCCAGAAGGGCATGTCTGGAATGTCCGGTATGGAAGGTAAGAAAAAATCCAAACAGCAGGGCATGAGCGGCATGTCTGGCATGTCTGGCATGTCCGGTATGGAAGGTCAAAAGGGGATGTCCGGTATGTCCGGTATGTCCGGTATGTCCGGTATGTCCGGTATGGAAGGCAAGAAGAAATAACGAGGTAATTCGGCGCCGGGGGAGGGGTGTCGCGCTTCCCCGCGTCTTTCCAAGAGAGCTCGCCATGAAACTCTGTATCCAGAAATGTTTGGCACTATCGGTGTCATCTTTTATTTTTGCATTGCCCTTGGCTGCGTTTGGTGCCGAAACGGTAAATGCCGAAACTTCACGATTCGTCGCCGGTCTGGCGCCCTATGAACGCCCTGCTGGCGCGCCGGTCATTCTGGCTTTCGCTTCTGGCAGCGATTGGCAAAGCCGGGCGCTTAAAGGCGTCAGCGAGCCGCGACCGACCAGCCTGAATTTTCTCAATGATCAGGGTGCTTGGTATACGCCCTTTATTCACCCTGGAATACCGGGCTATTACGATCTGCGGCGCTGGCATGGGCAGGCGGGTGGATCCAATAAAGTGAGCCGTTAAGTTCATGAAAAACATACGAATCTGGATTTTTTTCAGCCTGATTGCCATGCTCTCGGCCTGTGGCGACAAGCCCGGTATTGAGGTCAAGGTGGCCGACACCCAAAGCTGTCGCGGTCGACGCCGAAAATGGCGGAAAACTATTGCGCGCAACATACAGTCCTTTGCATTTCAAGCCGGCTATCGAGTCGGCCAGCGACGCGCAGTGCTTGGCCTGTCACAAGGAAGTGCTGGAAGACAAACCGCGCGTTGCTTCGCCGGCCGGCGTCAAGGCAGCCGACAGCTTGGCCTGGTATCAGCGGACAAGTACTTATAGCGGTGATCAGGACACTTTCCATCGGCGGCATCTGACGACGCCGCTCGCCAAGAAACTGATGAATCTCAAATGCAATACCTGTCACCAGGGGCACGACCCGCGTGAAGAGGCGCCTGGCTCATCGGCTACCGCAGCACCTCAAAGCGATAACGCCTTCACATTGCGCAAGCAGGTAAATCCTGAAACGACCTGTCTCAAATGCCATGGCCAGATGCCGGCCAAGGAGATCATGGGCTTGCCCGGACCTTGGCATGAGGTCAAGGAGATGTTCCAGAACGATTGTCTGACCTGCCACGCAGCGATTCGTACCAAGCGCCATCAAGTGACCTATCTCAATGCCGAGGCGATTGAAGCAATGGCCGTCGCTGGCAAGGAAAGCAAAACGGCTGACGATGTCTGCTACGGCTGTCACGGTGGCCGTTCCTGGTATCGCATTGCCTATCCCTATGCCCGCAATGCCTGGCCCGGCATGGGTGACATCACGCCTGAATGGGCGTTACAGCGACCCCAGCATTCCGAATCACGTTTCCTGAAGGCGGAACCGAAACCATGAACAAGCTCCCGTTCTCAATTCTTAATCCGGCGCGTCGCAGTTTTCTGAAAACCTCAGCCGCCGGGACGGCACTCGCCGCTACCAGTGGCTTTCTCGAACTGGCGCTTGAGCAGAAGGATGCCGAAGCCTTCGCCCATGAGCCTTACCTGCGCGATGACCAGCTGACGACGGTCGTCACTTCCTGCGACCATAATTGCGGTTCGCGCCACATGCTGGTGGCGCATAAAAAGGGCGACGTCATCGTCCGCTTGTCCACCGACGACGGGCGCTATCAGGCTGGCGGCGCATTCGGCAAGGATACGTTTGCCGAGCCACAATTGCGGGCCTGTCTACGCGGGCGTTCCTACCGCTCACGCCTTTATTCACCGGAACGTCTGCTCTACCCGATGATGCGCGTCGGCGAACGTGGCGAGGGCAAGTTCAAGCGCGTTTCGTGGGACGAGGCGCTGAACCACATCGCCAGCAAAATGGTGGAGTTGAAGCAGAAGTACGGGCCGACAGCCATTCTCGATCAGGCCTATGCCGGCAGTTCGTATGGCGTGCTGCACAAGTCGGACCAGATCGAAGGATTGCTGGCGCGCTTTCTTGGCATGTTCGGTTGCCGGACCAACTCCTGGTCGGTGCCGAGTTATCAGGGGACGACCTTTTCGTCGAACATGACCTTCGGCACCATTCACGATGGCAATGAGGACGATGCTTTTGCTTCCGGCAAGCTGATCATCATGTGGGGTTGGAACCCGGCCTACACATTTCATGGCGGTAACACCTTCTATTACATGCGGCTGGCCAAGCAGCGTGGCTGCAAATTTGTCGTCGTCGATCCGCAATACACCGATTCCGCCGCCGCCTACGATGCGTGGTGGATTCCCATCCGCCCGAATACCGATGCGGCGATGCTCGCCGGCATGGCGCACTACATATTTGCCAACAACCTGCAGGATCAGATATTCATCAACAAATTCTGTCAGGGCATGGATGCCGGCACGATGCCGGAGTGGGCGAAAGATCAGGAGAGTTTCAAGGATTACATCCTCGGCACCAACGATCAGACACCAAAGACCCCGGAATGGGCCGAGACGATTTGTGGCGTATCGGCAGCAGATATCAAGAAGCTGGCCGATATGTATGCCCGCACCAAACCAGCCGCCCTCAAAGCCTCCTGGGGACCGGGGCGCAATGCTTATGGCGAGCAGTACAACCGCATGGCGGCCGCAGTGCAGGCGATGACCGGCAACATCGGCATACTCGGCGGCTGTGCCGAGGGCGTCGGCAAGGGTTGGCATGCCGAGTCGGTGGCTTATCCTTACGACGAAAACGCCAACCTCTGGTGGGCATCAATCAAGTCGGATCGCTGGGCGCACTGTGTCATCAATTATCCAAATGTAAAACGCGAGGAAATCGGTTGTTGGCCGCGCGAGGATGAGCTGGATGGCAAGATCCCAAATATCAAGGCGATTTTCTGGCACGGTTCCGACTGGTTCAACCAACTGACCAATATCAACAAGGAAATCGAGGCGATCAAGAAACTGGAACTGGTGGTCTGCTCCGATTCAACCATCACACCTTCCGGGCTGTGGGCCGATGTCCTGCTGCCGATTGCCACCCACTTCGAACGTCATGATGTGGGCTTGCCCTGGTACAAGGGGCATTACTACATCCATCGTCCCAAAGTCATTGAGCCGATGGGCGAATCGAAGACTGATCTGCAGATCTATACCGAGCTGGCCTATCGTCTGGAACAACTCGATCCGGCGCTCAAGGACTTTGGCAAGCGCTACAACCCGCGTGCTGAGCGCAGCTATTTCCAGGATCCCGAGGCGGTCGATGAAGCCTATCTGGTGGCTTGGTGGAAAAAGGTGCAGGCGAACCAGGGCGTAAGCATGTCCTGGGAAGATTTCAAACGGCATGGCGTTTACAAATTCACCTTCGACAAGCCGCATGTTGCTTTCCGCGAGCAAATCGAGGATGGCGTGCCATTCGAAACTCCGTCCGGCAAAATCGAGATCCTGTCGACCACGTTGGCCAAGGTCAAGGACTGGACCCGGACCCAGTGGGGTTACCCGATTCCGTCCATCCCCAAATGGATAGAGCCGTTTGAATGGATGGGGCACGCCTTGGTAAAAGATTATCCATTCCACATGGTCACTCCGCATCCGCGTTGGCGTACGCACTCGATCTTCAACAATATTCCCTGGCTACGTGAAACCTATCAGCAGGAAATCACCATGAATGCCAGTGATGCAAGAAAGCTCGGCATTGTCACCGGCGATATTGTCGAAGCGTGGAACGCGCGCGGCAAAGTGGTTGTTCCCGCCTATGTCACCGAACGCTGCCTGCCAGGTGTGGTGGTGGTTTTCGAAGGCTCATGGATGGATCTCGACAAGCAGGGTGTTGACCGCTCCGGCAATCCCGATTTTCTGACCAAGGATGAACCCAGTCCGGCGGGGGCCTTTGCCTACAATACGATTCTGGTCAATGTGAAGAAGAGTGCTCTGGAACATCGTCCCGGCTGGGATAGCCAAGCTACTGCGCGTTCCTATATTTTCCGCCGCGACGCATGAGGAGCCGTCCATGACCAAAAAACTCGACATGAAAGAAGTCAAGGTTGCCCTTGAGCGCAAGGTGGCACAGACCTATGAACCGGTAAAACCGGCCATGCAGTTTGGCTTTGTTCATAACAATGTTGATTGTATTGGCTGCCGCGCCTGCGAAATAGCCTGCAAGGACAAGAACGGCCTGGCGCCCGGGCCACGCTTCCGGCGGGTAATGTACGTCGAAGGCGGGACTTTTCCCGACGTATTTGCCTACAAGGTCAATATGTCCTGTAACCATTGTGCGGAACCGGCCTGCCTGCCGACCTGCCCGACCGGGGCGATCTGGAAGCGCGAAAAGGATGGCATTGTCGATATTGACTCGACGCTGTGCATAGGTTGCCGCAAGTGCGAGGCGGCATGTCCTTACGGCGCACCACAGTGGAATGTGCAGGAACAGATCATCCAGAAATGCAATCTTTGCGTTGATGAAATCGATGCCGGTCGCAAACCTTATTGCGTGATGGCCTGCATGATGCGGGTGCTGGATATCGGCCCGATTGACAAGCTATGGGCAGGGCAGCATCAGACCAAGGCCGTCGGGCCAAATGACAAGATAGTCAGACAGGTGAAAAACATGGCCAGTCCGGAATTGACCAAGCCGTCGATTGCCTTCGTTCCCCACAGCAAAGGCAAGGTCGAGTGATGCTGACAACAGAAGTTGCCGTCGCGCTTGCCGATGACGCCATCACCCTGGCTGTGCTGCAGGACAAGGAGATTTCGCCATCACTCCTGAATGGACTGAGCCTGCTTGGCTTCCCGGATAATCTGGCAATGTTGCCGATTGGCCAAGCGAGCCAGCAAACTTACGAACTGATGCGTGCTTCGGTCACTGGGCTACCGGCAGAACCGCCTAGCCGTTTTCTGGATGAGCTGGCGGCCGATTTTGCTGCCATCTATCTGACCGGTGCCTATGGTGCCTCGCCCAGTGAATCGTTCTGGCTCTCGGATGATCATCTGGTTTGCCAGGAAGCCATGTTTGACTTGCGGGCGCTTTATGCTGCCAGTGGTCTGGCGGCCCCGGACTGGCGCATGCGGCCCGATGATCATCTGGTATTCCAGTTGCAATTTGTCGCACGATATCTTGAGCTTGCGCTCAGCGATGACGACTGGCGGTCGCTGGCCAGTTTTCTCGATCACCATCTGTTACGCTGGTTACCTGATTTTTCAGCACGTATTGCAGCGCGCTGCGATACAGCCTTTACGGCGCACTTATCCTGCTGACGAACAGTTGGTGCCAGCAATTGCGGGACCTGATTGCGAAATGCTTGATGAAGTACGGCCCAGCCAGGAGGAGATTGAAGAGCAGCTTCGGCCTCAGCGTGGGGTCATGCCAGCCCCGGAACCTGTCCATTTTGTGCCTGGTATGCACGGCCCCAGTTGGTAAACTTGGCAAACAATATGAAGTGGCTGGGGCCATGAAGCAATGTTTCCGGAGATTTTTTATCGTTGCTGAAGTACCCTGATGCCATGACAACCCGTGTTTCTTATTTGAGCAGCCGCCTGTTGCGTGGCGTGCTTCTGGTTGCCGGTGTCGCTTCGCTGTTACTGGGACTTTTATTCCTCGGTCTCTATCGGGATCAGCTGATTCAGGAACGGGCCGAGGTCTCTTTGCGCCTGAACCGTATGCTGCAGGTGACCTGGGAAAACGCCATGCTCAAGCGTGATGTCGAGGGCTTGCGCGATATCGTTGCCAAGCTGGGCGAACTGGATGGCATACGAGATGTGCTGATTCTGGCGCCAGGTGGTGAGGTTCGTTTCGCCTCTGATCCTGCCAAATTGGGCCACCAGATGCCGGCTGTGGCGCAAGCGACGACCGCCGGCAAACCAGTCAGCCGGTTTGTGAGTCTCGAGCCTGATGGCGAGGTACTGCGTTCGATCAATCCGGTGCCCAATCGGGCACCCTGTACGCCGTGCCACGGGCCTGTTGCCGAGCATCCGGTGAATGGTGTTCTGGTTATTGACTACGATGCGGCGCCGATCCGCGACAGCGCCTGGCGCAGTGCGGTCTTGCTGCTGCTGGCCGGGGCCGCCGTCCTGACGCTGACTCTGTTGACTCTATGGCTGTTGCTGCGTCGCCATGTCATCAAGCCGCTGGCCACGCTTGATGCTGCCACACGTGCCCTGGCGACCGGCGACCTCAGTGTGCGAGCCAGGCTCGGCGGTGATGATGAGATAGCCCGGGCAGCAAGCAGTTTCAATACGATGGCCGAGCGTTTGGCCCAGCAGATTGTCCTGACTGAAACCCAGAAGCGTTATCTTCAAGACTTGCTTGATGGGTTGCCGGATGGCGTGCGTGTCATTCGGGCCTCGGATATGCAGGTCGTTCTGGCCAACCGTGCCTTTTGCCAGCAGCTGGGTATGCCGGCCGAGGCGGTCCTCAACAATCCCTGCTACCAGTGTAGTCATGGTCGTGCCACGCCTTGTGTGCCGACCTTGCTGGTTTGCCCGGTTGTTGAGTTGACGCAGGTTGGCGGAAGCCTGAAGGCCAATCATCATCACCAGCGGGCTGACGGTAGCCTGTTCCCGGCCGAAGTGCATGCCGTCCTCGTCGAAATCGACAATGGCTCCGGCAAGGAGCGCTATGTCGTCGAGTCGGTACGCGATCTCGGCCAGGTGGTTCGTGTTTCCCACGAGCAAAGGCTTTCCGAACTCGGCTTGTTGGCTGCCGGCATTGCGCATGAAATTCACAATCCACTTGGTTCTGTCCGTCTCGGTGTCCAGGGTTTGGCGCGAGAAATTCGGGAAACAAATATCTCGGCCGAGCAAATCGCCGATTATCTGGTGCTGATTGATCAGGAAATCGACAATTGCATCGCGGTCACGCGTCGCCTGTTGTTGCTGGCGCGTCCACCGACCAATAACCTTCAGTTGGTGGTGCTCGGCGAGGCGCTGTCCGATACCTTGAAACTCCTGGCTTTCGATGCGCAGAGCCACGCTATCGTGCAACAATTGGAATTGCCCGACGAGCAATTACGGGTGTTCGCCGACGAAGCCGAAATCCGCATGATTTTCCTTAACCTGATTCAGAATGCTCACCACGCCATGCCTAATGGCGGAACCTTGATTGCCCGTTTGAGCGGCGCTGACGGTCAGGCCTGGATCGAAATCATCGATACCGGTACCGGCATGGAACCCGAGCATATCAGCAGTATTTTCGATCCATTTTTCACGCGTCGTGCCGATGGTGTTGCTGGGACCGGGCTTGGCCTGACCATTGTCAAAAACTTCGTTGACCGGATGGGCGGGGAAATTACGGTGGATAGCACCTTGGGGCAGGGCACTCGCTTCCGTATCCGGCTCCCATTGGCCGAAACCGTATTGGAGAATGGTTCGTGAAAAAGAAAATCCTGTTGGTTGTCGATGACGATGCAGTCTTCAACGGGCTCTTGCGACGGCAGATCGAGGCGATGGGCTTTGCCTCCGTTGGCGCGGCTTCTTGGGCCGAGGCGCAGCAAAAGTTGGGTGAGATCGAACCGAGTGCCATCATTCTCGACTTCAAATTGCCAGACAGTAACGCCGGGAAAATACTTCCCGAAATCCGCAATCAGTATCCGGTGATCGTGCTAACTGGCTATGGCTCAATTCCCAACGCTGTGAGTGCCATCCGGGAAGGTGCCGCCGACTTTCTTACCAAACCGGTCAATGTGGACGAACTTGAGCTGACAGTGAGGCGCGTTCTGGAAACGGCCGAACTGCGGGAGTCAAACCAGTTCTATCGGACCAAGCTGGCCTCACACCGGCCCGGGCCGATGGTTTTTGAAAGTGCGGCCATGCGTGAAGTGCAGGCCATGATCAATGCAGTGGCACCTACCGATACCACCGTGCTGATTCTCGGTGAATCCGGTACCGGCAAGGAAATGGTCGCTCAGGCGATTCATGAACGCAGCCAGCGCTCCAGCCGCGAACTGGTCGCCATTGACGGCAGCGGCCTGCAGGAAAACTTGTTCGAATCGGAACTTTTTGGCCACGAACGCGGCGCCTTTACCGGTGCTGATCGGCAAAAGCGGGGATTGATCGAAGAGGCCGGTGGCAGCACGCTTTTCCTGGATGAAATTGGCGATATCGGTGCTGCTATTCAGGCCAAGCTGTTGCGCGTCATGGAGAGCAATACGTTCCGCCGTTTGGGCGGCAACAAGACGCTTGGCGCCGATGCCCGCTTTGTCGCGGCAACCAATCGCGATATCGAAGCGATGGGGCGCAGTGGCACCTTTCGTAGCGACCTCTATTTTCGGCTTTCCCGCTTTGTCATCACGGTGCCGCCCCTGCGCTCGCGGCGCGAGGATATCGAGCCGCTGGCCCGCCACTTTCTTGCCATGCTGAGCCGCACGACGACGATGACGCTGGCGCCTGATGCACTCAAACTATTGCTCGCCTATGACTGGCCGGGCAATGTGCGTGAAGTCCGCAATGCGATTGAACGAGCGGTGATTCTCGCTCGCCCTGGCAGCGAGGTGCAGGTTCAGCACCTTTCCTTCATTCCGCGTAACCAACCGGGTGAAGTGGTGCTACGTTTTGGTGAGGAGCCGAGTCTGGAGCAGATCGAACGTGAATACCTGCGTCAGGTAATTGCCAAATATGGTGGCAACCGGCAGAAAACTGCGGCTGTGCTGGGGATCAGCGAACGGCATGTTTACCGGCTGATCGATAAATACCACTGAGCGGCTGACGGCCTGAGCAGGCCGGCTTGATTAACGCGGCTTGCGGCTGAATTTGTCGGCGAGTTGGCTGAGTTTTTCCAGGCGACGTTGTTCGGCTTTGGCTGCTTCTTCAGCGGCCTTGTTGGCTACCTCAACGGCTTTGCGTTGTTCTGCCTGCTTTTTGAAGCGCTCGCGCAGTTGTTCGGCGGCGTGCGTTCGATTTTCATCAGTGACTTCGCCGGCGGGCGTGGTGTCAAGGTTGAGGCGTACGGTGGCCTTTTCCATTTCCTTGAGATAGCGCGTCGAGATGGTGTGGCTACGCATGGCCAGACGCAAAGCCTTTTTCTCCAACTCCGGCAACACGGCGAGAACCTGCTTGTCGATACCTATGGCCAGTGGGCTATGGTTGCGGAAAATCTCGAAGCGGGTGTGCAGATCCTTGAGTAGGGCGCGCGCATCGGTCTGGATGTTGGTTTTGGGTTCGGCGGTAGTCATTTCGGTACGAGTATTCGTTAAGCCACGAAGCGTAGCACGAAGCGGGGCTTTCGCGCCTTGTTCAGGCGCATTCAAACGCCATTCTTGCGCAGCCATGCGAGCATGCGTTGCCAGCCATCTTCGGCTTCAGCCTTATGGTAACTCGGTCGGTAGTCAGCATGAAAGGCGTGCGGCGCATTGTCGTATACGTGAATTTCCGACAATTTGGCGGCCGGGCTGCCTTGTTTGGATGATTTTTCCATTGCTTCAACGGTGTCGAGCGGAATGCCGGTATCTAAGCCGCCGTAGAGACCGAGTACCGGTGCGTTGAGTTGGCCAACCAGATCGCTGGGGTGCTTCGGCGTGAATTCGTTGACCGGGCCAACCAGGCGGCCATACCAAGCGATACCGGCTTTGGTTTTGGGATTGTGGGCAGTGTAGAGCCAAGTAATCCGGCCACCCCAGCAAAAGCCGGTGATAGCCAGACGATCAGTGTTCGCGCCATTGTTTGTCGCCCAGGCAACGCAGGCATCCAAATCACTCATCACCTGCGCATCCGGTGTTTTGCCGGTGATCTTGGCAAGAATTTCCGGAATGCTGGCAATCTGGCTTGGGTCACCCTGGCGGGCAAAGAGTTCAGGGGCAATTGCAAAATAGCCTTGCTTGGCGAGGCGGCGGCAGACATCCTTGATGTATTCGTGGGCGCCGAATATTTCTGAGACAACCAACACAACGGGCAGCTTGCTTGTGCCAATGGGTGCGGCCCGGTAGGCGACCATTTCGCCATCCTTGACCGGTACTTTGATTTCGCCCGCGAGCAGGCCATTGCTGTCCGTTTTTATGGCAGTTTGTGCCATGACGGGTTGTGTTGCCAGCAAATCCGGCGCCAAGACTTGTCACGATAAAACTCCGGCGGTTGAAGGTTTGTGCGGGAAGCAGGCTGTCAAATTCAGTTGACTGGCTCATGGTTGTCTCCGTTTGGCTCAGGATGGCGTTTGCGCTATTTGCGCATGATGCGGAACATGGTGTTCTGGGTCAAGTTTCAGCTGCACGACCAGGGTGGGTGGTGGGCTTATTCGGTACAACGCAAAAAATGTGACAATTTTCCCCGTTGACCGTAACAATGTTAAATATACCAAGGCTATTACTTTAGGCAGAGTTACAATTGGCAAAGGACTTCCGCAAGTTTTGCGGATCAAGAGATAACTATGCAGTTTGCTGTCAATGAAAAGTCTGTGCCGAGGATTCACCTGATTGGCACCATTGTCATGGCTATTTTGTTGGCACTGGCGCTGGCCGGGTTCTTCACTTGGCAAAATATTGTTGAGCGCCGGGGTTCATTTGCCCGCATTGAGCAGGGCGTCACTGAGCAGGTCAAGGAGCGTGTCACGGCGGAAATGAACCGCTCGCTCGAATATATTGAATTTACTCGTTCGCGCGGCGAGATGGTGTTGCGCCAGAGCCTGGTGCTGCAAAGTAGATACGGCCTATCAAGTTGCTCGGGCGATCTACGATAAAGAATCCCCCAGGCGGCCCGAAGCTGAAGTCAAACGTCTGATCATTGAAGCATTGCGCCCGGTACGCTTTTACGAGGGGCGTGGTTATTACTTCATTGACGATATGGCGGGGCAGTTCATTTTGCTGCCGACGGCGCCGCAGCTTGAAGGCAAAACCCTGCTCGATAACAAGGATGATACCGGGCATTTCATCATGCGCGGTTTAATCGAAGCGGCTGGCAAGCCTGACGGTGAGGCTTCTCGCGGTATCGATGGTACATGCCGGACAATCCAGAAAGATGTCGGACAAGTTTGCCTATGTGCGCCGCTTTGCGCCGTATAACTGGTTGATCGGAACCGGTGATTACACTTATAAGTGGGATCAGTTGCAGCAACAAGAGGCAATTGCCCGCTTACGTTCGGTGCATTTTGGCGCAACAGGTTACATCGCATTGCTCGACCGCGATGGCCGGGCGCTGGTATCGCCAGTGAATAAAGCGGTCGAAGGCAAGCTGGCCAGCGAGATGCCGCCCGTTGAGCGCGCCGCACTGGAGGAAATGACCGCCAGTGCGAAGCGGGGTGGTGGCTTTATTAATTATCAGTGGCCCAACCCGACAACTGGCAAGCTGGAAACCAAAACGGCCTTGGTGCGCATCGTCGAACCTCGGGGATGGATCGTCATCGCCACCATGTTTAATGCCGAGTTACAGAGTGCGCTGGATGCTGAAATAAAGATTTACGAACAAGGGGCCAATCAGCGCTCATTGAACATGGTGCTGGCGATCTTGGGCGCCCTAAGCATTGCGCTGCTTGGATCGTTGCTCTTTTCGCGTTGGTCAAAACAGTTGTTTAATAATTACCACCAGCAGAACCTCGATCAGCAGTCTGCCTTGTTGGCCAGTGAGCAAAAGCTGGCGATCATTCTCGATAGTGTTGAGGCCTTTATCTATATCAAAGGCATGGATTACCGCTATCTTTACGCCAATCGTCAGGTTCAGGCTTTGTTCGGCAAACCAATGAATGAAATTGTCGGGTGCGGTGACGAGGCGTTTTTCAATCAGGAAACTGCGAACAATATTCGTAGTAATGACCGGCGCGCTTGAGGGTGGCGAGCGAGTGGCTGAAGAGGGAGGTCAATACCACCATTGATGGCAAAGTGACCAGCGCTTATGTTTCCGGTCAAGTTGCCGCTACGTGATGCTGAAGGGAACGTTTTACGCGCTGTGGCATTTCGACCGATATCACCTCGCGCAAACAAACTGAAGCCGAGCTGGAACAGCACCGCCACCATCTTGAAACACTGGTCAGTTCGCGCACAGCCGAGTTGGCCGAGGCGAAGAATGCCGCCGAGGCGGCCAGTCGTGCCAGAGCACCTTCCTGGCCAATATGAGCCACGAAATCCGGACGCCGATGAACGCCATTCTCGGCCTTGCACATTTGTTGCTGAAGGATGCCAGCGAACCAAAAGCGCGTGACCAATTGGGCAAATTGTCGGATTCGGGCAAGCATTTGCTCAACGTCATCAACAATATTCTTGATTTTTCAAAAATTGAGGCCGGTAAGCTGGTGCTGGAGAATGCTGTTTTTTCGCCGGCCCAAGTGGTCGACCGTAGCCTGAGCATGCTTAGTGAGCGCGCTGCCGCCAAGGGCTTGCAGTTGGTCAAGGAAATTGATTCGACTTTGCCTAACTGGCTGTCCGGCGATGCCTTGCGCCTGGAGCAGAGCTTGCTGAATTACCTTGGTAATGCGATCAAGTTTTCCGAACAGGGGACGATCACGGTGCGCGCTTCGGCCAGCCAGGATGATGGGCAGTCCGTCCTGCTCCGTTTCGAAGTGCAGGATCAGGGCATCGGTATTGCACCCGAACAGCGCGATAAATTGTTCAGCGCCTTTAGCCAGGCAGATGACACGACGACCCGGCGTTTTGGCGGTACCGGACTTGGCCTGGTGATTAACCGCCAGGGTGAGGCTGGCGTGGAGAGTGAATTAGGTACGGGCAGCGTGTTCTGGATAACGGCGCGACTGGCCAAGGTCGCTGAGCGCACACCTTTGCCACCGCGTGCCAAGGAATCGTCGGTGTTGCCTGAAACCCTCATTGCCCAGCGCTTTGGCGGTGCACGCGTGTTGTTGGTCGAGGATGATCTGATCAGCCGTGAAGTCGCCTTGGAATTGCTCTTACTGGCCGGGTTGGTTGTTGATACGGCAGAAAATGGTCAACTGGCGATTGCCAGTGTGCGTACCCATGATTACGCTTTGGTATTGATGGATATGCAAATGCCGGTGCTTGGCGGGCTGGCTGCGACACGGGCGATTCGCCTTATGCCAGGCAAGGCGACGCTACCGATTCTGGCGATGACGGCCCACGCCTTCGAGGAGGATCGCAAAGCCTGTCTGGATGCCGGCATGAACGACCATATCAGCAAGCCGGTCGATCCGGACGTGCTCTACGCGACCTTGATCAAGTGGTTGGCGCTGGCTGGCTGATTAGCTGAGCTTCTTCGAACAGCGAAGTAATGATCACTTCGCTGAGGCTCGGCGTGTCGGGTAATGGCGTAAAGCACGCCCGTCATCATTTCCTCGAAAATGCCACGCAGACTACGTGCCGGCTTTGTATTCCATTGCCAGTTCGGCGATCTGCTCGAAAACAATGCGCGCAATGCTGAGTTTGATACCGTCCTCGCGCAGGATTTCTGCAAACTGTCGGAAGATCGCGCTGCGCGGTTCGATCATGATGCGCACCAGCATGTCGCGGGTCAGGTCCTGCAGCCGGGCAACGATGGGCAGGCGACCGGCGAGATTCGAGGAATAAGCCCGAATTCGCGCAAATCGGAGAGTTTACCCGGCTGTTGAGGCGATCGATGATTTTTTCGTTTTGATCGTCCGAGGTCGAAATGAAGCCGAAGGTGTGGGTCTTTTCGAGAATTTTCTCGAGCCCGACAAAGGCGCCGCCGCAAATGAACAGAATATGTGTGGTGTCGATGTGCTGACCGCTTTTAAGCCGGACCGGCGCTCCTTCCATGATCTTGAGCAGTGCGTGCTGGACGCTCTCGCCGGAAGCGGCACGGGCCTGACCGCTGATGCTGCGCAGCTTGTCGATTTCGTCGATGAAAATGATGCCGCGCTGGGCGCGTGCCATGTCGCCATTCGCCCGATCAACCAGGCGGTGGAGTATGGCTTCGATCTCCTCGCTGACGTATTCGGTCTGCGCCAGCGAGGTGGCGTCGGCAGTGACGAAAGGCACATCAAGAATCTTGGCCAGTGTTTCGCAAAGCAGGGTCTTCCCGGTGCCAGTCGGACCGATCAGCAAAATATTGCTTTTGTGACGTCGACCGCAGCATCCTCCGCCCAGGCCATTTTGCGGAAGTGGGTGTAGATGGCAACCGCCAGTGTGCGCTTGGCTTCCACTTGACCGATAACGTGGAGATCAAGCTGGCGGACAATTTCACTGGGTTTGAGCGGCGGCGACATGCGGTGCATCCTCGAATGGCTGAAGCCTTGATCCTAACTTGCTTCCTGTTTGGCGCAAAGGCGGAGCAAGCTGGCTGCGGCAGGAATTTCGTCAAAATGCCGTAGCAACACGCTGTGAAAATTGAAAATGAGGCCGATATCCGTAAAACCACCTAGATGCGTCCGAAATCTTCCCCGTGGTTTTCAGTTCGCCGCCAAGCCTAAACTGACCTGTCAGATTCACAGATTGCCACCAATCAGGGAGGGCGTATGAACATACTTGTTGTAGACCCCAGCGCGGAGCGGCGTTTGCTGGTTTTTGATGCCCTGTCCTGGAGTATGGATACCTTTAATCTGGTCGAGTCGGAAAATCTGGAACAGGCACGCGATTGCCTGTCAAAACACGATTTTCGTGTTGTCATTGTTGGCCCGAATCTCCCCGAAGATACCCTGGCTGCGCTGGTCTTCCTGCGCGGTAAATTGCCGCACAGTGCCTTGCTGACCTGTACAAAAATGTCTAGCCATGACCGCGAAGGTCCAACTCGCCTACTAAAGTGTGGCGCAGATCTGGTCTTTGACGAACGCATGTCGCGCATTCAGCTCAGTCTGACCCTGCGCCCCTATCTGGGGGCGCCCGCTGGCTGGCAACCTGGCTTTGTCCTCACAAGCAAGGACTCAACTAATCGCGGCCTGAGTTTTTGGCGCATGAAGGGAAGATTCATTGCGCCAAAAGTTCAAGCAGTCGCCTGGTCCACGCAGTCCAATGCCTGCTGAAATAATCGGAAGGTATCCTCGGTACGCTAGGCGGCTATATTCTGACGCGCGGGATCATCCGCACTGACTTCGCTGAAGGCACAAATGTATGCCAACGTGCCTGGCTATCCGCCCCGTAGGCATTAAAGAATACCCCGGCTGGCATCAATGCCAAGATGCTGAATGATCAAACGGCGTAATCATGCCGCCGCCCAGCGTTGAGTCTTCGATTGCATCAGTACCCCGACCGCTCAGCCGGAGTTGTTGATGGGGCGGAATATCAACAACTGTTTGCTTTACCGGCTGCTCAAAATATGCAAGGTCGTTCATCAGCTAGGGCAATTTGCGGCGCGAGCTTTGTTCTAAAGCTGGTGCGTTCCGCGATGAATTGCTTAATGGCTGCCTCATGGACAGTGTAAAGGGGCAATAAGCCGCTGGTAGCGCTGCAGCGAGTAGCCGGATTGCGTGATGCCGATCAGCATCGAGTGATGGTTAGGGCGACATGGACTGCGTGCGTGTGCTGGTGCAAAAAACTGGCAGGCTGGGCCCAGCCGTTTCTGTCGGCGAAGGGCTGGTTGGCTCATAAGCAGCGTAGCAGGGCATTGCGAAAACGCGCGCAATACATGCGGTCTTCGTTGGTCCAGGGGCGGCTGACGCCGCGCTTGACTTCAATCCAGCGTTCGAAAGAGCGGCGCGGGGCGAGACTGGGGATGACGGTATTTTCTGCCATTGGCTTGTCCGGGTTCCCGGCCCAGGGAACCTCGAGCGGTTCTTCGCGCCGAAACCAGTAAATCCTCACCGATTGGCCGGCCGTTTTAGGGTGCCGGCTGATGGTTTTGAGCGCCATCAACCCGGCCAGCGGCTGGATCGACGCAGCGACTGATGCCGCCATGCTGGCCAGCGTATCGGACATGATGGCTGGCTCAGGTTCCTTGAGGAAACCAGGCGTCAAGTAATGCCAAGCCTGCATTGTCAAAAGGGGCAATGACCGTGCGAGGACAAAGACATCGCCGATGGCCATGATCAGGCCGTCGGCATTCATTAAAGTCGAGCAAGGGCTGCGGTTCAGTCGCGATTGCCTCAATCAGGGATACATACGAGGTGAAAACAGTCAGGACACCTTCGATCCGACGATTCAGCGCTTCGATACTCTGCATCCGGCTTTGTGCCAGGAAACTGCGCGAAGGGGCCAATCGGGTGCGCCTGGGCCGTACCGGAGGCAACCTGGCAGGCTTCCGGATCGGGCGCCAGGGGGCTCAGGTGATGGCAGGCAACCAAGCCCCAGAGTTTGCCGCCGACCTTGACCGGCAGCGAAAACGAGGCGCGCACGCCCATGTGTTCAAGGTATTTGAGATGCACCGGAGAAACACTGCGTAACAGTGAGTTGGTCAGATTGGACACGCCTTCGCCCAGCACGGCCGAGATGGGTGTCTCGATGTCGGGAATACTGCGCCACGGATTGACCAGATAAATGCGCCGGGCAATTGCTGGAATGTCGCTCGCCGGGAAGCGCAAGCCCATATAACTGCCCAAGCCTTCGCGCGCTTCTTCCGCGATCACCTCGCCACTGAAATCATCATGAAAATGGTACAGCATGACCCGGTCAAAGCCGGTGATTTCGCGAACGCCAAGCAGCAGGGCCTGATGGTGGGCCGTCAGTTCAGCCGCATTGCCTGGTGTTTTCAGAGTGGCAATTGCAGGCGTTGCGCGGCGAGCGGTGGCGCGCTGCGTGACGGCAGGAGTTCGACCAGCAAATGCTCGCCAGAGATTGTTGGCCAAGCATCCAGCCAGCCGGCGCTCCCCGTAGTGATGTGCGAACCGAGCTGGTTGCTGCTCGGCTTTTGCCGGCCCAGCGCAAATGTCAGGGCGGCGTAAAGCCATGGTATTGAAAGCATCACCTCGGTCGCCAGATCTCCTTGGCGTCAATGCCTGTGAGTGTCGCAAGATTGGCGCTGGCATGGAGTCACCCGTTTTGCCGTCAGGCGTCAGGACAATCAGTGCGCCATAACTCTGAATGGCGCCTGAACGATCGCTACTTCAGATTCGCAGCCGGCTGTCAGCGTGGCGAGATCATAATGTGGAGTCATGCCGGCATCGGTCAGGTGTTCAAGTTTCTTGCAAACGGCAGCCTGCCAGTCCCGTATGTGCTGGAGTACCAGTTTGAGCTGCGCAAACCTGCCACGCAATGGGTGAGTGCCTCAAGTCCGCCAGCAGAAGCGCCTATACCAACCCAAAAAATTGTCGTTTCTGGCGAATTGGAATGGTCCAGAATTTTACCTGATTGTGATAAAACAAATTGAATACGCCTGAGGATCTAATCAGGCGCGCATCTCAAATTAAGCTTTCTTCTGTGAGCACAATCAGATAAAAAAATCCCCAACCTGAGCCGGCTGGGGAGAAGGAGAACAGCATTCTTTGAGGGAATTTTCAGGCACTCGCAGTTGTTGCCGGACGGCGCTTGCTGCCAGCATTGTTGCGTGATGCCTGGGCAGTCAGGGCGGCGATCAACTTGTTGCCGCCACTCGCCTCCATCTGCTTTTGCCATTCGTTGGCCTGCTCAAAACCCTTTTGCGCAGCGCCCGTCCATGAGCGCACGGTGAGGTCGATAATTTCCTGTCCAGCCGGTGCTGGCTTGATCTCGGCTATTGATTCGACCAGTACTTCACCAAATTGCTGGGCTTGTGCCTGAATCAGGCTGTTGATCTGATTTTGCATGGTGCTGATCAGGCTTTGCTACCGAGCAGGTAATCACTGCAAGCTTGGTTGGCATCCTGTGCAAGTTCGGCAAACCAGACCGGATTTTGCGCCAGTTCTTGATTGGTGATCAGCGCCTTGCTGTGCTTGGCGATCAGATTGAGGCTGCGTTTTGCCATGGTGGCGTTAAATTCCAGCATTTCCTGATTGCCTTCAAAGCTGACGCGCAACAGATTGAGCAACATTTCAGCCTGGTCGGCAGCCGTGCTCTGAATTTTTTGAATGGTGTTTTGCATGATGGGCTCCTTTGAGTGTGGGCGCATTTTCCACCTCAGGCAAAACATCGTAAATTGGGTCGATTCCTGCTTCGATTAGGGGTTAACCCCGTTTACTCAAACTTTATTGGCGTGCCGAGCTGGATGAAAAGGTCTGCCAGGCTGCGGGCGCCGAGTTTATGCATGGCGTTGCCACGGTGTTGTTCCACCGTTTTTATGCTGATATTCAATTGCGTAGCGATGCGTTTGTTGGGCAGGCCGCTGAGTATGGCGTCAACTACATCGCGCTCGCGCGGCGTTAGGCAGGCCAGTCGTGAATCAAACGCCTGTTGCCGGCGTTCGACAGCCTGTCGTTCACGGCAGAGGGCGATGGCTTTTTGTACCCGGTCGAGCAGTACCTGCTCATTGAAAGGTTTTTGCATGAAATCGACGGCGCCTTTGCGCATCCCACTTCCACTGCCAGTGGAATATCACCGTGGCCGGAAATGAAAATAATTGGTAAGTAAGCGGCACGCTCGCTCAGGATGTCTTGCAGCACTGTGCCGCTGATCCCCGGCATGCGGACGTCAAGAATCAGGCATTCGCATTGCGTCATCTCGCTTGATTCGAGAAAGCTGCGGCGGCAGTCGGGAAGGTGACGCAAGGCCAACCCGGGTGTTTCGAGCAACATTCCGAGTGACTGGCGAACCATGGCGTCGTCGTCGACAACGCAAACCAACGCTTTCGGGACGTTCAGCATGGGTACCCCCTTGTGCGCAGGCCGGCGTAAAGCGGAATTTGGCGCCACCTTCTGGTGCCGGTTCGGCCCCAGGTGGCCGCTGTGATTTTCGATAATTGAGCGGCAGATTGAGAGTCCCATGCCGTCCATCTTCCCTTGTCTGAATAGAAGGGTTCCCAGTGGCCATTGATCATTGCCGTGCTGGAGTCCGCGTCCGTGATCAATCACTTCGACGCGGACCCGCGCCTCGGCATCCTGACGGGCGCCAAGCAGCAATTGGCGCGGGGTGGTGCTTTGTTTCATCGCTTCAAAGCCATTGCGGATCAGGTTGAGCAGCAGTTGTTCAATTTGTACCTGGTCGGCGAGTACGGCGGGTAACTCGGGTTCGATCTCGATATTGAGTGTTGCTTCAAATGCCTTGGCCTGCATGCTGGCCAGCGGCAGAATGCCGGCGACAATCTGCTTGAGCGATAAGGGGTGTAGCGTGGTTTTGCCCTTTTTGACAAAGCTGCGAATCTGGTGCGTGATGTTGCCTGCGCGCATGGCATTTCGGCGATGGTTTGCATCAGGCCGGTCGGTTCCTGTTCAGGGGCGCCGGCCTTGAGTTTGTGCAGGGCAACTGCGGAAAAATTGCAAATTGCCGTCAGCGGTTGATTGACTTCATGAGCCAGTGCCGAGGCAATTTCGCCAACGCTGACCAGACGAGCTGTGTGCAGCATTCGCTCCTGCCGGCTCTGTTCTATTTCGGCACGGCGACGTTCTTCTTCAATATCGCGAATACTGCCGACAATACGCATGGCGCGCCCCTGCAGTGACCATTCCATGACTTTGCCGCGCATTTCCAGCCAATGATAATCACCGCTGCGACAACGGACGCGTAACTGGTGTTCGAGTAGCGGTGTAATGCCGCGGATCAAGGCGCTAAAGGCCTGTGAGAGTGGTTTTTTTTCGTCCGGACTGATGCGTTCCAGCCAAGCAACTAGATTCTCTTGTCCGGAGCCGGTCGGCATGCCGATGGCCTCGCGAAAATCATCGGAGACGCTAAGTTCGTTGCTGTCGAGATTCCAGTCCCAGAGTCCGTCCCCTGGCCCTCAAGGGCAAAACGCCAGCGTTCCTCACTGGCCTTGAGGCGGTCGATGAGGCGCGTTCTTCAGTAATGTCACGTACCGCAACCAGCGTCATCTGGCCATTGCTGTCTTGCTGGCGGGTGAGCAAAATGTCGGCGAGAAACAATTCGCCGTCTCGACGACGATGCCATTCGGCATTCAGCATGCTCTGTCGCGACAGGTAGTAACGCGCTGCCTGCTGGGCGTCACCGAGGAATGTCGAGACATGTTGCTCAAGCATTTCGGACATCTCGCAGCGGTAGCGTTCAAGCGCAGCGGTGTTGGCCTCGACGATAATGCCCCGGCTGTTGAGCAGATAAAGTGGGTAGGGGGCGGCACGAAACAGGGCCTGTAGCGCTGGCCTTCGTCGTGTCCTGGCGTTCTGGCGAAAGTGTTCGGAAACGTCACGGATGGCAATAAAGGCATATTCCTCATCGCCACTGCCGGCCCAGCGCAGATTCATCTCGACCGGAAAATGCATGCCATCGGCACAGCAGTCGTAGCGCAGCGGCACATGCTCCCGGCGCTCGTTGAATATGGTGACGACGCTTTTGGTTTCGGTAGCGAGGTCCGGATAGCGCATTTGCTGCAAGGTATTGCGCGGGAAGCCATAGAGCCGGCAGGCTGCGCTGTTGACGGCCAGCAAGCGGCCACTCAAGCGGTGCACGACGATCACTGCCTCGGCACTGACTTCGAGCAGGTGATTGAAATTTTCAGCACTCTCGGGGCGAGTAGCCTGGCGCTGTCGTTAGTCAATAAGTCAGATGTCTTCATCGGACAGCAAAGGTGATAGCCCGTGATGTCGGTGAGCAGGGTGCCAACGGCAAACAGGGTGCCCTGTTCATCAAGCTGCGGGAAGTGGAGGGCCATGAGAAGTTTGCGACGTCCATCAGCCAGCAACAGATGTTCGTTCTCCTGGAAAGCGGTGTTGCGACGCATGACTTCAATGTCGCGCGTACGGAAACGTTGGGCGATTTCAATCGGC
>JADJMS010000037.1 GCA_016709495.1 Candidatus Dechloromonas phosphorivorans | reverse complement strand
CATCACCACCAAAAGTAATCGTCGCATCAAGACATGGGGAGATATTGACCACCGGGCGTTGTCGTCGCCGTACAAAGGCACGCTCCACGAAGGTGTCATGCGCCGAAAATTAAAGCATGCAACATTGCTCGTCACGGCGACGACTCAAGGGCGTGAGCAGGAGGTGGAGTACGGCCAATGACGTTTTCATGATCGATTTTCCATTTAGCCGACGCATGCTGGAAACGACAGACTGGGCGCGCTCTGGGTCATGCCAACGACTACCATCTGATTCATATGCCTATGCCATGCAAAAGGTGACGATGTCTGGCTTGCGCGCATCGAACGATTCATGAGCGAAGCCAAACGTAACGGTCAACTGCTCGCCACCGTCAAGCGCCAAGCCAGACCCAATCGGTGTGACTGAATAGTTCGATATTTGATGCGAAGCAATCTACCCACCACCGTAGGCATTGCCTCGAGCTGATCGTTTGCCATAGGTGGGCACTTTGGTACCATTGTTACAGCGTATATTCGATGTGGCGATCGCGCACGGACACGATCAGCCAGCAACTGGAGAAGACTGGCCCCGACTGCGCGGGCGCTGGAAGATCGTCCGTGCCAAAGTTTCAATATCGTGGAGCGCACGCTTCGTTTCGCGATAGATGAGCGGGGCGTCGTTGCAGAGCTTTCGGCCTCTGCGCCAGCTGCGTGTTCTTCGCCTCTGCCCTGCTCGACAAGGCTGATTCGATCGCTGCCAGTTCTACTTCCGGAATATCGACACGCAGGTCGCGCGGACCGATTTTCTGCCACGCATCTGAACCAGTCGGGGTTCTGAGAGTGGGTGCGCTACGTGGCGGACGGGATTTTTACAATTCAAGTCTGGTCAATCCGGAAAGCCCCACCCCGCCATCAGTTTTGTCCCGGTCAGCCTGGATATCCAACTGAATAGTAGTGAATGGCGAACGGTGGTGGCGGCAGTCAACCCCGATTATTTCCTGAACTTCTACAGCCAATATATCTCCCCGAGCTCGGTATCGTTCAAGTCTTGCGCTACGACGGGAAGTCTGCTGCTGAGCACGGATGAAACCCAGAAGGTCAGAAGCATCAACACCGTCAGCAAGGAAATCCTTAATCGGATAACAACGAGGAGGCAGGCCAATTCGAGGCATCAGGAGAGAATGGCAAAGCTGCATTGATCGCCTATCGGGCGTCACGCACCTATCCCTTTGTGCTTGTTGTCGAGTTGGACAAGGAGCGGGCACTGGCTAACTGGCAGCAGGAGGCTGGCAACACCTTCAAGATTATTGGTGCGGTCTTACTGGCCGCGCTCGCCTTGGCCGGGCTTTATTTCGTAAGATTCGAAAGGCTGGCCCGCAAGCAGGAACTCGATCAAGAGCAGTTACGTATCGCCGCCATTGCGTTTGAATCACAGGAAGGCATGATCATCACCGATGCGAAGGCAGTGGTGCTCAGGGTCAATCAAGCTTTCACAACAATTACTGGCTACTCTGCCGGTGAGTCCGTCGGCAGGGACATGAATTTCCTCAAGTCAGGAAAGCATTCACCCCAGTTCTATGCTGCTATTCGTTCAAGCGTTGAATCAACAGGAGCTTTTGCAGGGGAGATACTCAATCGGCAAAAGGATGGCACGATTCACCCTCATTTTCTCGGCATCACGGCGGTCTACGGTGACGATTGCAAAGTTTCACACTATGTCGCTACGCTGACTGATATCACCACCCGCAAGTCGGCTGAGGAATCTCTTCTGACACTCTCCCGTGCGGTGGAGCAGAGCCCAGTCAGCATCGTTATCACCGACCCGGGCGGCAGGATCGAATACGTCAATCCCCGATTTGAAACAGCGACTGGGTATCTACTCTCGGAAATCATTGGCGAAACCCGCGGATAATTAGTTCCGGTGAGAAGTCATCAACTGAATACCGGGAGATGTGGACAACCCTGATTTCCGGGAAAACGTGGAAGGGCGAATTTCACAATCGCAGGAAAGATGGCACCCTGTTCTGGGAACTGGCTTCCATTTCGCCGGTATATAGCGATGAAGGAGAGTTAATTCACTTCGTCGCAGTGAAGGAGGATATTTCTGCACGCAAGCAGGCGGACGAAAAATTAGAGAACTGAATCGCGATTTTGTCGCCTTCCTTGAAAACACCAGTGACTTTATCTATTTCAAGGATAAAAGCAGCCGTTTCCGCTTTTGCAGCCAGACCATGGCCAAGATTACCGGGCATGCCAGTTGGCGGGACATGATCGGAAAACACGATCGAGAGGTGTTTCCGGAGGAAACGGCCAAGATCTATTCGGAAGAGGAGCCCACATCTTCCACGACGGAGTTCCATTGCTGGGCAGGGTGGATCCGTATTTCGATGAGGCCTGCAACCCGGGATGGGTGAGCACCAATAAATGGCCGATCATTGGTGATGATGGGACGGTCATCGGAATTTTCGGTATCAGCCGCGACGTTACCGCGGCGTATAAGATGCAAGCGGAATTGGAACAGCACCGCCACCACCTGGAGGCTCTGGTCAAGCAGCGCACGACGGCATCTACTGGCCACCGAGGCACGCGCCAGCCATTTCTCGAATCGAGCGCCGATGGCCTCTACGGGGTTGACTGCAAGGGGATGGTTACTTTCATCAATCCGGCCGCTTGCCTGTTGCTCGGCTATCGTCCCGAGGAAACTATCGGGCGTTCGGCGCATGCACTGTTTCACCACAGCAAACCTGATGGCAGCCCTTCCCGATCCACGAGTGCCCAGGCCACGCCGCGCTCCGTGGGCACGAAACAAGAATCGACAACGAGGTCTGGCATGCCGACGGCCATGCCGTGCCGGTGATGTATGCCATTCACCCGGATTATTCAGGATGGTGAATCCAGCGGGGCAGTGATTAGCTTTGTCGATATGAGCGAACAGCGTGCCGCCGCTCAGGCACGCGAACGGGCACTCGTCGCCGCCGAAAATCTGGCCCGGGTTCGGAAGCGAATTCTTGGCAAACATGAGTCACGAGATTCGCACGCCAATTAATGGCGTCCTTGGATATGCCGAAATCGGTTATCGCAATTATCAGAACACTGAGAAGGCACGTAACGCGTTTGAAAAGATCCTGGTGTCAGGCAATCGTCTGCTTGGGGTTATTAACGATGTCCTCGACTTCTCCAAAGTTGAGGCTGGCAAGCTCCATCTCGAAAGAACCACCGTTGCACTGAACGGTGTAACTGAGGAAGTGATCGAGGTGGTGAATGAACTCGCCATGGCCAAACATCTTGACTTACGCTTGGAACGTGCGCCGAACCTGCCGCAAACCTGTCTTGGCGACCCACTGCGCATAGGGCAGATTTTACTCAACTTGCTTTCTAATGCAGTCAAGTTTACCGAGACGGGCAGCGTCACGCTGGCAGCCTCTATAGCTGATGAGCACCTGATCTTCCGGGTGACAGATACAGGGATCGGCATGAGCGAGGAGCTGATTCGCCGATTATTCGTTCCGTTCGAGCAGGGAGACGGTTCAATGACGCGCCGTTTTGGTGGTACCGGCTTGGGCCTGAGCATTGCCAAGCGAATTGCTGAATTGATGGAAGGCGATATTCGTGTTGAAAGCCAGCCAGGCAACGGTAGCACCTTCGAATTTCGCCTGCCTTATCATCCAAGCATTGAGGAACTAGCGACACCGCATATCTTTAACTGCTCCCCAGCGAATGCCACAGAAAAGCGTTTGATGGGCCTTACCATCCTCATTGCCGAGGATGAACCTGTCAATCAAGAGATTCTTGAATTGAACCTCACTGGTGAGGGCGCACGTGTGGTGATGGTAAGCAATGGTCAGCAGGCAGTTGAACGCGTTTTACAGGATGGACATACCACTTACGACATTGTGTTGATGGACATGCAGATGCCCGTGCTAGACGGACTTAAGGCAACCCAGAGGATATTGGAATTTGCGCCCGACTTGCCGATCATCGGCCAAACCGCTAATGCCTTCGCGGAAGATCAAGCGCAGTGTTTTGAAGCGGGCATGGCCGGCTATATCACCAAGCCAATTGATCCTAACGCGCTGGTAACTCTGATATTGAAACATGTGTCGATACGACGTGAGGAATAGCGGAGTTCCTAGCAGGATTCAGTCTTTCGTCACGCGATACGTACATCTCGATGTATTCATCAAACAATGACCGAATTGGTTTGTAGCGCTCAGTTAGCATCTTCAAAGGAAATGCGGAATGGTCACAAGATGATATGTGAAAAAAGCGCGTTCCGGGCTAGTGATGGCGAGGCTCCGCCCTGGTTCGCCAACTGCAGGTCAATGACCGCTTCGGAGCAACCGTCGAGATGAACGTCGGCTATGGAGCGACATTCTCCACCGACCGGTTGTGGCCGGTTGGGTGAGGTCAGCAACCTCCGCTTCGGAGCACTCCATTGCGAAGAACCTTGGTTGGGCTGACTGACCGGTTTAGAGAAAGCGATCTGACCGCAAAGGGCACGAAGCCGACAGGCCACTCTCACATGTCATCTTGTAGCTCAGGGTCGGGCTCTGCCCTCTTGGTACGCACTCTTGGGTTCTCATTTGCATCTAATTTGAGCACGCGACGGTGGAATGCGAGCCGGAGCGGATGAATGCAAGCTCATTTGCAAATAATGTGAGCACAATCATCGTTTCATTTGCAGTTATTGTGAGCCTGAAATCGCATCAAATGCGAGCACGGCAGGTTTCAAATGCGAGCCGTTACACATAGCCATCTCCTTTTCGATATCCAATAAGGATAGATAAACAGAGATGGTCGGCATGGTCAATCAAAAATCGACACCAAATGGTTTTCAGGCAACCCCCTCGCGCCGCAGCAAGACGGGGGCCACGCACAGAGTAAGTGGGGGAACCAAGCGAAGCGCTGGTTAGCTCTTGCTACGGTAGTTTTGGTTGCGTTCTATGACGGTGATCTTTGGCGTTATTGCCAGCGACAGACTGTTGCAAAGCTGCCGATAAATCCGACAGTCCCGGAAAGCCCGTAGATGACAATAACGGCTATTTTGCTATCAGCATCCCTATTAGACGGAGGAATGTTTACAGCTCCTGGGGTATAAAAATTTCACCGCATGTATGGCAGAAAAATCCCTTCTCTTTTGCTTCGGGTGCTTTCAGGGTTGGCAGCGGCGGCATCTCTGGTCCTGATGCATTTGCTAACTCACGAGCGCTCGAACGAGCGGCAAGCTCACTAGATAATTGTTCTGCGAGTTGGGGCTTAAAAAAGCGCAGGACATCTGGAAGAACGACTAGCAAAACACTAATTAAAAAACCCGCAATAAGATAAACGACCCTGACAGAAGTAATGAAATGAGCAATCCGGAAATACTGAATCCATTATTCGAAAACACTGACCACAAGAAAAACCAGCGGCCAAAATAATAGCGACTGGATTATGGTATCGCTCAAATTGATCGAGTGCTGGAGTGGGAACAGAAAAAGCCATTTTGTCTTGGTGCTCTCCCATCGCTTTTTTATGCTCTTTAACTATTTTATCGTAAGCATCCTGTAACGGCTTTTCAACAGCTTCCATAACTGCAATTTTTTCTCGCACCAGCTTTACAAGATCACTTTCCGTTACAGAGATGCTTTTCCTCCCTGTTTTTACATCACCCATCATGGTTACTGGCGCAAGGATTGTTCCAGTTCGCTTCGTCTCCTCAATCACTGTTTTTTGCGTACCTGAAGCAAGCAAGACACTGATTTTCTGAACATCGCCACTATTGCAGTGGGCACAAGAATATTTCATATTATTATCACTCCCGGATTTGATGAAATTATTGTGTAAAACGTTAAAACAAAATAACAAAATTTTTTACTTTAAAATAATATCTTTTATATCATTATCTCGCCATGGCTCAGGCAATTGAGACTGCTCGCAGTAACGACTCTTAAATTCTCCGTTTTGGTTTATTTGTTTAAACTCAACCGGGCTAAGTATTATGTATTTTGATGAATCCGTATATATATCTTGGCGTGAATCACATTTCGATTTGATCGCGTAGGTTGTATCGTTAATTTTCTTGTTTGAAATAACCTTGCACCCAAATGATTTCCCAGTAAATAGCTCCAGAGTGGCATTTGATGCTCTGTTACACGGGGTATCTGAAGAGACATAGTAACCTCATTTAAGAGGCACTATATCTCCAGCCAAAACAAAATGAGCTGAATCCTTGGTCTCTGGTAGAGTAGGCGTCGGCGACACAGCGCCAGACACGGGGCCCCGCTGAGTCTTACTGCAATTATCCGCAGTTGCCTATTATTTGATTTGTCATCGGTAAAAAGGCTACTGAATCCTTCTTGGTATCGACAAAGAATCGCTGTACCCCACCTTGAAAGCGCACATCAATCGAATTCGAGTTGTCGATATATTCATCAACTGCAACTTCTCTGCCATTGAGAGAGAGCGTTCTGGGTGTGAATTCAATTCGAGAATCACTTGTGGCCTTGCACGGAATGTCTCCGAGACGCTCTGTCCCTCGCCAGTAGTCACAGTGATCAGGGCGCCATGTGCCAAACAATTGTTTCCCGGGAATGATTGGCTCGCCAGTTGAACGTTGAGTAATTGCTGCAACCTGTGCTCTTTCTGGCTGCGTCTGTTGCTGTGAAATATAGGTGGCCGGGGCATTCGTCGCTGCTTTGCTTCCCTTTCTGGCCATCGTCAAAATATATGTTTCACTGCTCATCAAATTTCGTGCATTTATAGACATATTGTCACCATTAACAGTGAATTGAAGACTGCTAATAGCTGAATCAGAATCGAGCTTGACGATATTGTCGAAAAAATATATATTTTTTAACGGTTATTATGTCGCCATTATGTACCCTTACGCCATTCGGAAAGAATTTCATACTAAGATATTCTTTATTTATAAACCCTGCATAATTATCACATTTGGCTTTACCTTGCCCTTGGCATGATATATAAACCCACTCCCCAAGCGATGAATTTGCATCCTTGGCGAATGCTCCAGAAGTGAATGATAGCAAGGTTGCGTTAATCGAAATATATAATGCAGATATAGCTATATTTTTGTAATTCATAATTTGTTTTAATATCTAAAATAATTTATTAAAGTTTGCTGAACAAAATATATTCGAAAGTCCAGCGCTTTTTTTTGATTGCTTTTTATTTAATCGGCTGACGGTTGATTTCAAACAATCCGCAGTCCAAAAGTACAACCCTTCTACTTATTTAATTGCCGGGTTAGGAAAACAACAGTTTGCTATGAGAAATCGCCATGAACCATTTTGCATTGATCTATGACAAAAAAGAGGCTCAGGTTGGCTACAATCGACCAGGAAAAATGACATTCGGCTTCTGGGTGTTGTTAGTTGCGCTCGGGTCAAATCAGCGATACACAGGCATGCGGAACGCATGGATGATCTAACGCGCCCGGCATCGCTCCGGTTGACCAGCAGATGTCTAATTGCATAAGATATTTGCCACATCTGCATGGAAAACTGGGCGCTATACCACCTGATAACCAACGGCTGTACGCCTGAGTGGCCAAAACCACTCAGATGAAATCGTTAGACGTTTATTCCCCAGGGGGGCTGTTGCCCCCGGTGTGTTCCCCGTAGGGGACAATTCTTAGTGCATAGAAGAAAGCCGATGATTTTCTCTTGGGAGAAAATCTTCATGGACGGCAACGTCAGAATCTTGTGAATCCCTTGCACAACAAGGGTTTCATGCACTTTGCCTGTCGGCGTTCGCCTGTCGTTTTGTCGGCGATCGCCGGGGTTCCTGCACCTGACGCGATGCTTCCGCCAGGGGGCGTGTGATTTCGTACTTGCCAGCCGCGTATGGGTAAATGTCCCAACCGATCCGGGCGATTTCGTCAATGGCTGCCCGCGTTGTCTGTTGCCGTGTGCGGTGCGTTGATCCCGTCGCCAGTGCATCTGGCCACAGATACGACTGCAATGTCTCCAAGGCCGCCTTACGACGGTCACCTCGATCAATCCAGCCACACAATCGGTGGTGAATCAGTCTCGCCGCCGGCGACGTCAAACGTCGTGTTTCCGCGAGATCAATATGCACGAATTGTTGCCCCGTATTCCCAATAATTGGGCCCGCAAGGTAGGGGATAGCGCCGCACTGATATATCCGGCCTCTGTGGCCCCAATATAGGCCAATAGACGCCCCTTGTAGGTCTCTGCTCCCTTCGCCTCAATGATCAAAGTGACCTGGGACAGTCGCGTCAGGCCGGCCAGGATGATTTTGCGCACCCGCCCCCGGTATCGCGGTAGCCGATTGCCTTCGCAAAATCGGTGATGCTGACTGTCAGTGCAATGGTGCTGAGTGTCCCGGCCCTGTGTTCGGCATGCAATTGTTCCCGGAGACGCTTGCCGATGTCGGTCGCCGGATTAGCTGGCAGTTCTACACGCTGGCAACCTGCGAATGCGGCGACCCCTTGTAGAATCCGTAGGTCATCGCTTCCCAGCCATTCCGGACCCTGCATGTGGATGACGCTATCCCGCGATCTATAGGAAACCGCAAGCCCCTCTCGAACCCCTGTTTTCTGAAGGGCCCGAAAGAGCCCCGGCGACAGCACCACGGCCGGAGAAAGGATCGCATAGCGTGGGAGACTACATTCGGCCATTGAATCCACCTCCCCCGCTGCCTTGGACGTGCTGGCCGGCATGCTTTGCTGGAGATCAGTCCGCAGCAGAACGCCTCCATCACCGCTGCGGAGCCAGACTGTCTCCACAGGGGCGCCGTGGTTTTGCTTGGTTACCACGAACCGCCGGTGACGTTCGCGCTCTCCAGGCTTTGGGGGTCAGGCCATATTTCTTTTCGTCGTCTGGCGACATTGCAACCAGTGCCGCTTGCCACCGAGCATTGTCGACGAGTGATGAAGCCCCCCGGACGCTTTGCTGCTCGTCGCCCCTCCCCGCCATTACCATCCCTTTGTTGGCATGATGCAAGAACAAAAGTGACGCCCCCGTCACCTTGGCGATAGCCTCGGCTTTCTTAATGACCTGGGCCATTTCCGCGTTTGCGTTCTCGTCTCGGGTGTGCCAACGGCTCAGTGTGTCGAGAACGATGAGGCGGGCGCCAGCGCATTGTTCTCCGAGGGTTTTCGACCAGTCCTCGACGTCCGGGTCACTATTCCCATTCCGGCTGGGGTGGAGGTCTGTGGGTAGTCCGACCAGCGATGCAATTCTCAGGTTGGCCTGAAGCTCGGTAAGCGCATCACCGTCAAGATATTTGGCAATCGAATGGAGACGAGATTTGAGAGAAGATTCCGGGTCCTCAGCAGACAGAAATACGGCTTGGCCGTGCTTCTCCAATGGCAACCCCAACAGACGTTGATTTGCTGCCGCGCTGGCGACGGCACAACAGAGTTCCAAGGCAAGCCAGGTTTTGCCAGCTGCGCCCGGTGAAGCAAGGATGCCGACAGTACCCGCCAGGTAACCGGGCAAGACAAAATCCAGACGGGGGGGCTCGCTAGAAAACGCATCGGCGAGGTTGATGTACAGTGAATCAAGGGTAGTTTGTTTCATGGTTTTTGGGTCCAAAAAAGGTGCGTCCGGGCCCTGCGGGCCGGAACACAAGGGGGGCCCAGCAGGGAAGAAAATGCGAGGTCGATGCTTAAGCTATCGACGGTCCGCCCAAGCCTTTGGGCCTGGGCGGGTGATGCCTCGCTTTTCTTTGTTGGACTGCACGCTGAGCGGCGGCAACCGTACGCGCGATGTAGTCATCGACGCCGGTATGCCTTGCGGCTAGGTCAGGAGACCCGCTGCGCATTGCATCGCCGACACGGTCGGCGGACCATCCTTCCTGGAGCAGGCTGACTGCGGTCCGGTAGTCGACTGCGGAGCGGTCGATTACCCCTTCCCCACGGGCAAATCGGCGTTCAATGCCGGCGCAAATTGCAGCATAGCGCTGACCGTCAGCAGGTCCGCCAACGGACGGCTGTTGCGGTTTGTGGAAATGACTGCGGCTGGTAAGGTGTGTCCGGCAAGCGGGGTAAGGCTTGACCGTTCGATTTCCAGTTCAGTAGTCGCCCGCCGGCAAATTAACTCTGGGGACGATTCGCCCCAGTCAATCTCGACAGTCGCGTCGCCCCGCCCGGGCTTCTTGTTCCTCAGTCCAGCCAATCGAAAGGCATGCTGCCCTCCCGACACTTTGGGGTCGCCAAAATTGCGGTTGAGTTTTTGGACTACGCGGTTTGCAGCCTCAGCCTCACGGGCAAACGCCGTTTTGCTGACTTTCAGGATAACCTGGTAGTTGCCGTCGCTTGTGCGTTGCACCAGAGCCGGCCGGTAGCCGAGACGCCTCATCGCCTTGACCCCTTCGAGACCCTTGACGTCATCGACCAACAAGTAGTGGTGATCGGGGTCCATCGGCGTGATGTAGATGTCGAATCGGCGGGCGTTCATTGCAGCTGCCGCCCCTGACGAGACCCATGCGGCAAGTTGATTCGGTTGCCAAAATGGTTCGCCATTTTTCCGGTCGGCATCAGTCACCCGTCGGTGTTCGGGGTGCAAAACATGAGTACGCCCTGGCCCCGAGACCGCGACACGATCGCGTGCGGTGACACGATACAGTGGAGCCCCGAGAGCACGTTCCATGCGCTTGACGGCGGCCAGCTGATGATCGAGCCATGTTGGCCGTGCTACGGCCTTTTCAGCTCCGCTGCCAGTTGCCGTGTTAATGTTGCCGTGTCGATCACGAGGATGGGCCTCGACACTGTGTGATGTACCCATGCCGCTGTCGCCGCTGCTGTGATCAGTGCTGTCAGCATGCACAGGATCGCTGCTTGTACCAGCCGCAGAGGTCTCGGGATCGATTTGACCGCATCCCGAATCGCGTCCGGGCACTGCTCCAAGCGATTCGCAGTTTGCAACCCCGCTCCGTTACCCCCGCCATCCCATCCAGGTGCCGGTTCAGCCGGGTCATTTGGTTCAAGTTCTCTCGAAGCAATTGCATCTGCTCGCGATGATGTGTCTCCAACATCTCCTGAAGTTGCCACTGAGGTATTGGCATCTTTGAGGTCACCAAGGCATTGAGCGTCACGGTCTTTGTCATAGTCGATCCTTTCGCATAGAGCCCCCCACTTGTACGCCGCCCCAAGTTGGGACCCAGAAAACCACAGTTCGCCGTCGATGCTAAAACGCATGCCGCTGACGCGTCCGGTCGAGGCTACGTTCGGAACAATACGCACGTTGTCACCGGCCAGCCGGTCGACAAACTGTTCCGTTGCCGGCCGTCCGGTCCATGCCTTTTCGATGAGTTGTTGGAGGACGATTCGAGCAGGAACTTCATCTGTCCTGACAGCTTTTTGCAGCTCGCGGCTGGTGACGCTTCGGCGATCGGGCTGGCGAATCTGTCCCGACTCATCAGCAGTCGCCTCAGGTGTCACCCGAAGACCAAACTTGCGCTCAAGTTCAGCGCAAATCCGGGTGGTAGCGAGGTTTTCATTTCGCCCCAGATACACCTGGCCGCTGGCTGAGATTCGGTTGGCGACGATATGGACATGCTGGCCTTCAACATCGTCTTCAAGAAAAACAGCGTATTGATGGCTGTCATTCAGACCAAGTCGGTGCAAATACTCTGCACAATTGATAGCCACTGAGCCTCGCTTTGCTGCTCACCTTTCGGGAGACGTAAAGCTTGGTGCCATACGGGTTTCACGATGTCCGGACGTCGACGTCGCAACATCCCAAATTCGGTAGCAAGCCCCCGAATTGATCGGCTGAACATGTTGCCGCCAATCAGTTTGTTCTTGCGGTTGTAGTCAAGAACACCTCTAAAGCTGCTGCCCCGACTGACTTTTCGCATGGCCTTCATTGCGCACTCCCCGGTGAGAAATCACCCAGGAGGGCCCGACGGAAATCACCGACAACCGTACGCAGATCATCAATTTCGGCGACGGTGGGTTCGGCTTCCTGCATGGCCAGGCGGTTGAAGCGTGCTGCCAACTGGTTGAGGTTGGCAGCGACGCGGGACATGGCAATCCATGCCAAACTGTTAAGTTCGGGCACGGGTGCAGGGACGTTGCCGAGGGCGGCTCTGCGCACCCAGGCCCCCCGTGTCATTGCCCCGCGAGCCTCATTGATTTTTTTGAGTTCGGCAGCGTTGCACCGAACGGATACGCAATGGGTACGCCTATCGGCGTTCGTCACCATTGCAAAGTCCCTTTCCGTGGTCTTCCCGGCCCTCGTTTTGTCGGCGAAGTGGTGACAACAAACGAGTTTAGCCAGCGATCAACTTGATTGGCGCAGAAAAGCAGGCGACGATCACCAGGTAGCTTTACGACCGGGGGAAGGGAGAGTGGGTTACGGTTGTAGCGGGTCTTCAGCGCGCCGGCAGTGGTCTGCAAATGCGTCGCGAGTTCAGAGAGAGTGATGAGCGTTGTCATGGAAAAGTCCGAGGCAAGCCCCACTGGCCCAAGGCCAACGAGGTTTGCAGAGTCTTATTCCGTCGAAGTCACTCCCTGCTTTCCATGTGCAATACCGCCCATGCGGATTGCTGTAACGTTGCGGCTTACAAGTCAAAATGCCTTCAGAAAACCATACGCCGCTATGATTTCTGGAATACGCATTTCAAATCGACTCGACAATTCAACCACAGATTACAGTCGGTGTCAAGTATTTGACATGGATTACTGACAGTTACGCAACCTCATTTTCTGAATCCGGTAAATATCACTCGTACAAAACAATCATTGATTGCAAGAAAGCGTTGTACATTGGCGTACATCGTTTTGTGTTTTTCTGAGACTTTCTGTAACCGTCAGTTATCGAAAGTAATCGCAACTCATTGTTTTTGTTGGTGCCCGAGACGGGAATCGAACCCGTACAGCCATAAGCCGAGAGATTTTAAGTCTCTTGTGTCTACCAATTTCACCACCCGGGCGGATACAAAAAAGGGAAAGCGAAGTCGCTTTCCCTTTTTGTTTGGAGCGGCAGAAGAGTCTCGAACTCTCGACCTCAACCTTGGCAAGGTTGCGCTCTACCAACTGAGCTACTGCCGCGAAACCTGGAGGCGCGAGCCGGAGTCGAACCGACCTACACGGATTTGCAATCCTGACTAACGCCTTGAAACCTTTGGAACGAGCGGCATTCTATGGGATTTGCTGGGATGTGTAAACCCCATCGGATGATTAATCCGAAACTAAACGCCCATAGTTAAATTGCTAGAAAATCGGTGTCCGAAGTCGCGTTCTGTCGGAAAATTCTGTCGGAAATCTTTACATTCACCCTTTTTAAGATGAAAACAAAAGCTAGTATTGTCCATTTATTCAATGATATATCTATATTGGATCAATTATTGCTTAGCTCACGAAACTTACCATCAAGCTGGAGAAAAAAATGACAAAATTTATTTTGAGTGCTGTTGCCTCATCTTTGCTGTATATCGGTTCGTCAATGTCAGCAAACGCAGCTCCAGTTCATTCGCTCGGAGATCAAGCACCCATCGGCTTTAACACAAATAATTTTTTTTCGGGCAATGCTAGGGGCTGGCAATTCACAGCAGGGGTAGCGAACATTAATGTTTTCACAACTCGGCATTGCCCCGGTCAGCGGCGGTAGCTATACGCTTTCACTCTGGGGGGTGGCCACTCAATCGCTCTTGGCACAATCGACAATCTCCAACGTGACAGGCGGATCATGGAACTGGGTCGATCTCCAATCTTCCGTCATGCTCACTAGCGGCCAGAACTACTTGGTCATGGGGATCGGTAACGATTCTAATCAATCTTACTACTTCAGTTCGAATTTGCCCTCATCTTGGTTCCCTACAGGTGATATCGATTACGTTGATATGAAATATTGCAATAATTGCAATGCCAATACCTATCCGGTTAATACGTTAAATGGATTCCAATATGGTTTGGTTGATATTGGCTACACCATTGGTGAAGTTAAAGGTTCGATTCCTGAACCAGCAAGCCTTGCCCTTCTAGGTCTTGGCCTAGTTGGACTGGTTGCTTCCCGCCGTCGCAAGACTGCGTAAACAGCAGCACTTAGTACAGAACCCCGCCTTTATGGCGGGTTTTTCGTTTCTAGTTCTGAAGCCTTCAGCCTCAAGCGCAACAAATAGCCTGGCGGCGGTCATCGACTCAAAACATTGAATTTCGTAGCGGTCTGGATGCTTTTCCAGATTCCGAATTGCGACGTCAAGCTGTCGACCTTGCAGGCGTAGCGGCAAACGATCAAGGCGCACCCTACAAGGCGCGCAAATGGCAAACCCAAAGGCTTGCCCTAGTACATCCTCAAATGCGGCAATCTTGCCCTTCTGCTTCATTGGCAGCCGGCACAATGGGCAGGGTTTCGTCGTCGCCTGGGTCGGTTCCTTCGGCGTCTGGTCGGTCATGGTCAAACATTGAGTCCTTTAAAGGGTGATCCCTTGTCGCGTCGGGTTACGCGTCCGGGGGGGGATCGGTGCCGGATGTTGCCTGTGCCGCCATTTCTGGCGTCCGGTAGGCTGGTCTGGCGGTGGAAAGTCGCCAGCGGGTGCAAGCCCATGGGTCAAGGAAAAAACTTAAGTCGCTTGGCTATGGGTTTGCTTCTCTTGCCGAGCAACATGCAACCCCGTCAGGGATTAAGTGGTCAAAATGTCTTTCACTTTGACAAAACTTTCGTTGTGACGAACGGCAAAGTCGACATCAGTCATCGCGACAACACGCAGCGCACCATTTGAGCTATGGGTATAGGGGTCGAGAACAATATCGAGACCGGCACCCCACTGACCAACCAGCAAATCCGCCCATGCACCAAGAATCATGCTCGAACAAACCCCACTTGCACTGCCTTTGGAAAGGTTGGAAGGCAGCAGGGTCGTGGCCACTGCGCGAAGGCCATTCACAACGCCTTCACCTGGTAATTTCGGATTCGGCGAGTTTTGCCAGATGAAATCACCATAAGTCGGCACGTTGAGCGTATTGGACAACTTTCCTCGGGCTTGTTTAGTGGTGACATATGCCATCGATTCACCATTGGCATTAGCCTGGGAAATTGCGGTTTCAAGATCAACCAGATTTCCCCAGGTAAGCGCAGCACCATTGGTGCCAAGCGCAACCGTGGAGATGCCGGCGTTATTCAGGATGCCAGAAGGTTCCGAACCACTACCTGAGCCATTGAAAACTACGCGGTCGAGCTCTTGCCCAAGACTGGCGCGCAAATCGGAAATGACGAAAGCGCTTATGTCCAAACCGGATTGAAGCAGCATTTTCCGGCTGACGTCGGTGTATGCGGCTAACGTCTTGGGTTCCATCGACAACTGATCAAAGGATTGCTGGCTTTCGGTGACCGAACCATTTTCAGCGACCCAATAGGCCGTTGATGCGCCGGTGCCACGCGGAATGGCAACCTTTGCCACCAGACCGGTTAGATAGGTAGCACCAAGATTTGCCACAATCGAAGTCGGTCGCAAAAGGTCAATAAACTTGTTCGACAGCAAATTGGTGGCAACCGTATGCCCGCCAGCCGTTGGGGTACCGACCAGCAAACCACGAGTGAGCACTTCGAAGGGAATCAGAAAGCCATTTGGCTTTGTTGCCGACCGGCGGGCCAGCTCTTGCGAAACTTCTTGTTCTAGCCCCCAGGCAGAAAACGAGGGATCTACCATGCCGCGGATTATGTTGCCGACTCGAAAGTTACGGACCATTTTGCCAAAACGTTCATCTTCATCTTTTGGCATTGTTTGATAATTCATGCTACTGCTCCTATGCGGCTTTTGCCGCGCAAATTCGGTAAATTTGGCGCTCGGAGTAACGGCGAATAAAAGTCATCTGGGCAATCTCAGAAACAGGCGTACCGGCCTGCTGTAAGTTGCGGATGGTATCCTCTGCACGTTCATTGGCGGCCATCGGTATGGCGAGCACTTCACCCCCGAACCAGCGAACCACGCTCGCGGCGCGATCCTCGCCAATCTGGCTAACAAGGCTTTTCCAAGCTTTGCCCTGCGGTTCCGCAGGTACGACCAGACGGCGACCGCCGTAATGCTCGATCAGGAGCAATACGGTGTGGTCATCAAGGAATTCATTAATCATTGCCATGTGACGTATTTTCCGAATTTGCCGGGGCGCGGTCTTGCTGACATTTGTCATCCATATTCCCGGCGCCCCTCGTCTACTTCAAAGGCGCAGGGAAGTGAAATATCCGGCTCGACTTCTGCTGTCTCAACGTGACTCAAAAGCATGCCAGCAGAAGCGGTGCCTTTTTGCACGGCAGCTTCCAGCCACCAGACAATCGCCGAAAGCGCAGAATTGGTGCCAGCCGCGACCAGTTCAGGACTAGAGGAAACTATCTGGCCTCACCAAGCCATCGAACAGGTCAACAAACTCGCTGGCACTGGCCTCGTGAAACTCCGCTTCTTCTTTGGCGGCGGCGAGCTCGGTACGCAGCCTGGCAATTTCCCGGTCACGGCCAGTGATATCCCTTACCAGCGGCTCCAATACCTTGGCGCGAATGCGCGCCAAGTCGCCGGTTCGCATCAGGCTGGCGACTGCTTGACGCGGATCGAAACGTCCGTCAGCGCCAACCACAATCCGGCCAGATTTCACCCAGTCAGTGACGGCCTGCTTCGAGCAGCCCATCATTCTGGAAAATTCGGCGCGGGTTACCCGGATGCCTTGCATTTCGGCATCACTTGACGGGAAAGGCAAAACAAAGCTTTTGCCAGGAGAATCGCCACAGCGGTTCAGATCAACGCGATTTGTCACGGAGTCATCACCAAGTTCACTATGTTTGAGCCCCACCGCCTAGAGAAACAACGCGGTTCGCATTACCCTCCTGCATAGAGCTCTCCCAGTACCTTTTGCACGGCAATCCTTGCGGGTGATGCGGGTGATTGCGGGGTGATTTCAACCCGTATACGTTTACTTGTATTTCTTCTTTTGACACTTTGTTCACGTTGGTAGAAAAGTTACCCGCTATCACCCGCATCACCCGCATTTGATGACCTTCCATTTCGCGACTTTGGCATGGCCATCGGCCCCGGCTTTGCACAGTTGCAGGCCGTCTATGATCCGTTCCCGGTGTGACCGCATCCAATAGCTGAGCCGGCGACTATTGGGCTTCTCGGCACATACCAGTTGCAGCGCGTCGCGCAGTTCTTCATTCGCAGACTGCCCGACCGACGCGCCCTCGGCAATCACCTCGGCAACAGTGACCGGACGTTCTCCGAATGACAGCAGCCAGGCTGAGTAAAGCAGGCGCATAGCTTCTAGGTCGGGGTCTTGCTCTCTCAATTCCTCAGATGTTAGGAGGGGGTCGGGGAGGTCTAACCAGACCAGCGGGCGCCGGACCATGCGGTCCCATTGCTCAAAGCCACCAAAGCCGTGCAGGCCGGCAATCTTGGGGGCGCCGGCAGCGAGATAGGCGGCGATTATGGTCAGGCATAGCGAGATGATTTCGCCGCGCTGTGCGGTGATAGTGGCGAGATGATCACGATCAAACGCGCGGTGCTCCGGTCGTTCCGTCTTGGCATCTAGCCGAATCATCAGTACCCGTCGTTTGAGGTCGCCAACGATTGCCAGGTTGTTGCCGGTGGCCACGATCAGGGAGTGAGTCGGCACGTTCAACATGCCAGATCCGCCAAGCGGGCGCAGTCGAACGAATTGCTGCGTAGTGACCTGGCAAAGCAAATCCCCCTTTAGCGGTCGCTCGATGTTATCAACCGAAATTACAGCATCGCCGGCCAGCAATACGCCGGCCAGGCGCTTCTCTGATTCGGCGTCGTCATGGCCCAGGCTGAGCACGGACGCACGGCGGGCGGTGGCAACAAGGGCCAGCGTTTCACACAACAAGGTTTTTCCGGTTCCCGGCGTTGGCGCAGTGATAGCCAGGAGAGGGGCGGCGGGAAGTAAGCGGCGCTGAATAGCCGTCGGCAGCGCGGCAAGCATAGCCGCCCGGTCGGGGGCATCGACAAAGGGAAAGCTATCAAACAGCCTAAGCAAGCGCCCAGCGGCGGCGCTGGCGTCCTTCTTGGTCGGCTTGATTGGTGGGCGCTGATAGCCGGGAATGGAAGTGAACGCGCAAAACAATCCGCTTGACGCGTCATACCCTGGCTGGTCAATGACTCGATTGTCATCGGTGATGATCGGGGTTTCTATGAACCCAATCAGATCTCGCACCCGTGGCCAATGGCCGCGAGCCAATAGTGAATCAACGGCACGGCGTGGGCAATCGGTGGCGACGTAATCGGAAAGCCGGGAATCCCATTTTTGATGATAGGCAGCGCGGCCTGCCAGTTCGCCCAAAAGTGGCGGCTCGACCGGTTGCACCATGACGGCGCTAGCCGGGATTTTGGCGCTCTTATCTCTCGGTTCTGCGGCCTGATAGACACGAGCCAATTGGCCAGCATAGCGGAACAAATTCAGATCAGGCGACTCGCTAAGTGATATCTCAAGCAAATCAATCACGGTCGGCAGATGGCCATTTTTGTGCTGAATGATGCGCTTTCCGTCAGCGGCGAAAAGGTCGCCAGGCGGAGTCGTTGAGGGCGCCGGCTTGGGCTTCGACGCAAGTTTGGAAGCGACTTTTTCCAGCGTAGTGACGTTGCTCATTTGGCAACATCCAAGCGGACGACTGATTCGCAATGCCTCAGAAACATCGTTGTGTGCTTCCATGCGACGCTACTGAGGCGGCGGCGCCACTCACCGTTTTCTATTTCCATGTACTGATAGCCCATGGATTCGAAGGCATCAAGCGCAAGCATTGATGGCACATCGGCTGCCGCAGAGATTGGGAGCCAGCAAACAGCAAGCCTTCCGTGCGCGTCGTTGAGGCGTGGCAGCCAATCGGTGCCATCTTTGGCAGGTACATCAGCGCCATGCTAGTTACCAGGTCGACCGGGAAGAAGTCCTTTGTAATAAGGGGCTGAATCGTTCTGATTTCTGGTCGCTCATTTGCGGCCTCGCTTCCAGGAACGCTTTTGCTGGCGGTTGATTCTCGAAGGCTTTCCACCAACCCCTAGAGATGGCGTTACGCCAAACCAATTCCCGAGAGCTTGAATTGCCGGGTCATTCAAATGGTGATCGTTCGGAGAATTTACGACCACCTGGCGGCGGCGAGGCTTCGCGGTGGAATTTTCTTTGGTGGTCATGGCTGGCCACCATTCATCTGATTTGCGACGATGCGCTGGTACTCAGGCCAAAAGCGATCTTTGTGCAAAAAAATCTGCACGCCTACCCTGGCCATTGCTCCCGACTCGATAAGTTCGCGTTGAATTGGGTGGGTGTGGTAATGCAGCATTTTGGCGCTGCTGAATACGGGTTGCCCGCATTCACGGTGCCATTCCTTCAATGGCAAATAATCGGAAGGTTGAGTTTTTTGCATATTGTTTCCTCTCTAAACTCGCCCGGCTTGGCGGCCTTGGGACGGTGTGGGAAACAATACGGAAACCCAGAATATTCTTAAAAATCGCCGGGGGCTAATCGTGACAACATAGCCCCTAGATACGACGGTCTAGGGGCTAGATTTACTTTTTTTGTGGCCGTAAATCCAAGTGGCTATGGTGTCACGGGCGCTGTAATGGTTAATTTTGGCACCCAGCGTCTTTGCTTCCACAAGCACATCATTCTCGACCGTTTTGGCGAACTGTTTTACAGACTTGTATTTTCCAATCTCGTAAAGGTTGATTGTCCAGTCTTTCAGCTTCCGGTTTGGTTCGTGCCGCTTGTCTAAGCCAGTTCGGCCATACGCTGCAAAGATTGCTCTAAAATCTCCTTTTTTGTTCTTGAACTGACCAGCGACGGACCGGACAAGGCCAAAACTTTCCAGGGCGGCCACGTAAAGGCCATCACTGAGCAGGTTAAATCCGGCTTGGCACCCAATGAAAAGCCAAACAAGATTCCGTTGGTTCTCACCAAAACTGGCGAGAAATTGCTCGCCCAATTCAGCGGTCTGTTGATCAATTTCAGCTGGCGCGCCCTGCTCTTCGTCGAGAATTGCCACCATCGCTTGATTCACCGCGCGGCATCGAGCATAAAAGGCATCGTCCAGAACGATGCCTTGTTCCTCAGCTGTGTCTATTGCTAATTGCTTGGTATTTTCGCCAAACTCGCGGACAACTGATTCTGCACTGGTCACGATACGCCCTCCTTCTGTGCGCCCTTCAATTGGTGCCACTCCCAAGCGGTGAAGGAATCCGCTTTGTCGCCTGGCCGGGCTAGGGAGTGGCGTGAACAATTATCCCGCGAATGGACCTTGGGGCAAGGCGTTGAATCCGGGAACAAACTTCGGCCGCGACCACGCCAGGCTTAGTTGTGCCCGTCGATGAGATGCAGCGAGGCTTAATTCCTTTTGCAGCACAAGGTCAATGCGCGGCGCGCGCGACATGGCATCCATCGCCATCTCATATGCACGGTCGGCCTGCTTGAACTTTTCCGATCTCGCCGCACGCTCACCTCGGTCGATCATTACTTCTACCGAAAAGCTCAAATTGCTTAACTTTTCAATTTCCTTTGCCTGCTTCGCGCCGGCGGGACCAATCCAGATTCGAAGTTGGAGCCCCTAACGGAAATGAGCCATCGGCATAAATCACCTGTCGCGTTTTGCGCATTCCGGGGTCGCCGGGGAAAAATCCGTCTTGCACCAGGCCGGCAGCAATCAAATCGGCACGCTTGCCGACGTATCTATCCCCCCAATGTCTGCGCTCCATGCTCACGCCGTGAAAAGCCTGTTCAGGCATGGGTTCGTAGCGCTGCCTAGACCGCTCCGGATGTTCTCCCAAGACGCAATACGGGAACCGATCAACCAATCGATTGAATTTGATCGTGCAGGCAAAGCCGCCTGAATGGATGGTGCTGATCTGGCGCTTGTTGGCGTTAGGTTCACCGGGAAAGGCCAGCCCGGGAGCAATGCCCATGCGCTGCAGGACGATTTTCCCGCCTTCGTAGACGTCGCCCCAGCGGTAAGAGCTGTAGGTGTATTCCAGCCCGTCAATCGTCCGCAATGAAATATTGTTCATGGCCGCACCTCACGCGAAAACGCTGTTGATCGTGTTGGCCCTGCCCTTGATGCACAGATGGCTATATCGGCGCGTCATGGATAGCGAACGATGGCCGGCATGTTCGGCAATGGCGAGAATGTCGACGCCAGCCTGGGCAAGCCGGGAGCAGCTTGTGTGCCGTAACGTGTGGAAC
>JADJMS010000036.1 GCA_016709495.1 Candidatus Dechloromonas phosphorivorans | reverse complement strand
GATAGTAAGGTAGATGGGGCTTCAAAATATTTAGCTGTTTTGCAGTTGACCGTAACAAACCCTGCAAATCACCCCAACCGCCCAATCCGCATTTCCCCGGCTGCCAAATGCGCTTCAAGCGCCGCGATGCAGCCCGTAAATACTTCGCTGAATCCGTGTCTTCCCGCAACCGCTCCAGATACGCGCGGCCCAGAACCAGCGCCGCTTGCCAGTGTGCCGTGGCAACCTGACTGTCGAGCAGCGGTGCCGGCAGGCTGTTTGGCAGTTCGCCGCTGGCGCGTGGGGCGAAGGCCATGGGGAGCATGTCGTAGGCCGGGGCAAGCTCGTAGGGTTGATCACCGTCGGTGACGAAGGAGAGGTTGCCGGGGTGCATGTCGGTGTTGCCGATCAGGGTGCCGAAGGCATGCAGCAGGCAGGTGGTTTCGTGGGCTTGGCGGCTGATGTGGCGTTCGGCGGCAAGTCGGGCTGTGATGCCGGGCCAGCCACCTTGGCCGAGTCCGACAAATTCTGCATCCATGGCGCTGAGCGAGATCAGGCCGCGCCTGCCGTGCGGGCCGATGCGGTCGAAACGTTCGACTTCAAGAAAGCGTTGCTGGCCGTGGTCGATGATGCGGGTGCTGACCGAGCTGACGCCATTTTCGCGGAGTAGTGAGAGTGCGTGGTGTTCGGCCAGCAGCAGGTCACGCCAGCGCCGGGCTACCGGGTTGGCTTGGATTTCGGCGTCGGGCAGGGTGAATTTGACCAGCACATGGCTTTGGCCGCTGGCGGTTTCGACATAAGCGGTGAATTTGGGTTGCTCGCCGCCGGCTGATGAAGCGGGTGTTTCGCCGCTGAGGGCTTGTTGTGCCAGCAATGCATAGCTGTCGTGCAGCAGGCTTGCTGTCAAGGGCAGGGGTTCTTGGCGTAGCAGGAAATGCTCGCGCCCCCGTTCGCCCAGTACCAGATTGCCGACTGCGTCGTAGCCGAACTGGCTGATCAGGGCGCGCAGCACATGTTCTTCCTGCCAGTCGCCGAGACGCGACGGCAGGTCGAGCGGGGCGGCCAGCGCAGCGACGAAGGCTCGCCCGAGAAAGCCCTGGGGCCGCATGTCGTCCAGCCACCACGGGAAACCTTCGCTCAGGGTGGCCCGGCCAGCGGATGGGGTCATTACATAGCCGGCGGGGTGCACCGGGCTGAGAGTGCCGAGTGTTTCCAGTTGACCTTCCGGGGTGACCCGGTAAATCGGGATATCCGGCGTGGCGAGCAAAGGACGGCGCAGGGCGTATTGAATTGATTGGTAGGGGCCAAATCGAACGATCTCTTGGCCCAAGGCTTTTATGGTTCGGGAAACGGTGGGCTGGCTGATCCCAGTAAATTCAACGATCTGCTGCACACTGCGGGGGCCGCTGGCGAGCTGATTGCGAATGGTGATGTTGCGGTCGGCATTCATGGCGAATTGATTCGTGAATAGATTGGTGATTTGATTGTAGCCTCATTTCAAACCCGTAGCTGGTTCGTGATTGATAGCTTTTGTTTTTGTTGGCGATGCAATCCCGTTTGGCTCCAGACGGCGCCCGCTTCCGCCTCGGGTATAATCCCGGCCTCTCCGCACAACCCGAAATCACTTCCAATGGCCGACATTCTTTGCCTCAAGGGCGACGCCGCCTTTTCCGCCTTCCGTCTGCAACGCCTGCAAGCCCGCCTGGTCGCGGCGGTGTCGGACATCGAATCGGTGGTGGCCGATTACTGGCATGTCGTGGCGCAAAAGCGCGCCCTGAATGCCGACGAGCGCGCCAAGCTGGCGACGCTGCTGGAAGAGAAGGCGGCTGGCGCCGACAAGGGCGAACTGTTCCTGGTCGCGCCGCGCATCGGCACCATTTCGCCATGGTCGTCGAAAGCCACGGACATTGCCTGGAACTGCGATCTGGATGCCATTGAGCGCATCGAGCGCGTGATTGCCTTCCATGTGGTTGTGAAAAACAATCGTGCCCTGAGCGCCGATGAAAAGAAGACCGTCGCCGGTCTGCTGCATGACCGCATGACCGATTCCGTGCTGCCCGGCTTCGACGCCGCCGGCGAACTGTTCCGCCATTTCGAGCCGAAACCGCTCAATACGGTCGACGTGCTGGGCGGCGGCAAGGCTGCGCTGGTCGACGCCAACGGCTCGCTCGGTCTGGCCCTGTCCGACGACGAAATCGATTACCTGCTCGACATCTTCACCAAGGCCGGCCGCAACCCGACCGACGTCGAGCTGATGATGTTCGCCCAGGCCAATTCCGAACACTGCCGCCACAAGATTTTCAACGCCTCCTGGGTGATCGACGGCGAAGCCAAGGACAAAACGCTGTTCGGCATGATCCGCGAAACCCACGCAGCCCACCCGCAGGGCACGGTGATGGCCTACGCCGACAATTCGTCGATCATCGAAGGGGCGACCATCCAGCGTTTCTACCCGGATGCCGACCGCGGCTACAGCTACAAGGAAGAGCTGACCCACATCCTGACCAAGGTCGAGACGCACAACCACCCGACGGCGATTTCGCCGTTCCCCGGCGCCTCCACCGGCTCCGGCGGCGAAATCCGCGACGAAGGCGCCACCGGCAAGGGCTCCAAGCCGAAGGCCGGCCTCTGCGGTTTCTCGGTCTCCAACCTGAATCTGCCGGATGCGCCGCAGCCGTGGGAACACGCCTATGGCCGCCCGTCGCGCATCGCCTCGGCCCTCGACATCATGCTCGAAGGCCCGATTGGCGCCGCTGCCTTCAACAACGAATTCGGCCGCCCGAACCTGACCGGCTATTTCCGCACCTACGAGCAGGACGTCGCCGGCACGGTGCGCGGCTACCACAAGCCGATCATGATCGCCGGCGGCCTGGGTTCCATCCAGGCCGAGCAGTCATTCAAGGAAGAAACCTTCCCGGTCGGCACGCTGTTCGTGCAACTGGGCGGCCCCGGCATGCTGATCGGCCTGGGCGGCGGTGCCGCGTCGTCGATGACGGCCGGCGTCAATGCCGAAGACCTCGATTTCGCCTCGGTCCAGCGTGGCAACCCGGAAATCCAGCGCCGCGCGCAGGAAGTCATCGACCGCTGCTGGCAGATGGGCAAGAACAATCCGATCCTGTCGGTGCACGACGTCGGTGCCGGCGGCGTCTCCAACGCCCTGCCGGAACTGGCCCATTCGGGCGGCGTCGGCGCCATTTTCGATCTGCGCAAGGTGCCGACCGAAGAGCCGGGCATGTCGCCGGCTGAAATCTGGTCCAACGAATCGCAGGAACGCTACGTGCTGGCCATTCCGCCGAACCGCATCGCCGAATTCCAGGCCATGTGCGAGCGCGAGCGCTGCCCGTTTGCCGTGGTCGGCGAAGCGACCGGCGATGGCCACCTGACCGTGACCGACGCCCATTTCGGCGTCAATCCGGTCGATATGGAAATGGAAGCGCTGCTCGGCAAGCCGCCGCGCATGACGCGTGACGTCAAGCATGAAGCGGAAACCTTTGTCTCCTTCGACGCCACCGCCATTGAACTCAAGGACGCCGCCTATCGCCTGATGCGTCTGCCGACCATCGCCGACAAGACCTTCCTGATCTCGATCGGCGACCGTTCCGTCGGCGGCATGACTGCCCGCGACCAGATGGTTGGCCCGTGGCAGGTGCCGGTGGCCGACGTTGCCGTGACGACGATGGGTTATCAAGGCTATCTCGGCGAAGCCTTCGCCATGGGCGAGCGCACGCCGCTCGCCGTGTTCGACGCGCCGGCTTCCGGCCGCATGGCCATCGGCGAGGCGCTGACCAACCTGGCCGCCGCCGATGTCGGCGAACTCGGCAAGGTCAAGCTCTCGGCCAACTGGATGGCGCCGTGCGGCGTGCCGGGCGAGGATGCCCGCCTGTTCGACACCGTCGAGGCGGTTTCCGAACTGTGCAAGGCAATTGGCGTGTCGATTCCGGTCGGCAAGGATTCGCTGTCGATGCGTACCGCCTGGGAAGAGCAGGGCGTCAAGAAGCAGGTCGTCTCGCCGCTGTCGCTGGTCGTCACTTCGTTTGCTGCGGTCGACGACGTGCGCAAGACCAAAACGCCGCAACTGGCCGTCGATCAGGGCGAAACCGAACTGCTGCTGCTCGATCTCGGCCAGAACCGCCTCGGCGGCTCCTGTCTGGCGCAGGTGTACAACGCCACCGGCAGCGATGCGCCGGATGTGGATGATCCGGCCAAGCTCAAGGGCCTGTTCGATGCCGTGCAGAAACTCAATCGCGACGGCCTGCTGCTCGCCTACCACGACCGTTCCGACGGTGGCCTGTTCGTGGCGGCCTGCGAAATGGCCTTCGCCAGCCGCCGTGGCGTCTCGCTCGATCTCGACGGCATCTGCTACGACGCTGGTGCCGGCGATGTCGATGGTTCCGAAAAGCTGACCAACCTGCTGGCCGGCCGTGATTTCGAAAATATCGTTCGCGCCCTGTTCAACGAAGAACTCGGCGCCCTGATCCAGATCCGCCGCGCCGACCGCGAAAAGGTCACGCCGATCCTGCGTGCCCTGCGCGTGCCTTACCACTTCGTCGGCACGATGAACGAGTGGGACGAAATCCGCGTCACCCGCAACGCCAAGCGCGTGCTGCGTGAAAAGCGTGTCGACCTGCAGCGTGCCTGGTCGGAAACCAGCTACCAGATGCAGGCCATGCGCGACAACCCGAGCTGCGCCCAGCAGGAATTCGACCGCATCCTCGACGTCACCGATCCCGGCCTGACGCCGAAGCTGACTTTCGATCCGCAGGAAGATTTCACCAAGGTCTATACGCAAGTCAGCGGCCGTCCGCGCGTCGCCATCCTGCGCGAGCAGGGCGTCAACAGCCATTACGAAATGGCTGCCGCCTTCGACAAGGCCGGCTTTGCTGCGGTCGACGTCCATATGAGCGACATTTTGAGTGGCCGCGTCAGCCTCAAGGATTTCAAGGGTCTGGTCGCCTGTGGCGGCTTCTCCTACGGCGACGTGCTCGGCGCCGGCCTCGGCTGGGCGCGGACCATCCTGATGCACGACGGCTGCCGCGACGAATTCGCCGCCTTCTTCAACCGCAAGGACACCTTCGCTCTGGGCGTCTGCAACGGCTGCCAGATGATGAGCGCGCTCAAGTCCATCATCCCGGGCGCCGAAAACTGGCCGGCTTTCCGCCGCAACAAGGTCGAGCAGTTCGAAGCCCGTTTCGTGATGACCGAAATCCTTGATTCGCCGTCGATCTTCTTCGCCGGCATGGAAGGCTCGCAAGTGCCCATCGTTGTCTCGCACGGCGAGGGCAGGGCGGTCTTCGACAACGCGGACGACAAGGCCAAGGTGCTGTCCGCTGTGCGTTATGTCGACAACAAGGGTGAGGCAACCGAAGCCTATCCGTACAACCCGAACGGTTCGCCGGGCGGCTTGACGGCAGTGACCACCGAAGATGGCCGCTTCACGATCATGATGCCGCACCCGGAGCGCGTTTTCCGCACCGTGCAGATGTCCTGGCACCCGGAAAACTGGGGCGAGGATTCGCCGTGGATGCGCATGTTCCGCAATGCCCGGCGTTGGGTTGGCTAAGCGCCACGCCAGATCAAGAAAAGGCCGGGTTTCCGGCCTTTTCTATATGCGTTCCTCAGATTCGGACGAAGCTGAGACTTTCTCGCGGGTGAGTCAGGTTTTGAATTGCGTTGCGCATAAGTTTCAGGAAGGCAAACGTTTCGGCCTGATCGATACGAATTTTCCCGCCTCCAACGCTTTCGACCAAAGCCAGTGCGTTGTTGCAAACCCGGCATGACTGACCGGGATGCAGAAAAACATCTTCGGCGACGCCTGTCTGGGTGATCCAGACCACGCCGGCGGTACAGGTGACGCGCAGGCCGCGTGCGCCATTCAGCCGCACTGGCTGGTTGTCTTGCAGGCAAACTTCGCCCGATCTCAAGTCGATTTCCATGGCTCTCTCCGCTTTTGTTTATGGCAGAAAGTTTAGGTGGATGGCACTTAATGATACAGTTGCAATTCAGTAAAATTGTAATCAATACAGTTTGTTTAATTAATAACTGTATTGGTCTTCGTGTGATGAAACTGTATTGGTGGCTTGGAAATGAGTGAACAACTGTTGCGCTATGAGCGCTTGGCAAACGAACTGGGTGGCTTGATCAGTAGTGGCACCTTGCGTCCCGGTGATCGCTTGCCCTCGGTGCGCCGTTTGTCTGATGAGCGCCGCCTGTCGGCATCAACGGTAGTTCAGGCCTTGCGCCAACTGGAGGATCGCGGGTTGGTCGAGGCCCGTCCGCAGTCCGGTTTTTTCGTGCGGCACGGTGGTATCACCCGTCCCGAGCCAAGTGCCAGAACGACGCTGGAAAGTGCCGTGCAGGTTGATGTCACCCAACGCCTGGTGCGCATCCTGCAAACCAGCAGTCGCCCCGGCATGGCGCCACTAGCTGCCGCGCTCCCTTCGCCATCTTTGTTACCGGTCGCGGCACTGCACCGACTTTATGCGGGTGTCGCCCGGCGTCATCCAAAATTGCTGGAAGGTGGCAGCCACATCAATATGGATGAGCCGGCCCTGGTCCGCCAGTTGGTGCGCCGTTCCCTGTCCTGGGGAGGGCCGCTGGCTGCCGAGGAAATTATCATTACCAATTCATGTACTGAGGCACTGGCGCTTTCCTTGCGTGCGGTGACACAACCGGGCGACACGGTGGCGGTTGAATCGCCGGGTTATTACCTGATGTTGCAATTGCTTGAGAGCCTCGGTTTGCAGGCGCTGGAGATTCCCACCGATCCGCGTACCGGTATTTCGATTGAAGCACTTGAACTGGCCAGCCGCCAGGGCAAGGTGGCAGCTTGTTTGCTGGTCGCCAATGCCAGCAATCCGCTGGGTTGCTTGATGCCGGATGAGAACAAGCGTCGTCTCGCGAAAATGGCGGCGGAGCGCGGCTTCGCCGTAATCGAAGACGATCTTTACGGTGATCTCCACTTTGGTGAACAGCGCCCGTGGCCAATCAAGGCGTTTGATACGGCGGGCAACGTGATTCTCTGCGCCTCGTTTTCCAAGTCGCTCAGTCCTTCCTTGCGCCTTGGCTTCATGGCGGCAGGGAAATACAAGGCAAAGATAGCACTGCAAAAAACCATCATGAGCGGCGGCACCAATCCGATTACACAGAACGTTCTGGCCGAATATCTTGAGTCGGGTGCTTATGAGCGACATATTCGTACATTGCGCCGGACTTACGAGCGTCAGGTGGCCAGCATGCAGGACGCCGTGAGCCGGTATTTTCCTGCTGCAACGCGCTTCAGTCAGCCGCAAGGTGGCTTTGTGCTGTGGGTGGAATTGCCGGAGGAGATTGACACCGCACTTCTCTATGAAAAGGCGATTGCTGTTGGCGTGGCCTTCGTTCCGGGCGAATTGTTTTCGCCGAGCGGGATGTACCGCAATTGTCTGCGCCTCAATTGCGGCAATCCGCATAGTGCCGAGATCGAGGATGCCGTGCGCCGCCTCGGTCGACTAATTGCCGGTGTTGTTTCTTAAGCAGCGCTTTGGCTACTCCCATCAAATAATGAGGGGTGAAACTGCGGTATCATTGGCGTTTTGCCTGAATCATTAGGGCATTGTTTTCAAATGGCGAACTGGGTTCGCATTTTTGCCGCTGAAGGGTTTTGCCGCTCATGTTTGATGCAGTCCGCAACAACAAAAGAATTGTCCAGATTTTTCTCGCGCTGATTACGCTGCCGTTTGCTTTTTTCGGCGTCGATTCCTATGTGCGCAGTGTCGGGAGTGAAGGCGACGTGGCCAAGATAGGCGATGTCAAAATTACCCAGCAACAGTTTCAGCAAGCTCTGCGCGAACAGCAGGAGCGCCTGCGCAGCCAGATGGGTGGCCAGCTTGATCCCAAGCTGCTCGATAACCCGGAAGCACGCAATGCGATTCTCAACGACCTGGTTGACCAGCGCCTGTTGATGCTGGAAGCCAACAAGAAAAATCTGTTTGCCAGCGACAACGCGATCCGCGCAGCGATTGGCGGTATTGATGCCTTCAAGATCGACGGCAAGTTTTCCAGCGAACGCTATGAATCAGCCTTGCGTGGGCAAGGTATGACGCCGGCTGGTTTTGAGGCGCAACTGCGCCAGGATCTGACGCTGCAACAATTGGCCAGCGGCCTGGGTCAATCCGGTGTGATTTCACGCACTGTCAGTGATCGATTGATCGGCTTGCAACTGGAACGCCGCGAAGTGATGGAATTCCGTCTGGCACTGGACAGTTATCTGGACAAGGTCAAACTGGCCGAAGGCGCTGCGCAGAAGTTTTACGATGAAAATGGCCAGCAATTTGATACGCCGGAACAGGCTAGGGCCGAATATGTTGTGCTTTCAATGGAAACTATCGGCGCCCAGCTGGCTGTTTCCGAAGCGGAAGTAAAAGCCTGGTATGACGGCCACAAAGAACGTTTCCAGCAAGCCGAAGAGCGCCGTGCCAGTCATATTCTGATTGCCGCATCAAGCAAGCCGGAAAAGGAAAAAGCTCAAGCGCGTGCTGAGGAACTGTTGAAAGAAATCCAGAAAACACCGGCTGCATTTGCCGATCTGGCCAAGAAAACTCCCTGATCCAGGCTCTGCCTCCAAGGGCGGCGATCTTGGCTTTTTCGGGCGTGGCATGATGGTCAAGCCTTTTGAAGAAGCTGCCTACAAGCTGAAGGAAGGCGAAGTTTCCGCAGTGATTGAATCCGATTTCGGTTTCCACATCATCAAGGTGACCGGAATTCACGCTGCCAAGGAAAAGCCCTTGGCCGAGGTCAAGACTGAAATTGAAGATGAGCTGAAGAAAACCGCTGCTTCACGTAAATTCGCCGAAGCCGCTGAAGCTTTCAGCAACCTGGTTTATGAGCAGTCAGATAGCCTGAAACCGGCAGCAGAGAAATTCAAACTGACCATCAAGCAGTCTGAGTGGCTGGGTCGCAAAGCGGTTGCCACCAATGGACCGTTGGCCAATGAAAAACTGCTGACGGCACTGTTCACTGAAGATGCAGTCAAGAACAAACGCAATACTGAAGCGGTTGAAACGGCACCCAATACTCTGGTTGCGGCGCGCATTCTTGAGCACAAGCCAAGTGCTCGTCAGCCTTTCGAGTCAGTCAAGGCGAGCATTGAAACTTTGCTCAAACGTCAGGAAGCGCAAATCCTGGCCCGCAAGGATGGCGAGGCACGTCTTGAAGTACTGAAAAAAGGTGAAGATAAACTGGGCTGGGGCGCTCCCAAGATGGTATCCCGCCTTGATCCGCGCCTGATTCCGCAAGCTGCTATGGCACCAATCTTCAAGCTTGATGCCACCAAATTGCCGGCCTATACCGGCGTTGAGATGCCTGGTACAGGTTACGCCCTGTTCAAACTAAGCAAACTGGATGCTGGTGAGAAGCTCGATGATCAACGTCGTCAATCAATGCAGGCTCAACTCAGCAAGTTGGCCGTGCAGGAAGAGGTGCAAACCTACCTCGCTGCATTGCGTGCTCGCTACAAGGTTGAAATCAACAAGGCTGCGCTGGAAGTCAAAGACAAGTAGGCTACCCAAATCACCAAACAAAAACGCCGACTGGAGTTAATCCAGTCGGCGTTTTTTTATATGCCTTTTTGGCGGTTAGGTCGGCAGTGGTTCCGCGTTGCCTAGAGCAACCGTATTCATGCCGCCATCGACATACATAATCTCGCCGGTGATGCCGCTGGCCAGGTCAGAAAGCATGAAGGCTGCCGCATTGCCGACTTCATCAATGGTCACGTTACGACGTAGCGGGGCGTGGTGCGAGTTGTAGGAAAGCAGCTTGCCGAAGTTGCCGATGCCGGATGCCGCCAGCGTTTTGATCGGGCCAGCGGAAATGGCGTTGGCACGGATGCCCTCAGGACCGAGGCAGAAAGCCAGGTAGCGCGTCGCTGCTTCAAGGCTGGCCTTGGCCAGACCCATGGTGTTGTAGTTCGGCATGGTGCGCTCGGCACCGAGGTAGGAGAGGGCGAGCGCAGCGCTCTTGCGGCCCTGCATCATCGGGCGGGCGGCCTTGACCAGTGCCGGGTAGCTGTACGATGAGATTTCGTGGGCGATACGGAATGATTCGCGCGTCATGCCTTCGAGGAAATCACCTTCAATGGATGAGGTCGGGGCGAAGGCGATAGAGTGCACCAGGCCATCGAGGCCATCCCAGTGCTTGCCGAGTTCAGCGAAGAGATTGGTGATCTCTTCATCGCTGGCTACATCAAGCGGGAAGACCAGTTTGCTGTCGAATTCGGCAGCAAACTTGTTGATACGATCGATGAAGCGCTCGTTCTGGTACGAAAAAGCCAGTTCCGCACCTTCACGGTGACAGGCCTTGGCGATGCCATAGGCGATGGAATGCTTGGAAAGCAGACCGGTGATCAGAATTTTCTTGCCGGCGAGAAAGCCCATTTGTTTATTCTCCCTTGGGGGTTTAGCCGGCTAATTATAAAGCATCACATGTTCGGATAGGTTGGACCTTCGCCACCTTGTGGCACAACCCAGTTGATATTCTGGCTTGGGTCCTTGATGTCACAGGTTTTGCAGTGGACGCAGTTCTGTGCATTGATCTGCAGGCGAGGGTTGCTGCCATTCTCGTCACGCAAGATTTCATAGACTCCGGCCGGGCAAAAACGCTGCTCAGGCGCATCATATTGGGCCAGATTGACGCTGATCGGGATTGCTGCATCCTTGAGTTGCAAATGACAGGGCTGATCTTCTTCATGATTGGTACTGGAGAGAAAGACCGACGACAATCGATCAAAGTTCAATACACCATCCGGCTTGGGATAGATGATTGGCTGAGTATCTGCTGCCAGCTTTAACTTGGCATGGTCAGGTTTGGTGTTGTGCAGAGTCCACGGTGCTTTACCACCAAAAACCATCTGGTCGATGCCAAACATGAGAGAACCCAGCTTAAGCCCCTTGGCCATCCACGGCTTGAAGTTGCGCGACAGGTGCAATTCTTCGTGCAACCAGCTGGCCTTGAATGCTTCCGGGTAGGCCGTCAGTTCATCGTGCTGGCATTCTTTGGCAAGTGCATCAAAGCAGGCTTCAGCGGCCAGCATGCCGGATTTGATCGCGCAACTTCAAGAAATTTGCGGATCTCCGGGTGAGTCTTGAAGCGCTGGAATTCTTCAAATGGCGAAAGATGTGGATTGCTGTAACCCAGGCCAACGACAAAGCCAACGGCGATCTGATTGTTTTCCAAGTGGTAGAGAAAGCCGCCGCCATAAGTGTCAGGCTGCATTGGCCAGCCACCGCTATGGATCACCAGGCCAAGCTGATGCATTTCTGGGGTGATTTCCCAAAGCTCCTTGAGGCCGATGCCATAAGTTTGCGGATCGACACCTTCACGCAAATTGAATTTCGCTTCCAGTTGTTTGCCTAAATGACCACGACAACCTTCGGCAAAAAATGTGTACTTGCCAAGCAGTTCCATCCCCATCTGGAAATTCGGTCCTTCGGAACCATCATGCAATCGCCCCATGTCGCCCGTGGCAACGCCTTTGACCGAGCCGTCTTCATTGAACAGCACTTCGGCGCCAGCAAAACCGGGATAAATTTCAACACCAAGCGCTTCCGCCTGTTCACCTAACCAACGGCAGACATTACCCAGCGAAATGACATAATTGCCCTCATTGTGGAAGCACTTGGGCAACAGACTGTTCGGTATCTTGATCGCGCCATCTTCGGACAAAATGAAAAAGCGGTCTTCACTGACCGGCGCATTGAGCGGAGCGCCATCTTGTTGCCAATTGGGTAGTAGTTCGTTCAGGGCGCGGGGGTCCATCAACGCGCCGGAAAGAATGTGGGCACCGATCTCGGCACCTTTTTCAATCAGGCAAACCGAAATCTCGCTGCCTTTTTGTGCCGCCAGTTGTTTCAGCCGGATGGCAGATGCCAAACCCGCAGGGCCGCCACCAACGATGACGACGTCGAATTCCATGGCTTCGCGTTCCATGTTGTCTCCTTGATTTATTGTAGCGTTATAAACAATACGGTACAGTATGGAGACGATAAGATCAAGCCCTTAGAAAGAGCAAGGAATATGGAACATAAAAAGAAGTTGATTCACGTCACCAAAATGCCAATCCGCTGGGGCGATATGGATGCCTACGGTCATGTCAATAATACCGTCTATTTTCGCTACATGGAGCAGGCGCGCGTAGAGTGGATCGAGGATATGCAAGTCCCGGTTCGGCCGGGCGGGGCAGGGCCGGTGATCATTAATGCCAGTTGTACGTTTTTGATTCCAATGAATTATCCCGGCATGGTCGAGGTCCGAACTTTCATAGGCCCACCGGGACGTTCGAGCGTTCAGACTTACGTTGAAATGCGCATTGAGGGTGATGAAAGAATTTTTGCCGAAGGTGCAGCCAAAGTGGTTTGGATGGATACCCAAACCGGCAAATCCGTTGCTTTGCCGGATCATGTACGGGCAGTACTTGAGGCTGACTAAAGCTCAGGTAAACTCGTGGCCATGAGCCAAAGAAAAACCTGGGAAAAACTCCTTTCTGCTGAGCGTCTGGGCGCAGGTAAAGCGCCTGGAAACCCTGAACGTACAGCTTTTCAGCAGGATTACGACCGCATCGTCTTTACATCGGCCTTCCGCCGCATGAAGGACAAGACGCAGGTTTTTCCGCTATCGAAAAGCGACTATGTGCGTACTCGCCTGACGCACAGCCTGGAGGTCAGTTGTGTCGGGCGCTCGCTGGGTGCCGTGGTGGGCCGTGAAATCATTGCCCGACATAGCCTAAAATATGTCGAATCCGGTGATTTCGGAGCCATAGTTGCCGCTGCCTGTCTGGCCCACGACATCGGCAATCCACCTTTTGGTCACGCCGGTGAAGATGCGATTCGCGAATGGTTTCGTCAGTCTGATCTGCTTGACCGACATCCGTTTACCTCCGCCCAGCGTGCTGATTTCGAGCGTTACGAAGGCAATGCGCAAGGATTTCGTATCGTTACCCGCCTGCAAAATCCGGCTAATCCCGGCTTGCAGTTGACCAGCGCGGTACTGGCTACCTTCACCAAATACCCCCGGCCGTCGCATCTTGATGGAGAACTGGATGGTAAAAGTGGCAAAAAATTTGGTTTCTTCCAGCAGGATACGGCTGCTTTTCTGCAAGTGGCGCGGTCAACCGGATTAATTGAGCGAATTCCTGACGCCGCCTGGCGCCGGCATCCCTTGGCGTTTCTGGTTGAAGTGGCAGACGATACCTGCTATTTGATTGTCGATCTGGAAGATGCCGCCAAACTCGGTTTTGTTCCTTATCGCGATGCTGAATGCCTGCTGGCTGATCTGGCTGGTAATTCAGTCAGCAACGGTCGTCTTGAACGTCTGCATGATCCCAAGGAACGCCTCGAATATCTGCGTGCCAAGGCCATCGGTCGTTTGCTGGAAAATGCCGCCGCTGTTTTTCTGGAAAACGAGGATGCCATCCTGAGTGGCGAATTTGATGATGAGTTGCTTTCCCTGTCGCCACTAGCTGTTCCCTTGCAAGCAGTTCTCCGGTTGGCCAAGGACACTATCTACAGCGCCCGCCCTGCGTTGGAAATTGAAACAGCTGGTTTTGAAGTGCTTGGTGCATTGCTCGGGCTTTTTACAAATGCTGTTGAAGCCAAGGCCGGGCATGGGCGATTCACGACGCGGGAACGCATGCTGCTCCAGCTTCTTCCCGTGCAATTCCTTGGTCACGGAGGCGAGCCTGACCCTGATCCTTATGTCCGTTTACTGCAGGTAGCCGACTTTGTTGCGGGAATGACCGATTCTTACGCCGTCGATATGTATCGCAAGCTTAAGGGCTTTGACTTGCCGACTTGATTTGCTTGTTCTTCAATATTTATGACTTTTTCCATAGAAATAATACGCTATTGACATTTTTTGAAAATGGGGTAAAAGGTGGTATCGGTTTCTAGGTTCTTCCATGAGTTTTAAAAACGAAACAAAGTTGCTTGCTGATCGTCGGCGTAGTGAGGACCGACGCAAGTCGGCATCGGGAGCGAACACGCACGCTTTAGAGCGGCGTTTTGAAATGCAGCGCCGCGTGCTTAACCTTGACGCTTTGTCCGTCGATGAATGGTTGGCTGACCATCAGCCCAAGGACGGCTTATCTCGTCAGATGGGTGTCTTCAGCAAGTAGTCAGTAATATTGGCTATAGCCGCCAGATACTGATGCCGTGTTGAGCAAAGCTGGCGGGGTTGAGCATGCTCTTGACATCGGTAATAACGCCATCCTTTTGAAGTTTTCCGACAAACTCATCGACTATTCGTAATTTGAACTGGCGATGATTGACTGCCACGACAATTGCTGCCGCGCGGGGAAGCTGTTCCCAGGACATCAGTTCAACGCCGTACTCGTGCTTGGCTTCAGCGGCATCGGCAACTGGGTCATGGACGATGACCGTTGCGCCGTAGGATTCCAGTTCGCGAATGACATCGATTACGCGCGAATTGCGCAGGTCGGCGCAGTCTTCCTTGAAGGTCAGGCCGAGGACGATGATCGGGTTGTCCTTGATCTGGTGGCCATTGCGCGCAAGTTGCTTGATTGTCTGTTCGGCTACGAATTTACCCATGCCATCGTTGATTCGCCGGCCGGCTAGGATGACTTCCGGGTGGTAGCCGAGCTTTTGCGCCTTGTGCGTCAAATAATAGGGATCCACGCCGATGCAGTGCCCGCCCACCAGCCCGGGGCGGAAGGGCAGGAAATTCCACTTGGTGCCGGCGGCATGCAATACTTCCAGCGTATCGATGCCGATTTTGTCGAAAATGATGGCGAGTTCGTTCATCAACGCAATGTTGAGGTCGCGCTGGGTGTTTTCGATGACTTTGGCGGCTTCGGCAACTTTGATGTTGGAGGCCGGGTAAACGCCGGCGGTAATGATGCTGCCGTAGATTTCCGCTACGGTGGCGAGAGTTTCCGGGGTGTCGCCGGAAACTACCTTGACGATCTTGGTCAGCGTGCGTTCCTTGTCGCCGGGGTTGATGCGTTCCGGGGAGTAGCCAACAAAGAAATCCTTCTTCCAGATTTTGCCGGAATATTGCTCAATGACGGGAATGCAGACTTCCTCGGTCGCGCCGGGGTATACCGTTGATTCAAAAACAATGATGGCACCGGGTTTCAGGTGCTGGCCGACAGTGCGCGAGGCGCTGATCAATGGTGTGAAATCAGGCTGATAGGCTTCATCGACTGGGGTGGGAACGGCAACGATGACGATATCGGCTTCGGCAATGGCTGATGGATCGGTGCTGACTTCGAGGTGTGTGGCGGCCTTCAGTTCGCTGCTACTGACTTCACCGGTCGGGTCGATGTGTGTGCGGTAGGCGGCGATTTTTTCTGGCGATAGATCAAAACCGATAGTGCGGAATTTTTTTCCAAACTCAACGGCAAGCGGCAGGCCGACATAGCCGAGGCCAACAACAGCGATCGTTTTCATTGAGGATTGTCTCGGTGAAATTTTAAGAATGTTGATTTAATCGAAGAGCAGTGCGGCTGCAACCTTGCGGCCTTCAGCGGCGAGAATATTGTAGGTGCGGCAAGCGGCGCGCAAGTCCATGATTTCAAGGCCGATGCCGGCTGGCGCAAAGGGGCGCATCAGCGGGCCGGCAGGAAAGCGCAGGCGGTTACCGGTGCCGAGGAGGATGATCTCGGTGCCGAGCTCAAGCAGCTTTTGCATGTCTTCGGTGGAAAGGGTTGCGACCGTGGCAGTTGACCATTCGGGAATGATGGATTCCGGCAGCACTATCAAATTTTTCAGGTGTTTTTCGTGGTTGACCGCAACATAATCGTCGCCATAAGCGGTGAATACATTGAGGCCGGCCATGTTGGCGAGGTGAAGTTTCACAGATCTATTTTCCTGAAAAGCTTGTCAAAATTGCGGTGCACCATTGCTTACAGTAGGATTATACCTTTTGCCGTACCGCACTCTGCCTGATTGCAGCAGTTTGCTCCCGATGGATGGTTGTCATGAAACTAATCAAGAAGTCCGCCAAGCTGGCCAACGTCTGCTACGACATTCGTGGCCCCGTGCTGCAGAAGGCCAAGCAGATGGAGGAAGAAGGCCACAAAATCATCAAGCTGAACATCGGCAATCTGGCCGCGTTCGGCTTTGATTCGCCCGAAGAAATTCAGCAGGACATGATCCGCAATCTGCCCAACGCGGCGGGTTACACGGATTCCAAAGGGATCTTCGCGGCGCGCAAGGCGATCATGCATTACTGCCAGCAGAAACATATCAAGGGTGTGACGCTCGATGATATTTTTGTTGGCAATGGCGTTTCAGAATTGATCGTCATGGCGATGAATGGCTTGCTTGATGTTGGTGACGAAGTGCTGGTTCCGGCGCCGGATTACCCGTTGTGGACGGCGGCGATCAGCTTGTCAGGCGGTACGCCTAAGCATTACCTGTGCGATGAAGAAAAAGGCTGGTTGCCTGATCTGGCTGATATTCGCGCCAAGATCACGCCGAAGACACGGGCGCTGGTCATCATCAACCCGAATAACCCGACCGGGGCGTTGTATCCGGATGATTTGCTGCATGAGATGATCGACATCGCCCGCCAGCATCACCTGATCATTTATGCCGACGAGGTGTACGACAAGGTGCTGTATGACGGCGTGACTCATACTGCCGTCGCTTCATTGGCGGAGGATGTATTAACGATTTCCTTCAACGGGCTGTCTAAAAATTACCGGTCCTGCGGCTATCGTGCCGGCTGGATGGTGGTTTCCGGCGACAAGCGCCACGCCAAGGATTACATCGAAGGCCTTGAAATGCTGGCCTCGATGCGTCTCTGCGCCAATGCACCGGGGCAGCATGGCATTCAAACGGCACTGGGCGGCTATCAAAGCATTGATGATCTGGTCAATGACGGCGGGCGCCTCAAGCGGCAGCGCGATATTGCACATGAACTGATTACCGCCATTCCCGGTGTCACTTGCGTCAAGCCCAAGGCCGCTCTGTACATGTTCCCCAAGCTGGACCCGAAGATTTACCCGATCAAGAACGATCAGGCCTTTATTTCCGAGTTGTTGCAGGAAGAGAAGGTTTTGCTCGTGCAGGGCACCGGTTTCAACTGGCCGCACCCTGATCACTTCCGCCTCGTTTTCCTGCCGCATGAGGACGATCTGCGCGAAGCCATTGGCCGAATTGCCCGTTTCCTCGAAAATTATCGCAAGCGTCACCATACTCAAACCGTTTAATTCACATAAAGTCAGACCATGAAACCTATCAATGTTGGCCTTATCGGCATCGGCACCGTCGGCGGTGGCACCTGGACCGTTCTCAAGCGCAACGCGGACGAAATTGCTCGTCGTGCTGGTCGTCCGATTCGCATTACGGCTGTGGCCGACAAGAATGTCGAGTTGGCCAAGCAGCTGACCGCTGGTGCTGCACGTGTCACGGATGATGCCTTCTCGCTGGTCAATGATCCGGAAATCGACATCATTGTCGAACTGATCGGCGGCTACGGCGTCGCCAAGGAAGTGGTCATGCAGGCCATCGCCAATGGTAAGCATGTCGTCACCGCCAACAAGGCACTGCTCGCCGTGCATGGCACCGAGATTTTTACGGCAGCCCAGAACAAGGGCGTCATGGTTGCCTTTGAAGCGGCGGTTGCCGGTGGCATCCCGATCATCAAGGCGTTGCGCGAAGGCCTCAGCGCCAACCGCATCGAATGGGCGGCTGGCATCATCAACGGTACGACCAACTTCATCCTTTCCGAAATGCGCGACAAGGGTCTGTCCTTTGACGACGTGCTGAAAGAGGCGCAGCGCCTCGGTTATGCCGAAGCTGATCCGACCTTCGATATTGAAGGCGTTGATGCTGCGCACAAGGCAACGCTGATCGCTTCCATCGCCTTCGGTATTCAGGTCCAGTTCGACAAGGCCTACATCGAAGGCATCACCAAGCTCGAAGCTTCTGATATCAAGTATGCCGAACAGCTCGGTTATCGCATCAAGCTGCTCGGCATTGCCAAGCGTCGCAGCAACGGCGTGGAACTGCGCGTTCATCCGACGCTGATTCCGGCCAAGCGCTTGCTAGCCAATGTCGAAGGTGCGATGAACGCCGTCATGGTCAAGGGCGATGCGGTTGGTACGACCTTGTACTACGGCAAGGGCGCCGGTGCCGAACCGACTGCTTCCTCGGTGATCGCCGATATTGTTGACGTCACCCGTCTGGCCACTGCCGATGCTGCCCACCGTGTGCCGCACCTGGCCTTCCAGCCGGATGCCATGTCCAATCTGCCGATTCTGCCAATGAGCGAAGTCGAAACCGGCTACTACCTGCGCCTGCGCGTAGAAGACAAGCCGGGCGTGCTGGCTGACGTGACGCGCATTCTGGCCGATCAGGGTATCTCGATTGATGCCATGCTGCAGCGCGAGCCGGAAGAGGGCGAAGGCGAAACCGACATCATCATCCTGACTCACGTCTGCAAGGAAAGCAGTGCTGATACAGCGATTGCCAAGATCGAAGGCCTGGCTGCGCAAAAGGGTAAGGTCAAGCGGATTCGTCTGGAAGAACTGCAGTAATTTCAGACCTACTCTGGTTTTAGAAAGGGAGCTTCGGCTCCTTTTTTGTTGACTAAACGCCAGAAATCAACGTGTTACACCCCAAGGGTGTTTTCTGCGGGGCGCGGTCAACGGCAAAAAAGCCCTAATTTTTTTGCCGCAACTCGGCGCACAGTTGCCCTAGCCGTTTCAGGGCTTGCTCGATTTCCGGATTGAAGGGCTGGCCGCAGTTGAGGCGAATGAAATGCTCGAAACGGTTGGAGTTTGAAAACATCAGGCCGGGGGCAATCAGGATTTTTTCGGCCAATGCGGCGTCGAATAGTTGTTTTGACGAGAGTTGATCGGGCAGTTCCACCCATAGCGCCAGGCCGCCTTGCGGGTTGTTCATCCGGGTTGCACTGGGGAAATGCGTGGCGATAGCCTGGGCAGTTTGTTCGCGTTGATTGAGCAAGGCAGCCCGCAGGCGGCGCAGGTGGCGGTCGTAGGCGCTGGAGGCGATGAAATCGGCAGCGGCTTGTTGCGAGAGTTCTTCATTATTGCGGCTTTGCACGTGCTTGAGCATTTCAACCCGTGCCTGCCAGCGCCCGGCGCTGATCCAGCCGAGGCGCAGGCCGGGGGCGAGCACTTTGTGCAGCGAGGCGCAATGAATCACATTGCCGGTTTTGTCCCAAGCCTTCAATGCCTTGAGCGGTGTTTCGCTGTTGCTGAGGGCGCTGTAGGTGTCATCTTCGATCAGGGGAATGTTCTGGTTGTAGCAAAACTCGACCAGGCGGGCCTTGTGGTTGTCCGGCATGATGCTGCCGAGCGGATTCTGCAGGTGCGGGACAACGACCAGCGCCTTGATCGGCCCACAGGTTTGTGTGGCCAGTTCAAGCGCTTCGATTGAAATGCCGGTTTGCGGGCTGGTCGGTATTTCCAGCGCGCGCAGGCCGAGACTTTCGAGGATTTGCAGCAGGCCGTAAAAAGGATGGTGATTCGATGGCAACGATATCGCCTGGTTGCGTTACTGCGCGCAAGGCGAGGTTGAGTGCTTCGATGCAGCCCTGGGTGACAACTACATCTTCCGGGGCAATCAGCATGCCGCTGGCCATGGCGCGTTTGGCCAGAATACTGCGAAAACCGGGGTTGCCATTGTGCGGCGATACTTTGACCAGCAATTCGGGGTCGCGCCGCAGGGCGCGGGTGGCAGCATTTTTCAGGGCTTCGCCGGGGTAGAGCGCCGGGGCGCAGCGGGCACCGGAAAAGTTGATTGCAACCGGATGCTGGCGCCCGAGGGCAATGAATTGTGAAACCCGGCTGTTGATCCCGACGTACTGGGCCGGGTCGAGCGGTTGGCCGGGCAAGGGTTCAACCAGGTGTTGTACGAGCGCGCGGCGGGATTGACGAACAAAGTTGCCGGAACGCGGCCGGGCTTCGAGCCAGCCATCAGTTTCGAGTTGGCGGCAGATTTGCAGTGCAGTCGACAGACTGATTTCATGTCGAGCCATCAGCGCGCGCATTGAGGGAAAACGCTCACCGACAAGCAGCGTGCCGGATTCGATGGCTGCGCGGTAATGGCCGGCCAGCCGGCGGTAAATGGGAATTTGGTCCATGCGCTATCTTCTCGCGGCAGCTTCAGTTACGACAGATATAGATTGCCAGAATTCACACCATAACAGATTGGATTTGTGCCAACTGCTACGCTACAGATAGGTGGTTTGTGTGTCTGTTTTTGAAGTGCTGCGCTGGTTACGATCTCTTCGTGTCCCGAGCTTCGGGATTTTGCTGAGGAGTGCGCAACATGGAAGATCGTCCGGTAATGAATCTGGCCTTGAGCTGTGGTGAATCAAGGCAAGTATTGCTTGAAGCGGGGAGTGCCGTGCTGGTTATGGGCGGGCAACTGGTCGTGCGCTGCCCAATGCAGTGGATCGCGGAAAATATCCTTGCCCCCGAAGTGTTTCTGGCCGCGGAACAGGCGTGGGTTGCGGAATCCGGTGGCTGGGTAACGCTTCAGGCTTGCGGTAGCACTCAGTTTGTCGTCATTCCGCCGAATGGTATTTCGTTCTGGCGCGAGGTTGGGCGTTGCCTGCAATCACTATTTGGTTCACAAAAGCAATCAACCCAACGTTGAGGTGTGAGCATTCGATAGCTTTAAAGCGGTGGTGTTTCCTTATCTTCGTTTTTGTTCTCTGCTGGCGCGGGTGGCGCGGGTGGCGCGGGGGTGAAAATACCGACAACTGCAAGAAATATGATCAGAAACATCAAAACCGCTGCGCCGGCAAAGACAAATCCGCTCAACATGAGTAGGGGAGGCACAATGCAAATGCCGGCCATGATGAATTCAATTGCATCCTCAGCACTCTGGTAACCATATCGTTTCAGGTGTTGGCGCAGCATGATGGTTCTCCTGTGCGTGAGGTATGTTTTCTTTGTAGTTGCTGGCGGCTAAAAGGCGAGTGCTTTTACATATTTCCCTGTACAAAGAAAGGGCATTGCGATTGAGATCAAGGAAATAAAGTTGCTGGCTAGGCAAAATTGACGACAATTGCCAATCCGGCAAGCCATTCAAGGAGCCACCATGCAACCCATTCACGTCTGCAACCACACCACCGCTGAAGCCCTTTACCCCTTCGATGCGCGCGGCGTTGCCAAGCGTTTTCGCCATGCTGCCATCTTTGGCGCACTGGATTCGCTGCAGGCGGGCGAAACCATGCGTTTCTGCAACGACCATGATCCGCTGCCACTGCTGGCTCAACTGCAACAGCGTTATGGTGACCGCGTCAGCATTGCCTATGTACAGCGCGAGCCGGGTGCCATCGTCATCGATTTCGCCGTTCAAAACTGATTGATCCCTACCGCGAGCCTGACCCTTCTCGCCCTGTTGGTCAGCGTTGTACTAACGCTGACTGAGTTGGGCTCGCCAGTGGCAGTTGCCCACCTGGCCTTTGCCGTCGGCATTGTGCCGCTGATCTTTGCGGCGATCAGCCATTTTGTGCCGGTACTGACGCGAACCGGAGATCCGGAAAAGCATATTCGCTGGTTACCCGGCTTGCTGCAAATCACCGGACTGATCGTCGTTGCCACCTTGCAGGGTTGGCTGCCACGCTGGGTTTTGCACCCGATTGTTACGGTCGACGTGATTTTGGGGCTAATTTTTCTTCACTGGATTTTTGGTCGAGCCAAACGTTGCCTGGGGTCGCCGCATCCGGGCTGGCGTTGGTATGTAGCCGCCTTGACTTGCCTGTTGCTGGCCTTGTTCGTCGTGCCGCTGCTGACTGCTGTGCCTGAGTGGTATGGGCAGCTACGCGCCTTACATTTGCATTTGAATACGCTCGGCCTGGTTGGCCTGGCGGCGTTGGGTACGTTGCCTGTGCTGCTGCCTACTGTTCTCGGTCAGGGCGATCCGGATGCGGCAGGCTGGTTGCGCCGCCGCTTGTGGCCGGCTCTGGCTGGCGTCTTTGCCGTTAGCCTGGGGGCTGGCTTGTTCTGGTGGCTGGCGGTACCGGGGGCTGCCATATTTTTTGTGGTCAGCTTTGGGCTCTTGGGGCAGTGGATTCGGCGTTACGGAATCAGGCGTTTGTTGAGCGATGGGGCAGCGGCTTCATTGCTGGCGGCATTGCTCGGTTTGTTATTGAATTTAATGGCTGGCGTGGCGCACGCTGCGAATTTGCTGGCAGCGCGACCGGCTATTGCCGCCTGGGCGCTGGGCTTTTTGCTACCGCTGGTGACTGGCGCACTGACCCAGTTATTGCCCGTCTGGCGCTGGCCGGGTCCGGTGATTCCGGCACGTGCCTTGATGCGCGAACAACTGGCGATGAGCGGTGTCTGGCGCGCTGCATTCTTTTTTCTTGGCGGGCTGGCTTTACTTGCTGGACTCCCTGTTGTTGGCGGTGTGTTTGCCGGGTTGGCAATCGGACTCTTTGCATTTGGATTGGCGCAAGCAATGCGCGTCTCGCGGTAAAATCCCGTTTTTTCGCTTTTCAGGGCTTTGCCATGCGCTACATTTCAACTCGCGGTCACGCCGCACCCCAGGCTTTCTGCGACATCCTCCTCGGTGGCCTGGCCCCGGATGGTGGGCTTTATCTGCCGGAAAGTTATCCGCAAATCAGCCGTGCCGAACTCGATGCCTGGCGCAAACTGTCGTACGCCGAACTGGCTTACGAAATTCTTTCCAAATTCATCACCGATATTCCTGCTGCTGACCTCAAGGCGCTGGTTGCCAAGACCTACACCGCCCAGGTCTATTGCCACACGCGCAACGGTGGCGATGCAGCCCAGATCACCCCGCTGACCAAACTCGAGGACGGCCTTTACACGCAGGAATTGTCCAATGGCCCGACGCTGGCCTTCAAGGACATGGCCATGCAGTTGCTTGGCAACCTGTTCGAATACGTCCTCGACAAGCGCGGCGAATCGATCAACATCCTCGGCGCCACTTCCGGTGACACCGGTTCGGCCGCTGAATACGCCATGCGCGGCAAGCACAACGTCAAGGTTTTCATGCTCTCGCCGGATGGCAAGATGAGCGCCTTCCAGCGCGCCCAGATGTACTCGCTGCAAGACCCGAATATCTTCAATATCGCCGTCACCGGCATGTTCGACGACGCGCAGGACATCGTCAAAGCCGTCTCCAACGATGCCGCCTTCAAGGCCAAATACAAGATCGGTGCGGTCAATTCGATCAACTGGGCGCGGGTTGCCGCGCAGATCGTCTATTATTTCCAGGGCTATTTCCTGGCCACGAAATCGAACGACGAACAAGTCGCCTTCGCCGTGCCGTCGGGCAACTTCGGCAACATTTGTGCCGGCCACATTGCTCGTCAGATGGGCTTGCCGATTGCCAAACTGGTGTTGGCGACCAACGAAAATGATGTGCTCGACGAATTCTTCCGCACCGGCGTCTATCGTCCGCGTACTTCAGTCGAAACCAGCATTACTTCCAGCCCGTCGATGGATATTTCCAAAGCCTCCAACTTTGAGCGTTTTGTTTTCGATATGGTTGGCCGTGATCCGGCGGTGGTTGCCGAGTTGTGGGCAAAAGTCGATAAGGGCGAGGCTTTTGACCTATCTGTTACGGTCCACTGGAAAAACCTGCCGAAATTTGGTTTTGTTTCCGGCAAGAGCACGCATAGCGACCGGATCAAGACCATACGCTTCGCTCAGGGGCGCTATAACGTGATGCTCGACACCCATACCGCCGATGGCCTGAAGGTGGCGCTGGAGCATCGTCTGCCGAATGTGCCGATGATCGTTCTGGAAACCGCCCAGCCGGCCAAGTTCGAGGAAACGATTCGCGAGGCGCTGGGCTCTGAACCGGTGCGCCCGGCTGATTTGGCGGGTATCGAAAATCTCGAGCAGTTTGTGGTGGTGATGGCGCCCGATGTGGATGCCATCAAACAGTTTATTGTTGAGCGGGTTTAAGCTCGAAAGCTTAGATCAGGGCAGCTTTGGCTGCCCTTTTCATCGACTCAGAAATACCAGGCAACGCTGCCTTGAAGCGGCCTTCCTGAATCACTGGTACGACGACCATAGAGGAAAGGCCGACGCCGGTTGCTGCGCGGGCGGCTGCGCCAGGCTCAAAAACCAGGTTGCTGCGTACCGCCGGGACGCCTTTTTGCCAGGCTTCGCCGATAGCTCCTTCCCACGGTGCGATGCTCGCCTCGGCGTGGCATTCGGCGAGTTGCGGCGTCTGGTCGCAATCCCCGCTGGCAAAGCGCAGGCGCTGCCGTCGTCGTTGGGTACCCAGATTTCAAAGCGGCGGGCAATCGGTGTGCCGAGGGCAGAGAGGAAGGTCATCACGAGCACCTCCTTGCCGTCAAAGGAGCAGGAATGCCGACGCCCTTGCTGATGCCGACCCGGAGGTTACTATCGTGGCGCAAGGTACGCTTTGAGCTGAGCAGATTGTCCGTAATGACCGGCATGCCACTTTGCCAGACCATGCCAGGCAGGCCGAATCCGGGACGGAACTTGGTGTGTTGTGCCGTCCATTCAAACATTTCGGCAGTGCCGTAATAACCATCGATCATGCCCATGTCGAATGAGTCGGCAGGCGTGTTGCTCCAGAGTTCAATGCCGCCAACATTATCGATATCGTCGCCGATAAAGAACACAATAACCGCCTGCAGATAGTCGCCGGAAAAAATGGGCAGGGCAATTGCGGCAGTCAGTCCCGCTTTGATGGCCGCCTCGGTACGCAGGAAATACGAATTCTCGAATTTAGGCAGGATGACCGGACGTTTTGCAGCCCAGGCCTTGCCCGGCAAGCCTTCGTCGTAGGCGAAGCTCATGCTTTCGCTGGTGCCTTTGAAGTCGCCCAGTTCGCCATATAGGCCGTCAAAAAATTCGAGGTGGGTGCGCTGCTTGTTGGGCACCCAGATTTCAGTGACCTGAATCAGTGTTTTCATGGTTTGTCGCAATCCTGACAATGCTCATCTAAATCGGAGTCGCCATTGACCCCTCGAAGGCAGTTGGCTGCGCGATTTCAAGAATCAGCAGGCTGCTTGGGCACCGTTGCCCAAGGTGTCCTAAGCAATTTTTAAACCGGCTAGGTATGACAGGAATTAAGCAGCCAGATTGAGCGTGAAACAGGATTTTTCAGCCTGTTTGCGACCTTTGGGGAATTCACCAGACTGGGGCGTTTGCCTGAGAAATGGCAATTAAAGTGGTGCAGGCTGCTACGACGTTGTTAGTGTCGGCGACAAGTTAAGGCGTTGAGCCGTGCCGCAGGGCAACAATCTACAGGTAAATAACGGCGGGAAAGACTGCCACAGCCAATACCAGAACCAGCCATTCAAGATTGTGGCGCGCCAAAAAACCCGTGAAGTGCAGAACCAGAATAACAATGGCTACGATGTAGAACAGGGCGAATAGCATGGGTGTTCCTGAGAATTTTTAAGCGCAATTTACATTAGTTTACATTGCTTGGGTAGCTTGAACATTGCCGTTGGTATGGCGATATCAGCTCGAAAAAGCGCATGGAAAGGTCGAGCGCTTTGACATCTTTGGTCAACGCACCGACCGAAATACGATCAACACCGGTTTCCGCAATACCGCGTATCGTCTCTAAGGTGACGTTGCCGGAGGCTTCAAGAATGGCGCGACCCGCATTGATCTTTGCGGCTTCGCGCAGCATATCGAGACTGAAATTGTCGAGTAAAACCATCTTGGCGCCAGCGCCGAGGGCGGTTTCCAATTCGGCCAGATTTTCAACTTCAATCTGGATGAATTTACAGCGCTCGCTGGCTGCCTGAGCTACGGCTTGTGCCGCCTGCAGGGCTTCAACGATGCCGCCAGCCGCCATGATGTGGTTTTCCTTGATCAGGATGGCATCCCACAGGGCGAGGCGGTGATTGCCGCCGCCACCGGCACGCACGGCGTATTTCTGGGCGATGCGCAGGCCGGGCAGGGTTTTTCGCGTGTCGACCACTTGCGCTTTAGTGCCGGCAATGGCATCTGCGTAAATCCGGGCTTTGCTGGCGACGGCGGAGAGTAGTTGCAGGAAATTGAGGGCGCTTCGTTCCGCTGTGAGCAGGGCGCGGGCATCAGCCGTGATGCGGCAGAGCATTTGATTCGGGGAGATCCGATCGCCATCCTGTGCTTGCCATTCAATACGCGCTGTCGGGTCAAGTTCGCTGACGCAGCGCTCAAACCATGCGATACCGCAGAGTACGCCTGCTTCACGCGAAATGACGGTGGCTTCAACGCGACGATTGGCCGGCACCAGACTGGCGGTAAGGTCACCGGCACCAATGTCTTCGGCCAGAGCGGCGGCTACGTTGCGGGTAATTTCTTCGGCGAGCGGGTAGTCAAAATCGATGGACATATCAGGTTCAAATTGGCATGCTGGACGCCAATTGTAACGTCTGGAGGTTGCCTGTGGCCGATGTTGTCGGGGTTTTTCATGTCAGTCTGGGCGTGCTTTCTGCTCTGATCATCGCGTTGGTGTTGATCTATTTCTACGTGCGCGACATTACCCAGAAGCGCCATACCGTATTGCGCAACTATCCGATCATCGGGCGGCTACGTTTTTTCTTTGAGGATCTGGGCGAATACTTCCGTCAATATTTTTTCCTCGGTGATCGCGAAGAAATGCCCTTCAACCGGGCGACGCGGGCCTGGGTGTATCGTATGGCCAAGAATGAAGGTGGGATTCTTGGCTTTGGTTCGACTTACGACCTGAATCAGTCGGGTGCGCTGGTTTTCGTCAATGCCGCTTTTCCCGTGCTGGATGGCGAACACGAACCGACGCCGCCGCTGGTGATTGGCGAAGGCTGGTGCGAAAACCTTTTTCCACCCGCTCGCTGATCAATGTGAGCGGCATGAGCTACGGTGCAATTTCGAAACCGGCGGTGCAGTCCTTGTCGCATGGCGCGGCGAAGGCCGGTGCCTACATGGATACTGGCGAGGGCGGGCTCAGTCCTTATCACCTGGAAGGCGGCTGCGATGTGATTTATCAGATCGGCACCGCCAAGTACGGGGTGCGCGATGAACATGGCCGACTTGATCCGGACAAGTTGCGCCAGATGGCTGCACATGAAAATGTACGGGCTTTCGAGATCAAGCTCTCGCAAGGCGCCAAGCCGGGCAAGGGCGGTGTGCTGCCGGCGGCGAAAGTGACCGAGGAGATTGCGAAAATTCGCGGTATTCCGGCTGGCCAGGATTCGCTATCGCCAAATCGGCATCCGGAAACCAGCAACATGGATGAATTGCTCGATATGGTTGAGCAAGTACGTGAAATTACCGGCAAACCGGTCGGCATCAAGACGGCAATCGGCGGCTGGCAATTCATGAATGAACTGGCGGCGACGGTCAATCGGCGAGGTTTGCAAAGTGCTCCGGATTTTCTGGCGATTGACGGGGGTGAAGGGGGTTCGGGTGCTGCTCCGCAGGCCTTGGCCGATCACATGGCCTTGTCTATTAACGAAGCTTTGCCGCGCGTGGTGGATGCCTTGATCGAAAATGGGTTGCGCGAGCGGATCAAAGTGATTGCCTCGGGCAAAATCATCACCCCAGCCAAGGTGGCCTGGGCGCTGGCTTGTGGGGCTGATTTCGTCAATACAGCGCGTGGCTATATGTTCGCCCTGGGTTGTATTCAGGCCTTGCGCTGCCATCAAAATAGCTGCCCGACCGGTATCACGACGCATGATCTCAAGCTGCAACGCGGGCTGGATGTCGAAAACAAGGCGGAGCGGGTGGCTGCCTACACGCGCAACATGAACAAGGAAGTCGAGATGATCGCCCATGCCTGCGGTCTCAAGCATGCGCGGGACCTGCGCCGTGAGCATGTACGCATTGTCCAGCCGAATGGCCAGAGCATGGCGCTTAATATGCTTTACCCTTACCCGCCCATTCGTTGAAAATCTGTCGGGCTGGTGCGATGACTTCGCCAGCGGTGAGGCCGATCGGGCCGCTGCCATTGGCGACCAGTCGATCGGCTGCTGCCCCGTGTAGATGTACGGCGGCGAGCAGCGCCTGTAGGGCTGGCCATCCTTGGGCGAGCAGGGCGGTGACGATGCCGGTCAGCACGTCACCCATGCCGGCGGTCGCCATGCCGGGGTTGCCGGTGGTATTGATCCACCACGGGCCGTCGACCGAGGCTATGACGGTGCCGCAGCCTTTTAATGCGACTTCACAGCGATAGCGGCGGGCCAGTTCGCATGCTGCCTGAATTCGGTCGCTTTGCACCTCGCGTACCGAACAAGCGAGCAGACGGGCGGCTTCGGCCGGGTGCGGGGTAAGGATGACCGGTGCAACGCGGTTGTAGAGGTTGCCTTCGAGACGGCCATCAGTGGCCAGAATGTTGAGTGCATCGGCATCAAGCACCACCGGAACCGGGCACATCAGCGATTTTTCGAGTACCCGGCTGGCTTCGCTGGAACGACCCAAGCCAGGGCCACAGGCCAGCGCGCGAAGATCGGACTGCAACACGGCTTCAGGCCGGCGCAGCATCAGTTCGGGCTGGTTGAGATCAACACTGGGTGGTTCAGGATCAAGCAGGCCGACATAGACCAGGCCGCTACCCAGTTTCAAGGCAGCGCGGCTGGCGAGCAAGGCGGCGCTAAGCATCGATTTACTGCCGCCGATAATGCCGGCACTGCCAAAACTGCCTTTGTGGCTGTTGCGCTGGCGAGGTTTCAATTGCGCGGCAAAATCGGCGAGGCTGACGATCTGACCATCAGCCGGTAGGTCGGCATCGGTTGTCAAATCAAGGCTGGCTATACGAATTTCACCGCAATGATCCGGCCCTTCGGCGGTTACCAGCCCGGGTTTGCCGGCAATGAAGGTGATTGTGTGGCTGGCTATGATGGTGTTGCCCAGTGCCTGACCGCTATCGGCATTCAGGCCGGATGGGCAATCGAGCGCCAGCAAAGGGCAATCATCGCGGCTGGCATGGCGATTGGCGGTGGCAATCCATTCGGCGTAGCGACCTTCCGGCGCACGGGTGAGGCCGATGCCGAAGATGCCATCGATAATCAGTGACCAGTGGCAGTCATCCGGAATGGCGCTGAGTGTAGTGCCGCCTGCCTGTTTGAAACGCTGATAGGCAGCCGCCGCATCTTTCGGCAAGTTGGCGGGATCGGCGATAAAAACAAGGCGTACATCGAAAAATTGCTCTCGCAACAAGCGGGCAGCTTCAAACGCATCGCCCCCGTTATTGCCGGGGCCCGCCAGCACGAGTACGGGCTGGTTGCGCTCGCTGGCCAGCGAGCCCGCCCATTCAGCAGCGGCAGCACCGGCACGTTGCATCAGCGGTTGCTGGCTGTGGCGCGATTCAATCTGTCGCAGACTAGGGCTGAGATAGAGGTCAGTATTCATTAGGGAATTCTAGCCCCACATTTGCCGGGCGAGGAGGATGGTTGTTCGGTGTATGGCGACCGTATCGTCAATTTGCCGGGCGTAGCCGCCGGCCATGGCGATGGCGAGCGGTATTTGCCGGATGCGGCAATGCTCGAATACCCGGCGATCACGTTCGGCGAGTCCGGCCATCGTCATCCCGAGGCGGCCGAGGCGATCATCCTTGTACGGATCGGCGCCGGCCAGATAGATGACGAGTTCAGGGTGGGCGATGTCGAAGGCGGTATTCAGGCCTTCTTCAAGTCGCAAGAGATAGGCGTCATCCGTGCAGCCATCGGGCAATTCAATATCGAGATCGCTTTGCTCCTTCTCAAAAGGAAAATTGCGCGCGCCGTGGATCGAGAAAGTAAAAATGCTTTCGTCACCGGCCAGAATGCTGGCGGTGCCATTGCCCTGATGGACATCACAATCAACGATCAATATCCGGTTTGCCCGGCCTTCCGCCTGCATGGCACGAGCGGCAACAGCGGCATCATTAAAAATGCAGAAGCCTTCGCCCCGATCTCGAAAGGCGTGGTGTGTGCCGCCGGCGAGATTTGCTGAAACGCCATCCTGGAATGCGGCGCGACAGGCGCAGATGGTGGCGCCAGCAGAGCGACGGGAGCGTTCGACCATGCCTTCGCTCCACGGAAAACCTATCGATTTTTGCGCCTTTTCCGGCAGTTGACCGTAACAAACCTGCTCGATGTATTTGAGATCATGGGCGCGTGCCAGTTCTTCGTCGCTGGCGGCGTGCGGCAGATGAAAATCAGTTACCGCGAACTCGCCACTGGTCAGCAGGCTTTCACGCAACCGCGAATATTTCTCCATCGGGAAACGATGGCCGGTGGGGAGGGGGAGAACGAAGACATCGGTGTAGAAAAGTTTCACGAGATTGGCGCACTATGACTGAGAGAGGCAGTTAACAGCAGAATTGTGAAGAAGGCAGAATCAACTGTACAGCAGGCAACGATTAGAATGGCCGGAATAACATTTGAATCCGCTATGTCTATCGTCTGGTTTATAAAGAATTTGCTTGGTGCCTTGCTCTTGCCTCCGGGTAATGGCCTGTTATTGCTTGGTATCGCTGGCGTATTCAGAAAAAAGCGCTGGGCCTTGGGGCTAAGCTTGTTTGCCGGTGTGCTTCTTATTGCCCAGAGCCTGCCGGTGGTTTCGCAATGGCTGATTACCACGCTTGAACAAGACGCGGGGCCCGTTGTGAGCGAGGCAAAAGGGGCGGGGGCGATAGTTGTGTTGGGCAGCAGCCTGAATTTTGATGCGCCGGAATATGGTGGTGATACGGCCAATGAGCGGACATTGGTCAGGTTACGTTATGGCGCCTATCTCGCCCGCAAGCTTGATTTGCCGGTACTTGTCAGTGGCGGCAAGCCGCTTCGCGCAAGCAAGTCGGAAGCTGCCGTGATGGCGGAAATTATGGCGAATGAGCTGGGTGTCAAAGTTCGCTGGCGCGAAACGAATTCCATGGATACTGCCGATAATGCCCGGATGTCGGCTGAAATCCTGAGCGAGGCAGGCATCAAACGGATTGTGCTGGTCACCCAGGCCTTTCACATGCCACGCTCCCGTTTGTTGTTCGAGCAAGCAGGGCTTGAGGTAATTCCCGGCCCTACAGGTTTCAGAGGGCTAGGGGCACCGCCTTCAGTATTTGACTGGGTACCTTCGGCATCGGCAATGCAAAACTCTTACTATGCTTTACACGAGTGGTTGGGCATTACATGGGCAAAGCTGTCTCTAAGGAACTGAATTACCAGGGCTTCAGACCAGAACCTCGATAACTTCTGGATGCCCGAGAAAACCTTGCGGACTGGCGCTGGCGCCATAAGCGCCAGATTGAAAAATCACAACGAAATCACCTGGTTTGGCGACTGACAGTTCCATACGATCAGCCAGTAAATCAAGCGGTGTGCACAACGGACCAACAATAGACACGGTTTCCTTTTCTCCTTGGCCCATGCGATTGCCAATTGCAACTGGGTAATTTTTGCGAATAACCTGCCCAAAATTGCCTGATGCGGCGAGATGGTGGTTGAGTCCGCCATCAACGACAAGGAAAGTCTGACCGCGCGAGATCTTGCGGTCGACGATTTGTGTGACGTAAATTCCTGCTTCACCAACCAGGTAGCGCCCCAGTTCAAGGATGAGTTCGGCCTCCGGCATTTCTTGCGCGGCGCGGGCAGCAATTTGCTTCAGGTTTTGCCCAATCATGGCCAGGTCAAGCGCTTGTTCACCGGGGAAGTAGGGGATGCCGAATCCGCCACCCAGATTCAGGAAACGGATGGGTTCCGGGGTGTGTTGCGCGAGGCTAAGTGCCAGTTCGTAGGATTTTTGTTGGGCTTCACAGATGGACTCAGCTTTCAAATTCTGTGACCCGGAAAAGATATGAAAGCCGGCAAACTGCAACCCCGCTGTTTTGATTGCGGCAAGCAATTCAGGCACCTGCTCGACATCAATCCCGAACTGTTTCGGGCCGCCGCCCATCTTCATGCCGGCGCCCTTGAGTTCGAAATCAGGATTAACCCGGATCGCGACTCGCGCAGGTAGCTTGAGGGGTTGCCGAAATGCTTGCCAGTTCGCCAACTTCGCGAAAGGACTCAAGATTGATCAAGACGCCCGCCGCCACGGCCTGGCTCAACTCACTGTGCCGTTTTCCCGGTCCGGCAAAACTGATGTCGCGAGGATTGGCGCCTGCGTCCAGCGCAATCTTCAACTCGCCGGCTGATGCGATATCGATGCCATCAACCAGCCCGGCCAGCAAACCGACTACTGCGGGTAAAGGGTTGGCCTTCATCGCGTAATGCAGTTTGATGCTGGTTGGTAGAGCTTGGCGAAGTTCAGCAACCCGGTTGCGAATCAACTGGCGGTCATAAGCATAAAAAGGCGTTTGCCCGACACGCGCTGCGAGTTGAGAGAGTGCTATGCCGCCGACTAAAAGCATGCCATCAATGACCGGAAACTGGGACATGGGGGCATGGGTGGGCAGGCTTACAGGTGAATTTGACATTGTGCGACAGTCCAATCGTAATCAAGCGGTGTTCTGTTCAAGCCATACGGTTGACAGCAATTTACGGTCGATTTTCCCATTCGGGTTGCGTGGCAAGGGGCCATTCTGTACTGCTATACCTGCCGGCACCATGTAGGCTGGCATCCGGCTGCGGCATTCGGCCAGCAATGCGGCGGTATCCAGATCGGCATTACCGGGTGCCGTTGCAATTACCTGAATGCTTTGCCCCAGGCGCTCATTATTGACGCCGAATGCAACGCATTCACCGAACCAACTGCGTTGCGTAAAGAATTTCTTCCACTTCAGTCGGGCTGACCCGGTAGCCGGAGGTTTTGATCATCTCGTCGTTGCGGCCAATGAAGTAGAGGAATCCCGCTTCATCCATGCGCACTGTATCTCCCGAGAAGACGGCAATCTCCGGCAATACCAGACTGGGCATTGTTGGTGGCAGTTGCTTGAAGCGCTCGGCAGTTGCTGGCGGGTTGTTCCAGTAGCCCAGGCTGACCAAGGCGCCGCGATGGACCAGTTCCCCCGGCTCGTTGGGCGCACAGGGGGTGCCATCTGCGCGCAATACCAGAATTTCTGCATTGGGGATTGCTTTGCCGATTGAGTCCGGGCGATTGTCGACTTCGGCTGGCGGCAGGTAAGTTGAGCGGAATGCTTCGGTCAGGCCGTACATCAGGAAGGGCTGCGTCCTGGGCAAATGCTTGCGCAGCGCCGTCAGGGTTTCGCGCGGCATGCGTCCGCCCGTGTTGGCAAAGTAGCGCAGGTGATCGGTGATTGATTCCGGCCAGGGTATTTGAGTGAGCTGGATGTAAAGAGGTGGAACAGCGGTCAGGCCGGTCACTCTTTCTCGAGCTATGGTTTTGATCACATCACGCGGCAGCAGGTAGTTGAGCAGGACAACCCTTGCGCCAACAAAAAATCCAGTCGTCAGCTGGCTGAAACCGGCATCAAATGAAAGAGGCAGCGCTGCCAGCAACACATCATCCCGGCTGTTTTCGAGATATCCGGCGACGCTTTTTGCACCGGCCACCATGTTGCGGTGGGAGAGCACAACTCCCTTGGGTTTGCCGGTGCTGCCTGATGTGTAAAAAATTCCGACAGGGTCACTGTCTATCCTGCGCGGCAGCGCCACCAATGGCTGATTGAGGAATTCATCCCACTGCGGCTGTGCATCAACACACAGCACATGACTTAAATCCTGACAGTCAGGCAATACCTCGCTGAGTAGTGCAAGCCTGTCTTGTGATGTGACCAACAATCGAACGTTGCAGTCGCGGAGAATGTAGGCGACCTGTTCCGGCTTCAACAAAGGATTGATCGGGACAAAAATACAGCCTGCTGCCGATGCACCAAAACAGGCAATCACATTTTCGAAGCGTTTTTCGAGGTAGACCGCAACACGTTCGCCGCGCGCTAAACCCAGGGCGATTGCGCCACTGGCGAAACGCTTGATGAAATTGGCTAGTTCACCGTAAGTCAGATGGGCTGATTGATTGGTAAGAACAAGCGCATCAGGACGCATTTCTGCGCTGTGGCTGACTAATTCATGGAGTAAAACGCTATCCTTCATACGATACGGCAGGCCATGACTTTGGGTGGGGCTTGATGATGATGGCCCTATAATGCCGCGTCTCGCATAAAAAGTCTTGGAGCAAGTCTTGAATATCCAAAACGAAGTTCTCGAAATTCTCGATGAAGTGCTTAGCCTTAAAGGTCGCGCCAAAAGTTTTTCCGATCAGACGGTATTGCTCGGCGCGCTGCCTGAGCTTGATTCAATGGCTGTACTTGGCGTAATCACCAGTTTTGAAGACCGATTCGGATTCGCCGTGGAAGATGACGATATCGACGGCTCGACCTTCGCAACGGTGGGTACATTGGTTGCCTATGTGAGCAGCAAGCTCAAGCACTGAATACGTTGATGGCGCGCGAAGCTTTTTTTCTTCCTGCTGAAAATGGCTATCGCTTTTGCCTGTATACGCCAGCCTCTGGAAACAACGAAAAAGCGGCACTGATCTACCTCCATCCTTTCGCCGAGGAACTAAATAAAACACGGCGCATGGTTGCTCTGCAGGTTAAAGCACTGGCAGAAGCGGGCTACAGCGTTTTGCAGATTGACCTTCTCGGGTGCGGTGACAGCAGCGGAGATTTCGGTGATGCGACTTGGTCTGCCTGGCTTGCCGATGTTGAAATTGCCTATCAATACCTCCGCCAGCGTTCGTCAGCGCCAATCTGGCTTTGGGGCTTGCGCGCAGGCTGCCTGATTGCTGCATCTGCCGCGCCGCGCTTGCCGGAAAAGGTCAATTTTCTCTTCTGGCAACCCATGCTTGTCGGGCAAGTCGTGCTCCAGCAATTTCTTCGCCTGGCAGCGGCTGGTGAGTTGACTGATGCGGGTGGAGGCAAAGGTGTTGTTGCGCGCTTGAAGGCAGCTCTTGCTGCGGGTAAGGAAATTGAAGTAGCGGGCTATCAACTTTCCCCGTTGTTGGCGAACCCGCTGGCGCTGGCAGAGGTCAATCCTTTAAATGCTGCAGCCAGCAATCTGATCTGGCTGGATGTCTCCAGTCGAGAAAATCCTGAAATTTCGCTGTCGACCGCAACGCAACTGGATAACTGGCGCAACGCAGGTCATCAGGTAGATCATCAAACTGTCAGTGGCCCCAGTTTCTGGCAAACCGCTGAAATCGAACAGGTTCCGGCCTTGCTTGTCGCTACATTGTCTGCTCTCGAGGCTGTCCAGTGAATTATCGCGAAGCGGCAATTCACTTTTCATGTGCCGGCGAGGAACTGCTCGGCATTGTTGCCCTCCCTGAAAAAGCCAGTGAAACCGGCATCGTCATCGTCGTTGGCGGTCCTCAATATCGTGTTGGCAGTCACCGCCAATTCACCCTGTTGTCGCGTGCTCTGGCAACTGCCGGATACCCTTGCTTGCGCTTCGATCATCGTGGGATGGGCGATAGCGCAGGAACGTCGCATAGTTTCGAAGATATCAACGACGAAATCGCTGCCGCTATCGATACCTTGCTGGCCCAGTCGCCAGCACTTAAACGGGTCGTCTTGTGGGGACTTTGCGATGCCGCCTCGGCCATCCTGATCTACTGCCACGCTACACAGGATCAGCGTGTTGCAGGGTTGGCATTGCTCAACCCCTGGGTGCGTTCGGAAAGCACGCTGGCACGGACGCAGGTTAAACATTATTACGGTCAACGCCTGATAAGCGCAGATTTTTGGGCCAAGTTATTCAAAGGTCAGCTTGAGCTAGGCAAGGCAATGCGCGGGCTGCAGAATAATGTCAAGTTGGCGAAGCGCGGAGCAGAAGCGCCTCACCAAGGTGCTTTGTCATTTCGTCAGATCATGCCGCAAGCGCTGCGCAAATTTGATGGCCGGATTTTGTTGATTTTGAGCGGCAAGGATTTAGTCGCCAAGGAGTTTCTTGATTGCGCGACGAGTGACCCGAGTTGGTCCGGCATTCTTGAGCAAAGCACCCTGCGGCGCTGCGACATCGCAACGGCTGATCACACCTTTCCAGCACGGCCTGGCGCCAGCAAGTTGAGCAGCAAACGCTTGAATGGTTGGGTGCGATCAAGTGAGTCAATTATGTTGGTGAATAGTCGCGAGTCGCTAATTTTTAATACTCCCGAAATCTTTGTGGACGAAACTCGTGCTTTGCTAGCCAAGCAAAGTAGTGGACCACAAAATGCTGACCCGCATCTTCTGCTTGAATGGTTTATGGTGCTTGCAGAAACAGCGATGCCGGAGGGAGCGTTGCTGGCTCTCTTTCCTCTGTCGCAAGGTAAAGAGCGGGAGTCGAGCTTTTTGCCGGCAATGGTTTTGCCCAATGAACACGGCAAAATATTGGCGCTCGCAACTTTTTACACACCGCTTTTTGGCCTGGTCAACGAAGCCCAAGCTGATGAGTGTGCTTTAACAAATTTGGCGAAGCTGCTACGCAAGTCAAGACCAACATTCAGTGAAGCGCAGTTTTCTCCGCTGGACACCGAGTCGCGATCCTTTGCTTTGCTTGAAGCAAGCTTCAAAAATGCCGGCTGGTTGGTCGATGATTACGTTTGTTTCGGAAATTGGCATCAAAAAACAAATCCCGGTAACTATGCTACCTATCTGTCGGATCGCCCTTCCAGGCTCCAAAATACCTTGCTTCGCGCGGAAAAAAAGCTCAGCAAAACCGACGGGTACAGGTTGCAAATTGTTCAGCAGGATAACGATCTCTTAAGTGTTGCTATCGATGCCTATGTTCAGGTTTACAACAAAAGCTGGAAAGAACACGAGCCATTTCCCGAGTTCATTCCCGGTTTATGCAAATTGGCAGCACGAAAAGGTTGGCTTCGTCTCGGGCTAATTTTTCTGGATAACTTGCCAATTGCTGCTCAGCTCTGGCTGGTCGTTGAGAAAAAGGCGTATATCGTCAAACTGGCCTACGACCAGAAATTTGTCAAAACATCTGCCGGAACGGTGCTCACTGGCGCACTTTTTCGCCATGTTATTGACGTTGACCGTGTCGAAGAGGTCGATTACCTGATGGGTGATGACCAATACAAGCAGGATTGGATGAGTGAACGCCGCGAGCGGCGCGGAATCATTGCCTTCAATCCTCAATCGCCTTTGGGTATTGCCAAGGCGGTATACCATTTTGGAGGGAAGATTTTGCGAAAATATTCACCCTTCAAAAAGTAGAATTTTAATAAGAAGGTTGCGGCAATGCGCAACGCTGTGGAATTACTCACGATGCCGTTTTGAAACTTCCAGTTATCATTGCCACACCTTAAAAAGCCAGCACAATTGATCAGGAAACAGGGAGCAGTATTTTCATGTCCAAGAAAAAAGTGATGCTTGTCTTTGGGACAAGGCCCGAAGCCATCAAAATGGCACCGCTTTGCCATGCACTACGAGCAGAAACCGACACTTTTGAAACGCTGGTCTGTGTGACCGCACAGCATCGGCAGATGCTTGACCAAGTGTTGAAAGTCTTTGAAATCACACCGGATATCGACCTGAACCTGATGAAGCCAGGGCAGGATCTTTTCGATGTCACGGCATCCGTCCTGCTCGGTATGCGGGAAGTGCTACGCGAACATAAGCCAGACCTGCTGCTGGTGCATGGCGATACCACAACAACGCTGGCAACGGCGATGGCCGGGTTTTATGCCGGCGTGCCGGTCGGGCATGTCGAAGCGGGTTTGCGTACGCACGACCTGTACGCCCCCTTTCCCGAAGAGTTTAACCGGCAAGTTGCCAGCAAGCTGACGCGTTGGCATTTCGCTCCGACCACGACCAGCCGCAACAATTTGCTGGCTGAGCGAGTGTCGGATGTACAAATTACGGTGACGGGCAATACCGTTATCGACGCTTTGTTCTGGGTGCTGGATCGCATTGAAAATGATCCGGTCCGCCGTCAGTCCATAGCCGATTTTTTGAACCTGCAGCTGCCATTTGACTGGCAAACAGAGCGCTTTGTATTGATCACCGGACATCGCCGGGAAAACTTTGGTTATGGTTTCCTGCAGATTTGCCACGCACTGCGTGATTTGGCTAGCAGTTATCCAGCAGTCAGGTTTGTATACCCGGTGCACCTCAACCCAAATGTGCAAAAGCCTGTCCATGAAATTCTAGAGGGCTTGTCGAATGTCCATCTGGTCGATCCGCTCGACTACGAGCCATTCGTCTATCTGCTGAAAAATGCCTATCTGGTGATTACCGATAGCGGCGGCATTCAGGAAGAAGCGCCCAGTTTGGGCAAGCCGGTGCTTGTCATGCGCGATGTAACAGAGCGCCCGGAAGCTGTCGATGCCGGCACCGTTCGCCTGGTTGGCGCGCATCGCGACTCGATTGTGAAAAGCATTGCCGAGTTACTGGACAACGAAGAGAGTTATGCCGCAATGGCCAGGGCACACAACCCGTATGGTGACGGCAAGGCATGTGAGCGAATTATCAATATTTTGAAAGGGATCTAACAATGCTGAATAAAACAGTTTGTGTCGTTGGTCTAGGCTATATCGGCTTGCCTACAGCCGCACTTTTGGCCAGCAACGGTTATTCGGTTCTGGGAACCGATCTGAGTCAGCATGCGGTTGAAACCATCAACCAGGGGAATATTCATATTGTCGAGCCTGATCTTGACGCCTTTGTTCGTTCAGCGGTTACCGCCGGTCGGCTCAAGGCCTTCACTACGCCGCAGCGTGGTGACATCTATATGATTTGCGTGCCAACCCCGTTCCATGAAGGAGGGCATTCCGCAACCGAATCTCGACTATGTGCTGTCTGCGACCCGCAGTATCGCCGGCTTTGTAAAACCAGGTGATCTGGTTATTTTGGAGTCAACTTCCCCGGTTGGTACGACGGAAATGATGGCCAAAGTGCTTGGCGATGCGGGCGTTGATGTTTCCAAGGTTCATATGGCCTACTGCCCTGAGCGAGTCTTGCCCGGCAAGATCATGACTGAGCTGGTTGAGAATGACCGTGTGGTCGGCGGTTTGACACCGGAAGCAACACAACTGGTCGGTGATTTTTACCGTACATTCGTCCGTGGTGGTGTCTTGGCAACCGATGCCAAAACCGCAGAAATGTGCAAACTAACTGAAAACAGTTTCCGCGATGTGAATATTGCTTTTGCCAATGAACTTTCCCTGCTTTGTGCCAAAGAAGGCATCAACGTCTGGAACTTGATCCAATTGGCCAACCGCCATCCACGCGTCAATATTTTGCAACCGGGCGCTGGCGTTGGCGGGCACTGCATCGCTGTTGACCCATGGTTTATCGTTGCTCGTGATCCGGGAAATGCGCAGCTGATCCGCACAGCACGCGAGGTTAACAACCATAAAACCGTCTGGGCTATTGATCAAATCAAGATTGCCGTGGCGGATGCCTCGGCACGTACGGGGTGTAAACCCAAGGTGGCGTGTCTGGGTTTGGCCTTCAAACCCGATATTGATGACTTGCGCGAATCCCCAGCCCTGCATATCGCTGCCGCATTGAAATCGCAAGGCTATGACGTAGTTGCCGTTGAGCCTAATATCAAGTCTCACGAGCAGTTTGAATTGTCTTCCTTGGAAGAGGCATTGAAATCTGCAGATGTGTTCGCCGTTTTGGTCAAACATCGTCAATTCCTCGCTCCCTTGGCCAAGCAAAAATTGGTCGAACTTAAAGCGCTGGATTTCTGTGGAATAACTGCCTAAATACTGGCTAGTCAACGATGCGAATCCTCCATATCCTCGATCACTCCATTCCGTTACATAGTGGCTATACCTTCCGCACGGCTGCGCTCCTGAAGGGGCAGCAAAACCTAGGATGGGAGACGTATCACATCACCTCTCCCAAACAGGGAACGACGGAATTACCGGAAGAGGATGTGGACGGGCTACACTTTTTCCGCACACCCGTGCCGGATAGCACTGCCAAAAAGCGCCCCATCGCGGGCGAGATTGCCCTGATGCGCGCGCTGGAAAAACGGCTCTATGAAGTTGCTTCTGAGCTAAAGCCGGATATCCTACACGCTCATTCGCCCGTCTTGAATGTTCTGCCAGCATTGCGTGTGGGCGCCAAATTAGGCATCCCCGTTGTTTATGAGATTCGTGCATTTTGGGAAGATGCTGCCGTTGATCATGGCACGACTACGGAAGGTAGTTTCCGCTATCGCAGTATCCGTGCGCTGGAAACCTATGCACTCAATCGCGTCGCCCACGCCTTTACCATTTGCGAAGGCTTGCGAGCAGACATCGTCCAACGTGGGGTGCCGGCTGAGAAAGTCACCGTTATCCCCAATGCGGTCGATATCAATGCATTTCAATTGGCCGGCAAGCCATTGCCAGAGCTTCAAGAAAAATACGGCCTCGCCGGTAAAACAGTTATCGGCTTCATTGGCTCGTATTACGCCTATGAAGGGCTGGACCTGCTACTGGATGCGCTCCCCGGTATTCTGAAAGTACGAGCCGATATTCATGTACTGTTAGTCGGGGGGGGGCCGCAAGAATCCAACCTCAAAAAACAGGCTGAGGCATTAGGCATCTCAGCGAATGTGAGCTTTGTCGGACGTGTGCCGCACAGTGAAGTCAATCGCTACTACGACCTGATTGATATCCTCGCTTACCCAAGACACCCCATGCGCCTTACCGAGTTAGTGACGCCACTCAAGCCCCTAGAAGCAATGGCGCAGGGGCAAATCTTTGTTGCATCGGATGTGGGCGGGCATAAAGAACTGATCAGGCATCAGGAAACAGGCATTCTGTTTAAAGCTGGAGACAGTGCCGCCTTGGCCGCTGCGATCCTAGATCTGCTTGAGAAAAAGGAAACATGGCAAAACATGCGCTGATGCCGGACGTCGTTACGTGGAAGCGAGCCGAAACTGGAAAATAGTGTGGCTAACTACATTAGCCCTTACAAAAGTTTTTGAAAATGGAGCGTTGACCGTAATTGCTTTGATAGTTCGTTGTTTTCCGTAAACAATTTCCGGGTACCGTATTTTAAAATTATTTGAATTTCATAAAAAAAAAATTTGTGGATTAATTAATATGAGCAAATTATCAGAACATTCTTGGTGGCGGTTGTTGGTTTGCTAACGTGGGGTTAGCCTACCAGTGAGTGTTTGGGGAAAATTTAAGACTATTGAGATTGGCTTTCCGGAGCCAGGTTGCCAGTTACCAGAAATATGACGACCCGACAGGTGAAGTCAGCTCTGAAAGATCCGAGGGCTACAGCGAGCTCCAATATGACGACCGATCCTCTATGCTCTCGGAGGCGATTTTGTTATCGTCTCTGTCGACCTAGCCATTGATGAGGCGCACATTCCGGACTTTGCCTTCTGATTGGTTCTTCCCCCGTTGTGGGGAAGTACATGAAAAAGGGGCGACTATATTTATGAATCGACGGTTTGTCCGGGGGCCTGAAAAGTATGTATCCTGGTGCTGGAAAAAATATTCCGGAATGAAGTGGAAGCAAGACTTTCATGTCAGCTACTCCCTGAGCGAGTCAATCCAGGGATAAAGAGCGCACCATTACCCGGATTGTCAAAGTTGTTTCTGGTGATGACGGACCGACGTCTGGGGAAGCAGTTGCCAGTCTCTACGGGGCTTGCCCTGCGGGCGTTCACCGTGCCAGCAGTATCAAAAGTGGCTGAAGCCGCTAAGGTTATCGAGAACACTCAGCGTGATTTAAACATCGCCTTAATGAATGAGTTGGCTATCATCTTTGACAAACTTGGTATCGATAGTTTCCCAAAGTACTGCAGGCGCAGGTACCAAGTGGAATTTTCTACCGTTCAGGCCAGGTTTGGTTGGCGGGCACTGCATTGGTAGTGACCCGTATTACTTGACTCACAAAGCCGGAAAATGCTTGGCTATCATCCCCAAGTAATACTCGCTGGTCGCCGCATCAATGACGGTATGGCAGCCTATGTTGCTCAGCAGACTGTCAAACACATGATTAACGCTGGTTCTGCAGTCAAGGGTGCCAAAGTTGTGGTGCTAGGTTTAACCTTCAAAGAAAACTGTCCTGACCTGCGCAATTCGAAGGTAGCCGATCTAGTTACGGAACTACGCTCTTTTGGATGTGAAGTGACAGTCAATGATCCGATCGCCGGCAAACCTCAGGCAGAACACGAATATGGCATTAGCCTAACCTCGTGGGATGCATTGCCAAATAATGTCGATGCAATTGTGGCCGCAGTGTCTCACTGTCAATACATCGCTACTCCACTTCCAATTTTGACCAGCCTGCTCAAGCCGGGCGGTGTATTTGTTGACGTTAAGTCCGTTTATGATCCACTGGCACTCCTAGGGCTGGGTACATGTGCTGTGGCGGCTGTGGTTTATTTTTCATTCCGAAATAATTCATGACAACGCCACTCGCTTACGAAATCACCAAACAGGCACTACTTTCCAAACCCAAACTTGGTTAGTGACTGGGGTGGCATTCGGCCATCGGTAGCAATCTCCTTGAGACCTTGTTGAGTCTTAATCAGAGAGTGGTCGGATTAGATAATTTCGCTACTGGTCACCGGCACAATTTGGAAGCGGCTATCGGCGATACGAGTTTTGCTACAGGTCGGGATAAATCTGAACTTCAAGGACTTTTCGACTTTAACGAAGGTGACATTCGGGATCTAGAGGCATGTCAAAGGTCGCTGATCTGGAACAAAGATGGTCAAAGTTTTTCTGTCGATTACGTACTTCATCAGGCTGCATTGGGCAGCGTGCCTCGGTCTATTGAAAACCCGATAAACACCAATCAAACAAACATCGGTGGCTTTTCTCAATATGTTGGTGGCCGCACGGGATGCAAAGGTGCGGCGATTTGTTTATACGCTAGTAGTTCAACATATGGGGATCACCTGGCTTACCCAAGTTGGAGGACAGAATCGGCAAACCCCTTTCTCCCTACGCTGTGACAAAGTATGTTAATGAGCTTTACGCTGACGTGTTTGCACGAACCTATGGTTTCAACACGATCGGGTTGCGCTATTTCAATATTTTCGGAAAACGCCAGGATCCGAATGGTGCGTATGCGGCTGTGATTCCAAAATGGATTTCTGCAATGATTTCTAACCAACCTATATTTATCAATGGCGACGGTGAAACGAGTCGAGACTTCTGCTACATCGCCAATACAATCCAGGCGAACCTGTTGGCTGCCGCAACAGAAACCCCCGATGCTAAAAACCAAGTCTATAACGTCGCTGTAGGGGACCGCACGTCGTTAAATGATTTATGTGGTCATCTGTTGAAAAACATGGAAGCGTGTTTTGAACACCTTAACGGTTATCAGCCAACTTATCGTGATTTAGAGCCGGCGATGTTCGCCATTCGCTAGCGGACATCAGTAAGGCTGCTAGCCTGCTGGGTTACGCACCAACGCATAGAGTCGATGCAGGGCAGAAAGAATCGATGGCTTGGTATATCAAGAACTTTACTGCCAGAACTTGATTGTTGTACCTATCGAAACAGGAAATAACCGGTTAGCCAATGATTCGTACCTTTGTTTTCCACTCTTTACCCTAGCAGTATTCGCCCAGGACATGGAATCTTTGTCGAAACGCGCCTGCGCCAACTCTCTTGGGCAGTGGGAAAGTAGAAACACGGAGTTGTTGCCCTGTGCCTGGTTTCCCTTCAAAAATAAAGCATTTGGTGAGTATGCATTGCATGCTGCAGTACCTAAGAATGAAATCCGCAACGGAATTCAGATAAGCCATCCTCGCTATCTGCTATTACCAAAATTGGTATGAATAGTGCGCCGGCATCATTAGCAAGAACTGGGCTTTTGGCAGCACAACAGTTAATAAGTGAAGGCTTCGATTTGATCTGATCGAGGTGCACTACTTTACCCGGATGGTGTGGCTGCCACTTTGATCAAAAGCACTAGGAAAACCTGTCGTGATTACAGCGAGAGGGACTGATATCAACCTAATTCCTCAGTTTCAAAAACCTCGGGAAATGATCCTTGAGGCCGCTCGCGATGCCGATGTCGTCATTACAGTAAGCGGTGCTTTGAAAAAATCATTGGTGGAAATTGGCGCCGAAGAAAAGAAAATCACTGTTTTACGAAACGGTGTCGATCTTGAACTCTTTAGTCCATTAGATCGCAATTTGGCCTGGCAACAAATGGCGGTGGATGGGTACGTCATTGCATCAGTTGGCAATTTGATACCTGAGAAGGGCATGATCTAGTTATTAGAGCTTTGCCAGAGTTATCGGATGCGACACTGCTGATCGCTGGAAAGGACCATACGGAAAGAGAGTTGGGCGCTTGCGCGACGAGTCTGAAAGTTGCCAATAGGTAAGGTTCCTAGGTTCGGTTTCGCAAACCATTTTATGTACTTTGTATTCAGCGGCCGATTGTCTTGTTCTGGCCTCGGTTCGCGAGGGCTGGCCGAATGTCCTGCTTGAAGCAATGGCATGCGGAACTCCGGCTATCGCGAGCAACGTAGGTGGCGTACCAGAAATCATTGGCAAAGCCGAAGCAGGAAAAATTCTTGGTGCCAGAACAGAACAAGCGTGCATCAATCCGTGAGTTGCGAGCAAATCCACCTTGCAGGAAGTTACGCGCGCGCGGAACAATTTGGTTGGCAATCTATAACCGACAGTCAATTGCGACTATTTCAGGCACTTAAGTAGAATAAATCGAATAAATATGTATAAGGATGGGAAATGGCTATAAGTCAAAATTGTTCTGTATTTCATGAATGTTTTTATAATTAGATGTCAAAATGTTTATTAAAAGCAATTTGTTTATAGTTTTTTAATTATTCTTTAATATATTAATTTTCGATAAATTTAATGGAATCTTTACTGCTGACTCTTGATGTGGCATGTGTAATTTTTCTTGCGCAATGTGCTACGGACTATTAAATCAGATAATCCTGAGGATCTGGGCATCTTCGTTTCACAGAAACATTAGCGCTCGATAAGTCTGAAAAATTAAGGTGGAGTCATGCCGCGTGCGTGACCTTATGCTGCTCGGGGCGATGTTCTTTATTGTCCCTATGGCTTTACGCAATCCTTTTGCTGCTTACATACTCTGGGGCTGGACAGCGTTTATGGCTGTCGAAGAATATGTGTACGGTTTTGCTGGCAGGCGTGCGGTTTAATTTGATATTTGCACTAATAACTTTGGGGTTGTTGTTAATTAATTTAAAAGTAATAAAAGAAAATGGTTGGGTGGGCGCACAAGTATTTTGTTGCTTATTTGGCTTGCTCATGGAACATTGAGCGCTATTTTTGCCTATCCTGATGTGCCAAGCAATTGGTTAATCTATGAAAAAATCGTCAAAGTACTAGTGTTTGTTTTAGTCATGCCATTTTTTAATATATGGAAGATTAAGAATTCACATGTTTATAGTTGCGCTTTGTTTGGGTGTCAGCTTTCATGGATTAATTGAAGGTTTAAAGTATTTAAATTCCTGGTGGTGCTCATCATGTACAAGGGCTAGCAAAGTTTGGGGACAATAATCTTTTTGCTGTAATGATTTTGATGGGATTGCCCTTGCTTGTTTATCTTTATTATCAATCAAGCAATCGCTGGGCGAAATTTGCTGCAATCAGTGGCGCTGCTTTAACGGTTGCTGCCGTTATGGGGACGCATTCTCGCGGTGGCTTGGTTGCCATTGTTTTAGTGGTTGGGTGGTTAATTTTACAGGTCGCGAAGAGTGCGTGGAATGGTTATAGCTGGTAGTTTGGCATTACTTGTTCTCACTTTTGCACCGTCATCCTGGCTTGATCGAATGGATACCATTCAAACAGCAGACCAAGATGCGTCATTTCTCGGACGTGTTGAGGCGTGGCAAATTAGTAGTGCAATAGCATTGGCGAATCCGGTTCTTGGTGGGGGGTTTCATGCGTTGGAAACCCCCGTGGTGTGGGGTATGTTTCGAGGAAATACTGGTTTATTGGTTTCTCCCTTCTTATGATTATTCACCTGTAAATTTTCGAGCCGCGCACAGCGCATACTTTGAAGTTTTAGGTGATAGGGGAATATTTGGTTTTATATTATTTATATTGATATTGGTTAATATTTTATTAACTGCTTCAGAGTCGAAGCGTCTTGCTATAGAAATTGGACCAAAAATGCACTGGGCTGTTGATCTTTCCAATGCATTGTCAGCTTCAGCAATTGCTTTCATGGTTGGAGGTGGCGGTGTAAGCGTCGCTTATTCAGAAATGTTTTATGTTATT
>JADJMS010000035.1 GCA_016709495.1 Candidatus Dechloromonas phosphorivorans | reverse complement strand
GCCGAAGTTCTGGCCTGGGTGCTGGACCAAGCAGGCAGCCATTTTTTCGCCCATTTTCCGGTTGACCGTAACGATTCCATGTAGGCACGGCGGTTGTTTTCACGGATGGCGACGTATTCCATTCCGGCGGATGATGCCCTGACGGGCATAGCGCATCTGCGAGACGTTCTTGCCGGCCTTGGCGGGTAGCGGCTTGCGGTGCAGGCCGGGAAACGCAGTTCGTCGAGCGCCTTGTCTTCGGCACGAATGCGGCCGAACTCGGAGCTCAGGCCGGAGCTCTTCAACGTCGCCGCGCTCAGCAATCCAGGCGGCACGCAGGGCGGCAGACCAGAGCGGATGTCGATTTTGGCGGCCGGGTCGGGAGTAAGGGGGCTGGAGCAGTCGTAAACGAAGACCGGCGGATTCTCTTTTCGCCACCGAAGGCGGTCGGCGTCCAGTCCTGCGAAATTTCACGCATCGGTACTTGAATTCATCGGGGCGTGCCTTCTGATATATAATCTTTGCGGAATTGGGTGGTGTCTTGACTGCAGCCTGTCGACGTGGGCATTGGCGGCGAGGAATTGTTCTGTGGCGTTCATTGAGGCTCCGTGCGTAATTTCAGCAGGTAAGATGGGCAAGGAGCGATCTGGTTCCAACTACAGAGTTCGTTTCACGACGGCATGACCCGGTCAGGTCTGAAGGGTTTTTCTCAAGTCGACCGCAATACACAACACGCAGTCGGTACCCCTAACGAGAGGCCGTGTTACTGGAAACACAGGCAAATGCAAGAAAGCTTAATATTGGCTAAGATTCTGAGAAACTGGCCAAGAAATATCATTGCTAACATCAGAATTTAACGATAAAGATTTAAAGGGGTCGCCTTTCGCCATTGCCGCCATTCTACCACACTGCCAGGACTGCCGCTGCTGCGCCGGACTTGGCAAACCATTTCCTCCGAACCCGGCAAGCGTATCGAGTTTGATCGGACCAGCCTCAAGCGCGACGAGAACGGCAGGGCAGGCCGGCCAGGCGGAAAAGAACTGATTGACGCAAAATCCGGTGCCGGGTATCGCGTCATCGAAGCGATAACCTGCTACGACTGCGGATCGCGTAATGCCAACACGATCAAGCGAATTTTCAAAAGAACGAGACCGAGGTAATTCGCGAAGAGGAGATCAAAGGTAACGATCTTCCAGTCAGAACTGGCACGCTAGACGACAGCAGCTGCGCGAAGTTTGCCGCCCACCGAAGGAAAACGTTACCGAGATTGCCTAAAAGGCGAACGATGCCTGTGAGCTGAAACTGGCCAAAAAAACACCATCCACAAAGAGTCAGCCGACGGCCAGAGAAACCCGCTATCGTCAAAGCTTCAGAACCAGCCCACGCAGCGCCTGCTGAAGCACCCAAATCGGTTATTCCTTCAAACCGGCCCAACCTGAAGGCGGCCCAGATGGAGGCTTCATGAGCAAGCCCCGTGCAAGCCCCCCCGCCAGCACTGGGGAAGTCGGCGCCGCCGGTCAAGGAAATTCCGCCGCCAAAGTCATCCACGGTCATTGTTCATACAACCAGCAAACCGGTCACGCATAAAGCCAAGCCAGCCAAGGGAAGGTTATATGCTGAGTTGGCGCACAACAGCTCTGCGGATCAGCATCGCCATATTCACTGGTCTTGTGAAGGCGAAGGCGGCCCTGAGAACTCGAGGCCAGGCTGGACCCGAAAAATCAGGCCTGCGCCGTTGCTGCAACGTCAGTCACCTATCGACACTCGTGAAGGCATCAAGGTGGACCTTGAGCCAGTGCAATTTGACTATCGCCCTCGGCTTTCCGCGTATCATCGACAACGGCCATACGTCAGATCAACGTCGGCGACAGCAGCATTACGCTGACCGGAAAACGTATGAATTGGTTCAATTCCACTTCCACCGCCCTTCGGAAGAAAAAGTTAACGGCCGTAATTTCGACATGGTTGCGCATCTGGTGCACAAGGCTGATGATGGTTCTCTGGCGGTAGTCGCTGTTTTGATGGAACGCGGCGATGAAAACCCGTTTATCCAGACCTTGTGGAACAACATGCCACTGGAAAAGAACGTTTCGGTATCCCCACCCGCGCCGATCATCAATCCCAATTCGCTGTTGCCGGCCAACCGCAACTATTACACCTATATGGGTTCGCTAACGACGCCCCCTGTACGGAAGGCGTATTGTGGCTGGTGATGAAGCAACCGGTGCAGGTGTCGCAGGATCAGATCGCCATCTTTCGCGGCTCTATCGCAATAATGCGCGCCCGATCCAGCCAGTAGCCAGCCGCCTGATCAAAGAAGGGCGTTGACCATAAATCGCCCTCGATGGTAACTTAATGACCAATCAGTCATTAAGTTACCAATGAGCAACATCTCCCCCCCTCGCAAGCGCCGCAAGGAAGCCCGGCCATCTGAGCTATCCGCTGCAGCTCTCGACCTCTTCGTCGAAAAGGGCTTTGCTGCGACACGACTGGAAGATGTCGCCCAACGCGCTGGCGTTTCCAAGGGAACGCTATATCTTTATTTCGACAGCAAGGAAGCGTTGTTCAAAAGCGTTATTGAGGATGGGGTTGTACCCGTTCTGGTTGAAGGCGAGGAAATTGCCTCGCGCCACGAAGGTAGCGCTTTCGAATTGCTGGAAAAACTATTAGCCAACTGGTGGGCTGGCATCGGCGAAACGAGCTTTGCCGGGATTCCAAAGTTGATGACCGCAGAATCGCGCAATTTTCCTGAGTTAGCCCAGTTTTATTACGAAAATGTGATTCGCCGAGGTCGTGCGCAAGTCGCATCGGCCCTTGAGCGCGGTATAGCAAGCGGTGAATTTCGTAAGTTGGATATCGAAACAACCATCGACGTAGTTATCGCCCCCATTTTGATGCTGGTCATCTGGCGTTACTCAATGGCTTGTTGCCAAGGAACCCAAGTTGATCCGCAACAATATATGGCAGTACACCTGACCCTGCTACGTGAAGGCCTGAAAAGGACTCAGGTATAATTTTGTTTTATCGGAAACAATATATTAGCTCATGCTAATATTTAGCCTGCGGAGAACACTATGAACATCGAGCAAGCCCGTTTCAATATGATTGAGCAGCAGATTCGCCCCTGGGAGGTGCTGGATCCGACGGTGCTCGACCTGTTATTTGTTGTCAAGCGCGAAGATTTCGTGCCGGCAGCCTATCGCAACCTGGCTTTTGCCGACATGGAACTCCCCATCGGCAGCGGTCAGGTCATGCTGGCTCCGCGCGTTGAAGCCAAGCTCCTGCAGGAACTGGGCATCAAGAAAACCGACAAGGTTCTCGAAATCGGTACCGGCAGCGGCTATATGGCTGCGCTACTGGCCGCTCGTGCCGACCATGTCGTGACCGTTGAATGTCGCGCTGAACTGGCTGAATTCGCCCGCGAAAACATCCAGCGCGCCGGCATCACTAATATCACCATCGAAACCGGTTGTGGCGCCAAAGGCTGGTCACAGCGTGGGCCTTACGATGCAATCGTGGTTTCTGCCGCCGTTCCAGTCGTCCCGGAAGCATTACTCAAGCAACTTCGCGTTGGCGGCCGTCTGGCCATAGTGGTTGGCGAAGCGCCGGTCATGGAAGCTCAACTGATCACCTGTACCGCTGATGGCATTTACAACACGATCAACCTGTTCGAGACCGTTATCCCCTGTCTTGACGGAGTTAGCCCGAAACCCGGGTTTACGTTCTGATGCAACACATCCGCGCACGAGAATTGGCCGATTGGCTGGCTGATGACAGCCGCCCAAAACCGGTCCTGCTTGATGTGCGCGAACCGTGGGAAGTGGAAATGTGCAGCCTGCCCGGCTCGCAAGCCCTTCCCATGCATCTGGTTCCTGTCCGCTGCAATGAGCTGAATGAAAATGACGAAATTGTCGTCATTTGTCATCACGGTGCGCGCAGCATGCAGGTTGCCATGTTTCTCGAACGCAAGGGTTTCGCTTCACTTTACAACCTGACCGGCGGTGTGGACGCCTGGGCCGGGGAGGTCGATCCCAATTTCCGCCGTTACTGAGAGCATGATGAAAAAATTAGCTTGGCTGCTGGCCACCCCGCTCCTCGTTTCGAATGTTTTGGCGGCCGACCTGATGCAGGTTTACCGCGATGCCATCGATAATGATCCGACGTTTTCCGCCGCCCGTTCGACGCTGGATGCCGGTCGCGAGAAAACCCCACAGGCCCGCGCCGGCCTTTTGCCCAGCCTGACGCTTTCGGGCAATACGGTCTGGAACGAGAACGAGATTGCCTTTCACGGCGGCTCTACTTTGGCCAAGCCACACTTCAACAGCAACGGTTACAACCTTTCACTATCCCAGCCCCTGTTCCGCTGGCAGAACTGGGTCGGCTACGACCAGTCAAAATTACAGGTTGTTCAGGCGGAAGCCAATTTCGTCCAAGCGCGCCAGGATTTAATCCTGCGAGTAGCTCAGGCTTACTTTGACGTAATTTACGCAACTGAAAACCTGAAGGCAGTTAACGCCAACAAGCTGGCCATTGTCCAGCAACTTGAACTGGCCAAGAAAAGCTTTGAAGTAGGCACAGCAACGATCACCGACACGCACGAAGCACAAGCTCGTTATGACCTCGCTTCAGCTCAGGAAATCGCAGCGGAAAGTGATCTGGAAGTCCGCCAACGCATACTGCAATCGATTACCGGCAAGGAACCAAGCACCCTCGCGCCGCCGCGCAAGGGGCGCCGAGTTGTCACCGCCCCAGCCGAGCGACATGAAGGAATGGGTGTCTGCCGCTGAAACAAATGGCATCGCCGTTCAGGTTCAACAGGCGGCAGCAAGCATTGCTGCCCGCGAAGTAGACAAGCAGCGTGCCGGCCACTATCCGACCCTTGATCTAGTCGCCAACGTCGGCAGCAACAAATCCTACGGCTCAACCTCTTTTGGCCTGCTTGATTCCGACAGTAAAAATATCGGCGTTCAGCTCAATATCCCGATCTTTCAGGGTGGCGCAGTGAGCTCTCGCACACGTGAAGCCTCTGCCAATCGTGCCGCGTCCGAATCTGCGCTCGAAGCGGCAAAGCGTAATGCAGCGCTGAACGCGCGGCAAAATTATCTGGGCGTGGTTAATGGATTGGCTCAGGTCAAAGCTTTGAAGGCGGCACTGGTTTCTTCACAGTCAGCACTTGAGTCGAACAAGCTAGGCTATGAAGTCGGTGTGCGCATCAATATTGATGTGCTAAATGCCGAAAACCAGCTTTATGTAACGCGTCGTGATTTTGCCAAGTCTGTGCTTGACACGTTGATGTCGCAATTCCGACTCAAGGCGGCAGTTGGCGCGCTGGGCGAGGAAGACGTCAGCGCGGTTAACGCGCTGCTCGACCCAACGCTCGCTCAATAAGGGCGACAGTTTTAGCAGTTGCACCACGATGTGCGGCGGCGAAATTGACGGCTGATTTGCGCATTCCGGCTAGTTGATCCGGACTCGAGAACAAGAACCTAAGCTGCCGACCCAATGCGTCAGCATCAAGCACGCGCTGCGCTGCACCTGCGGCAATGGCATCTTCCGTTGCCTGCGTAAAATTGAAAGTATGTGGCCCAACCAGCACGGGACAACCACAGGCTGCGGCTTCAATCAGGTTTTGTCCGCCCAATGGCAGCAAACTGCCGCCAATAAATGCTAGGTCAGCCATTGCATAGTAGGCGGCCATTTCGCCCATGCTGTCACCGAGCCAGACTTGCGTTGCGGCGTTAAGCAAGCCTAGACTGCGCCGGACAAAAGAAATATCTTCAGCAGTCAGCAAAGCCGCCACTTCGGCAAAACGTTGCGGGTGACGCGGCACGAGAACCAATATCGCTTCCGGCATGGCCAAAACACGCCACGCGGCAAGAATTAACTGCTCTTCACCTTCGCGGGTACTGGCCGCCAGCCAGACTTGCCGGTTACCAAGCAAGGCACGCCAGTGCCGGCCCAAGGCCAATTTATCTTCTGCCGGCGTGACATCAAACTTGAGGTTGCCGCAGACTTCAGCAGTTGAAACACCAAGTGCGCTCAAGCGCTGTGCATCCTGCGGCGTTTGCGCAGCGACCGCCTTGAATGCCGCAAAGGCTGGACGTACCAGCGATTTTATGCGCCCATAGCCCCGCGCCGAACGGGCCGACAACCGAGCATTAGCCAGCATAACCGGCACTGCGTGACGTTGTGCTGCGGCGAGCAGATTGGGCCAGACTTCGGTTTCCATCAGCACACCGAATTGCGGAAAAAAATGGCGAAAAAAGCGGTCGACCGTAACAGGCATATCGTAGGGCAGGTAGGCCTGAGTTACGCTATCGCCATACACCTCTTGCCCAGCGGCACGGCCGGTTGGCGTCATGCAGGTCAGCAAGATGCCGTGATCCGGCCAACGCGCCTGTAGCGCTTCAATCAGCGGCTGGGCGGCGCGCGTTTCGCCTACTGAAACGGCATGCACCCAAATCAAGGGCTGCTTTGGTTTGGTCCCATAAAACCCGAAGCGCTCGCCCAAATGCAGCAAATACGCCGGCTGCTTGCGCGCACGCCAGAGCAGGCGCAGCAAGATTAACGGCGTCGCCAGATAAAAAACCAGGCTGTAGAAAAAGCTTGTCATGCACCGAGTACCGGTTTCAAGGCTTCAAGCACCGAATGGACGCTGGGTATTTGTGCTTTGCCGCCCAGATTGCGGTGGAAACCACTGCCAAAAACCCCGGTCAGTGCGGGATCTGTCGCAGTGTAAATGGCGACGGTTGGTACATTCAAAGCAACTGCCAGATGGCTTAAACCGGTATCAACACCAACCACAGCACTAGCCCGGGCAAGCAAGCCGGCCAGCTCAGGCAGACTCAGAGTTGGCGCGGCAATCGCCCCCGGCAAAGCAGCAGCCAGTCTGGCTGCCCGCTCACGTTCAGGCTTGCTGCCACCCGGAAAGACGGCGTTGAAACCTTGTGCCTTGAGGTGCTTTGCCAGCTCCTGCCAATGAGACTCTGGCCACAATTTATCATTGCGACTGGTCGCCGTCAGCAAGACGACATAGCGCGTTGCTGGCAGCCAGTTTGTTACGGTCGACGGCGCAGAGATGCCGAAATTCATCTCGGGATCAGCAACATAACTCAGTGCAGCAGCAGCCAACAGTCGGTTACGCGTCACTGCGTGGACGGTTTTCGACACCGCGTAACAGCGATCATAAAAGCGTGCGGCGATCGGCTCGCGGGCCGAATTTGCGTCATAACCGCATTTGACACCACGCGCTTGACGCGTGATCAAGGCGCTTTTGAGCAAGCCTTGCGTATCGAGGACCAGATCGTAGTGCTGGCGGGCGATGCTTTGCCGAAACACTTTTACCTCTTGCCAGGTTTGGCGGCATAACAAATTTTTCTTCCAGCGCCGCAAGGCAACAGGAATCACTTCGTTAACGCCGGGATGCAGGCGCGGAATGGCGGCAAAGCTCTCTTCCACACACCAGTCGATGATTGCATCCAGAAAATGCTGATGGATGTCGCTCACCACCGGCAAATTGTGGATAACGTCGCCGAGCGAGGAAGTTTTCACGATCAATATGCGCATCGGCAGATAAAATGGCGTCTTTCAAAGTCGCGATTATAAATGCCAGTCACGCGCCAGCCGCTTTCCGTTGCCATCATTACGCTCAATGCCGCCTCGCAATTGGAGGAATGCTTGAAGAGTATCGATTTTGTCGACGACATTGTGGTGATCGATTCCGGCAGCACGGATGGCACACAGGCTTTGGCGATGCGTTATGGCGCCCGTGTCATCGACCAGAATTGGTTGGGTTTTGGTCCGCAAAAACAATTTGCCGTCGATTCTGCTGTGCATGACTGGGTGCTTTGTCTGGATGCTGACGAACGGGTTTCACCGGAATTGCAGGCATCAATAAAAAATGCGCTTAAAAACCCGTTGACCGCAACATTTCGTTTTCCGCGCTGCAATCGCTTCCTTGGCCGCTATTTAAAGCATGGCGAGGGCTACCCGGATTGGAGCTTGCGCCTTTTTGATCGCCGCCAGGCACGCTGGTCGGATGATGCGGTACATGAAAAGGTAGAAACGCAATCGGCAACGGGCGAACTGAAAGGCGATTTGTTGCATGACTCAGCCGAATCACTGGCCAGTTATCTGACAAAACAGAATCGCTACACCTCGCTCGCCGCCGACATGGCGCTGGCCGCCGGTAAGCGGGCAACATTTGGGCGACTGGCCCTGAGTCCGATCATTCGCTTCATCAAATTCTATTTCATCCGCCAAGGCTTCCGCGATGGCCTACCCGGCCTGATTCACATCAGCATTGGTTGTTTCAACAGCTTCATCAAGTATTCCAAAATGCTGGAACGTCAAACTGCCGATGCTGTGCTGCGCTAAAATTCAACAAATCAAATAAGGGTGAATTCGTGAAAATTCTCGTTACCGGCGCCGCCGGCTTTATCGGCATGACCACTACGCTGCGCCTGCTGGCGCGCGGCGATCAAGTCGTTGGCCTCGACAATCTCAACGATTACTACGAAGTGTCGCTCAAGGAAAACCGGCTCAAGCGCCTGACCGTCCTGCCCGGCTTCAGCTTTGTAAAACTCGATGTGGCTGACCGCGCCGGGATGGAAAAACTGTTCGCCGAAGAGAAATTCGACAAGGTCATCCACCTCGCCGCGCAAGCCGGCGTTCGCTATTCGATCCAGAATCCACACGCTTACGTGGATAGCAATCTGGTCGGCTTCATCAATATTCTAGAAGGCTGCCGCCACCATCAGGTGCAGCATCTGGTATACGCCTCCAGCTCCAGCGTTTATGGCGGCAACACCAAGATGCCCTTCTCCGAGCACGACAGCGTCGATCACCCGGTCAGCCTGTACGCCGCCACCAAGAAGGCCAATGAGTTGATGGCTCACACGTATAGCCATCTTTACAAGCTACCGACCACCGGACTGCGCTTTTTCACCGTCTATGGCCCGTGGGGTCGCCCGGACATGGCGCTCTTCCTGTTTACCAAAGCCATCCTAGAAGGCCGACCAATTGATGTTTTCAATCACGGTAACATGCAACGCGATTTCACCTACGTGGACGACATCGTCGAAGGCGTGATTCGTGTTATGGATCGCAATGCTGCGGTCAACGCGGAATATGACTCGATTTCTGCCGACCCGGCGACCAGCACCGCACCCTATCGCGTCTTCAATATTGGCAACAACAACCCGGTGCCCTTGCTCGACTTCATCGGCGCCATCGAAAATGCCTTGAGCCAAAAGGCTGAAAAACGCCTATTGCCGTTGCAGGATGGCGACGTGCCAGCTACTTACGCCAATACCGATTTGTTAGGACTGGGTCGGCTTCGTCCCGGCCGCCCCCATCCAGGAAGGCGTTAACCGCTTCATCACCTGGTATCGCGATTACTACAAGGTATAAGGATCCATTATGTGCGGCATCGTCGCGGCAGCAGCCGGCAAGAACATCGTTCCCGTCCTCGTCGAAGGGCTCAAGAAACTCGAATATCGCGGATATGACTCCGCCGGTCTGGCCGTCATCGGCCATAGCGAGATTGAGCGCGTCCGCTCCACCGGTCGCGTCGCTGAACTCGAAGCAGCCTCGGCGGGCACTAGCGCCATCACCGGTATTGCCCACACCCGTTGGGCGACGCATGGCATTCCTTCCGAACGCAATGCGCACCCGCACGTTTCCGGCAGCATCGCTGTTGTCCACAACGGCATCATCGAAAACTACGAAACCTTGCGCGGCGAACTCACTGCCCAAGGCTACGTCTTCACCTCGGACACCGACACCGAAAGCATCGCCCACCTGATCCAGTCCACACTGAAGACCGAGCCGGACCTGCTCAAGGCCGTACAGATCGCCTGCCGCCACCTGGTGGGGGCCTACGCCATCGCAGTGATTGACCAGAACCAGCCGGGCAAGATCATCGTTTCCGCGAAGGCTCGCCACTGCTGCTTGGCGTATCCGACACCGGCAACTACGCCGCTTCCGATGCCTCGGCCTTGCTGCAAGTCACCCGCAACATGGTCTATCTGGAAAATGGCGATATTGCCGAGCTGACCGCAACCAGCGTCAGAATCACCCGCCTCGACGGCACGCCGGTCGAGCGCCCGGTCAATGTTTCCCAGCTTTCTGCCGCCGCCGTCGAACTCGGCAACTACCAGCACTACATGCAAAAGGAAATCTTCGAGCAACCCGAAGCACTGGCCAATACCCTCGAAATCGTCGGCGGCAGCAAATCCATCCAGCCTGGCATCTTCGGCGCCGAAGCAGCCAATTTGATGGCCGATGTCGACTCCATCCTCATTCTCGCCTGCGGCACCAGCAGCCACTCCGGCTACACCGCCCGCTACTGGCTTGAAGCCCTCGCCGGCGTGCCATGCAATGTCGAAATTGCCAGCGAATACCGCTATCGCACTTCAGTCCCCAATCCCCGTCAGCTAATCGTCGCCATCTCGCAGTCCGGCGAAACTCCTGCCACCTTGGCCGCCTTCCGCCACGCCAAGTCACTCGGCCAAACGACAACGCTAGCCATCTGCAACGTCCCCGAATCTGCCATCGTCCGCCAATGCGCCCTGCGCTTCATCACCCGCGCCGGCCCGGAAATCGGCGTCGCCTCAACCAAGGCCTTCACCACCCAGCTTGCCGCCCTGTTTGTGCTGACGCTGGTCATGGCCAAACTCAAGCAACGCCTGACGCCGGAACAGGAAGCATCCTATATTGAACAGCTGCGCCATCTGCCGGTTGCGGTCAACAAGGTATTGAGCTGGAAAGTGAAATTAAAGTATGGGCTCAGCGTTTTGCCGACAAACACCACGCACTCTTCCTCGGGCGCGGCATGCACTACCCGATCGCCATGGAAGGCGCGCTGAAGCTCAAGGAAATATCGTACATCCACGCCGAAGCCTATCCCGCCGGTGAGTTGAAGCATGGCCCGCTGGCGCTGGTGGATAGCGACATGCCGGTGATTTCCATCGCCCCCAACGACCAGTTGATCGACAAGCTGAAGTCCAACCTCAAGGAAGTTCAGGCACGCGGCGGTGAGCTTTACGTCTTTGCCGACAAGGATTCTGAAATTGTCGAATCCGAAGGGGTTCACATCCTGCGTTTGCCGGAGCACTACGGCGAACTATCGCCGATTCTGCACGTCATCCCGCTCCAGTTGCTGTCATATCATGCCGCCTTGGTTAAGGGGACTGACGTGAACAAGCCGCGCAATCTGGCAAAATCGGTAACGGTGGAATAGAAATACTTTGACCATGCGATCGCGATAGTTACCCCCGGAAAGCTGGGAGCCATATCACTATGACGCCTCAAAGGCATTGGCAAACACATTCAGGACGAAAAAAAATCAAGTCTGGATGAGTCCAGAGCAATAAACTTATGTTTTAAATAATCTACCAGAATACCAGTAACCCAACGCCATCCCCGGACGCTCCACCAATATGTGTAACAGCCATGCAGCTAACAGCATAATGGACACGGCTACGCTGGCCCCCATTAATCCGGTAAGAGAAAAGTGATTAAAGGCCAGAACTATAGCCGGCACGTGCAGAAGATAGAGCGGATAGGAAATTTCTCCCAACCAGTATATCGGGCGCAATGGAAACGCAGGAAGACGCACTGCAACAATTAGCACGGCCGCCAGACCAATGCCAGAAACTATTGAAGGATTGACCCCTAGAATACCATTCCATTGGGTCGCAAAAGGAACTGTCGCAGCAATCACTCCCAACAAGAACCATAACGAAAGTCGCCCAACACAGAAATGGAAATACCAGACACCGGCGCCCAGTGAAAAAAAACCAAATTGTGCAGGGAATGCATTGGTAATAAATGCAAAACGCAGGAAATCCGTAACCTGATCATGGCCAACTGCGCGAGCACCCCCCATCATCAAAAAATCAAGATAACCATTCTGGGCGAGGAGCACCCAAATCGTTGAAAATCCAGTCAGAAATATCACAACAGCCAACCAGTAGCGCCGCTCCGAAAAACCTTGGGCGCAAACGACAATAATTGGCACCAGCAAATACCAGGACCACTCCACCGTTAGCGTCCAACTCACCGTCAGCACATCATGTCGTAGCAGGGCGGGAGGGCTCAAATGAGACAGCGCCAGAAAATGCAGGATACCCTGCCAACCATCAGTGAAAAGAAAAATGGTGATTTATTGCTCATTCCCACTGCCACTAGCCAGGTAGCGAACCAGTAGGCTGGGAATATGCGGCAGACACGTCGTAAAAATAGCTGCCCAAGCCAAGCCGGGATGCGCTCTGAACTATCAAATAACCACTAATCACGAAAAAAAGCTGAACACCCAACAGACCGCCAGTTTCCGAGAGCAAAGGCAAACGGAAATTGGCGTGCAAAAAATGGTGGCTGACTACGCCGCACACGGCAATCGCCCTCAACCCATGAATATTGACGTTGTACACCACCTTTGGCAAACGATCAATCATCACTAGAGAGCTACCCCATGCCTCTTCGCCATCCTTCAGGATATTCAACTCGGGCCAATCTGCCGACTCGGCGCGTAAAACATTCGGGACATCGCCTTACCACGCACACCTAACGAAAAGCAATGATCGGGATGATCCACCAAATTACGCAAAGTGTCGGCAATCAGCGACGACAGAGGAGGAACAATCAACATATCCTCTCCATCACAATACCCCGGATTCTGTTTCAACTCATCAGTTGCAACTACGGTAACACCGCACAGAGATGCCTCCACACAGCATCCAGTAGGGAATCCGTCAAAATTACCAGGATGCAACAAAAACGGTTGATTCGGAGAGACAATCACATCCATTCTGGAAAAAAAACCTTTCAACTCGCTGGTCATCAACCTGCCATGAAACTTAATACGGTTGGCGATATCAGTAACCATTACATCACTCGAGTCGAAATTGCCAACTACATGAAAGTGTATATTCTCGCGCTCTAAGGCAAGCGATTTTGCTGCCTCGATAAAAATTGGATAGCCCTTGTTGACTCCCTTTTCCATATATTTTTCAGCAACGAAACAAACATGGAAAACATTGTTTTCGGATTTTCTGCGGCAAACTGACGGAAAAAAATAGCTGGGGTTAACCACCACCCCTGGCACAAAATGTATTGGAATGTTGCGTCGATTCCGCGCGATAACGTAATCACGAGTCACCCGCTGGGTAACAATAATCGCTTAACAATGGACTTTTAGCACTCTGTCGAGCTTGTAGTCGCTCCGGTTTCGCGCTGGAGCCCAAACCCCCTCCTGGGTAGAGGGTAATGACAAATGGAACAGCCTTAGACTCCAGCGTCGAGAAACAATACCGCGTTATTGAGGAAATTCACATAGGCCAAGCCACAGTCATCAAGTGCCCTAGGCTCAAAAACATTGACCCGCCTTGCATATTCAGGATGCACCCTAGCATACTCTTCAATGCAGCTCGCAAAATGCGGATAGGCAGACAATACTTGGGCGCGAGGAAAGGCTGAAAAAATCGCGTTGTACTCTGCTACTCGAAATCCCGTTAATAGATTTGGAAAGAAATCGTCAAGGATTTTCAGAGTTGGGCGCTGCCGCCAATTCCACAACCACTTCATTCTCAATTTCCACAAGATCACTTACAGGAAAAAATCTCGCCGCATGACGCGCATTACTTTCGCATCTTCGATCCAATCCAGAAAAACCGCATCCAGAGTACCGTTGGATATCCCCAATGGACGCAACCAACATGGTTAAGGAATAAGTTCCTCATGAAGCAAGACAGGCGCGCGAAAGGAGACGAATACCGAATCCCCGACATTCAAATCCTTGTTATAAATCAATTCATGACAACCAGTATGTGCACCCATAACATGCTGCTGTCGAAGGTCCTTGATGTGGTATGAGACAACTATTTTTGAGGCGGGCATCAACAATTGAAGACGCGCACTTATGGTAAGTTGGGCACCATACGCAACAGGGAAGCTTTCGGCGGGACCTTCAGCAGTACTCCATTGAATATCAGAGAGTCTCGCTGACCCGGTTCCGGAACGAGATGAACTAGGGATCTCGTCAACAGTTGCTGTCGCGTCTTCCGAAACCGTAACATTGTTCGAATTTATCCGCTCCACCCAGTCTCCGGCATATTGGTTGGCTACAACTGAAGTCTGACCAAATGCTCGAACGCGCCCTTGCTCCAGCCATAACGTATGCCTGCAGAGCGCCTTGACTGCCGCTATATCATGGCTGATGAACAACAAAGAAACACCATCGTCCATCATCCGCTTTAGCCGAGTCATGCATTTGGCTTGAAAAAATGCATCACCAACTGCCAGCGCCTCGTCAACGACCAGAATGTCTGGTAAACGTGAATCGCGACCGCAAACGCTAGCCGCACATACATTCCACTTGAATAAGTCTTCACCGGTTGATCGATGAACTCCCCAATGTCCGCAAAAGCCAGCATGTCATCCAGCCGGTAAGCCAACTGGTCTGGAGATAACCCGAGAATCGCGGAATTGATAATCACATTTTCACGTCCGGTGAACTCCGGATTGAAACCCGCACCCAATTCAAGCAAAGCCGCTATTCGCCCCTGTATGCGGACTGACCCAAGAGTTGGGGTCAATACTCCACAAATTAACTGCAGGAGCGTCGATTTGCCCGCTCCGTTTCGGCCAATAATACCCAGCGTCTCTCCTCTGGGAAGAGAAAAGCTTACATCATCCAAAGCTCTGAATGGACGATGAAAATTCCTGCGCCCTCCCCAAAGTAGTTCCAGCAAACGATGATGCGGCCGGTCATAGAGAGCGTAATGCTTGCTCAGATGCTGTACTTCAATCGCCAGTTCAGAGGACATCGGCAAATCCCGGACGTAATTTCTGGAAGGTGGCAAGTCCTAACCAAGCAACAACTACCCCCATCAGGGAGTGCATGCCAAGCACTCCCAAACTGGAGCCATTCCATCAAGAAGGATCGAACGTGACATCTCGATAGGAACCGTCAATGGATTTAGCTTGAGCAAAGGACGATAGTGTTCTGGCAATGACGATGCCGAAAAAAATGGGGATAGAAAGAGTAACACTGTCGCGACCAGTCCAGTCATCTGTCCAATATCGCGCAGATACACTGCCAAGGCTGCAACCAGCCACGTAACCCCGGCGCAAAGCAAAATTAATGGAAGCTAGACAAGTGGCAACCAAAGCACCGTCTCGGATATGCCCCACGTACGATACACAGGCCGCAATAATAAGACACCATTGACCAACCAGCGCATGAAATAATGCGCTACCAACCACCACCAGAGGAAGGATTTCCAAAGGAAAAATAACCTTTTCACATAACTTGCTGTCTTGACAACGGCAGACGGCGCCCGCGTCAGGCATTCACCGAACAGCCCATGTACCAACATGCCAGCAAACAACCACAACCCGAAATCCGCCATTCCCGACCCTGGCTCGACGCCAGATCGACGCGCATTGAAAACCACACCAAAAACAAAAAGGTAGATTAATAACATCAACACAGGGGTAATCAAGGACCATAACCCCCCCATTACAGAACCACGGTACCGCCCCGCCACATCGCGCTGAATCAGCTTAAACAATAGGCCTCTGTGCTTGTAGAGCGAGTAAAATATCGATTCTTGCACCCTGTCAAGTCCTTCAAAAGTTGGGATTGTACTTTAGAACGCTCGGGAAATTAGTCCCGACGATCAACAATCACCTGCTTACGAACTATGCCATGGCCATTTCGTGGGATACTTGACAAATCTGGATCAGTATTCAGCGCAGCAGTATTCCCTCAAGACAATCTCGATAATTTATGACAATTTCTTCTATGTTTCAATTGGCATCAAACGATATTTGTGCTATCGCATCAAACATCTTCTGGGTCGCCCTGCAGTACAGAGATTTATTTTCCGAATTGCCGCCATATGGGCGGAAGCTCGCAACGAGAATCGCCTCGCTCAATCCTCTTATCTTTCGACAGACCAGAGTCTGGTAGTTTTTAGCGACTATATACCCGAAATCTCCCTATTATTCCGAGACTCAGCCAGCATCACCCAGAAGGGGCGCGTATCAACCTGTTCTGCCATTTCTTTCTGCGGCACACGTATTTGGAGGTGCAACAGCACTGAGAACATTTCAAAGACTCGTAAACTGTTTCCGCACGCTCGAATCATCGTCACTGATGAAATTCACCCTGTTCCTAAAACAGACGATTTTTATAGCCTCTTACCAATTTTGGATCATCTGGATCCAGACCCTTGATGCTGACCATATTGTCGGGCTTTGGAAAGAGAGCAGGGAGATCACTTGTGGTCGGTCCGCAAGACGTTTTTATTGCCACCATTTGGTATACCGCACACATTGCCTTCTCTTTCTGGAATGGCAGAACCGCCAGTTCCCCTAACGGCTCAGAAGGCAAACCGAAAGATCATCTATCTGATACAGGACTTTGAACCTGGGTTCTATCCATGGTCAACACGCTATGCACTTGCCGACGCCACATATACTCATCCGGAAAAGACCCTGCAGTCATTAACACAGAAATACTAAGCAAATATTTTGAACTTCACGGGTACTCTTTCTCAAACCAACAAATTTTGAGACCCCGGCTTAATACGCAATTGGCCAAGATCCGGTCCTGGCACTAAGACTTCCCAAACCCCACGATACTCATATTTATGGTCGGCCTAGTATAGATCGCAACGCCTTCCCTCTTATCGTCTCCGCATTGGGTATTTGGGCCAGCGTTTACAAGGAAGCTTCCACTTGGGAACTAGTCGGAGCGGGTGAAAATTTTGCAGATATCGATCTGGGAAACGGCGTCGTATTACGATCCGTTGGCAAACTGAACCTTGATGAATATTCGGAATTGTTAATTCGAAGCGCCATTGGCATCTCCTTAATGATTTCACCGCACCCTAGCTATCCACCACTAGAAATGGCGGCTTTTGGGATTAAAGTGCTAACCAATGGATATGCCAACAAGAATCTGTCTAATATCTCGCCAACTATCCACAGTCTAGATTGTTGTGACCGCATTCTTGGCGGCAGCTCTTGTTACTACCCGCGACGAATACAGATCTGGTTCCAAAGTGGTTCATCAGGATGCCATCAACTTAAACAATGAATTTCTTGATGGTGGTGATGAACTTGAAGGTATCGAAAATCTTTTCGGAAAAGACTGTTTTTTACAACAATATAACTTGAACAGAAAAAACCATTAACAATGGCTAAAACCTGGCGCCTGATTCACAAAGTTACGTGAATAAGCAGGATCAGAGTTCAAACAGCCCACCCAACGTTTCTTGAAGCGGACAATATCGACGCTATCCCAATCGGTTTGAATAAAACCAGGGGCAGTAGGCGAAGCAGCAATATAACGGAGTTCTGCATTTGGAGTCCAAATATTCCTTAGTGATCGCTGCTTAATCCGAAGACAAAAATCTACCCCCGCAAGGTCTCCTGCGTATTCTGTGTCAAACCCCCCGAGCGCCGTAAACTCGTCATTCTGGACAACCATACATCCCATCGATAAGGCAGAAAACTCTTGCAGCAGGACTGTTTTCGCCCCAAATATCCAGAATGATGCCTAGGCAAGTCTTTCGTGTGCAAACGGCTTTGAGCCATTCATCCCTATAACAATGCCAGCATGCGCAAGGCAATCATTGCTGTTCCACAAGCGAGCACCAACACAAATCTATCCCTGGTCGAATAGCTTGACTCACTAACTCTTCAAGCCAACGTTCGGTCAGCGGTCGCAGCGCCAAATCAAAAAAGCAAACGTAGGTCGAATCAGCAGATAACGCCATAACATTCAGCGCATGGAAAAAATTTGAACATACTGAGTGCGATTGACGAACCTCAATCGCTGCGGAGACATTGCTCTCTTTTATTTCGGAAGATAAATCGAGCAACTGGTAATCATAGTTGGAATATGTAGTATTTTTTAGAATTTCACTAATTGCTTTAGTATCTGCTAATGACTTTTCCCAATTAATAAAAATAATCTCAACCTTTGGGGGGGTGTCCGGTAATGCAAACTGTAATCTATGCATTCCGTTCGCTTCAGGGTTATTCTCTACCATCGCCGCCACACAGCAACGCGCAAAATGCTCCCCTACCGCTCTAATCGCTGCATTTTTGGCATAGGGTCGGCATCACCCGATTTAGCTGTTCCACTGTCGTGAATTCGCCAGTGATAGAGAACATTGGGGATATGGGCGATATTCTCGACTGCAGTCTGCTCAATACACCTTAGTGCCAAATCATAATCCTGCGAGCCGACAAACTCATCACGGAAGCCCCCAACCGATTCAACCAACGAGCGCTTATAAACGCCGAGGTGTGAAATCATATTATATAAGTGGGGAGAATGATCGAAAAAACGGCCTCTCAGACCAACCTGAGATTTTCGACAAACAGGTATCACCAGCAGTGCTGCATCAATACGCTTACACCAGACGCCATAACTAGAAAGATCAAAATCTTTAGCGTTCTTACTGGCATACGCCCCAACCCTCTTCAGCAAGACCCGAAACCCTGATCCTTATAACCCTGCATGACAAACGCAATAAATGCTTAACAGTTTTTAAGCGACCTTCTGGGATCTGGAACCTTATTGTAAGTGAGGAGGCGAACTTGATATCGAACGACAGGAGTCGAACTCAGAATATCAAGATTGCAGTTGTAATATGGATCTCCCCTTCGCGAAATGGTGAGTATTTAACTGCTGACTGAAGGAAATCATTTTCCGAACGTGCGTTGATCGGGTTTTTCCTCGTGATGATACAGGCGCACTGTCGCCAGATAGGCATTATGTAGCCCCGCCCGATAAGCGCGCAAGCCGAGCTCAACATCACTTCCACATATCTCGAAACTCTCATCAAAACCACCCAAGTTTTGATACTTTCTATGCTCGATAGCGACACATGCCCCTGTTACGGCCAGCACATTCCTTGAGAGCACGCTGGAAACAAACGGCCCGCCCCTATGAATTGGTGGCTGCCCCTTAAATACGTGGTCAGCCCAACCGCCCATACCAACCACCACCCCTGCATGCTGAATCGTATCGTCTGGATATAGCAATAATGGACCAATACATCCAACATCGGGCAGCAACGCAAATTCCATTAAGCGCTCAAGCCAATCAGGGGAAATCACCTCAGTATCATTATTCAGAAAGATCAGTACATCCCCGGTTGCAAAACTAGCACCCATATTATTTAACCGTGACCAATTGAAGGAACATTGTGCCTGGATCACTTGTATACGACTATCACCAGTCTGAATATCATCAAGGTAAGCCAAGGTGGCATCCTCTTCGGAATTATTATCAATAATAATGATTTCAAAGTTCTGCCATATTGACTTGTTAATAATACTATCCACACACGCACTGAGTATCTCAACTTTATCTCGTGTTGGAATAATAATTGATGCTTTGCACTGCGAAGGAATAGTGAAGCGTGCTTCATAAACAAACAGATAAGGACCATCATCGACACGCACAAACTGTTCACCATATTTGGCACGCAGTGCATCGCCAATTGCACGCTTTCCTGCATCATGTGCATAGGGCTTGGCATCTGGACGTCCGGCCACGCTATCTTGATGTCGACGCCAGTGATACAACACTTCGGGGATATGAGCTATTTTGTCAGTTTTTGATCCTATCCTCAGAAGCAAGTCATAATCTTGACTGCCCTCCATCCCTAGCCGCAATCCGCCAATCTCGCAGAGCAAGGAGCGTCGCACGCATATCAAGTGACCTACGTAATTCTGACTCCATAGCAACACAGGTGACCAATCAGGTTTGAAAAACGGCGCGCAATTGCCCTCAATCTCGTCCAGCATATCTTCATCTGAGTAGATAAGATCTAGCTGAGGCTCCCGATTGATCGCCTGGACCAGCCTCAACAAGGCGTGCGGGGCAAGTTCGTCATCATGATCAAGAAGAAGTACATAATCGCCGGAAGCCATTGATAAAGCATCATTTGACGCCTGAGAAATATGACCATTGGTTTCACGGCGCAAAAAACGAACACGGCCAGAACTCGAATTATTTTCCAGATAGGCATCAAGTACACGCCGGGTTACAAGGTCACTCGATGCATCATCACAAATACACAGCTCCCAGAATGGGTAGATCTGATTTTCTACCGACTCAAGTGCCAACGTAAGCATCTGCGGCTTGGTATTGAATAGTGGCAGCAAGATGGAAACAAGTGGCCGTTTCGCCAATCCATCGAGAATTGACTTCGATCTGAGCGAAGTGTACCAATTTGCTCCTAACCCGTCGCACGCCATGCCACATACGCATCCAAAACGTGGGTATTGGGTTCTATTGAAGCTGGCACTTCATTGTGGCGAGACGCCTGATATTCCATCACCAGTTGAACTTTTCTTTAAGCCCGGCCATCCTCATTTCCAAAAAAACTGCCAGCGCCTTTAATCGACCATCGCAAAGAGGAGCACCCTGATTCCGGGCTCGCTTCAGACTCTCGAACAAGCGCCGTGATCGTTGAAAATTCAGCTTTGCCATCCGTAAGGGAGCACTAACCTCCATGACTTTGAATTTCCATTGCAGCCAGCCTGTCTTTGTCACCTGCGCGTCCAGAATTGCACCGCCTAAGGCTATCTCCAACTCCGCAATTTTTTGGCACTTGCATTCAAAGATAGATCGTAGGCAACTGGCGGGACCTACATCTCTAGGTCACGCTTCTGGGAGATTTCAAGTGCCGCACTATTCTGTAGCGCTGCACCGCCGCGTAATCTCGTCATCGGCACTCTTGCTTGCCTCAGACATGAGTAGCTCCAGTTTTTCAACATGCTGCAGGGTCAAATGAAGATAAGCCTCTGTCTCCCCTATTTTGGCATCTCGACGATGCGATTCCTTCTGCCTGATAAAACGTTCAATATAGCGTATTCGATCTATCGCATACGGAGGAACGGGAAGCTGCCTCAGAGCAAGCTCTCGATTGGCAGAACGAAGAATGTGAGCCGCCCTCGATATGATTTCGAATAGCGCCACCAAGAATGGCATTGCTCCCATGAAGGCGGTAATACATGAGCTTTTCAGCACGCAAAAAACAAGCTCAAGGGATCACCAATGCGACTCGAATCACATACTCCCAGTCAAGAACATAACGGTAATGGCCCAAGTTTCCAATTTTTGCAACGAGCTCTTTGGAAATAAAAATTGGTCGTCGAAACGGCAAAATTTCCCGAAGCAAGACATCTCTGGCAGAAAAGCCACGATCCCAGTAACTCGCATCCCCGGTACATCCTGTTCCACCAATGATCGTCCGGCAATATCTCACCCGAGGCATCAATTAAACTGACCGCTGACACAATCAAACACGGCACT
>JADJMS010000034.1 GCA_016709495.1 Candidatus Dechloromonas phosphorivorans | reverse complement strand
CCTCAACCAGCAGCCATGAACACAAGGCCACCGATAGCCGCGGGCCAAGGCGCTTTGTGTTGTCGCGCGCGACCAGTAGGCACCGAAGAAAAGTGAATGAAGGCACCGGCCAACGTCACCTTGTAGGCGTTTTCGACCATCTTGAAGATCGAGGCATTGGTGTTCAAGGCAAAAGCCAGCACGATGACTGTAAAGCAAACGATGGTGATGCGCATCATGCGCAAAAAGGCCTTGTCGCCCAAATCGGGGAAAAAGCCGCGCAGAATGTTTTCGGAAAAGGCTACAGACGGGGCAAGCAGGGTGGCCGACGAACAACTCATGATGGCGGCGAGTACGGCACCGAGGAAAATCGCTTGGGCGAAAACCGGCGTATGTTGCAAAACCAGCGTTGGCAACACCAGTTGCGAATCACTCTGGATCAGCGCATTGAATTTTTCAGGTTCGATCAGCGTGGCCGAATAGGCGATAAACATCGGAATAAAGGTGAAACAAAAGTACAACACGCCACCAAGAATGGAGGCAATGATGGCGATGCGCGCAATGCGCGCCGAAGCCCCCACGTTGTTAAACGTCCTGCTGCGGAACCGCGCCGCGCATCATGGTCAGCCAGGCGCTGGGCGAAAGTCAGCCATTCAACCGCACTGGCTGATGGGAAGAAGTCCAGTTTGCCGGCCGCTGAGGCGTGGCTGATGACGGCGGTCAACGCCACCGGTCATTCCGGAACCAGATAACCGATGTGAGATGCCGCCCATGACGACACCCATCTGAACGAAATCGAGTGATGGCCACCGAAAGCATCCCGCCGAAGGTGGTGTAGGTCAGACAATGGCCGCGCCGAGGATCATGCCGGCGGTGGGCGAAATGGCACCATCGGTGACGACACTGAACACCAGGCCAAGCGCCTTGATCTGTGCCGAAACCCAACCCAGATAGGAAATTACGATACAAAGCGTGGTCAGCACCTCCACCGTGCGGTTGTAACGCATGCGGAAGAAATCACCGAGGGTCAACGCCATTGCTTAAGAGCTTGGTGCCGTAGAAAATACCGGCAATGATCAGACACACACTGGCCAAACGGGTCGGCGACCACCCCACGAAGGCCGTCCTGACGAAGGTGGCGGGGACACCGAATACCGCTTCGGCGCTAAAACCAGGTAGCAAATACGGTGGCAGTAACGACCGGCATCGGCAGAGCTGCGCCCGGCCACGGCAAAATCCTTGGCGTTATGGACACGTGTGGCGGCGTAAAGGCCGATGCCAATGGAAACCAGCAGGTAGATGACAACAAACCAGATGAGCATGACCGCGCTGGCCGCTTAAGGGGTTGAGATAATGCGAATTATACTTTTCTGCTAAAAATTAATGCTTTTACAGCCGTCGACCGTAAGGCTTTAGCTGCCATTCAACCAATGCTCGGGCCATTTCTCGGCGCTTTCCGGTCGGCCAAAATAATAGCCCTGCATCAGATCGCAACCATTCTCGCGCAGGAAATTGGCTTGGCCAACGGTTTCAATGCCTTCGGCAACCACCTTGAGTTTGAGACTATGAGCCAGCGCCAGCGTAGCCAGGCTGATCGCCGCATCACTTTGATTGGTTTCGATATTTTGCACAAAAGAACGATCCAGCTTGAGGGTCTGAATCGGCAGGTCTTTGAGATAGGCTAGAGAGGAATAGCCTGTGCCAAAATCGTCAATCGCCAGGGTGACGCCTACATTACATAAGCGTCCGTTGCTCAATGGCCCGCATCGGATCGGACATGGCTGTTGATTCGGTAATTTCCAACTCGATTTGCGATGCTGGCAAACCACGAGTTTGCAGCAAGGCAGCGACGAAATCGGCCAGTTTGTCGTCGTGCAGCTGTTGTGCCGAGAGATTGATCGCCATGTTCAACGCCGGGCCGCCACGACGGTTCCAGAGCGCCAGCTGGCGGCAAGCCTCCTCAAGCACCCAAGCACCCAGGGCACCGATCAGACCCATGTCTTCAACCAGCGGGATGAAAATCGCGGGCGAGATGTTGCCCTGCGGAGAAGTCGGCCAGCGAATCAGCGCCTCGGCACCAATCACGCGTCCGCCACATGACTCCACCTTGGGTTGATAAACTAGAACAAACTGACGCTTGCTGATCGCCATCCGTAGATCGTGTTCCAGAGCAATGCGCGATTGCGCCGCCTGGTTCATCGCCGGGGTGAAGAATTGCACCATGTTGCGCCCCTTCTCCTTGGCGGCATACATGGCGATATCCGAGTGCTTGAGCATGTCCTGTGCATTGTCGCTATCGTCAGGATAGACACTGATGCCAATGCTCGGACTACTGTGCAGCAAGTTACCGTGCAAGTGAAAAGGCTCGCTGATGCTACGCAAAATCTTCTGTGCTGCGGGTGTTGCATCAATTGCTGAATCAAGTTCAGTCAGTACCGCAATAAACTCATCACCACCGAGGCGCGCCACGAAATCACTCTCACGCAACACACTGCGAATACGCCGGGCGACCTCAACCAGCATGGCATCGCCGATATGATGACCAAGACTGTCATTAACGATTTTGAAGCGGTGCAGGTCGATGAACAGTACTGCCGCACGCTTACCGCTACGTCGTGCTTGCGCACAAACCTGCTCCAGATGATTCCCCAGATTGCCACGATTGGGCAGGCCGGTGAGCGAGTCGTGCATGGCAAGGTAACGGAAACCATCTTCCGCCACTTTTTGTTGGGTGATGTCGGTGTAAGTGGCAATGAAATTGACGATATCGTTATCAGCGTCACGCACAACGGAAATAACCGTGTATTTAGGATAAGTACTACCATCCTTGCGCCGTTCAATCAACTCACCCTGCCAGACACCTTGCACCAGCAATTCCTTCCACATGGCTTCATACGTAGCCGGTGTCGTCTGACCAGAGGCCAGAATTCGTGGATTCTGACCAACCAGTTCGGACAAACTATAGCCGCTCATGCGCAACATAGCCGGATTGGAAACCACGATCCGGTTCTCGGCATCAGTCACGACAATCGCAGCTGCAGCGTGTTCAAACATGCTTTCGTAAAGGCCAAGGCGAACGATTTGCGCCCGACTTTCCGATATATCAACAATTGCACCAACAATCCCATCCACCTGACCGTCAGCCAGGCGCACCAGCGCCTTGTGGAAAACGACTTCGTGCATAACACCTGCGGCATCACGCAATTTGGTTTCATAAACCTGCTGGCCACCATGCGCCAATAACTCGACATCTTTGCCCGAACACAATTCGGCAATTGGCCCAGCAGCAACTGCTGATACGGTTTGCCCCAGTATTTCTTGTTCTGACTTACCAGCAAAATGGGTAAATGCCGAATTGAGGCGCTTGTAAACGAAATCCATCCCTTTGTAGAAAACCGGGAACGGGATGGCATTCATAAACGTTTGCATCAAAATCAGTTCGCGCTCAACCGCTTGCGCTGAACGTCGCTTGGTACGCATCAGACTGGCCTGAAGTGAAATCAGAATGAGCAAAATGATCAGCAGGGCAATCGCCGAGACAAATATTTTTGGGTAGGCTTCCCATAGTTCAGGAGAGCGATTCAAAATCAGCCTGTCAGCCGGAAGTGCGCGCTCACTAAGCCTGAAACGACTTAATTCCCTGGCATCAAAAATGTAGCGATTGGGGCTTTCGATCAAACGCGGCAATTGAGTAAAAGGCTCTTTGTTGAGCAGACGGGTAATCAAACCGGCCAACTCGCTCCCTTGGTCGTGCCCAGAAACAACCTTGCCACCAACAATGCCGCGCCCGAGGAAGAAACTCCAGGCGGAATAAATCGGTTTATCCGTTTGCTGACTCAGGTATTTAGCCATACTTGGCCCATCAAGGAAGTTACCTCTATCATCCCGTGGGCGACCCATCAAAAAATACCAGAAAATCACCTTGTGCCAACCTCAAGGCAGACAACACCTCGGAAACAGTTCGGCGGGTAATTGGTTCCAGTACAAATGGTTTAACTAGCTGATCGTTGGCCTTTTGCAGGGCTTCCAGATTGGAGGTAAAGGTTTTGGTCGCGTCGCCAACCACTACAAGACGCTCGATCGCCGGATGCAGTTTTTGCATCAAGCGCAGGTTGGCGAGAAAATCAGGTGATTCGGCAACGCCGGCAACAAGTGGCAGACCTTCAAGATTCTCTGGCCGAATGTTGTTAACCCCGGCAAATAGCAAAGGCTTACCGGGCCATAATCGATCACGGTGGACCAATAGAAAATTGTATGCCGGGTCATCCGTTGCCACCAAAATGTCGATATCAACACTGCCAAAACGTTTTTTTAGTTCGTGGGCAAAGGCGTTTTCTTCGCTTTCACTGTTTTTGGGAAAACGTAATGCGTCAAGATATTCAATGTAGAGATTGGTGTGCGCTACCTGCTCACCCAGCCCGCTGAGCAGACCTTCCTGCAGGCTGTCGGTCCACGGCAAGCCAACATGGTAAGAGTGAAGGACAAGCACCTTGGGATGTTCATGGTCATGAATTCTTGCGCATTACTGCTGATCGGCAAGGCAAAAACCAGCAATAGCAAAGCAAGGATCAAGGCACGTAACACCGGCTCACCTCCTGGCGACGATTGCATATCGGGTTAGCATGTTTCGCCAGCACTCAAAGCCCTTCGTTAGCTTACTGATTTAGCGAATATATAACTAAAATCATAGTATGCAAATCAGGTTGAACCCGGATCAAAAAGCAGGGGGCGATTCAAAATGATGAATTTGATCGCTTCCCGGCACCGGAAATTCAATTTGAGTTGCGTGCAGCAGTAACCGTGGAGCTGAAATTGAAGAGCCATATAGCTCATCACCCAGTATCGAATAGCCCAAAGCCATCATATGAACCCTGAGTTGATGCGAGCGACCAGTAATCGGTTCCAGCTCAACACGACTGCAATTTTTTGTGCATCGTAGGCTAGCCGGCGATAGCGCGTCAGCGAAGGTTTGCCAATTTCAAAATCAACCATTTGCCGTGGTCGATTCGGCCAATCACAAATCAGCGGTAAATTGACCTCGCCACTCTCCGGCAACAACTCTCCAGCTACGACAGCAATGTAGCGTTTGGCGACCTGACGTTGCTCAAACAGACGGGACAGCGCGCGGTGCATTTCCGGGCCACGCGCCATCAGCAGCAAGCCGGAAGTACCCATGTCGAGGCGATGAACTGCCAACGCATCGGGATAGACGGCCTGCACCCGGTGAATCAGACAATCCTGCTTGTCCGGGCCGCGACCAGGTACGAAAGCATTCCGGGGGCCTTGTTAACGACTAGTAAGGTCGAATCAGCGTAGATCAGCTCAAATTGACTCATTTGTTACGGTCAACTGCCAAAAATGGCCAAAATTTTAGGCCTTATAGCCGGTGTATTCCCGGAAGATACCAAAAGTCACGGCACATTTGACCTCGCTAAAACCGGCCCGACGCAGCGAATCGAGAATGGGCTCAGGGTCGACCGCCGCTTGAATGGTTTCGCCGTAATATGCCCAAAGCTGGGTCACATCGGTATGGCTGGGGGTCAGGCGGGCAAGCAGCGGTACGACGCCACCAATGTAGCCACGCAACAAAAGTTGGGCAATGCTGCTTTGCGGACGGCTGATTTCCATGATGCAAACACGCCCGGCCGGGCGCAGCACGCGAAAATATTCCGAAAAAGCCTGATCCAGATCGCCGACATGGCGCAGCGCGTAACCCATTGAAACGAAATCGACATGACCATCCGGCAGCGGTATGGCTTCGGCGTAGGCTTCAATGGTCTCGACATCAAGTTTTTTGCGCAATTCAGCGAGCATGCCGGGCGAAGGATCCAGCGCCAGCAGCTTGCCGCTTGGCCCGATCAATCGCTGCCCTTCAACCGCAACCAGCCCTGTGCCAGCGGCCACATCAAGCAAGGTCATCCCGGTTTTCAAACCATTGCGACGCAAAACATCACGGCGGTACCAGGAGCCGCTGCCCAAGGCCGTCAAGTTTTCAGCGCGGTCATAACCAGCAGCAGCCTGATTGAACATGGCTTGGGTTACCTGCCGCCGCTCATCCTCCGAAGAAAAATAGGGCTGAAGTCGCGGATCAGTTTTTAGCGCAGCATTGCGGGAAGTCGATTCAGGCATTCAACATTTCTTTCCGGAGAGCGTGCTTAGGCGACGCCAGATCAGCTGCGGCAAACGCAACAGAAAACCAAGGAAAAGTCGGGTGTGCATCCAGGTCAGCAAGCTGTTGTCACGCAGGTAGCGAAAATGCGAAACACCGCCTTCATCGGCCCGAAAATAGCGCACCGGCGCATCGATATTGAGCGGTTTGACACCAGCCCAACAGAGGCGAACAACCGCTTCCGGGTCGAAATCAAAGCGCCGCATGAAGCGGTTGGCGCGCATGATTTTGATCAGTGGCGCAATCGGATAAACCCGAAAGCCATAGAGCGAATCACCGATGCCCATCCACAGGGTTTCAAGATTGGCCCACCCATTCGAGACCTTGCGCCCATTGACGCGCAGCGCAGGCGCATCGGCATCAAACACCGGCTTGCCGAGTACCATTTTTTGGCGCTCGGCTTGCGAAGCCGCCATGAATGCAGGGATCAGGTCGGCTGGATGCTGGCCATCAGAATCCATCGTCAAGGCATGTGTGAAACCCTGCGCCGCAGCCTGCTGCATGCCTTCAAGCACGGCTGAACCCTTGCCGCGATTTTCCGGCAGGACAATCACCTTCATGCCCGGGTCACCGGCGGCCAGCGCCTGCAATTGCTCGGCACTACCGTCATTGCTGCCATCAACCACTACCCAGACCGGCGCCCACTGGGCACGCGCAGCACGAATCGTGGCCAGCACTTTCGGGCCGGGGTTGTAACTGGGGATCAGGACGAGGTGACTAGTCGAGGTGTGGGACATGGATTCTCAATGCGCATTGCCCAATGGCGACTGAACTTCATCTGTTACGGTCGACGACGAAATTACCCCGGAATTTTTACCTAATTCCTGACTGAAATAAGCATCCAGCTCACGAGTAAAGGCACTGACATCCTTCGGTGGTGCAAAACGCCGGCCAAGTCGGACGCGCACCCGCAAGGGCAGGGCTGGTCGTTTGAAAAGCGGCCAGTCCTTGCCCAGATAAGGCGTACTAAATTCGATCAACAGGGTTTGTACCAGGCGTTCCCGTCCGGCTAGAAATCAGGCCGGTGCTTTTTTGGCAGGGGCCAACAGGAAAATGTTCGGTCCGCGTACCTTCGGGAAAAATTACCAAATGCGCGCCACCACGCAGTTCCTCTCGGGCGCTGAGGATGGTTTCCAGCGGTGCGTTATTGCGAATGTAGCGGGCAAGCCGGGCCGCAGCACCAAACAACAGGTTATCCAACAACGCTGCTTTCATCACGCAAACGGTATTGGGCAGACGTGAAGTCAACATCCCGGCATCCATCAGGGAAGGGTGATTAGCCGCCAGTATCAGCGGCCCTTCATTGCGCAGTTGATCCAGATCTGCCAGATCAAGATGAAATGCACAAACAATTTCCAGACAACGCAGATAAAAACGGAAACCGTAGGTGATAAAGCGCCGCCCGACATACTCGCCCCATTTGCACGGCAAAAGAGGATAAAGAATCATTGCGAACGGCAGCCAGAGCAGGCAAATAAGCGCCAACAGGCCCAGACCAAAGACCATGACAACATATTCATAAGCTGCCCAGAGCAGGCCGCTCGGGCGCTGCGACTCAATCATTCACTTGCACGCGCGTAGACGATTCGCCCAGAACCCAGGTGATGGCAACGCCACCGGCAAAATAGTCCTTCTGCTTGACCAGGGGGCTATCCTCGAAAGTGGCACCAGAAAGGTTGTCATAACGCAGGAAAGTACCAACCCAGAATTTCGGGAAGCGCTTGAAAACCCCATTGTGTATTGCATACCCGCATAGCCAGCATTTGCCTCGTAGACCGGGCGCGCTGTGGTCGCATATTGTGGCGCAACACTGTAATAGTAGGCATTCTGCCGCTGGTTACCGAATACCGGCCCGGCCAGCAGGCCGAGGTTCCAGCCCGGCATGCCGGGTAGATCGGTAATATCCATATTCAGCTTGGGATGAAAAACCCAGCCGACACTCTGCGGCGAGCCTTCAACCGTAACCGCAGCACGCAGGGGCATCAGCAGCTTTGACAAAGCGCGCGCGATTTTCCGAACGCCAGAAGGTCAAATCGATCTGCGGGCCGATTTCAAACGTCCCTTCAAGGTCGCTCATCCTGCTGCGCGCCTTGATATCCTTACTGCTGGCAGGTGGAGAAAGCGCCATGCTGACGGTCAGATCAATAAAATCCGAATCGAAAAAGCTGGCGCGTATGCCGTGGCGATCGGCCTTGAAAAAATCCCCGTGATAGGAAAACATTGGCACCGGCATCAGAAAATTATTGGTCTGATCCGAACCCCGGTAGGAAGGAAAACTGAGGGCAGCAACGCCGATACCCGCTTCCCACAAGGGCTTTTCTTCCGCCTGCACTGCACTGCTTGTCAGAAACCCAAGACACTTAAAGCAATTTTGAAAAAACGGGACATCAGCAATTCCCCAAGGCCTGCGAAGCCATGGCTTCAATTTCAATCAGCAAGTCAGACCGGCAAATATCAGCCTGAAGATAAACAATTTCCACCGCTGCGCCGAGACGAGCCAGCAAAATGTCACGTATAACTGGAAAATCTTCAACGTGGCGTACATAAACGCGATAGCAGAGGGTTTCCAGGCGATACGTCACACCCCGACTCGCCGCACTGGCCGCAGCCAGCACCGCTGCAACATTGGCCAAAGATTCCTCGCATTGTCCCGCCACATCGCCGGGATGCACCGTTTGGTGCCCCACAATACTGGCCGTGCCGGAAATAAACAATATTTCCTGGCCCGGCAAATAAACCAGCGCCGCACGTGAAAAGGTCGGGCTGCGCGGCCCGTAACTGGCCGGATAATTGTAGGCACTGACCTGACGCGGATTCTCGACCGGAACCGCCGGCTGATCGCCAGCCATGAAAGCTATGCTCAACGGCCCGCCAGCCAGTCCAATCGCGCAGGCTGCCGGCACATTGCCGGTAGCACCCGGCTGAATTCAATGAAGGCATCTTGTCGACCGATATTGAACTGGCGATAACGTTCCAGCCCATCGCTTTCGCGATTGATGTCGGCCAGATAATTCCAGACCCGCCACAAATGTGGCAGCCCTTCACGTTCGATCAGACGAAAAATTCGCCGATAGGCTTCTTCAGTTGCCGCTTGCAAAGGGGAATCGTCCTCTGCAAAGGCGCTCTCATCAAGTTCAATGACCCCATACAGCAAAGGACCTGCACGCCGATAACTGATGCCTTCACTGATCCCGGACTGACAAGCCGTATCGAGCCGCCAAATTTCCTGCAAACTGTTGCCAACCCGACCCAGCAAAGGGCCGGAATCGATTGCACTGGCCAGCCGGCAGCGCGCTCCGCCGGCAACAAACCGATCGAACTGGCGCCTAGCACACGCTCAGCCGCATCGGCGAGGCAGGGCAGCACTTCGTTGTTACTGGCAGTCAGGAGCGTCAGATTCACTAGGCTGAGTTCATCGCCGGGTCATTTACCGGACGAATATTGAAGCGTCGACGTTTCCAGCCGATGAAAGCGCAGCACCTTGAACATCATGATCGAACGCCAAATTGGTGTTTTGCCAAAAATATCGCCGGCCAGAACCGACAACAAGGCTTCCTTGACGCGGAATATGTTCTTCGGATGCATGAAGAAATCACGCATGATCGGGTTGGTAACGCGGTAGATGAACCACGAGAATTCTTTCGGCCCATGCTGCATCAATGCGTCAAACCGCTTGAGCGCCGCCGGTGCTTCGGCCGGCTTGCTCAGGCAGGTATCGATAGCTTCTGCGCCGATCACGCCGCTGTTCATCGCCAGCAAAACACCGGAAGAAAATACCGGGTCAATAAAGGCATAAGCATCACCGAGTAACAAGTAGTTTTCGCCGTGATTGCGCTCGGAAACATAGGAGAAGTTGCCAGTCGCCTCGACTTCATTGACCAGCGTAGCCGCTTTCATACGCTCGCTCAGCGCCGGGCACATGGCAATGCCATCGCGCAAAAACTGCTCAACTGTCCGCGAGCCCTTGGTTTTCATAAAGTACGGCCAGGTCACCATGCCGACACTGGTCACATCACCCTGCATCGGAATGAACCAGAACCAGCCATGATCGAACCAGAAAATGGTGATGTTGCCTTCCGCCTGGCCTTCATTGCGTCTGGCACCGGTGAAATGACCATAAATAGCTGAACTGTTGTGCTTCGGGTTGCGATGCTTGATCTGGAAACGATTGGCCAGGAAGGTGTCGCGCCCGGAGGCATCGACGACAAATTTGGCTTTCCATTCAAATTGCTCACCATCATCGCGTTCGGCACGGATAACTGCCCCAGAATTGTCCGGCAGAAAATCAACCGATTTGGCCTTGGTGCACTCATGCACCTCAACCCCTTTTTTCTCGGCGTTACGAATCAGGATGGTGTCAAATTCGGCGCGCTTGACCTGATAGGCATGCGGCATCGATTTGTCCCAAGCATCGGCAAACTCAAAGGATTGCGACATCTCATGTAGCGGCGAAACAAACTCTGCCCCCCATTTTTCCCATGCCGATGGCCTTGATTTCCTCGGCCACGCCCATCCGCTCGAACAACGGTAAGTTTGCAGGAAGGAGCGATTCACCGACATGAAAGCGCGGATGGAGCGCCTTTTCCAGCAACACCACCTTGTAACCTTTTTCAGCCAGTAAAGGCGCTACAGTGGTTCCCGCCGGGCCGCCACCGATGACCAAAACATCGCAATTCGCGCTATTTTCTGCTCTTGTCGGATTTTGCACCCTTACCTCCTTGGGTCTTGGACTTGATCTCGGCAGTTGGCGCTACCCCTGCACCGGTCATGGTCGCCTTGGCAACAATATCGGCATTGCCTTCAATTTTGCTAACCCGACCACCGCTCCAATGCACTTCAAGCGGATAACGCAGCCAGTAATATTTCCAGACCGCACCCTCGAGTTTGGGTGTATCACTGGTCGCTGGATAGCCCATGGACATGATCACCTGCTCCTTGGTCATACCTTTGGCCAGCTTGCCAGCTTCAATGATCACCCGAATGTTTGCCGGAAATTTGGCCAGCTTGGGTGCCGGGTCATCAAGGACAACCAGTTTATCGACCCATTCCGGAGTCTTTTCCTGCGATCTGCCGTAATCGTGTCCAAAACGATACGATTTGCCGTCTGCCTCAACATTGGCTCGAGCCCCTTCGACTTCACGCACCAGAATTTGCGTACCGACGGCAATAAACGGCAATTCGCCAGATCCCATGTCGCTGACCCAGTCGCCGGAATACCGCAAATTACAGCAGGCATAGCCCAGACGCAGGCCTTGGGCGGATGATACTCGACCCTTGGTTGTCGCCAGCGTGGCGGCCTCTTTTTCTTCAGCCGCCTTGATCGCCGCATTGCCACTACCGCAACCATTGAGTGTCAAAACGAGAATTGTTGCGGTCAACAGCCCAAAATGACCAAAAATATGCTTTTTTTTCATACTTAACCCTGAAATATGGGCCGAATTATACCGCTGCCTGCAAGTTGGGCGGCGTACAGCAAGCTGTCGCCTCGACAACAGGCATGACCATTTTGATTGCCTCCCGCCGTGAAATTTTGATTGGTGACATCGCCACAATGTTATCGACCTGCAAATCGGCACTCAGGAAAGGTTTAAGCCCAACCGGCTGACGCGGATGCAGTGCAAACTCGCGTTTGGCCTTTTCCAGCTGCTCCTTGTTGGCGCTGAAATAGCGGGCAGCGGCGATGGTTTCCGGCAGGTGCCTGAGCACATGCCACAAGCTCCAGCGGTGTGCCCACAGGCGTTTGGCAAAGCGCCGGCGATAGCCCTTGCTGTCGTAGAAGCGCTTGATGTGCCAGTTGTAGAGCGCGTCCATCTCTTCACGCGAACTGAAGCCTTTCGGCAGGAAAACAAAATTCAGACAATTCATCAGACGCCAGTCCTCGATGAATTCGCCCGATTCCGTGCTGTTGGCACACTCATCCCAGATCGGCGCGCCGTGCAAAGGGCTGAATTTGGTCATGTTCATCTCATCGAGTTCAAGCGACAAAATGAAATCACTGGTCACCTTGACTGTTTCTGGCGTTTCTCCCGGCATGCCGAAAATGAACAAGCCCTTGGCACGCATCCCGGCAGCGTGAATCTGGTGCACCGTTTCGCGCACCGCTTCCAGCGTCACGCCGGCTTTGTGGCGCTCCATCATCATCGGATCTGCTGATTCGATGCCCATCGAAACCATCAATACGCCGGCTTTTTTCAGTTGCGCCAGCATTTCGTCCGAGGTGTGGCCGGTTCGAATCGCACAGTTCCACTGAACGCCCAGCGGCTTGTCAATCAGCAACTGGCACAAATCCATGACCCGCTGTTTCTTGGCGGTGAACAGATCGTCGTACATGTTGATGTGATAGACGCCGAACTTGTCGCGCAAATACTTCATGTGATCGTAGGTGTATTGCGCCGAATTGGTCTTGTAGAGGCGCTCAAACACCGTGCGGTCGCAGAAGGAGCAGGTGTAGGGGCAGCCGCGCGAGGTGATCATCGTCGCGCCATAGCGCTTTTCATAGGCAAATAGCGGCAGATGATAGGCGTGCGGGAAACCGGCCAGCTTTTCGTAGGCGGGGAAGGGCAGTTCGTCGAGATCCAGAATGCGGTCACGCCGTGGATTGATGCAGATCTTGCCACTTTCATCGCGGTAAATCAGATTGCCTATGCTTTGCAACGGATTACCGTCAGCCAGTTCAAGGAAGGCACCTTCGCCTTCACCGATCACCAGATAGTCGATTTCCGGGAAATGTTCGAGGATGGGCGCGCCCAGCGACGAAACATGAACGTTACCGAAAACAATTTTGATCTCCGGTCGCCGTTCCCGAATGTAGGTGGCGATTTCAACGGCGTCCATGAAACCGGAGGTTGTTGCCGAAAACCCAACCATTTCAGGATCTGTCGCCAGCACAATTTCGGCATTTTCGGCGATAGTCGGTGGCGCATAAGGGCCGAGACAATCATGCAAAGCGACACTGTGTCCAAATTTTTCCAGCCAGCTGGCCAGTTGCATGATGCCGATAGGCGGCATGCGATTAGCCAATACCGAAAAATCCGGCTGGCCGGGTACAAAATTAAAGCCAGCGGGGTGTACCAGCGTTAAGCGCATGAGCCTGATCCTTGAACGAAGTCCCTGAATTTTAGTGGAAAAGTGCCAAAGTATCCCAGGCAAATTTGACGATCAATACCCCCACTACCACGAGAAAAACTTGTCTGATAAATTCACTTCCACGTTTCAAAGCCAACCAGGTACCAGCCATCGAACCGCTGACATTGGCCAGCGCCATGGCAAGCGCCAGAAAGGGCAAAACATAGCCGTTCGGCACAAAATAGGCGAGTGCAGCCAGATTCGTCGCCACATTGACCACTTTGGCCCCGGCCGAGGCATGCAGGAAATCGAAACCAAAGAAACGAACAAAGAGAAAAATCAGAAAACTCCCGGTTCCCGGCCCAAAAAAACCATCGTAAAAACCAATAACGCCACCCAGCAACAAGGCAAAAAACAACTCACGGTGACCGGCATGTGCCGGGCGATGCTCAAGACCAAAATCCTTACGTTTTAGCGTGTAAACCGCAGCCAGTATGAGCAGAACAAGAATCATCGGGCGAATGGCGTTTTTCGGCAGCCAGGCAACCGCCGCCGCACCCAGATAAGAAAGCGTAAAAGCCGCCAACGCCGCTGGCAAAATGGTTCGCCACGGCATTGTTACCCGCCGCGCATAGCGCCAGGTTGCATTTGCTGTTCCTACCACGCTGGCGCACTTGTTGGTGCCAAAAAGGGTTGCCGCTGACTCACCTGGATGCACAGCAAAAAGCGCAGGAATCTGGATCAGGCCACCACCACCCACGACGGCATCAACTGCCCCCGCGATAAAGGCCGCCAGAATCAATGCAAACAAACCCGGTTCAAGCAATTCAAGCATTTATTCAACCCGAAAGTTCAGTGTGTCAGCCACCTAGTGTCGCATACGACTACTCATTTTCATGTCATCATTCCAAGCGAGAAACGAAAGCCAAATAATGGATCTACTTACCATCGCCCTTTTACTTGCAGCAGCCGGCCTTGCAACGGTCTTGTTACTGCGGAACAAAGCATCAGGTAATCCTGAAAAAATCCCGCCAATAACCATTTCGCGAAAAACTGAACCCAAGGCTTGGCAGCAACAAGATCTCGGTCTCGACCCCGGTACCCGCTTTGTAGAACTGCCCAAACGCCAAAAGTATCGACTGCTTAACGATAGTGAGCAGGATCTTTACCATCGTCTGTGTGAAGCCATGCCCAGCATGACCATCTTTGCACAGGTTGGTGTAGCCCAGCTGGCACTTCTAAGAGGCCGCCCGGAAGCTCAGCGATTGAGCAGCATGCTCGGACGCGGGGTCGATTTTGTCGTTTGTAGCGAGGATTTTTCCATCGTTGCCGCAATCGAACTTTCCTGGCCAGTACTTGAAGCTTCTGGTGTATCCCCGGAAGAAGAAAAACGGCAGGCTTTGCAAAGTCTGGGTATTCCCCTGATTGTTTTCCGGCCAAATAATTTGCCTGATGCCGATGCAATCAGTCACGAAATTGCCGGTGCAATCATTCGACGAAATCGTTTTGAAGCAGAGCGCTAATAATTTTTCAAGTTTGAGATAAACCTTGAAAAACGGTACTTGTTACTGTTTTCTATAAAACCTTAAATTAAAGAACTATTACTAATAACTTAGCAACAACTTTGTGGATAACTTTATTATTTCACAATAAAACAGCGTGTTATAGGAAAAATTTGCATCTTGAGAAGTGCCATTAAACACTGTGGATGAAATGGGGATTGTTTCTGCCTTTTTCCCAATAATCAATTTATCCCCAATGTGCCCATAGCTTCTCCACAGGTTTGTCTACAGGGTGGATTCGGCTCAAATAAAGACTACTTGCCAATGCAAAACCGGCTGAATATGACGCCTAAAAGGTCGTCCGCAGTAAATGTACCAGTGATTTGACCTAGTGCTTGTTGGGCAAGTCGAAGTTCTTCGGCGAACAGTTCAAGGGCAGGCATAACACCTTCTGCTACATCGCGAGCCGCAACAATGTGTGACTGGGCACTGGTCAAAGCACGCAAATGGCGCTCACGGGCGATGAAGACATCATCGGTCTGGTGCCAGCCAGCTATTTTCAGGAGTTCCTGGCGCAGGAGTTCTATTCCCTCGCCGGAACGGGCTGAAAGAGAAATTGCCGTACCATCGGATTCGTCATGGCGTTCCGCTTCAGTACCGGCCAGATCAATCTTGTTATAAACCGTAATTCGTTTCAGGCGCTCTGGGAGACGCGCCAGAATTTCACGATCAGTTTCACTAACGCCATTTCGAGCATCAACCAGCAAAAGTACGACATCTGAACGTTCGATTTCTTTCCAGCTTCGTTCTATGCCAATTTTTTCAACCTCGTCATCCGTTTCGCGCAGGCCGGCAGTGTCGATGATGTGGAGAGGAATTCCTTCAATCTGGATGGTTGAACGCAAAGCATCGCGTGTCGTGCCAGCAATGGCCGTAACGATGGCCAGATCGTCACCAGCGAGGCGATTGAGTAAGGATGATTTACCGACGTTAGGCTGACCGGCAAGGACGACATGCAAGCCTGATTGCAGCAGTTTGCCCTGGCTGGCACGATCAAAAATCTCAGCCAGTTTCAGTTGCAGTCGCGCCAATCGACCAAAGGCATCGGCAGCCTTGAGAAAATCAATATCTTCTTCCGGGAAATCGAGCGTTGCTTCAACCAGCATGCGCAGGTTGATTAACTCGTCAGTCAGGCCATCGATAGCTTTTGAAAACTCGCCTTGCAAGGAACGAACTGCCGAACGGGCAGCGCTTGCAGTGGCTGCATCAATCAGATCGGCAACCGCCTCAGCCTGAGCCAGATCAATCTTGCCATTGAGAAAGGCGCGCCGACTGAACTCACCCGGCTCAGCCAGACGGGCACCGAGGTCAAGGCAACGGGCAAGCAGCATATTCATGACGACCGGGCCGCCATGGCCCTGCAGTTCGAGCACATCCTCGCCAGTAAAGGAGTGGGGGCCGGGAAAAAACAACAGAATTCCGCTGTCGACCGTAACACCATCGGCACCCTTGAAGTCAGCCAGCGTCGCATAGCGCGGCTTGGGTGTCTTGCCGGTCAGCGCCAAAGAAAAGGGCAGCAAATTGCTGCCCGAGATCCGGATCACACCAACACCGCCACGACCAGGGGCCGTGGCAATGGCGGCGATGGTATCCGCTGGTTTTACACCACTCACACCTTAAGCCTTGGCGTCATTGGCGGCTTTGCCGCCACCTTCGATCATCCGCGTGATCTGCCATTGCTGGGCAATGGAGAGCACATTGTTAACCACCCAGTAAAGCACCAGACCGGCCGGGAACCAGAGGAACATGATGCCGAACATGAAGGGCATCATCATCATGACCTTGGCCTGAATCGGGTCCGGTGGTGTGGGATTAAGCTTGGTCTGGACGAACATGGAAATAATCATGATCACCGGCAGAATGTAGTATGGGTCAGCCGAGGCCAAGTCCTTGATCCACAGAATCCACGGTGCATCGCGCATTTCAACGGCGCCGAGCAGTACCCAATAAAGCGAAATGAAGACCGGAATCTGCACCAGAATCGGCAAACAGCCACCGAGCGGATTGACCTTTTCCGTCTGGTACATCTTCATCATTTCCTGATTCAGACGCTGCTTGTCGTCACCAAAGCGCTCCTTCAACTGCATCAGTCGCGGCGTCAGCACCTTCATCTTGGCCATTGACTTGTACGAAGCAGCTGAAAGCGGGTAGAAAATACCCTTGATGATGATGGTCAGAATGACAATCGCCCAGCCCCAGTTGCCGACCAGACTGTGAATCGCTTCCAGCGCCCAGAAAATCGGTGCGGCAACCACGGTCAGCCAGCCATAATCGACGACCAAATCAAGTCCCGCCGCCAGTTTTTTTGAGTGCAGCCTGTTCCTGCGGGCCGGCAAAAAGGCCAACTGAGGTTTGTCCGGTTGCGCCCGGCGCAATTTCGGCCAGCGGCACGATCAGGCCGGCCTGGAAGGCATTGGCGCCTTCAACCTTGCGCATGTAGTACTCGCGCTGGGTTTTTTCCTGCGGTACCAGAGCTGCCACGAAATAGTGCTGAACCATGGCCAGCCAGCCGTTATCAGCAGTCTTGGCAAACTTGGCCTTGTCCTTGGCGATGTCACCAAAATCAATCTTCTGGTACTTCTCGGCATCAGTGAAAACGGCCGGGCCGGTGAAGGTGGAAACCATCTTTGATTCGCCTTCCGGTGCCACATCATCACGCTGCAACTGGAAGTAAGCATGTGAAGTCAAAGGCTTATCAGAGCCATTGACGACTTCCCAGGCTACATCAATCAGATAGGAACCACGCTTGAAGGTCAGCACCTTGGCAACCTTGACGCCGGTTGCGGTCGTCGTTTCAAGACGAACCTTGAGTTCATTGGCACCGTCAGCCAGTTCGGTTGGGCCGGCAACCCGCTTGAAGGTTGTGCGATGGCTCGGCAAACCCTCACCGATCATGCCGCTCTGCGCCAGATATTGATGCTTGGCGTCGAACAGAACAAAGGTTTTGTCCTTGTTGTCGTGTTCCTTGTAGCGCAGCAGTTCGAGTTGAACGATATCGCCGCCCTGGGCAGAAATCGTTGCCTTGACCAGATCCGTGCTCACTACAAAGCTATCAACAACAGGCACAGCGACCGTGGCAGTTGGCACAACCGGCACTGAACCAGCAGCTTGCAAATTGGTGGTCGGCGTGGGTGTCGGAGTAGAAGTACCGGTTTGTTTTGCCGCGACGGCGTCAGCCGGAGGCTTGGGCTGGTTGAATTTCTGCCAGCTTTCCCAGAGCATGAAGCTGGAGAAAGCAAAGATCATAACCAGTATCAGGCGACGAGTGTCCATTAACAACCTACGTAAAAAATTCAAAAATCAAGGTACGGGATCATACCCGCCGGGATGCCAAGGATGACAGCGGCAGACGCGTTTGGCGCCCAACCAGCTGCCTTTCATGGCACCGTGTTTCTGTACTGCTTCCACCGCATATTCCGAGCAACTCGGATAATAACGGCAGCTGCGCCCCAAAAACGGGCTTATTGCATACTGATAAGCTCGGAGAAGCCCTATCAACAATTTTTTCATTTGCTATACAACTGACGTGGTAATTTTTTTACCAGCATCAGAAATTCATCAGCAATGATCTTGCGATTTGTTTTCACCGGTTTTACAGCCAGCCTGACAACCAGATCGACAGCAGGTAGCTCGGCTCGGCAAAGACGAAACTGTTCGCGGATAACCCGCTTGAAAATGTTACGGTCAACGGCTTTTTTCAGCTGTTTTTTCCCCACCACCAAACCCAGTCGAGGATCATTCATTCCCTCGGCACGTGGCTGATAGTGCAGCATGATCAGTTTGCCGCGAATCGCTTTCCTGAAACCAAAAACGGATGAAAAATCATCCGTTTTTGTCAGGCGATAGATTCTGGCGAAGGATTGATTCACCCCGCCTGAACGTCCGGCTTATACAGCCAGACGTGTGCGGCCTTTGGCGCGGCGAGCAGCAATTACTGCACGGCCACCCTTGGTGCGCATACGGACCAGGAAGCCATGGGTGCGCTTGCGGCGCACGACCGACGGTTGATACGTGCGTTTCATTTGGTAGTCCCTTGATGTGCGAAGAAAAACAAGCGATTACACCGTGTTTACCCAGGTATTGTCAAGTCCATTTATTTATTAAAGCTGTGGATAACTTGTTGGTGACAAGGTAGAATCTTGCCCTCTAGGCAACTCAGCAGTCGCCAATTTTATTTAAGTAGCTTGAATTAAATCAAATAGTTAAAAACCGCCAGCAAGACTTGATGACTGTGCGGGGAGGAGTCTGGTTGGTCATGGCTGGTTTCTGGGAATCCTGTCTGCTGCGTTTTGAGCAGGAGTTGCCTGCGCAACAATTCAATACCTGGATCAAGCCATTGCGGCTCGAAGGTGAAAGTGCGCCGCAAGATGGCCTGCGCCTGATTGCCCCGAACAGTTTCATTCTCAAATGGGTGCGTGATCGTTATGCAGTTCGCATTGAAGAATATGCGCAAACTTTCTTCAAGGCGCCAATCAGCATTGCATTGATCATTGGTGCCGGCAAGGCAGTTGTCACGAACAAAGGGGATGTATCCCCAGCTACCAGTAAGTCGAATACGTCAGCACCGGTGATACAGGATCCGCGAAACTCGCCGAAGAACAATTCTTACGAAAAATCGCGCCTTTTTCCGTCAATGACTTTCGACAACCTGATTGTCGGCAAGGCCAATGACCTGGCCCGGGCGGCGGCGGTTCAAGTTGCCAATAATCCCGGCGGCGCTTACAACCCACTGTTTATTTACGGTGGTGCGGGCCTTGGCAAAACCCACCTCATTCACGCCATCGGCAATACCATCGTTGCGGAAAATCCTCAAAAGGTAGTGCGCTACGTTCACGCCGAGGATTACTACTCCGATGTCGTCCGTGCCTACCAGCAAAAATCTTTCGATACCTTCAAGCGTACCTATCGCTCGCTGGATGTGCTCTTGCTCGATGACGTACAATTTTTTCAATGGCAAGAACCGTTCCAGGGAAGAGTTTTTCTTTCTGTTCAACGCACTGATTGAAGCGCGCAAGCAAATTATCATTACCTGCGATACCTATCCGAAAGACATTAATGGTCTCGACGATCGCCTGGTAACCCGTTTCGACTGGGGTTTGACGGTTCAAATCGAGCCGCCTGAACTTGAGATGCGCGTTGCCATTCTCAAGAAAAAGGCCGAAGCCGAAGGCATGTTGCTGGATGATGAAGTGTCATTCTTCATTGCGAAGCATTTACGCTCAAATATTCGCGAGCTGGAAGGCGCATTGAACAAAGTACTGGCCTACTCTTCCTGCCACGGTCGCGTCATTGCCCTTGATCTAGCCAAGGAAGCACTGAAAGATCTGATTGGTTCAAACCGCAATGTCGGCATGGACAATATTCAGAAAACTGTCGCCGACTATTACAAGATCAAGGTTGCCGAGCTTTTTTCAAAGAAACGCACGCGCGCCATTGCTCGCCCGCGCCAAGTTGCCATGTGGTTGTGCCGTGAAGTAACAACCCACAGCTATCCTGAAATTGGCGACGCATTTGGCGGGCGCGACCATACAACGGTGATCCATGCCGTGAAAACCATCGATTCCTTGCGCACCAAGGAAAGCGAACTCAACCATGATCTGCATGTACTGTTACAAGTTTTAAAGGGGTAAATGCTGTTGATAAACCTGTGAAGTAGCTGTCAGTGCAATGTGGGTAATCGTGTGATTCCCGCTTTGTGCGAAAATTATCCAGTTTTCATCCACAGCCAATTCAGAGCTTTTTGCGGAGGGTGTTTTTATAACTAACTCCATGAAAAATATATATTAATTATAGTTATCCACAGAATTGTTCCGGATATAGTTATTAAAGGAATTTAATTTATGGTTCTAATCAAAACCCATAGGGACAAACTTTTGGCTCCCTTGCAGTCAGTATCAGGCATTGTTGAACGTCGCCATACACTGCCAATTCTGTCGAATGTGCTACTCGAAAAGCAGGGTGATCGTTTGACCTTGCTGGCTACCGATATTGAAATTCAAATTACAACATCTACCGAAGTAACCGGTGCTGACGGTGATGGTGCGGTAACTGTCGGCGCGCGCAAGCTGCAGGAAATTCTGCGCTCCTTGCCCGATACCACGGAAGTCAGCCTTGTTCTCGAGGACAAGCGCTTGCAAGTGCGTGCCGGCAAGAGCCGTTTCAGTCTGCAGACTTTGCCGGCGGATGATTTCCCGCGCATGACGATTACTGAAGGCGAAACCAAGGAGTTTCAGCTGTCGCAAAAGGCTTTCCGTCAGCTTTTGGGCAAAACACAGTACAGCATGGCGGCGCAGGATGTGCGTTACTACCTGAACGGTTTGATGCTCCTGGTTGAAGGCAAAGAACTCCGTGCCGTGGCCACTGATGGTCACCGTCTGGCCTACGCCAGCGTAGAAATTGAAGCTGATCTCCCACGCCAGGAACTGATTTTGCCGCGCAAGACAGTGCTTGAACTGAATCGTCTGCTGGTTGATAGCGAAGATCTGCTAAAAATTACGTTGGCTACCAACCAGGTGCGGTTTGCTTTCGGTAGTGTGGTTCTCGTTTCCAAGCTGATTGACGGCAAATTTCCTGACTACGAACGCGTTGTTCCAGCCAGTCTGCGTAACCACATGACGGTTGGACGTCAGGCGTTGATGCAGGCGATGAACCGTGCTGCCATTTTGACCAACGAGAAGTTCCGTGGTGTACGCGTTGTGCTGGGTGACAACAGCCTGAAACTGATCGCCGCCAATGCGGAACAGGAAGAGGCTTCGGACGAAATTGAAGTGAATTACCAGGGTGAACCGATTGATGTCGGTTTCAACGTTGGTTATTTACTGGATGTGCTGAATAACGTTCACGCTGAAGAAGTTCAATGGAGCTTCAACGATGCCAATTCAAGCGCCTTGATTTCACTACCCGGCAACGACCGATTCAAATACGTCGTCATGCCAATGCGAATTTGAACCCTGATTTAATGACAAGTTTCACGTGGAACACATGCAATGATTGAAGAAAACAGCCCGCAGGACACCTCACCGGGTTACGGTGAATCCAGTATTCAGATTCTTGAAGGTCTGGAGGCCGTGCGCAAGCGTCCCGGTATGTACATCGGTGATACCTCCGATGGTACCGGTTTGCACCATCTGGTGTTCGAGGTCGTCGATAACTCTATCGACGAGGCACTGGCTGGCCATTGTGACGATATTGTTGTCACCATCCATATCGACAATTCAATCAGTGTGACCGACAACGGGCGCGGTATTCCCGTTGGCGTGAAAATGGACGATAAGCATGAACCGAAGCGTTCGGCGGCCGAAATAGCGCTGACTGAACTGCACGCGGGTGGCAAATTCAACCAGAACTCCTACAAGGTTTCCGGTGGTCTACACGGCGTAGGTGTTTCTTGCGTTAATGCATTGTCCAAGTGGCTGCGTCTGACTATTCGTCGCGATGGCAAAAAACACACGATGGAATTCTGTCGTGGCCATGCGGTTGAGCGTGTTATTGAAATGCGTGATGGCGTTGAAGTGTCACCACTTAAAGTGGTTGGTGAAACTGAAAAGCGCGGTACAGAAGTTCATTTTCTGGCGGACGAGGAAATTTTTGAGCACATTGAATTTCACTACGAAATTCTCGCCAAGCGCCTGCGTGAACTGTCTTTCCTCAACAACGGCGTCAGCATTCGCCTGATCGACCAACGTACCGGGAAGGAAGAAGATTTTGCTTTTTCCGGCGGCGTCAGAAGTTTCGTTGAGTACATCAACCGCAGCAAGACCGTCCTGCATCCGACGATTTTCACCTCAGCTGGTGAAGCCAAGGTAGGTGATACGGGTGTCACCATTGGTGTTGAAGTGGCAATGCAATGGAATGATTCCTATCAGGAACAGGTACTTTGCTTTACCAACAACATTCCGCAATCGGATGGCGGTACCCATCTGACTGGCTTACGTGCGGCAATGACACGAGTCATCAACAAGTACATAGATGAACACGAAATTGCCAAGAAGGCCAAGGTGGAAATTGCTGGTGACGACATGCGTGAAGGCTTGGCCTGCGTGCTTTCCGTCAAGATGCCTGATCCCAAGTTTGCATCACAGACCAAGATGAAACTGGTTTCGTCAGAAGCTCGTCCGGCAGTTGAAGAGGTTGTTGCACAGAAGCTCGCCGATTTCCTGCTTGAGCGTCCGGCTGATGCCAAGATGATTACCGGAAAGATCGTCGAGGCTTCACGCGCCCGTGAAGCCGCCCGTCGTGCCCGTGAATTGACGCGGCGCAAGGGTGTGCTCGACGGTATTGGTCTGCCCGGCAAACTGGCTGACTGTCAGGAAAAGGATCCAGCACTTTGCGAGGTTTACATCGTCGAGGGCGACTCCGCTGGCGGCTCCGCCAAGCAAGGCCGTGATCGCAAATTCCAGGCCATTCTGCCCTTGCGCGGCAAGGTTCTGAACGTAGAAAAAGCCCGATTCGACAAGCTGATCTCCAGCGAACAAATCGTCACCCTGATTACGGCGCTCGGCACCGGTATTGGCAAGGACGAATTCAAAATTGAAAAGCTACGCTATCACCGCATCATCATCATGACTGATGCGGACGTGGACGGCGCGCACATCCGTACCCTGCTCCTGACGCTGCTTTATCGTCAGATGCCGGAACTGGTTGAGCGCGGCCACATCTATATCGCCCAGCCACCGCTCTACAAGGTCAAGCATGGCAAAACCGAGCGTTACCTGAAGGATGATCAGGAGTACCACCAGTACCTGCTGCGCTTGGCACTTGATGAAGCTGCCTTGACACCGCGTGCCGGTGCCGAGCCTTTGGTGGGTCCGGCATTGGAAGAATTGGCCCGTTCCTGGTTGTTGACCGTAGCTGTCATCGAACGTATCTCGCATTTGGTTAATCCGGAAATTCTCCAGGCCTTGGTTCAGCACAACCTGAAACTTGATCTGACCAGTGAAGAAACAACGAAAGCCAGTGCTGATCTGGTAGCACAACATGTCCGCATCGGTGTGCGTATTGTTCCAAAATACGACGATATTCAGGAACGCTGGACCTTGCGCGTTGAACGCATGCATCACGGCAACCTCAAGGTTGGCCTGATTGACGAAGATCTGCTGCTCTCTGGCGACTTCATGCAGCTACGCCGCACTGCAGAAACCTTGGCTGGCTTGTTTGGCCCCGGCGCGTTCATGGCGCGTGGCGAGAAGAAGCAAATGGTCACCAACTTTGGCGACGCGATGACCTGGTTGCTTGCAGATGTCGAACGCGGCATCAGCAAACAGCGCTACAAAGGTCTGGGCGAGATGAACCCCGAGCAGTTGTGGGAAACCACGATGGATCCAAAAGTTCGTCGTTTGCTGCGCGTGCAGATTGACGATGCCATTGCTGCTGATGAAATCTTCACAACCCTGATGGGCGAATTGGTCGAGCCAAGAAGGGCTTTTATTGAAAATAATGCCCTGAACGCGCGTATTGATATCTAACCATCTGTTTTTTATCTAAAACAAGGGCTCCAATGGAGCCCTTGTTGTTTTCAAATCATGCGCACAATCATTCAACGTGTAAGCGAAGCATCGGTTACGGTCGACGGCCAAATTGTCGGAAAAATTGGCCGTGGCCTTTTGATTTTGGCTGGATTTGAGGAAGCGGACACCGAAAGCGATTTGGTGTGGATGGCTGGAAAAATAGCTCGAATGCGTATTTTCAGCGATAAGGATGGAGTAATGAACCATTCCGTCAGCGAAATTGCTGGCGAAATTCTGGCGGTTTCCCAATTCACCCTTTATGCATCGATCAAGAAAGGGAATCGACCTTCCTGGAGCCGGGCGGCCAAGGGCGATGTATCGCAGCCACTTTTTGAGCAGTTTGTGGAAAAGCTGAGGCTTGAATCAGGTAAACCAGTGGCAACTGGGTTGTTTGGTGCTGATATGTCGGTAAGTTTGGTCAATGATGGGCCGGTAAGCATTTGCATCGATTCGCGTCAGCCTGAGTAATCTGTATGCACTACACGCGGAATCGGAAAGCGCCCCCTATCGTCAAAGACGAGTTTTGATCAATGACGTAGCAGGCTGACGAGCAGAATTAGCGCCAGCACAGCTACAAAAGTGATACCAATACGAAACGCCCACAGCGCATCCTTGCGTTGCTGGGCGTTTTCTTCATTGGCTAGTCGATGCAGACGGCGCAGGGTGACGATGCCAACAATGCGTTTGACAGCATTTTCCTGTTCGTTCTCGAAATTACTCATGGAACAATGGTCAACTCAGGTTTGGCACCGGTGTATTTCAAGCGTTGTGCAAGTTTTTCGGTCACGAAGATTTGACCATCAGCCGCGATGCGAATTACTTGTTCCAGCCCCAGCAGATGGGCTAGTTCTTGCCAATGCTCGGGTCCGGCAATGAATACCGGTTTGGATGCCGCATCAGAGAGCGTGCCGGCCTTGGGGCCAGCCGGGATCAGGATGGTGACGGCTTGGGTGTGGCTTGCCGGATAACCGGTGCGTGGGTCCAACAAATGTGGATAACGTTTGCCGTCCAGCTCGAAGAAACGCTGGTAATCGCCCGATGTGCCAATTGCCTCGCCATCAGCCAGCTCCACAGTGGCCAGCGGGCCGCTTTGCCGGGGGTGCTGAATACCAACCCGCCAGGGACGGCCTTCCTTGCTGCCCAGAGCCATTACGTTGCCGCCAATATTGATCAGGGCCTTATGTATGCCTTGCTGGCGCAGAATGTTGGCAGCCCGGTCGAGCGCCACTCCTTTCAGGTAGCCGCCGAAGTCGAGGGCAACCGCCGGGTTGCGGTTGGTAACACTGTTGCCGTTCAGGCTCAGGTCTTTGATCGAAGGATGGGCGGCGATCAGGCGCTTTAGTTCAACTTCCGGCGGTAAAACGGCCTTGAATTCGTCGGAATGGAAGCCCCAGAGTTTGACCAATTGGCCAATGCCCGGATCGAACAAATACTGCCCTTGTTTGGCGAGTTCCTGACTCTCGCGAATCAAATTGGCCAGTTCTTCGCTAACTTGTTGCGGTCGACCCTCAAAAATGGCCAAATTCAATGCAGTCAGTTCGGATTCCTGCCAGGCGTGATAGGCCCGGTGCAGACGGTCAAATTCACGTAATACGCTGGCGATGGCTTGGCGGCCTAGTGCCGGATCATCACCGACGACCAGTACTTCAACACGGGTGCCGAAAACATAGGCCTGTTGTTCCTGTACCGAAACTCGTCCACATCCAGTCAGGCAGAACAGGCAGAAGCAAAAGCTCAGTAAATACCGCATGCGTGTTCGATGGCCGTGATGAAAGCACCCGCCGCATCAAATCCTGTCTGCTGACGGATTTCGACCATGCAGGTCGGGCTGGTGACGTTGATTTCGGTGAGGTGACTGCCGATGACATCCAGACCAACCAGCATCAGGCCGCGCTTGAACAGGATCGGCCCGAGCTTTTCGGCAATTTCACGGTCGCGGGGCGATAGATCCTGCGCCACACCGGTGCCGCCTACCGCCAGATTGCCGCGTGTTTCACCGGCTTTGGGGATGCGCGCCAGACAATAGGGGCACGGGTTTACCGGCAATCAACAGAATGCGTTTGTCACCCTCGCTGATTTCCGGCAGGTAGCGCTGCGCCATCACCGTGCGCAGGCCTTCGTTGGTCAGCGTTTCGAGAATCACATTGCGATTGGGGTCGTTGCGATGAATGCGGAAGATTTGACTACCGCCCATACCATCCAGCGGCTTGAGAATAATGTCGCGCTGCTCATCAATGAAATGCTGGAGTTGTTGCATGTTGCGGGCGACCAGCGTCGGTGGCGTGAACTCGTCAAATTCGGTGATTGCCAGTTTTTCGGAATGATCGCGCAGGGCGCGGGGGCGATTAAAGACCCGGACCCCGTTGGCTTCGGCTCGTTCAAGCAACCAGGTGGCCGTCATGTATTCAAAATCGAAGGGTGGATCCTTGCGCATGATGACGGCTGAAAAAGCTTTTAGCGGCAAGGTTTCGCGGGCGGTTTCACGGTACCAGTCGTGGTCATCCGGGCGCAGGTGAAGATGAACCGCTTCACCAAACACTCCTCCCTGATGACCTGCCTCCGGGCGCCGCCAGCAAAGACTGGCGCAATCAATGGCATAGACATCGTGGCCGTGTTTCTCGGCCGCCCGCATCATGGCTACCGAGGTGTCCTTCCAGGCTTTCAGGCTGGCAAGCGGGTCAAGGATGAAAGCTATTTTGAGCGACTGGCTGCTGCCGCCCAAGAGGTGCTTTTCAAAATGAAGTTGTTGTGTCACGGGTCCGGCGATCAAACGTTTTCCGGTGCCGTGCGTTCGAGTTCAACGGCGGCGGCCAGACAGGCGAGACGGCCAACCACGCCATAGGCGTAGAAACGGTTGGGCGGCGAATCCGGATTATTGCAGCGGTAATCCGGCAGGTTGCAGCCGGTATCGAAGGCCAGCGGCTCGAAGTGCATCCCCGGTGCGTTGAGATTTTCATCCTTGCCACGTCCTGTGTGTACCCGATAGAAGCCGCCAACCACATAGCGGTCGATCATGTAAATGACCGGTTCGGCGACCGCATCGTTCAGTGTCTCGAAGGTATGCACACCTTCCTGGATCAGCACCTCACTGACTTCAAGTCCTTCCTTGCCGACACTCATCTTGTTGCGTTGCTTGCGATTTAAGGCAATCACCTCGTCCGCATCACGCACGGTCATTACTCCCATGCCGTAGGTACCGGCATCGGCTTTGACGACAACGTAAGGCGTCTCGCTAATGCCATATTCCTTGTATTTTTCCTTGACGATGTCGAGCACGGCGGCAACGTTGGATGCCAGGCACTCTTCACCCTGACGTTCGTGGAAATTGATGCTGCGGCAGACCGAAAAGGCGGGATTGATGCGCCATGGATCGATGCCGATTTCCTTGGCAAAGTCATTGGCAACCTGATCGTAGGCAGCGAAGTGGTTGGATTTGCGGCGCACGGCCCAACCCGCGTGCAAGGGAGGAAGAACGAACTGTTCGTTGAGCCCGGTGAGAATCTCCGGGATACCGGCCGAGAGGTCGTTATTGAGCAAAATGGCGCAGGGGTCGAAGCCATCAAGCCCTAGACGATATTGTGTGCGAACCAGCGGTTCGAGTAGAAGGCTTTGGCCATTGGGCAGTTCAATCGATGTCGGCTCGGTGATTTCCGGGAGCATCGAGCCTAACCTGATATTGAGACCGGTCTGGCGCAGGATGGCAACCAACTGGGCAACGTTTTGCAGGTAAAACTGATTGCGCGTGTGGTTTTCCGGAATCAATAGAAGATTGCGCGCATCCGGGCAAATCTTCTCGATGGCGACCATTGCGGCTTGAACGCAAAGGGGCAGGAAGGCCGAATTCAGGTTGTTGAAGCCACCGGGGAAGAGGTTGGTATCGACCGGTGCCAGCTTGAAGCCGGAGTTGCGCAAATCGCAGGATGAATAAAATGGAGGAGTGTGCTCCTGCCATTGGCCACGCAACCAGTGCTCGATTTGAGTACTGCTGTCGAGGAAACGTTTTTCCAATTCAAGGATCGGGCCGCTGAGGGCGGTAGTCAGGTGTGGAACCATGCTGTATCTCGTATCTTTGCTTATTTATTGTTATCGATCATCTTACACTGCGCTGCACAGGTAAAATCTATCCCCTCGTTTTTGCGCTATTCAAAAGATTGGAATTACCGTGCTTGTCGCTGCAAATGTCACCATGCAATTTGGGGTTAAACCCTTGTTCGAGAACGTCAATGTCAAGTTTGGCGAAGGTTATCGCTATGGCCTGATTGGCGCCAATGGAGCAGGTAAATCGACCTTCATGAAGATTCTGTGCGGCGCACTGGAGCCTTCTGCCGGCAACGTCTCCAAGGACAAGCATGAGCGCATGGCTTACCTGCGTCAGGACCAATTTGCGTTTGAAGATATGCGCGTCCTTGATGTGGTGCTGATGGGCCACGAAGAGATGTGGGCCTGCATGCAGGAGCGCGATGCGATTTACGCCAATCCTGAGGCGACAGAAGACGATTACATGAAGGCTGCCGAGCTTGAGCATCATTTTGCCGAGTTCGATGGCTACACCGCAGAATCCCGTGCCGGCGAACTGCTGCTTGGCGTCGGTATTCCAACCGAACAGCACAATGGCCCGATGAGCCAGGTTGCCCCAGGCTGGAAGCTGCGTGTCCTGCTTTGCCAGGCGCTGTTTGCTAACCCGGATATTCTGTTGCTTGACGAGCCGACCAATAACCTCGACATCAACACCATCCGCTGGCTCGAAGACATGTTGAACAATCGCGATTCGACGATGATCATCATTTCCCACGACCGCCATTTCCTGAACCAGGTTTGTACCCACATGGCCGACCTCGATTACGGCAAGATCACAACCTACGCTGGCAACTACGACGACTTCATGGAGGCTTCGCAGCAGGCCCGCGAGCGTCTGACGAAAGCCAACGCCAAGGCCAAGGAGCAGATTGCCGATTTGCAGACCTTCGTCCGCCGCTTCTCGGCCAATGCCTCGAAGGCCAAGCAGGCGACCAGCCGCGTGAAATTGATCGAAAAGCTCAAGCCGGAAGACGTCAAGCCATCGTCGCGCCAGTACCCGTGGATTCGTTTCGATTACGACGAGAAGGCCAAACTGCATCGCCAGGCGGTAGAAGTCGAGAACATCGCTTTCGCTTACGAAGACTCGGAACGCAATATATTCAATAACCTGAGTTTTACGATCAACGCGGGCGAACGAGTCGCTATCATTGGTGAAAACGGTGTCGGCAAAACGACCTTGTTGAAACTGTTGATGGGTGAAGTTCAACCGCAGTTCGGCAGCATCAAGTGGGCCGAAAAGGCCAAGCCGGGTTATTACTCGCAGGATCACTCGGCGCTGTTTCAGTCCGATACGAATCTGACCGACTGGATCGCCGAATATGTGCGTGCCGGTGGTTATGAAGGCGGTGACGTTGAAACCTTGATTCGCGGCACGCTCGGACGCCTGCTCTTCTCCGGCGATGACGTGAAAAAGGCGGTCAAGGTAATTTCCGGTGGCGAGCAGGGCCGAATGCTGTTCGGCAAGCTGATGCTCTTGCACTCAAACGTGCTGATCATGGACGAGCCAACCAATCACCTGGACATGGAATCGATTGAATCGCTCAACAGTGGCCTGGAAAAATTCCCTGGCACGCTGGTTTTCGTCTCACATGACCGAGAGTTTGTCTCTTCGCTTTCCACCCGTGTTTTTGAGGTGAAAACCGACGGCAAAATTGTCGATTACCTTGGTGGTTACGAGGACTACCTCGCCAGCCAGGGTGTCAATTAATTACTGCGGCAAACCGCCTGCAGCCAGCGTGCGGATGATCCGCACGCAATCGACGTCCGACTGGTGATAAGCCGATTTGACGTACTCGATATAGGCGCGCTCTTCTGAGTTCGGATTGCTGGCCAATGTCGTTTCGTAAGCGAAACGCAAAAAGAGGAAGCTCGGCTCCGGCTCTTCGATGGTAATGCTCAGGTGACCGCCAGCGTGGGCTTCAGAAGGCACAATCGTGAAACTTACTGAATGCAATTCGTTAAGCGTGACGCGGTCCTGAATCACGGCCGGTCCGAAATCGAGTTCGCGCAACAGCTCATTCCCTTTTCGTTCAAGGATGGTGCAGGCTTCAAGTCCGGGCAAAAAAGGGATTGGATTTTCTACCCGGTGCAGCATGCCTTGCCAGAGTTCTAGGCGGGTTAGCGGTGCAACCAGCGGATTTTCCGGGTCGTTGATCTGGAGAAGATGTTCGAAATTCATGGGCGAATGTTAGCATTCTCGTCATGCAACTAGATAAACTCCTCCAAAAACATGGTTTCGGCACACGCAGGGCTTGCCGAGGATTGGTTCGCCACGAAAGAGTCGCGATCAATGGCCAGATCTGTGAAGATCCCTTCGCCGAGATCGATACGAACGATCTGATTTTCACCGTCGATGGTGTCGATTGGCCTTACGCAGAATTCGCCTGCCTGATGCTCAATAAGCCCGCTGGTTATGAGTGCTCACGCAAACCCTTACACCATCCCAGCGTACTGACCTTGCTTCCGGTGCAATTGCGCGAGCGAGATGTCCAGCCGATTGGCCGACTCGACGAAGACACCACCGGTTTGCTGTTGATCACTGATGATGGCCAGTTGAACCATGTGCTTTCCTCTGCCAGGCGCAAAGTACCGAAGGTTTATTTGGCAACCACCAAACATTCGATTGAACAGGCACAAGTCGATCAACTGCTAACGGGTGTCTTGCTAAATGACGAACCTGAGCCGATTTGTGCGGCAGCCTGCGAAATTGCCGGTGAGCACTTGCTACGCCTGACCCTGACTCAGGGTAAATATCATCAGGTAAAACGCATGGTTGCTGCGACTGGCAATCGGGTTGAAGCGCTGCATCGTGAATCAGTCGGTGAGTTAAGCCTACCGGCCGATCTAAAATCGGGTGAATGGCGCTGGTTAAGTACGGTCGACCTGCAAAAACTGGGATATTTATCATGACCCTGACCGAAATGCGTTACATCGTGGCGCTTGCCCGTGATCGGCATTTCGGAAAGGCGGCGGAAAGTTGTCATGTCAGCCAGCCGACCTTGTCGGTGGCTTTGAAAAAAGTTGAAGGTCAGCTTGGTGCTGCTTTATTCGAGAGAGCAGCCTCTGATGTGCGAATCACTGCGCTGGGCGAGCGTATCGTGGCGCAGGCGCGTCGCGTCCTTGAAGAGGCGGTTCGCCTTGAAGAGATTGCCAGCGCTGCGGGTGATCCGATGACCGGTCCGCTCCGTGTTGGGGTGATTTACACCATTGCACCCTATCTTCTGCCGAAACTGGTTCCCGCTTTGTATCAATATGCGCCAGCGATGCCCTTGTTTCTCAAGGAAGATTTCACCGCCAATCTGATTCCCGCACTAAAGGCCGGCGAACTGGATGTAATTGTAATCGCCTTACCCTTTGCCGAGCCTGGTTTGGTGGCGCAGGCGGTGTACGACGAACCATTTCGCGTGGTTGTGCCGGCAAATCATTCCTGGGCGGATCGCCCCGATGTGAAGGCGGATGAACTGGACGGACAAAACCTTTTGCTGCTTGGGCAAGGTAACTGTTTCCGAGATCAGGTATTGGAGTCTTGTCCACGTCTGGCCGCACCCGATGCGCTGGCGCATTCCCTTGAAGGTGGTTCGTTGGAAACAATCCGCTACATGGTGGCGAGCGGAGCCGGACTCGCGGTGATGCCAAGTACGGCAGCCGATCCCTTGATCGACAATGAACCAATGGTCAAAGTGCTGCCATTTTCTGGCAAGCAACCGTCACGGACTGTTGGGCTGGTCTGGCGGGTAACATTCCCCAGACCGCAGGCAATTGATGCTGTGCGAGCAGCTCTGCTGTCCTGCCGTTTGCCTGGCGCTACAGCACGGCAATAATTCAAGGCTGAGGTTTCACGTGAAACCTCAGTCTTTTTATCAGGCTTCGACTTTCTTCTTTGCCGGTGCCTTCGGTTTCGCAACCTTTTTCTCAAACTCGAAACTCACTTTGCCATCTTTGGAGACCAGATAAGCTGAGAATTTGCGGCGCGTGCGGTTGGAAACAAACTCCTTTAACAAGTCCGTTTTACCTTCGCCGAGCAGCTTTTGCATCTGTGTGGCTTCAATTGGCTGCTGCAAAATGATTTTTCCTGAACGGAAATCACAGGTTTTGCTCGGACCCACTGATTTTTCACAGACATATGATGTTCCGTGATCGAAAACTCCGGCGCCGCATTTTGGACATTTGCCCAAATTTGTCTGACCAGAGAAATCGACTGGTTCAGCATTTGCCTCGTCTGCCTTATCCTGGCCAAAATCGAATTCCGGCTCCATCTTCTCGTTTAACTTGATGGCTGCCGAAAAGGTGCGCCCCATCTTGTTGCGGAAGCCGATGAGCGGTCCGATGTACTTGTCTGTAATCAGCGTATCAATTTCAGCCGGTTCAAATTGACGACCGGCGACAATTTTCCATAGCGAATAGTCACAGCCACCGCACTGGAATTTTTTGTAATTTTCGCGAATTTCACCGCCACAGCGTGGGCAGGGCGCGGTCAACACACCAAAATCACCCGGAATTGTGTCGCTGTCAAAGGTTTTTGCGCGCTCAACCATGTGCCGGGTCATTTCGGCGATTTCGCGCATGAATTCGTCGCGGGTGAAATCACCCTTTTCAATACGTCCGAGCTTCCACTCCCAGTCGCCTGTTAGTTCGGGCTGGGTCAATTCATTGATACCGAGACCATTGAGCAGGGTCATCAAAGAGAAGGCTTTGGCCGTCGGGGTCAATTCACGGCCTTCCCGTACGATGTATTGCTCGCCAATCAGATTTTCGATGATTTGCGCGCGTGTTGCTGGCGTCCCGAGGCCGCGACCGGCCATTGCCGCTTTCAGCTCCTCGTCGTCAACCATCTTGCCGGCACCTTCCATAGCGGAGAGCAGGGTCGCTTCAGAGTGACGTGGTGGCGGCTTGGTTTCGTTGGCTTTGACGATAACGTCTTCAGTTTTTACCTTTTCGCCAGGGTCGACCGCAACCAGATTGCCGTCGTTGCCTTCCTGACCTTCTTTCCCATGGACTGCCAGCCAGCCTGGATTGACCAGTACTTTGCCTTCAGTTTTGAAAGGGTGGCTTTCAACACGGGTAATGCGGGTTGTAACCAGATATTCGGCCGCCGGGAAAAAGACGGAAAGGAAGCGTTTGACAACGAAGTCATAAAGCTTCTGTTCAATTTCGTTGAGGTTCTTCGGTGCCTGTGGTGTTGGGATAATAGCGAAGTGGTCGCTTACTTTCGTGTTATTGAAGATGCGTTTATTTGGCAATACCCAGTTCCGTGCAAGGATCTGGTGAGCAAAGGGTGAATAGCGCGCGAGCAGTACTTCGTCGTGCCCTTTACCGGCGCCTTCACCGGTTAGAACGGTCAATGTTGCCTTTAACGGTCGGAATGTAGTCTTCCGGCAGGCAGCGCGAGTCGGTTCGCGGATAAGTCAGTACTTTATGCTTCTCATAAAGCGCTTGGGCGATGCTCAAGGTTGTCTTTGCCGAGAAACCGAAGCGAGCGTTCGCTTCGCGCTGAAGGCTTGTCAAATCAAAAAGCTGAGGTGATAGGCGAGTTTCTGGCTTGGCTTCTTCGGTAACAATGCCAGGTTTGCCGAGCGTTGCTGCACGGATGGCATCGGCACGGTTTTGTTCCCAGAGACGGTCAGCGCGGGCGTGCTCGTCTTCATTCTTGCCTTTAAAGCCTTCATCAATCCATTTGCCGGTGTAGTCGCCAGCTTTGGCGGCGAAACTGGCTTCAACTTCCCAGTAGGGGCGCAGCTTGAATTCGCGAATACGCTTTTCACGGTCAACAACAATGGCTAGTGTCGGCGTCTGGACGCGGCCAACAGTGGTCAGGTGGAAACCACCGGTCTTTGAATTGAAAGCGGTCATTGCCCGCGTACCGTTGATACCAACAAGCCAGTCGGATTCGGAACGGCAGACGGCGGCGTCGCCAAGACCTTCCATCTCACGACCGGGGCGCAAGCGTGAGAAACCATCGCGTATTGCACCTTGAGTCATCGATTGCAGCCATAGCCGCTGCACGGGCTTGGTGGTTTTACTGTGTTGCGCGATGTAATTGAAGATCAATTCACCTTCACGTCCCGCGTCACAAGCATTGATCAGGCCTTCGACATCCTTGCGTTTGATCAGTTTGTTAAGTACTTTGAGCCGCGATTCGGTTTTTCGATCGGCTTCAGCGCAAAGTGCGGTGGAATGACCGGTAGATGGGCGAATGACCATTTCCCTCGCTTGACTTCGAATTCTTCCGGGCAGGACAGTTCCAGCAGGTGGCCGACGGCTGACGAGATGACGTGCGTGTCGCTCTCGAAGTAGTCGTCGTGCTTGGTAAATCCTCCCAATGCCTTGGCAATGTCGGCGGCGACGGAAGGTTTTTCGGCGATGATTAGCTTTTTGGTCATGGGTTCTGCCTGATGGGTGCCGGGGCATGATAAGTGCCCGGCGAGCGGCTTGGCAAGCCGTCTCTATATATGAGGGGTTTAGCCCAGGCGCTGGTAGCGGTTGCCGGGCAGGGTAGCGAGCTGACCGGAGAGTTCCAGCGTCAGCAGCTCGCCAAGTAGCTGATCAGCTCTCAGGCCGGTGCGTTCGACTAGTTCGTCAAGCGCGCAGGGATCGTGACCAAGGGCGCTGAGCAGCGGATTTTCTTCCGATGGATTGGGTGATTCGATGCAGGCAACTTGCTGTTTAATGTCCCCCAACTCTTCGAGAACATCCTGAGCAGTTTCAACCAGTTTGGCACCTTGCTTGATTAGTTTGTGACAACCGCGAGCAACTGGCGAGTGAATAGAGCCGGGAATGGCGAAAACTTCACGCCCTTGTTCGCCGGCCAGTCTTGCTGTAATCAATGAGCCACTTTCCGGGGCGGCTTCAACAACCAGCACGCCGCGCGATAGCCCGGAGATAATCCGGTTGCGCCGTGGAAAATTGGAGGCAATCGCCGGTGTACCAAGCGGGAATTCGGAAACAATGGCGCCGTGTTCAGCGATTGCCCGCGCTAATTCTTTGTTGCGCGCCGGGTAGATGCGATCCGCTCCGGTGCCAATGATGGCAATTGTTTCTCCGCTGGCAGCGAGTGCGCCACGATGGGCTGCAGCATCAATACCAAGGGCAAGGCCGCTGATGATGCAGAGTCCCCGGCTGGCCAGTGCCTTGGCGAAACTCTCGGCGGTCTGCAAACCTTGCGGGTGTGGCATTTCGGCTGCCAACCATTGCCAGTCCGCGTTTTTGTAGCAAGGCCGCGTTTCCTCGAATAAAGAGAACATTCGGTGGATCGGCGATTTCGAGCAGGGATTGTGGATAGGCGCTGTCGGCCAATGTCAAAATCGATTGTCCGGTTTGGCTGGCCCAGGCAATGTTGCGGTCAACCTCTTCTGAGGGGTCAAAATCAAAGAGCAGGTCGGCGCGATCACCAATGACACTACGCGTCGCCAATCGCCCGGCAGCAAAAATCGCTTCGGGTAAACCGAAAGCGGCGAGAAGCTTTCTTTGCGACTCGCCGCCGATGCCGGGGATCAGAGTCAGCCGCAACCAGGCGGCCAACTCGTCATGATTGCTCATGGGTTTCTTGCAGCGTCACCAATGATGACCGGTTTCGAGGTTTCGACCACCAGCGCGTAAGCGACACGGTCAAAGACGCGGAAAATGAAGGCAAGTGCGTAGCGCTCTTCAGGGATTGTGGTTGTTACCCGGCGGTCATTGTCGTCGTAGCCTTGTGATACACGGTTACGGAAGAGGGCGACAACGTGACCAACTTCCAAGTCGGCATTTTTGCCACGATTAATGCTGATTACCGAGTATTTTCCAGCCTCATTGACCCCGCCGTAGATCGACATGACCTTGGCAGCGACCGGCTGATCTGGCCTGTGCGGTGCGTACGAAATCAGGTTGGCGGGTGGTGCTGGAATCAGTCGATCACCACGACCAATTTCTTCCTTGGCTTGAGTGATGCGGACGACAGCCGGTTCGCCAGGCTGAACCAGTGTGGCGCTGCCGAGGAAGAAGGCTTCGTAGCCAATGATTTCCTGCGTATCCGGATCTTTCAGTGGCTTGCCCGGGCGGTAAATGTGCCAGTTGAGCACTTGGGTATCGGGAATGCCGGCGACAAAACCTGTATCGCCAATGCCGATGAATACGCGATCTTCCTGAGTGGCAACAAAACGCGGTGCGCTTGCGTGTTCGCCTAGTTCAATAACCAGCGGTTTGGAAATGAATGGCTCAATGACGTTCGAAGGAATGCTGGGGATTTCCTGTCGAACCGCTTCGCTATAAACCTTGGGTTGCAGTTTGATGGGTTTGGCAACACGCAAGCGGGGAACGCCACGGAAATCATCAAGCAGGACAATATCGCCAGGATAGATCAGGTGAGGGTTCTTGATCTGTTCGCGGTTCATGCGCCAGACTTCCGGCCAGCGCCAAGGTTCCTTGAGAAATTTTCCGGAAATTCCCCATAGGGTATCGCCGGGAACCACAATGTGGCGTTCGGGCGGATTATCGACCAGACGAACCGGTTCGGCGGCAAAAGCGCAGGCGGCCGTCACGGCCAAGATGAGCGCGGATATAATGCGGACCATAGTCGTAACCTCACGTGCCGGTGGAACACGGTGCGAAAATTTTTGTCTGAACAGACGTGCGCAGCCGTTTCCAAATCTCGGAAATTGCTTGAGATTCTGCACGTAATCACTTAAGCGAGCAAGTTTTTTCCCGATTTGATATGGCACTTCTACCCATTTTACGTTTTCCCGATGTCCGCTTGAAAAAAGTGGCGGCCCCGATTGCCAAAATTGACGAAAGTCTTCGACAGCTCGTCAGCGACATGGCTGAGACAATGTACGAAGCACCTGGCATTGGGCTGGCTGCGACGCAGGTTGATGTCCACAAACAACTGGTGATTATTGATATTTCGGAAGATAAAAGCGATTTGCGCGTATTTATCAATCCGCGACTGGAGCGCTGCGATGGTTTTCAGGAGGGTGAGGAAGGCTGCCTTTCTGTCCCCGGCATCTATGAAAAGGTCGAGCGAGCCGAGCAAGTGACGGTGCATTACCTTGATCTCGAGGGCAAAGAACAGTCGCTGGTTGCTGAAGGCTTGCTGGCGGTCTGCCTGCAGCATGAGCTGGATCATCTCAACGGCAAGGTTTTTGTCGATCACCTTTCGCAATTGAAACAAACCCGCATCAAGAACCGCTTAGCCAAGCAGGCGCGGGTCACCGCATGAAGCTGATTTTTGCCGGAACGCCGGAATTTGCCGCGCAGGCACTCGCCGCCATTATTGCGGCCGGCCATGAAGTGGCGCTGGTCTTGACTCAACCCGATCGCCCGGCGGGGCGCGGTATGGCTTTGCAGCCTTCGCCGGTTAAAAAACTGGCGCTGGCGCATGGCATTGAAGTTTTTCAACCATTGACTCTGAAAGATGCTGAAGCGCAGGTCAAAGTGGCCGGCATTGCGGCAGAGGTGATGGTTGTTGCAGCTTATGGCCTGATTTTGCCGCAGCTGGTTTTGGATATGCCTAAATTTGGCTGTATCAATATTCACGGTTCATTGTTGCCACGCTGGCGTGGTGCGGCACCAATCCAGCGTGCCTTGCTGGCTGGTGATGCAGAAACTGGTGTTTGCATCATGCAGATGGAAGCCGGGCTGGATACCGGACCGGTTTTACTGCGTGGCACCTTCCCGATTGAGACCAAGGATACAACGGCAAGTTTGCATGACCGGCTGGCGGCGCTGGGCGCGCGGCTGGTTGTCGAAGCACTGGGCCGTTTGCCGTTGGTGGCTGAGGCGCAGCCGCTTGAGGGCGTGACTTATGCGCACAAGATTGAGAAGGCCGAGGCCTTGATCGACTGGCAGCGCAGCGCTGCTGAGCTGGATCGCCATATTCGCGCATTTAACCCATTCCCGGGGGCGCAGGCTTTGTTCAAGGGCCAAACGATCAAGCTCTGGCAGGCGATGCCGGTGGCGGGTAGCGGAAAAAATGGGCAGATTTTGGCGGTTGACCGTAAGCAAATCGTCGTCGCTTGCGGAGAAGGGGCGTTGGCCATTCAGGAGTTGCAGAAGGCGGGTGGCAAGCGCTTGCCTGTGCAGCAGTTTTTAGCTGGTAATCCCCTGCAGGTTGGCGATTGTTTCGACTTGCCAGCTTGATTTAGTTGTTTTTGGATAGCAGATGGCCGCGTGCCACCTCTTTTATTTCCAGCTTTGCCGGCGTAAAAGTGGCGATCACTTCGTCAAATAGGGCGTGTGCCTGAGCGCTGTTGTCACTGCTGAAGTTGCAAACATAGACATCAAGCGTAACTCCCATGATCTCTGGCCAGGTGTGGATGGCAAGATGTGATTCGGCCAAAACGACGGTACCGGTAACGCCGGCGGCCTGTCCTGTGGCGTCGATGAAGGGGTGAAATAGCTGCCCAACCACTGTCAGGCCATGGCGCAGGCAGGCATCAACACAATAGGCTTGTAGGCCGGGCGCATCGAGCAGGCGGCGAACCGGACATTGGCAGTTGTGGAGGTCGGCGATCAGGTGCAGGCCATTCATGATTTGGCCATTTTATGGGGTTCCACGTGAAACGCCAGTGCCGAAAATTTTCTCCAGCAGGCGACCAAGGCGATAGCCTGCGTCGACTATCCGCTGCTGAGCGATTTCCTTTGCTTGGCGTTGAAAATCCTCTGTGATCATCGGTAGCAGTCCACCCTCGGCCTTTGGGTAGGCCATGGCCAGAAAGCGGTGACTTTCGTCACGCCAAACACGCACGTCGGCCTGTATTGGTGCGGCGTGGTGCTCAACCAGCCAGGCCGCCTTTTGTTCCAGCTTTTTGCCGCGCAGCCAGGGCGGGCCGGGTAGGTCATCCCAATAGGTGTGCAAGCTGGAGAAAGGCAGGCGACGATTGAAGGGGTTTTCGATCTCGAATTGATTGCCGCCTTCATCCCCATGTTGGCCGACATGTAGCGGCTGATGGATGTCGGCAATGAGATGTATCAGCCAAGGAAGGGCGAAAGAAATTTGATCGGCTGCGGCGGTTGACCGCGCCCCGTAGGAAGCGCTCTTGGGGTGCAGCATGTTAGTCAATTCCGCAATTTTTTGATCAAGCAGGCCGTCCTTTACCGTACCGTCAGCCCTGAGGTCGACGTAATGCCATTTTTTGTGCCGCGCGTTATCCGGCAAGCCTGGAATGGCTGGCGCTGATTCGCCGTCATTGTGGAAACGGGGATCGTTGCGAATGTCGTCCGGCCAGGTTGATGCTTCAGCAAAATGAACATTTCGTGAGTCGATTTTGCTTTTTCAACCCAACGCGCATGGTCCGGGTGGCTGGCCAGAATTTGGCTAAGGCGTTCCTGAGTTGCAGGTGATAGTTGTTGCCAGGCAATTACAGCGCTCAGGCGGTGGCCGGCAGCATTCCAGGCGTGGCTCAAGGGCGTTGCAAGGCAAAAGACGAGCGCAAGCAGTAGTTGTTTCATTGTCACATTATGCCGCGTGCGATAATCACCGCCTATGTCAAATCTCGTCCCTACTTCCCTGGCCTATGCCCTGTTCCATGCTGCTGCTGCGAGCGCAGCTGTGTTCAATGGTCAGAGCCTGGCTGACAATATTCTGAGCAAGGTCGATCCACTGGCGCGGCCGGCGGTTCAGGATCTCCTTTACAACAGCCTGCGGCGCTACGGCTGGGGGGATTTCATCCTCGCCCGCTTGATGGAGCGCCCGCTTGATATGCTCGAAATCCGGGCGTTGCTGCTGGTTTCACTGGCTCGGCTAGAAGCGCGCCCGGAAGCGTCGCATACGACGGTCGATCAGGCGGTGCTGGCGGCGGGAGAATTGATTGAGGGGCGTTTGCGCGGACTGGTCAATGCTGTTTTACGCAATTACCTCAGGCGACGTGAGGAGTTGGCGCTGGCGGTTGCGGCCAACGAAGTGGCGCTGCATCAACACCCGGCCTGGTGGCTGGATGCCCTGCGCACGGCCTGGCCGGAAGACTGGAAAGAGATTGCTGCTGCCGGCAATATGCCGCCGCCGATGGCGTTGCGAGCCAACCTGCGTCGAATCAGCCCTGACGAATATCTTTCACGACTAACGGTTGCCGAGATCGGCGCCCGCCTTGATCCGCATGGCGCCATCCTGCTCGACAAGCCCATCCCGGTTGAGCGGTTACCCGGTTTTGCCGAGGGCTTGGTGTCGGTACAAGACCCGGGGGCGCAACGTGCTGCGTTGCTGCTCGATCCGGCGCCCGGCAGTCGGGTGCTTGATGCCTGTGCGGCGCCCGGTGGGAAAGCGGCTCATCTGCTGGAACATTCGGATATTGATCTGGTCGCGCTTGACCTCAAGCCGGCGCGTTGTCGGCGGATTGAAGAAAATCTCTCTCGTTTGGGGTTGACCGCAACAGTTAAGGTGGCTGATTGCATCAAGAAAGATACTTGGTGGGACGGCCAGCTTTTCGATGCCATTCTGGCCGATGTGCCGTGCACGGCGAGCGGCGTTGTGCGGCGTAATCCGGACGCCAAGTGGTTGCGACGCTTTGATGACATTGCCAGTTTTGCGGCGACCCAATCGCGGATGTTGGATGCCTTGTGGCTCTGCTTGCGTCCTGGCGGTAAATTTCTATACGCTACCTGTTCTGTATTTGCTGCTGAAAACACCGAGCAAATTACCCGTTTTCTAGCGCGCCAGCACACTGCACGGCGTTGTTCAGAGGAGCAGATTTTGCCGACGGCTGATCACGATGGCTTTTATTACTGCCTACTTGAGAAACGTGTCTAAGCACCTGAACTTTCTTCTGCTTGCCGTCGCGCTGGTTTTTCCAGCGCTGCTCCAAGCTGCGGAAATCGAGGTGGTAAATCAGCAAATCGTTGCCAGTGAAGACGGCTATGTGCTTTCGGCCGATTTTAATTTCGAGTTAAATCAGCGTCTAGAAGAGGCCGTTGCCAAGGGCGTCGTACTCAATTTCGTGGCTGAGTTCGAACTCTCTAAACCACGCTGGTACTGGCTTGAAGAAAAAGCCGTCAGTCGAATTCAAACCTACCGATTGTCCTATCACGCATTGACTCGTCAGTACCGGGTATCAACGGGTGGTCTGCATCAAAGTTTTTCGTCTTTGTCCGATGCCATGCTGGTTTTTTCCCGGGTCCGTGGTTGGCTGGTGATCGATAAGGCCGACAAATCGGTGCGTGCCGGCGAGCCATATCAGGCGGCATTGCGCCTGCGCCTTGATCTTAACCAGTTGCCTCGCCCATTCCAGATCAGTGCCTTGGGGAACAAGGACTGGAGCCTGAATTCGGACTGGAAAATCTGGCAGGTCAACCTGCCCAACCAGCCAGCGGTGGAAGCCAAGTGAAGCGTTTTTTGGCAGCGGGGGGCAGTTGCCGCAGCGATTGGGGGGGTAGTCTGGTTCCTGTTGCTTATGTCGACGGCGGCAGACACCGTTATTTTTTCACGAAATTACCCATTGCTGATTGGTCTCAACGTCATGTTGGCGCTGGGTATGGTCGGTCTGGTTGGCTGGCAACTGCGCTCGCTGTGGATTGATTACCGCGCCCAGATATTTGGCGCCCGTCTCAAGTTGCGCCTGATGCTGATGTTCGGCGTCGTGGCTGTACTGCCTGGCGCTTTGGTTTATGGCGTTTCGGTGCAGTTCGTGACGCGCTCGATTGAAAGCTGGTTTGATGTGCGGGTGGAAAAGGCGCTTGAATCGGGTCTTCACCTTGGCCGCACCGCCCTTGATTCCTTGCTGGCGGACCTGGTCGAAAAGGGCCGCAGCATGGCGGTTGAGTTATCCGATATCAAAGAGACTTCAAGGCGTTCTGCGCTGCTCCGGCTGCGCGAGCAACAGAGTGTGCAATCAGCGGCGCTGTTCTCGGTGGGTGGGCAATTGTTGTCGAGTGCGACAGCTGATATCAGCAGTCTGGTCCCCGATTTGCCCACTCAGGCACAGCTCAAACAGGCGCGTTCGGCGCGTTCGGTGACATCGGTTGAAGGCGATGGCGGCAAGCTCCATCTTCGTGTTCTGGTGCCCGTGGCAGCACGCGATTTATTCGAAGAGCCGCGCATTCTGCAATTGACCCATCCGGTACCCGAAGGCCTGGCCTATGACGCCGATGCGGTACAAGGGGTTTATCGCGACTATCAGGAATTGCAACTGGCACGTCAGGGACTGACACAAATTTATGCCCTGACTTTGACGTTGACCGTACTTGTTGCGCTTTTCGCAGCCTTTGCCTTGGCCTATGTCATGGCGCGTCGTTTAGTTGCGCCCTTGCATATTTTGGCGGAAGGGACGCAGGCGGTCGCGCAGGGTGACTTCTCACCCCGCCAGGCGGTTTATAGCAGTGATGAGCTGGGTGTCCTGACGCAATCTTTCAATCGGATGACGCGGCAGCTGGATGATGCGCGGCGCGAAACCGAGCGCCATCGCAGCGAACTTGAAGCTGCGCGCGGTTATCTTGAGTCGATTCTCGCCAATCTTTCGGCTGGCGTTCTGGTCTTTGACCGAAATTTTGTCTTGCGCACGGTAAATGAAGGCGCTTTGAACATACTTAACGACGATTTTTCCGGACTGATTGGCCAGGAGGTTGCCAGTTGGCCGCGTCAGACCCCTCTCGGTGAGTTTATTCGTGAACACTTTGCCGCTACAGAGGATATCGAGTGGCAGGCCCAGCTTGAAATGGAACGTCTCAATGGCATGCCGCAAGTACTGTTGTTGCGTGGCTCGAGACTTCCTGAAGTCAGTGGTGGAGGCGATGTGGTTGTATTCGATGATGTCACTCGATTGATTGCTGCCCAGCGTAGCGCAGCCTGGGGTGAAGTAGCGCGGCGATTGGCGCATGAAATCAAGAATCCGCTTACGCCAATCCAGCTTTCGGCGGAACGCCTGCAATTCAAACTGGCTGGTAAACTCGCTAATGGCGATGCAGACATGCTGGCACGCGGCACCCAAATGATCATCAATCAGGTCCAGGCAATGAAGCGTATGGTTGATGATTTCCGCGATTACGCTCGTTTGCCGACGCCTGATGTGGTGCCACTTGATCTCAATGAACTGATTGGTGAGGTACTTGGCCTGTATGAAAGCTCTTCGGCGACGATCAGTCTTGAATTGGCCGTTGATTTGCCGCCTATCCTTGGTGATGCGACACAACTGCGGCAAGTGATTCATAATCTGCTGCGCAATGCCGAGGATGCGTTGGAGGGCGATGGTTCGGGCAGGATCAGTATCGCTACGCGGGCCAACAGTCGCCATGCCGAACTATTGATCACCGACAATGGCCCCGGATTCCCGGCAGAGATACTGCCGCGTATTTTTGAACCCTATGTCACCACCAAGGCCAAGGGTACTGGTCTTGGCATGCCCATCGTCAAGAAAATTGTTGACGAACATCAGGGCACCATTGAAATTAGAAATGCACCAGAGGGCGGGGCGCGAATTTGCATCCGTTTGCCGCTGGTGAAGGAGGAGGAAGCCAAACATGGCAATAATATTGGTCGTTGACGACGAAGTCGGCATCCGCGAACTGCTCTCCGAGATTTTGATCGATGAGGGATACGATGTCAGGCTGGCTGAAAATGCTACTGCCGCCCGGCGCATTCGTTCGGAGTTGCGCCCCGATCTTGTTCTGCTCGACATCTGGATGCCTGATACCGACGGCATCTCGCTACTGAAAGAGTGGCATGCTGCCGGGCAGCTCAATATGCCGGTGGTCATGATGTCTGGACACGGCACGATTGATACCGCAGTTGAAGCAACACGCTTCGGTGCCTTCGATTTTCTTGAAAAGCCGATTGCCCTGCAAAAACTGTTATCGACGGTGCAGAAGGCGCTCAAGCACGATGCGCCACCGCAGCACCCGCCACTGACACTGGAAGCCTTCGGGCGCTCGGCCTTCGTCAAGGAATTCAAACGCCGGCTCGAACAAGCTGCAGCCAAGTCGCCGCTGGTACTGATCAAGGGCGCCACGGGTGGTATGGCAGAGATTTGTGCACGTACCTTGCAATCGCCACGCGCCCCGTGGCTCGATTTATCCAGCCTGAGTAGCGCCTTGACTCAGGAAATGCTTGAAAAAGTGACGGGGGGGTTGATTTTTGTCCCGGATCTCGCTGTGCTTGGCAAGATGCAGCAGATGAACCTGGCCTATGCAGTAGAACGCCTGGACAAGCTGAATTTGCAGTTGGTCGCAGCCATCGCTCGCCCACTCAGCACTTTGAGCGAAACGGGCTGGGATAACAAACTGCTGACCAAACTGGGTGAAGTCTGGCTGGCGCTACCGCCTCTGGCAGGGCATGCCGATGAATTGCCGGAAATTGCCGCCTTGCTGCTGACCAATTTCATCGAGCGGGGTGAGGTTCAACCACGTCGTTTCTCAAGCGGTGCACTCAATGCATTGCGCACCTTGCCCTGGAAAAACCAGCCGGAAGCAAGTTGGGGTGATCTTTATGCCTTGGTTCGTAACCTCGCACTGACCGCGCTGGAGGATGAAATCAGTGCTGAGGATGTGCGTCGCGTAACGCCGGTTGAAGAAAGTGCCGAGAGTGAAATGGCTTCGTTATTGCCATTATTCGGGCAACCTCTGCGCGAAGCGCGTGATGCATTTGAGAAGCTTTATTTTGAGCACCATCTGCGTCTTGAAGGTGGCAATATGACGAAATTGGCCGAACGCTCAGGCCTCGAACGCACGCACCTTTACCGTAAGCTAAAACAACTGGGTGTTGCGCTAAACAAACGTCACGAAGAGTAAAAAATAAACGCCGGGGGGCCGGTGAGACGGGGGAAATATGAAAGTCATCATTCTCGGGGCTGGCCAGGTCGGCACTAGCGTTGCTGAAGGTCTCGTATCCGAAGAAAACGACATTACGGTCGTCGATACGGATGGTGTGCGTTTGGCACTGTTGCAAGATCGGCTCGACTTACGCACGGTTGTCGGTAACGGTGCGGTGCCGTCTGTGATGCGTAATGCCGGGGCTGAGGATGCGGACATGCTGATCGCAGTGACACAAAGTGATCAAACCAATCTGGTAGCCTGCAAGTTGGCACATAGCCTTTTTAATGTGCCGACCCGGATTGCACGCCTACGTTCAAAAGACTTTCTGGAAGATGCCAGCTTGCTCTCACCTGCGAATTTTGCAGTTGATTTTGCACTCTGTCCGGAACAGGTAATTACCGATTACATTAGGCGGTTGATTGAGTTTCCTGAAGCGCTTCAGGTACTTAGCTTTGCCAACGGCCGGGTCAGTTTGGTTGCTGTGCGGGCTTATGAGGGTGGCTTGCTGGTCGGCAAGCAGATCAAGGAAATGCGGCAACTCTTGCCACCGGACATGGATGCCCGGATTGCTGCGATTTTCCGTGGAGATCAGCCGCTTTTCCCTGAGGGTGAAACGCGTGTCGAAGCGGGTGATGAAGTATTTCTGCTGGCTGCCGCAGAACATATTCGGCCGGTCTTGCGCCAATTGCGCCGGATGATGACGCCGGTTCAGCGCATCATGATAGCGGGTGGAGGTAACGTCGGCCTGCGTGTCGCCAAAGCGCTCGAAAAGCGCTATGAAATAAAGATCATCGAAGGGCGCAAGGAGCGCGCCGAGGTGCTCGCCACCGAGTTGCACAACACGCTGGTCCTGCTCGGCGATGCGACCGATGAAGAGTTGCTGGAACAGGAAAATATTTGCGAGATGGATCTTTTCCTGGCACTGACCAATGATGACGAAGACAACATCATGGCGGGCAACCTCGCAAAACGTTTGGGCTGCAAGCGGGTTGTTGCTTTGATCAATCGCCGCGCCTACGCCGAAATGATTGAAGGTGGTCCGATTGATATCGGCATTTCTCCGGCTCAAGTCTCGATTGGAACGCTGCTTGCGCATGTGCGTCAGGGCGATGTTGCTGAGGTTCATTCGTTACGACGGGGGGCTGCCGAGGCGCTTGAAATTGTTGCACATGGCGATGCCAAATCATCCAAGGTCATTGGCAAACGTATCGATCAGATTGACTGGCCGCATGGAGTGACTGTCGCTGCTTTGGTCAGAAACTTCGACAAGGCGGTGGTGATAGGCCAGACGGACGATTGGACGGCCATCACCCGGCATGGGGAGGTTGTCATTGCGCACCACGATACGGTAATTGAGGCGGACGATCACGTCATTGTCTTCTGTACACGGAAAAAACTGGTAAAGAAGGTGGAAAAGCTGTTCCAGGTTAGTTTCCATTTTTTCTAGGGGGCAAACATGACACGATTTGCTCCCGTCTATCGCGCGCTGGGCATGATCATCATGCTCTTTGCGCTGACCATGCTGGGCCCATGGATACTCTCCTATGCAACGAATGATGGCGCGCAGTCGGCATATGACGAAGCCATTCTGCTGACGTTTTTAAGCGGCACCTTTCTTTGGTACCGCTACCGTAACTGCAAGCGCGAACTCAATATTCGCGATGGTTTTTTAATGGTTGTTTTGGTGTGGACCGTATTGCCTGCATTTGCGGCCATCCCGTTGATGATTCAACTCGGCATTAGCCACACCGATGCCTATTTTGAAACTATGTCAGGTTTGACCACGACGGGTTCGACCGTGTTGCCGAATCTCGATACCTTGCCGATGTCGATCAATCTTTGGCGCCATGAACTGGTCTGGATTGGTGGTATGGGTTTGATTGTGCTGGCTATCGCCATTCTTCCTTTGCTGGGCATTGGTGGTCGGCAAATGTTCAAGGCTGAAACGCCAGGTCCGATGAAGGATTCGAAGATGACGCCGCGCATTGCCGAAACGGCAAAGGGATTGTGGCTGGTCTATGTCGGCGTTTCAATCGCCTGTGCAATCAGTTATCGGGTGGCCGGCATGTCCTGGTTCGATGCGGTATGCCACATGTTTTCGACGATGGGGCTGGGCGGGTTTTCGACTCATGATGCCAGTTTTGGCTTTTTTAATTCACCCGCTATTGAAGCCGTCTGTATTGTTTTCATGCTGATCGCCGGGATGAATTTTGGCACCCTGTTTCTTGCGGTTAGCGGGCGTTCGCTGCGCCCCTACTTTCATGACCCTGAAGCAGGTTGGTTTATTGGCGTCACGCTGCTGAGCATTTTGGTGGTCGCCATGTACATCTGGAAAGATGGCGTTTACCCGGAATTTGAAACGGCGTTGCGACACTCGGCCTTTAATCTGGTGTCGATAGCGACAACAACCGGGTACGCCAGTGTTGATTACGCGCTCTTGCCAATTTTTGCCCCGCTCTGGATGCTTTTCCTATCCAGCTTTGCTACCAGTGCCGGGTCGACCGGTGGTGGTATCAAAATGATTCGCGCCCTGTTGCTTTACAAACAGGTCTATCGTGAATTGTTGCGTGCCATGCACCCAAATGCCGTCTATAACATCCGTATCGGTGGGCAGGTTGCGCCTCAGCCGATCCTGTTTGCGGTGCTCGGCTTCGCCTTCATGTATATGGTCAGTATTGTCTCCTTGACACTGATAATGGCATTTACCGGCCTTGATATTATTTCGGCATTTACTGCCGTAGTGGCGAGTATTAACAACACGGGTCCGGGTTTGGGGGTTGTTGGGCCATCAACAACCTACGAAGCACTTGAAGATTTTCAGACTTGGATTTGCACCTTTGCCATGCTGCTTGGCCGTCTCGAGATTTTCACTCTATTGGTGGTGTTGACCCCAGCATTCTGGCGTAAGTGACCTGAGCGACAGAAAGGCGGATAATCCCGCCTTTCCGATTTTCTGGCGGAGTGCCCCCGTGAGCCGACCCAAGAACGATACTTTCCTGCGTGCCCTTCTCAAAGAGCCGACCGAATACACTCCGCTCTGGCTGATGCGGCAGGCCGGACGTTACCTTCCCGAGTATTGCGAGACCCGCAAGCGGGCAGGTAACTTCCTCAACCTGTGCAAATCGCCGGCGATGGCCTGTGAAGTCACCTTGCAACCGCTGGCACGCTACGATCTGGATGCGGCAATTCTCTTTTCAGACATCCTCACCGTTCCAGACGCGATGGGTCTCGGCCTCTATTTTTCGGAAGGCGAAGGCCCTAAATTCGAGCGCCCACTACGTGAAGAATGGGCAATCAACGACCTGACCGCGCCAGACCCCTACGATCATTTACGTTATGTGATGGATGCCGTTGCGGAAATCCGTCGTGCGCTGGATAACTCGGTGCCGTTGATTGGTTTCTCCGGCAGCCCCTACACGCTGGCTTGCTATATGGTTGAAGGCCAGGGGTCGAGCGACTTCCGCCACATCAAGGGCATGCTCTATAACCGTCCTGACCTGCTGCACCGCATTCTGTCGGTGACGGCGGATTCGGTGATCTCTTACCTAAACGCCCAGATTGATTGTGGCGCCCAGGCAGTGATGATTTTCGACACCTGGGGTGGTTCGCTCTCCAATGCAGCCTACGAAGAATTCTCTTTGCAATACATGCGGCGCATTGTTGCCGGCCTGAAAAAGAGAAGGACGGCCAGCGTATTCCGAGCATCGTGTTCACCAAAAATGGCGGTTTGTGGCTGGAGAAAATTGCAGACATTGGCTGCGATGCGGTGGGTCTCGACTGGACAATCGATATTGGCGAGGCACGTCGTCGGGTGGGTGACAAGGTTACCTTGCAAGGCAATCTTGATCCGAATGTCTTGTTTGCCGCACCTGAAATTGTTGCTGCAGAAGCCAAAAAGGTGCTCGACAGCTTTGGCAAGGGAGATACCGGTCATGTCTTCAACCTCGGCCACGGTATTTCTCAATTCACACCACCGGATATCGTGACCGCACTGGTCGAAGCGGTGCATTCGCATAGCCGTCTATTACGAAAGTGATGTGAAGAATGGAGGGCAAGGCTTGACTTATACACAGAGTTTTGCCATTCCAAAAAAATCTTTTCAAAAAACGACTTGACAGTTTGGTTTCTTTTTAAGTTATTGATATTAAACGAATTGCTGTTTTGCTCAATATTTCGGCAACGTGACAAAATCCTTTGCTGGCCGCTACTTAGCGCATGTAATCAAAAGAAATCCACAAAGTTATCCACAGAATTTGTGGACAAGCTGAAAACTGCCGTTAGCTGAAGGGCTTGCTGACGATTTCGGAGAGTAGACGGCACAAGCCGCACCATTTATGCCTGTCCTGCGTGTTGCTCTCGATCTGCCTTTACACCGACTGTTCGATTACCTGGCTTCAACAGCGCTGTCTGCTGATGTCGGCTTGCGGGTACGCGTACCCTTTGGCCGTGGTGAGCGGATTGGCGTCATTGTCGAGGTTTGTGAAAACAGCGAATGGCCGATTGAGCAACTCAAGCCGGCTGGTGAAATCCTTCGCGATCTGCCTCCGCTGCCTCCGGATTTTTTTGCTCTGTGTGCCTTTGCCAGTAATTACTACCAAGCGCCATTCGGTGAGGTCGTTTTGCAAGGCTTGCCGGTTGGGCTTAAGCGGCTTGATCCGCCGGATCGGCGTAAGGCGCGCGCCAGTCGACCCAGCGAAGCGATAGCAAAGCCTGAACTTACGCTGGAGCAAATGACAGCGCTGGCCGCTATCGATTTGGCTGCTGGTTTTTCGACTCACCTGCTGCATGGCGTGACGGGTAGTGGCAAAACCGAGGTTTATCTGCGCCTGATTGAACGCGCGCTGGATGCAGGGCAGCAGGTTTTGCTGCTGGTACCTGAAATCAATTTGACGCCGCAACTGGAGGGTCGGGTCCGGGCGCGTTTTCCTGATACTGGCGTCGTTTCGCTGCATAGCGAATTGGCCGAAGCAGCGCGTGAGCGAAACTGGCGAGCTGCATTTGCCGGCGAGGCGAGCATCGTGCTCGGCACGCGGCTGTCAATATTCACGCCAATGCCGCGCCTTGGTCTGATCGTCATCGACGAAGAACATGATGCCTCGTTCAAACAACAGGACGGCATGCGCTATTCGGCGCGTGATGTCGGCGTTTTTCGGGCGCACCAGCTGGGTATTCCCATTCTGCTCGGTTCGGCGACGCCTTCGCTGGAGTCCTGGGCCAATGCGCAGAGCAAGCGCTATGGTTTGCTGACACTCAAGGAGCGGGCCAACCCGGAAGCGACATTGCCTACGGTCAACTTGCTGGATACGCGAAAAATGTTGCTCAAGGAGGGCGTCAGCGAACGGCTGATTGCTGCCATCAAGGAGCGTCTGGCGCGTGGTGAGCAGAGCCTGATTTTCCTCAATCGGCGTGGCTATGCGCCGGTGCTGGCCTGCATGGCCTGCGGTTGGGTCTCGCGCTGCACGCGCTGTGCGGCGAATATGGTCCTGCATCTGGCAGATCGTCGCCTGCGTTGCCACCATTGCGGTTTTGAACACCGCATTCCGAAAGCCTGCCCGACTTGTGGCAATCAGGACATTCATCCCTTTGGGCGCGGCACGCAGCGCTTGGAGAGCTGGTTGCAGGAAGAATTCCCGGAAGCGCGGATTTTGCGCGTAGACCGTGACTCGGTGAAAAGCCGCAAGCAGTGGGAGGTCATGCTGGAGCGCATCCACGGTGGCGAGGCCGATATTTTGGTCGGCACGCAAATGCTGGCCAAGGGGCATGATTTTCCCAAGTTGACCCTGGTTGGCGCGCTGGGTGCCGATGCCGCCTTGTTTGCCGCCGATTGGCGTGCTCCGGAACGGCTTTTCGCTCAACTGATGCAGGTGGCAGGCCGTGCTGGTCGAGCTGAACTGAAGGGCGAGGTCCTGATCCAGACACAATATCCGGATCATCCTTTGTATGCCGCGCTGGTCGCCCACGACTACCCCGGCTTTGCTGAAACCTTGCTCAAGGAGCGTGAGCAGGCTGGTTTCCCACCTTACGCTTTCCAGGCCATGCTGCGTGCTGAGGCGCCTGACATGGCTGATTCAATCGCCTTCCTGAATGCCGCTGCCGCCTTGCCGGTGATCGCTGAACACCCGAACGTGATGATCTACGACCCCATCCCGATGAAACTATCGCGCCTGGCCAATCTGGAGCGCGGCCAGTTGTTGTCGGAATCACCGTCGCGCCCGGCCTTGCAGGCCTTCTTGCCGCGTTGGCGCGAGGCGATTGAAACGCTTAAATCACCCTCGAAATTGCGTTGGCACATCGAGGTTGATCCGCTCGAATTCTGACCGGCACGGCCCTTGCAGTGACGTTACTCCAATCACTGCAAGGAGCTGAAAATGAGAATCGCCGAATCAAGCGTTGCGCTGTCGGCCAGCCATGAAGCTGAGCGTAGTCAAACCGCCGAGATCACCATTGAGAGCAACTTTCGGAAGATTTTCGAAAGTATGGCCAGCGAACCAGTTGATAGCCAACAGGCGGCCCTTGAGCGTGTGATCAGGCTTTTGGAATCCTTGTATCAGGCAATTCTGGCGGCAATGGAAGGCAAGGAAGGCCCGGAAAAGCTTGCCGCTTGCGATGTGCCGGCAAAGGAAGCGGCGCCGGCAAAGGGTGGGCGAGAAGTGAGATGGCATTGCAAGATGAGTGAAACGATTTGCGAGTCGGAAAAAACAACGGTTTGCGGTAACGGCAAGGTTAAAACCTGCGATGGCAGGGAAATTGATTTCAGCTACGCGGTCGACATGGCGCGTCAGTTCAAGAGTGAAAAAGTCTATGAAGATTCGGGCTCGGTCGTACTACGCGACCCATTGGTACTCAGTTTCGACGGCAAGGCCAGTGAATTGACTGACCAGCGCCAAAGTTTTGATCTGAATTCGGATGGCAAGCTGGAAAGCATACCGGGACTGGCCGCGAGCAGCGGTTTTCTGGTGTTTGACCGCAACGGCAACGGCAAGGCTGACAATGGCAGCGAACTATTCGGAGCGCAGTCAGGCAATGGGTTTTCGGAATTGGCCAGTTACGATATTGATCACAACGGCTGGATTGATGAAGACGATCCGGTGTTTTCGCAGTTGTCGGTATGGTCTGGCGATTCCTGGAGTTCGCTGGCCGGGCGTGGTGTTGGCGCACTCTATACGGGTGCGGTCGACGCGCCTTTTAGCCTGAAAAATTCGGCCAATGGGTTGCTCGGCGAGATCCGCGCCGCCGGCGTTTATCTGAACGAATCGGGTTCAGTCGGTTCTCTGCAGCAAGTTGATCTGGCTGTTTCAGCTTTGCCGGACGGGTCGCAGCAACCAGATAATAGCCAGCAACTGACCGCCTGATAGCGTGTAAAAGGCGGCGCGGAATGCGGCGTCGCCGGACCAGCCACTGGCCTGCAAGGCATCGACAAAAATGCCGATACCCCATTGCAGGCCAAATGCGCCAGCAAAAACAAGCAGGTTCAAGGCTGTATTGGCGCGACCCGAAAGCGCGGGTGGAAATGACTGGGCGACCAGTGAATAGGCAATGTTGGAGAGCGAAAACAGGCGCCAAGCACCTGGCCATAACCAGTTGCTGCCGGCGCTAGGTGCGCTGGTGATAAAAAGCAGGATGGCAATCGCCATCAACATCGCAACCAGATAGACACGTTCCAGTTTGATGCCACGGCGGACCAGCGCGGTGGCAAAAAAGCCCATGAACAGGAAGCCGCCGAGCATGGCACCGCTCATCCAGGTCAGGCGGGCGGCAATTGCCGCGCCGTCGAGGCCTTCCATCACCGTCATCCAGCGCGCCACCCAGAGGCCTTGCACGGCCATGAAGCCGCCGGTGAACCAGAAACCCATGGGTGCGTAGCGCCAGAAATGGCTGCTGCTGAAAATGCTGCGTACGCCGGCCATTTGCGCAGCGAAGCCGGTTCCCTTGTCTTCGCCAGCTTTGTCGGGGACGAAATACCAGAGCGAGGCAGCGACAACGACGGTGCAGCCAGCAAGCAGCAACGCCACTTCGCGCCATGTTGCAAAGCCAAGAGCCAATTCCAGCGGCTTCGAAGCGGCGAGTGCGCCGAGGCCGCCGGAGGCCATGATCCAGCCGGTTAATGAAGCCTGGCGCTCAGGCGGGAACCATTGCGAGAAGGCTTTGAATGAAGCCATCAGGCAGGCTGAAACGCCGAGGCCGATCAATGCCCGACCACTGGCCAGACCGCCAAGTGTGTCGGAAAGGGCAAAAGTGGCAGCACCGCAGGCGGCGATCAGCAAGAGCCCGGCTTCAACACGGCGCGGGCCGAAGCGGTCGAGCAGCATGCCGAGCGGCAACTGGGCGGCACCAAAGGCGAGGAAATAAGTGCTGGTCAGCAGGCCGAGAGCGTTATCGCCCAACCCCAGCTCGCGTGCCAAAACCGGGCCGATAACGGCGTTGACTGTGCGATACAGGTATGAAAGGAAGTAGCCGGCGGCGAAAGGCAGGAAGAGGCGCAGCCAAAGCTGGCGGGAGTCGGGAAGGCTCATAGGGTGGTGGGTTTCACGTGGAACTGCTGACGGAGCCAGGTTGCCCGGTCGATGATTTTTTGCTGCCAGCCGCTGGCAATGCCGGGGGTGGCAGCGAGTTTTTCGAGTTCATCCACTGGCGGACGATGTTCTTGCCAGAGCACCATGGCAGCAGCGAGGGTGAGGGCGGATAAGGCCGGTTGATCGAGTTCAAGCGTATCGCCAGGCTGTACGCTACCGGGTTGAACAACGCGCCAGTACCAGCCGGTCAGGTTGGTTTCTGCAATGAAGGCGGCCATGCCGTCGGCGTTGAAGCGGTCATCAATTTTCCAGCACGGATTGCGTGGTTGGCAGACTTGCAGGCGGGCGTTGCCGAGGCGGTATATGTCGCCGATCCTTACCGAGGTTTCGTCCAGTTCAGCGCAGGAAATATTCTCGCCCAGACTACCGGGAAGCAACTGGCTTGCGGCTTCAGGAAAACGCTCGGCGAGTTTGGCGTAGTGTGCAGCGGGGTAGAGGTGAACCGCTTTTTCCGGCCCGCCGTGTACCCGGCGATCAGCCTGCTGGTCGCCAATAAAGCCTTCCGTGCCGAGTTCGAGCGGGCCCAGTGCCTGCTGCTTGAGCATGGCTGTCGGCCGGCCGGAGTTGGGCAGGGAGGAGATGCCGCCGATGAAAAGGGAGATTTGGGCCATAGGTGATGAATTGTGCCATCAATTCCACAGCCAGGCGGCACCGCGTACCCCCGAGGAATCCCCATGTATGGGCGGAACGATTTTGTTGTAAAAAACATCGGAAAAAACGTGTGGACCGCAACACGTTGGTAAATTCCGATAAAGCCGCTCCAGTTTCGACAAGCCACCGCCCAGCACAATGATTTGCGGATCGAGAATGTTGATGATGCTGGCTAGCGCTCGACCAAGGCGGTTTTCGTAGCGTTGCAGGGTGGCCTCGCAGGCCGCGTCGCCCGCCATGGCACGGCGGTCAATTTCAGCCGGATCAAGTTGATCCCCCGTGCTTTGCCGATGATCACGACTGAGCGCCGGGCCGCAAAGATAGGTTTCGATACAGCCTAGGCGTCCGCAATAGCAGGGCGGCAGGGGAAGATCGCTCTTGTCCGGCAAGGGCAGGGAGTTGTGGCCCCATTCACCGGCAATGGCATTGGCACCCGTCAGCACCTGTCCGTTGACGACGATGCCGCCACCAACACCGGTGCCGAGAATGACGCCAAAGATGATGTCGGCGTCTTGCCCGGCGCCGTCAATGGCTTCGGAGAGGGCGAAACAGTTGGCGTCATTGGCGAGGCGGACTTCGCGCTGAAGCAGGGCCTGCAAATCACGGCGCAAGGGTTTGCCAATCAGACAGGTGGAATTGGCATTTTTGATTAGTCCACTGGCCAGCGACTCCGCACCGGGAATGCCGACCCCGATAGTGCCACGCTGACCAAGTTCAAGTTCGGTGGCTTCGACGAGGCCGCCGACGGTCATCAACGTCGCCATGTAATCATTTTGTGGCGTGGCGACACGTCGCCTTAAGCGTTCGTTGCCGGCTGAATCAAGGGCGATAACCTCGATTTTGGTGCCGCCGACGTCGACCCCAATGCGTAGCTTATTCAAACCCGAACGGCGACGGCTTTGACGTTGCCGTAGGTGGTGGTCAGCGTGCGTAGAACGCTGGCGCCGGCTTCGAGCAGGAGCAGGAAGAGATTACGTTCCGAATACAGGCAGACCTTGCCCTTGATGTTGTATTTTTTGATCATTGCAGGCGCAAGATTGCAGAAACGCTCTTCAACTGTTTTTTCGCGGTCTTCGTAGCCATCGCCCAGCTCGGAATTGATGCCGAGTATCGACACGTAGAGTTTGCCGCCGATGCGCAGTTTGAGCATGAACTGGCGGATCACTGCGCGTGCTTCGAGATAGGGTAGATGACTAAGCCCGTAACGGATGACGATGATGTCGTAGGGTTCATCCGGTAAATCGTCGGGTATGTTGGGCAAATCCAGAGAGGCGTAGCGGATTTCGTTGCCATACCCGCTGGCAAGAATGCGGCCTTCGACATTCTGCTGATTGGCTTCGCGATCTGCGGCGGTAACGCGCGCGCTGAGTTTGGCGAATTTAACCGCGAGCTCGCAATGCGCCGCCGGCCAAACCATGACCGCCACACGGTGGTCTACCCTTTGGCGTTTGATGCATTCTTCCAGGGCGAATCGTTCGATTTCGTCGTCGCCTGTCTCGAAGGGATTGGCAGTATTATTGGTTGGCATGTCTCTCTTCCCCTTTTGGTCATTGTGCACGAATGGCGGACAGTCTGACAACCGGAAAACCTGTGCAAATAAAGGAATACCTGATGTTAGTGAAATTTTTATCAAGTGAGACCGGCGAATTGATCATGTTTGCTGAAGCAGCCGGCCCCTTGTTGCGTGCGATCGGCAAGGAATGTACGGCGCGTGGCACCTTTACCCGTGAGCAGATGATGCCTGCTGCGGCATTGTTGCGACAGGCGGTGGCGCGCGGTGAAGGCAGCTTGCCGGAGGAAGAAAAGGAAGATGGCAGCGAAAAACCGGTGGCCATGGGCGCACGCGCCTGGCCGCTGATCGACATGCTGGAGCGTACCAGTCAGGGGGGTGCAAAAGCCAATATCATCTGGGAAGCGACTGCGCCGTTTTAAGGAATGGCGGCTTGCTTACTCAAGCTTGAAACCGCTGGCAATGCCGGTGCTGACGATAGCTAGTTTGGCTGCGTAGTCATCCAGGCAATCGTCAAGGTTCTTGGCATTTTCATGAATGGCTACCTCAAGCGCCAGTGAGGCAGCTTGCAGTTCATGGGCGCCAATTGAGCCAGCCAGTCCTTTGCAGCTGTGAGCGCCGCGTTCGGCTGTGGCGCGGTCGTTGGTGGCGAGTGCTTTACGAATAGCATTAGCTTCGCCAACGAAGCGACGGTAAAAATCACACAAAATGCGCTCATAGAGCCGTGGCTTGTTCATCATCCGGCTCAGGCCTTCAACTTTGTCGATGCCTGGCAGATTAGGCAATTCGACGGTATCTGTTACGGTCGACGGTGTAGAAGGCGAGTTTTTTTGGGTCGGCATGGCGTTGGGTTTCCAGCGTAACAAAACCTGTTGCATGAGAGTCGGGTCAATTGGCTTGCTGAGAAAGTCGTTCATGCCCGCTTGCTGGCAGCGCAGCTTTTCGTCCTCGAACGAATGTGCTGTCATTGCGATAATCGGTAAATCGGCATGCTTGCCGCCTGCACGAATCTGCCGGGTGGCTTCCAGTCCATCCATCTCCGGCATTTGAATATCCATCAGCACGATGTCGAAGTTCGTGCCCGGCTCCGCCAGTTTTTCCAGCGCATGGCGTCCGTTGTCGGCGGTTTCGACTATCGCGCCAAAGGATTCAAGAATCTCGCGGGCGATCAACTGGTTGGTGGGAATGTCTTCGACCAGCAGAATGCGGTGTCAGCCAGCAAATTGGTGTTTGAACCGGCGTTATTTGCGCTCTCACCATTCGAACTGGTGACCAGCCGGTTAATTTGTTCCGCCGTTATTGGCTTGTGCAGCACCGTTTCGATATTGCCCATACGACCGGCCTCTTCCAGCTCGTGAGTATCGGATGAAGTGACCATAACCAGGCGCGGGACCGGATTTAGTGGCAGGCGGCGGATGCATTCGGCAAGCTCTATGCCGTCCATGCCCGGCATGTTGTAGTCGATGGTGACGAAATCGAAAGGCGTGTCTTTGTTCTCAACCAACATGCCCAGTGCCTGTTCGCCAGACTCTACTAAAACGGTCTGGCAACCAGCTTTTTCGAGAAGTCGGCCAAGTACGTTGCGGGCCAAGGAGTTATCGTCAACCACCAGAGCATGGCGGACAAGGGCATGCGTCTTCCGCGCCCACTTCGCTCTTGCCCAGCTTGATCCAGAAGGAAAAGAGGCTGCCATGACCGGGTTCGCTACTGACCTTGATTTCGCCGCCCATCAATTCGCAAAGGCGTTTGCAGATGGTCAGGCCTAGCCCGGTGCCGCCATATTTGCGGGTAATCGAGTTGTCTGCCTGACTGAAGGCTTGAAACAGTTTGTCGATTTGCTCTGGTGACATGCCGATGCCGGTATCCTGAACTGCGACATCAAGCTGGATTTCATTGCCATATGGTTGCGCCCGGAAAAAGACACTGATTGAACCATGCGCCGTAAATTTGATGGCATTGCCGATCAGGTTGATCAGAATCTGCGCCAGCCGCAGGGGATCGCCGAGCAGCTTGGCGGGAACCGCTGGGTCAACAACATAGTGCAGTTCGAGCCGCTTTTCCTGGGCTCGCGCCTGGATGATGCTGGTGACTTTGTTGAGGACATCGTCGAGACGGAAATCGGTGGCTTCGATACGCATCTGGCCAGCTTCGATTTTCGAGAAATCAAGGATGTCATTGATCAGGCCAAGCAGCATTTGGCCGGCGCCCTGAATGCGCGTGACGTAATCGTGCTGCTTTTGACTGAGCGGGGTGTTCAGCATCAGGTGGGCAAGGCCGATGATGGCATTCATCGGCGTGCGAATTTCGTGGCTCATGTTGGCCAGAAAGTCTGACTTGACACTGGCGGCCAGTTCAGCGGCACCTTTGGCCGCCATCAGCGCAACTTCAGCTTGTTTGCGCTCGCTGACATCCTGCAAGGTTTCAATGGCGCCGACAATATTGCCAGTTTCATCAATGAGTGGGGCGGCGGTGAAAAAGAGCCAGCGTTTGAGTCCAGGGAAATATGCTTCGCCTTCAATCCCGTGATCGACCATGCACGATGGGCGGAAGCCGCTTTGGTAGAGCGTATCCAGCTGTTGCAGATTCCCATCAATGACGATATCGGCCATGATCGGTCGGGCGCTTGGGTAAAAAGCTTTCCACTGTTGTTTGGTGCCGATAACCTCACTGGCCTTGATGCCGGTGATGCTCTCGCACGCGGCATTCCAGTGAGTAATCACGTGCCTGGCGTCGATTACCAGAATAGGTACCGGACTGCCGTCGATAATATGGGTCAGGCTGGCCCGAGCCGTTTCCAGTTCACTGGTGCGTTCTCTGACCAGATGTTCAAGATTTTGATGAGCCTGCTGTTTATCCGTCTGATCAAGAATCAGCGAGAGGATACCGAGCAGGCTGCCATTGGTGCACGCAGCGCAACGTTGTGCCAGGCGCAATGAAGCAACAGGCCATCTTTGCCAAGTGCCGGGCCGCTGAAACTGCCGTCACCGCTGCCCTGAATCAGTGCTTTGATCGCCTGATTGAATTCCGCTCGCTGTGCTTCCGGCAACAACAAATGATGCACGGGTTTGCCGATGACTTCGCTGGTAGTCCAGCCAAATAGCTGCTCAGCTCGCCGGTTCCATTCGAGGATATGGCCCTGACGATCCCATTGCACAAAAGAGAGGGGCGAGGTGGTGTAGAGCGCGCGGTAGCGCAACTGGCTGTCACGCAGTGCAGATTCGGTCTGCTTTTGCTGGGTGACATCATTGAAGGTGACGAGGACAGTACTTGCTTGCTCTTCCGCTGTATTCTGCCGGCGACTGCGAACTTCAAACCAGGACCACATGCCGCTGCCGTGACGCAGGCGCAGTGTGAAGTTGATTTGCTCGTCGTTGCCGCTGCTCAGTTTCTCGAACAGTGAAGCGAGCAGGGGCTGTTCATCAGGGTGGGTACGGGTGAGCCATTCTGCCGGACTGACCGGTAGCGCGTTGGCCGGGCAGCCAAGCAAACCATGAAAATTGGCCGAAAGCCGGAAGCTGCCTGTGGCGCTATCCCAAACCCAGCAGCCGACACCGGCAATAGAGAGGGCTTCCTCGTGCCTCTGCGGTGAGACTGGCGGCGGCCATGGCTGGATTCTGTTTTGCTTAGAAAAGCTCGATGTCGTCGCTTTTTTCTTTCATGTCAGCCATGAATTTATCAACCGCTTCATGGACAGGAACGCCATTCATGACCGCTTCGAACATGGCGATTTCTTCGCGTGTCGAGTATTTGCATTTGATTTTGTTCTGCAGTTCAACCCATTCCGAGGGGTTGTACAGGCGGCGGTTGTCGCCGACCAGGCTGCTCAGGTCGCCCATGCTGATGCCAACGTGGGCCAAACGCTGGACCAGTTTGTCGTAAAACTGAAAGGCGATGATGGCCTGATTCACCATGCTCGAGACGTGTTCGGAAACACCGCTCAGGTTCTGCTTGGCAACGCCGACTTCGCCTGTATCCGGCAAAGTTTGCACGGTGTCGGAAATCATCCGCATATAGCCGGCCATGCTGGTGAAGGACTCGGTCAATACTTCGACAGAGGTATTGCTGTCCTTCATTGCCGCTTCAATCTGGACGGCCGACAGTTCCAGCATCAGTACGGTTTCGCGGACTTGACTCCAGTTGAGGTCTGGCGTGTGAGCCGATGTGCCGCGTGGTAAAAAAGTCTCTTCGCTCATGGTTGTTGGTCCTTGGATCGTACAGCAAACTATAACCTACCTGAGTCGGGGCAATCCAGCGCGCTTCAGCCTGTTTTCGCGGCTTTCCGCTTCTTTTTGTCAGCTTTTGCACGCCAGCGGGCGGCATCTTCGGCGCTCGGATCGGCAAACTTGCCGCCACCGGCGTTGGCCATGTACACCACACCGCGTGCGACTTCCAGATCGCTGAGGGTGG
>JADJMS010000033.1 GCA_016709495.1 Candidatus Dechloromonas phosphorivorans | reverse complement strand
CCGTTGCAAAACCGCCTTGATCCGCTCTGCCGAACAGTCACCGCTGCGGAATCACAAAGCGCTTATCGGCCCGACTCTGCTGCGCGCTTAATAAAGGGAAAAAGGAGTCGTCAAGCCAGGCGACTACGATGCTCTATCGCTTCGCGCCAGCCTGGCGGTAAGTCGCCCGCTCAAATTGATCCGGAAATCTGGCAGAAAAATTGTATTCAGTGTGGTTTTATCGTTTCCTCTCCCTCCCGCTGGTCAATTTGCACTGACGACTCGCGGTTAAACGTTGGCTGGCGCCGCGCCGACGCCAGCCACTTCAGTAAGGTCGCAATATTACATCAATGAAATGATCACTTGGTCAAAAATCATTCATCCCGGCAGCCAGATGCGCTGTCGATCCTCTGAAAGCATTTGCCGTTTATCAGCCGTGACACTTGGCACAGCAAAGTTATATCTGCAACCGACGGATCTTTGCGGTGGCGCCCAACCCATCAAGATTGGGCATCTGCATATCCATCAAACCAAATCGAAAACCTGGCGCTCAAGATATTCGGCACAGCCTCACGGCTGATCTTCGGCAACGCAAGTCGTCATTCTGACATCACGCACACCAAGCGCCACCTCACGGTTTTAATCGGGTTTCATCTTCAGCCAACAAAATTTTCGGCGCCAGGATGTTTTTGCTGCACATCAAGCTCAACCGCCTCGCTACGTTGCTGGATGACTTCTACTTCTCGCCTGTTCAACACCTTCCCCCCTCCTGCCATGAACGGTCATCCAGAATGTACTACCTTCGCCTCCAGGTGACTTTCAACCCGACCACACCATAAATCAACTTAGCAAATATTCTTGCCAGATCACCAAACCCGTGACCCGTACCACCATATTTGCGGGTAATTGATCCATCACCCCTACAAACGGCTTGAATAAGTTTGCCCGTTGCGCCTCCGTCATGCCGTGGATCCGGTATCAGCGTTACCTCGAAGCGAAGCAGATAACTTTCCTGGGATCTTCTTCATATCACACGACCGGCAAGCATCACGCTTCCCTTGCGGTGAACGGGACCGTGGCATTACCGATAAAGCGAGCAAGACCACGCGAGTTTGTCGAATCTCTACAATAATGCTGCGGCATACCAGCAACCTTGGGACTTGAAACGCCAAACCTTTCTTCTGGTAGCCAGCACCACTACGGTTTTAATGGAACGCAAAATACCGTTTTCAGGTGAACTGCTCGCGCTCAAGAACTATCTTGCCCGCCCGATTTTTTTTTGGAAAGATTGAGTATTGCTATTACGATCTACAAATGTAGCCCGGCATGGTCAATCTTTTCCAACTGCTCAGCCTGCTTCGACTCCTACCTCCCACGCCGCATCAGGCTTGTATTTGCAAGTCGATGATTGCATTCATCGGCGCAACTTTGCACCGCGGCACGAGAATATACTCTTGCCTGAGTTGCCCGTTCCGTACGCTGCCAATCTGGCTCGCCCATCGCAATTTTCAGCTGCTTGCGCGCCGATATCAACGATAAACTGATAAATCGGGCCGGATCCTTATTGGCTGGCACAAAAAAATGGTTAATGTCGGCGAACCATTGCCCGTTGCGGTGGCGACTAACTGTGTCAAACCGTGCCACTTTCTGTCTGAACGCCTCGGTCGCTTCACGGAAATTGTCTGAAGGAAAATTCGGATCGATATCCGTAACGGACAAGTTCAAAAATTCCTCATCGCTGTAACCCAACATACGAGCAGCATGATGATTAGCGAGCAGCAATCGCCCGCTTTCTGCATCCACCCAATGGAGCGCAATGCCAGCACCATCCATGGCGAACTGCGTCTGTTCCAGATGCGCACTGGCTCGCGCCAACTGATTGGTGCGCTCGATAACGCGGTGCTCAAGCAGCGCACGCTCCTGCTTCAATTCGGCCTCACTCTGGCGCAAAGCTTCCTGCAGATTATGGTTTTCACTGATATCACGGGCGACACCGAGAACGCCAACAAATCGTCCCATATCCTTTTGCCGGAAAAATCAGCAAGTTCGCGACTAACAAAATCGTAATCGGTTTTGCAGATTATTTTCGCTTACCTTTGCACCGTAAAGCCGTCCAAAGCTTGCATTGCAAGACAGATAAACACCCTCAGGATCCTTGAGCCAGACCAGATCAGGGAGCGTTTCGTAAAGTGCATTCAAAAATGAACGGTCACGATCGATTTCCGACAATGCCTGATCACGCTCTTGGGCCAGGCTTGCGCGCAGCTCATCGCTCTTGCGGCAAAGTGCCACAGCCTTGGCCAGATTAGCCAGTACCGGCTGAAAAATATGCGTCAAAGGTAACTCGACGACCGGCTCTCGCGGTGAAAGCAGGAAGATCGTAAACACGTCACCAACCGGCAAGCGCAGGCAGTAGGTATACGATTGATCGAGATTCAAGACGCCAAGTTCGACCTTGTCCAGAAGCTCGACTTTTTCGCCAAAAAGCGCCCCGGGCAATACGACTGTCGCGCCAAGCAAGGCTGAAAGGGCATAGTTTCCGTTGGCCGTAATCAGACGAGCCGTGTTTGCGTTCACTTCCCCGACTTCCTTCTCAACAACCACACCCGCAGGAAACCCCGTGTGATAGAGGAAACGGCGCAATGTCTTATCGAGCAGAGGAACCAACTCGACCTCGCTGCTGATGGTCAGCGCCAAATCATAAAGTACGGTCAGAACAATTTCACGATTCATTAGCGCCCCAGGCGGTGCATACCAGCGTTGCATTGTGAAACATGGGATAACCATCCAGTTGTGTACAACCAATTTCGCCAAGCGACACGGCACCGGCTAATTCCTCAACAGCCGAAGCCTTGGCCAGAATGGCCAACTCGAGCTCGGCACCATCGCCCAGATGCATGCGACGCCCGGCACAATAAAAACTCAATAGCCGACGACCAAGTAATCCACCGTATTCGACTTCGAGTGTTTTTGCCAACCCTTGAATACAGCCATTTTCATCCGGCGCTGGTGATTTCAACAAAACCAGTATGGCATTTTCCGGTACTTCTCCAATGCAAAACAAAGAGCCATCTTCAGCAATCGCTACTGGCATACGCACAATCACTTCGGAATTTGCGCGCAGCATCCCGAATGGATAATGAACACCATACTGATAGAAATTATCTGCGGTCAGTTCAATTCCGTATTCTTCTTTGATGATTTCCTGGTAAACCTCAAAAGCTGGGCGCCAGTCAATCATTGAAATCCGGTTACCCGCAGTCGAGGTTGCACTCAACATTCTTTCCGGTGGGCGATAGCCATGCGCCAGCACGGTTGTTGAATCACTAGGAAAAAGCAGGGCAAGCACACCATTGCCCACCAACTCATTTTCATTAAACAAGCAGAGGATAGGCTGAAAGGTTTCGCTACCTGCATTTACCCCGGCGTATCGCACACGATCAGCCAGTCGCGAATAAAGTGTTTCAAGGATTGATCCAATATTCGGCAACATACCGTCGAATATGAGAAACAATGTCGGTTTTGAACCAGACTTTTCAGCCGTGCTAAGCGTCAAATGCGGACTTGGCAATTTTTCGGCGGCAGCAGAACCGGTTGGCTCAAGATTTGGCAACAGGACCACGGGTGCCTTTTGTTCAAAACGGATGAGCCAGACCCCATCCGATTTAAAACTGCCCTTAGGACAAGTGCAGGAAATATCCCGCCCGCCAAAGGAATTCCCAAGTCCCTACAAACTTGCTGCAGATGGGGAAGATTTTCCTTTCCGCCTCCGGCACCAGAGCCAACACACTCAGCCCCGGACTTTCTTTCAACCACTCGGTCAACACGGTGAAAATTGCTTGCACATTCAGCGCCACGTGACGCATACAGGCTCCCAGTCGAAATAATCTTTGCGCACCGAATGCAGTTTGAACCTCGGACAATAAATTGACAACAATATGTCCGAAAGGACACAGCAACACACAGCTTGATATGCTCTAATTATCGCTATAACCAGTCATTGGAGATGAACCCGCATGAGCCAGGAAAAATTCCGCCTTGTTACCCGCAGCGATTTCGACGGCCTGGTTTGTGCCGTGCTGCTCAACGAACTTGAACTGATCGACGACATCAAGTTTGTTCACCCCAAGGATATGCAGGATGGCAAGATAGAAATCACTGCGCGCGACATATGCACCAACTTGCCGTACGTTGCAGCCGCCCATATTTCGTTCGACCACCATCTTTCAGAAACTATCCGCAACACGGGTGAGCGCAAGAATCACATCATCGATCCGAAAGCCCCCTCGGCCGCCCGCGTGGTTTATGACTATTACGGCGGCAAAAAAGCCTTCCCGACAATCACTGAAGAGATGATGGACGCGGTCGACAAGGCCGACTCAGCCCAATTCAGCAGTGATGAAATCATCAATCCAACCGGCTGGGTGCTGCTCAATTACCTGATGGATGCTCGTACCGGGCTGGGCCGCTTCCGCGAGTTCAGGATCAGTAATTACACGCTGATGATGGATTTGATCAAATACTGCCGCAACCACAACATTGACGAGATTCTTGCGTTACCCGATGTCAAGGAACGGGTTGATCTTTACTTTGACCAGAAACAGAAGGCTGGCGAACAGATTCAACGCTGCGCAACCGTCCATAAAAACCTGGTCGTACTTGACTTGCGCAGTGAAGAAACCATTTGGGCGGCCAATCGCTTCCTGATCTATGCACTGTTCCCGGAAACGAATATCTCGATCCATGTCATGTGGGGCGTGCAGAAGCAAAATACGGTTTTTGCGACGGGCAAATCGATTCTTGATCGAAGCAGCAAAACCAATGTCGGCGAACTAATGTTGCAATATGGCGGCGGCGGGCACCACGCAGCGGGTACCTGTCAGGTCGAAAATGATCAGGCGGAATGCACGCTGCAGGCGCTGATTACACGCATCAACGCCGACGGCTGAAAAATCTGCGCATTACTAAATCCCAATCTGAAAGCAGATCCTATGCACTGGCTAGACTTCCCTCCGCCGCGCAAAACATGCAGCAGGCTTTCAGCAACCCGGAGAATGCACGCATCTGGCTGGCCGCACAGCCACAGGCCGACCCGGTCCAGATGCAAGGCATCCTGCTCTACCAGATTGAGGCGCTGGATGGCAGCACCTTGCCTCCAGCGGAAATACTACCGCTCCTCAACATTCTGAAAAGTGCCGCAACAAGTGTTCAGGCCACGCTGGAGCCGCGCTACCTGCGAAAGCCGCTACCCATGGCGAGCGTCGATCAACGAATTTTTGAAACGGCCCGCCAGCTTTGGACGCGACTTGGGGGATCGCCTACCTGCGCATTGCCCCGCACTTTGCACCAGCGGATCGCCTGCTGCCGCTCCACCGGGCCGCATCGTCGATACGCCTTGCCGAATATTGCCACCTGCAGGCAGCTCAGGAATGCTCTGCGCTCCTTGACCGTTTGCTCTTCGCCATCCTTGAGCAGGCTGAACGAGCCAACCTGCAGCGCCTGCCAGTTGTTGATCCAGACTTTCCCCATCTCGGGGAATCGAACATTGCCGGCCACGTCGCCTGGGCTTTTTACTACGTCTAATCGAACCTTATCGTCTCTCGTTACATCAGTTGGTAGTTGCCAATCGTGCCATCAGCCGCTGGCGTGAATTGGCTAATTTCCAAGCCATTCCGGACAGTGACCCCAAAGCCCAGACCATACTGCTTGATGGGCTGTTCGGAAGCACCATTCCAGAAGGACTGTCGCGCTACCTCGACATTCGTCCCATCCTCCGCAAAATACGCCACCGGCTAGAAGCCTTACAGGCCGGCGAATCACCGGAATCCCTCAAACTCGGGCGTGAGCTTTCCAGCGCAGCCTGTATCCGCCTGCTACATGATATGCGGACCAGTTTGACGCAACACCACAGTACGCCAGCAACGGAAGTCGGTGAAGTATGCCTCACCTTCGGGGCCGAAAATGCCTATACTTTGCTTGCCGGAAGGCCGCTCAAATCACAGGGGCTGGGGGAAAAAAGTGCCACACTTTCACATGAGCGGGTTGCTCTATTCGGTTTCGACCGGCTGTCGCATCTGCCCAATGCCGTCCAAAAACTGGATGTGCCAAGTGAAACATGGTCACGAGTCGATGCCCTGGTTGTACGGCCCATTGATGCCGGCGAACGACACCTACGCCCTGCCTGGTTGCCACAACCAACGAGAAAGGCGCGCGCCTTGGCGTACTGCTCGCGCTACGCGCATCGAGCGACGATGCCTTACGTGCGCAACTGAGCTGGTATCCGGCAGTAGTGAGCGCCGGTATTATTAAACGCACCAGTGGAGCGCAGACGAAAATCCCGGTCTTCACGCTGACCCAGGATGGGAAAACTTACCTGATTACCCCAAGCAACGCCGGCATCAAGCTCGATGTGGGCCTGAATCTGGAAGAAGCAGACTCATATCATCTGACGCCGACCGAAGTCACAGAACGCGGTACAGATTTTGTGCGCTATCTTTGCCACAAAACATAAACAAAAAAAACCCATCCGAAGATGGGTTTTAAAACGTTACGGTCAACCGTCAAATTTGGCTAAAAATTCAGCGGCTGGCAGCTCTTACTCAAACTCGATGATGATCTGATCAACGGTCAGACTTTCGCCAGCCGCCGCAGAGATTTTCTTGACCTTGCAGTCCTGATCCGCCTTGAGGATGTTTTCCATCTTCATGGCTTCGATCACCGCCAGTTTTTCACCGGCTTTGACTTCCTGACCCACCTTGACCGCCACTTCGCGCAGCAAGCCGGGCATAGGTGACATCAGAACCTGGACAGGTCAGGCGCCTGCTTCTCAGGCATCAGTGCCAACAGTTCGGCAGCACGGGCACTCATTACCATGAAGTCAGCACGTGCCCCAATGGAAGAGGCTGTAACGTGTCTTGTGACGCTCGACCTGCAGCAGAACTCCTGACCATTACAAGTGCCAACAAACAGCGATTCGCCCAGCTTCCAGCTGGAACGCAGTTCATAGTGCTTGCCCATGTACTCGATGTCGTAACCACCAGCAACCAACGACGCAGTCACCGGGTGATGCTCGTTACCTTCAGGATTAAGGCGAACAACCATCCACTTGTCGCTGACCAGACGCTCATGGCCCTGCAACTGACCAGTGATCGAGGCCGAACGGTCGGTAAAGGCACGGTAAACGTAGGCAGCAACCGACACCCAGCAAGGCTGGATCATCGTGCGGCACCATCGAAGCATCAAAACCTGTCGGGTACTCTTCGGCGATGAAACCTGTGTTGAAATTGCCGGACTGGAAACGCTTGTGTTGCATCAGCGCGGCCTGGAACGGAATGTTCGAGGAAATGCCACGAATCACGAAGCCGTTCAGCGCATCGCGCATACGTTCGATGGCACTGTTGCGATCCTTGGCATGCACGATCAGCTTGGCGATCATAGAATCGTAGAACATCGAAATTTCGCCGCCATCGTACACACCGGTATCGACGCGAGTCGTGCCATTGGCATCGGTGGTTTCCTTCGGTGGCTGGAACTTGACCAGACGACCAGTGGAAGGCAGGAAGCCTCGGAACGGGTCTTCGGCATTAATGCGACATTCCATCGACCAGCCATTCAATTGAACATCAGCCTGCGTGATAGGCAGTTTTTCACCGTAGGCGACGCGGGATCATCAGTTCGACCAAGTCGACACCAGTGATCAGTTCGGTCTCGGGATGCTCCACCTGCAGACGGGTGTTCATTTCCAGGAAGTAGAAGCTCTTGTCAGCACCGACCACAAACTCAACCGTACTGGCTGATTCGTAGTTCATTGCACGGGCAAGTGCAACAGCCTGCTCGCCCATGGCTTTACGCATGGCCGGATCAACGAAGGGTGACGGTGCTTCGATAACCTTCTGGTGACGACGCTGGATCGAGCAGTCGCGCTCATTCAAGTAAACGTAGTTTCCGAAGAGTCACCAATCAGCTGGATTTCGATGTGGCGCGGTTCCAGCACATACTTTTCGATGAAAACGCGGTCATCACCGAAAGCGTTCTTGGCTTCATTGACGCAAGACGAGAAACCTTCGTGCGCTTCCTTGTCGTTGAAAGCAACGCGCAAACCTTTGCCGCCACCACCGGCCGAGGCCTTGATCATCACCGGATAGCCGATGCCCTGAGCGATCCTGACGGCTTCGTCCGGACCGGAAATGGCTTCGTTGTAACCCGGAATGGTGTTGACCTTGGCTTCGAGTGCCAGCTTCCGGACTCGATCTTGTCGCCCATCTTGCTGCTCGAATAGTGCTTCGGGCCGATGAACTTGACCCCTTCTTCTTCCAGACGGCGGGAGAACTCGGAGTTTTCCGACAGGAAGCCATAGCCAGGGTGCACGGCTTCAGCGCCAGTCTGCTTGCAGGCGGCGATGATCTTGTCGGCGACCAGGTAGGATTCCTTGGAGGCAGCCGGGCCGATACAAACGGCTTCGTCAGCCAGATCGACGTGTAGCGTCCTTGTCGGCTTCGGAATAGACGGCAACGGTCAGGGATGCCCATCTTGCGGGCAGTTTGATAACGCGGCGAGGCAATTTCGCCACGGTTGGCAATCAGAATTTTCTTGAACATAGTATTTTTCTCCTTGACGCTTACAGCGGAATGTTGCCGTGCTTGCGCCACGGATGTCGAGTTTTTGTCACGCAACATGGCCAGCGAGCGAGCGATACGCTTGCGGGTGGCGTGCGGCATGATGACATCATCGATAAAGCCTCGCGCACCGGCGACAAACGGATTGGCGAACTTTCCTTGTACTCTGCTTCGCGCCCGGCCAGTTTGGCCGGATCATTCTTTCCTCGCGGAAAATAATTTCCCACGGCGCCCTTCGGACCCATCACCGCAATTTCAGCAGACGGCCAAGCAATATTGACGTCGCCGCGCAGGTGCTTGAGGACATCACGTCGTGAGGCACCACCATAAGCCTTGCGGGTAATGATGGTGACCTTCGGCACGGTACATTCGGCGTAGGCGTAGGGCAGCTTGGCGCCGTGCTTGATGATACCGCCGTATTTCCGCGTCGTGCCGGCATGGCTTCCCGGCACATCGACGAAGGTAACCACCGGAATATTGAAGGCGTCACAGAAGCGGAACGAAGCGTGCTGCCTTGATCGACGACTTGATATCCAGCCAGCCGGCCAGCACCAGCGGCTGGTTGGCGACGATACCGACCGGGTGACCATCCATGCGCCAAAGCCGATAATGATGTTCTTGGCGTAGTCGGCCTGCAGCTCGAAGAAGTCATTGTCGTCGACTACTTTGACGATCAGTTCCTTCATGTCGTACGCCTTGTTGGCGTTATCCGGCACCAGTGTGTCGAGCGAATAATCCATACGATCAACCGGATCGTTGGTCGGTGTGACCGGCGGCTTCTCGCGGTTGTTGGCAGGCAGGAAATTCATGAAGCGACGCAGCATGGAAAGCGCTTCGACGTCATTCTCGAAGGCCAGATCGGCGACACCCAGATTTGGTCGTGTGCGTTACGGCACCGCCCAATTCTTCGGCAGTCACATCTTCGGGTCACGGTACTTGACGACTTCCGGACCGGTCACGAACATGTAGGAAGAGTCTTTCACCATGGTAATGAAGTTTGTATCGACGGCGAATACACCGCACCACCAGCGCATGGGCCCATGATCATTGAGATTTGCGGCACAACGCCGGAGGCCATCACGTTGTGCTGGAAGACATCAGCATAGCCGCCGAGTGAAGCAACACTTCTGAATCCGCGCACCGCCTGAATCGTTGAGGCCGATCACTGGCGCACCAACCTTCATTGCCTGATCCATGACCTTGCAGATTTTCTCTCGGCATGCGTTTCCAGCCAGCGAGCCACCAAAGACGGTGAAATCCTGTGAAAAACGAAGACCAAACGGCTGGTTGACCGTACCATCCACGACGACGCTGCTGCCCGAATTTTCTCGCCTGATCCATACCGAAATCGGTACAGCGATGCTCCTTGAACATATCCCATTCTTCAAAAAGATCCGGATCAAGCAGCAGTTCA
>JADJMS010000032.1 GCA_016709495.1 Candidatus Dechloromonas phosphorivorans | reverse complement strand
GTGCAACGCTGGGATGATCACCGCTATTACCACCAGAGTCGCATCAATCAGACCCTGCATTTCATCAGTGCAATTAGCTTTCTCGTTGCCTATGCCATGCTTTTCATCAACCCGTCGTATGCCGCAATAATCGGCTGGCTGGTTTCAATGGCGACCCGTCAGTCTGGCCATTTTTTCTTTGAACCGCAGGGTTACGATCAGGTGAATCAGGCCAGCAACGAACACAAGGAAGCGATCAAGGTTGGCTACAACCTGCAGCGCAAAATTATCCTGATCTCGGTCTGGGCACTGGCGCCGCTCAGCCTGTTCGTTGATCCGACCATGCTGGGGATTTTTGAGCCAGCCGCTGATAAATCGTCGCTGATCAATCAGGTGGGTTTGATCTGGTTGTCTCTTGGCGTCGCCGGACTGCTCTTCCGCACCGTGCATCTGTTCTTCATTCGTGACGTGCAGACTGGCCTGGTCTGGATGACGAAAATTTTGACCGACCCGTTCCACGATCTGGTTCTGTATTGCCAGGCCCCTCTGTACCTGCTGCGCGGCGAATTGATCGACCCGATGCATCACGCCATGCAGCACAACGAGCAGGGCGCCTGATTTCCCGGCGGGTTCCGGGAAATCAGTTTTTTGCGGCTTTTACGGCGTTGACCGTAACACTTTGATTACTTCCCGGAACCCAGCCTGTGCGCCAGCATCTCGCGCAGTATCCCGCGCCGGATTGTCTTGTTAGTTTGGCCGGGGGCTTCCCACCACCAGCCGTCAGCCTCCATCGCCTGAGCTGCTGCCACGAAACGTTCGGCCACGGCCGCGAAATCCGTCGTGGTGTAATTCAGGCTGAAGATGAAACGACCGGTGCCCACCCAGGAAAGAGCCAAGCCTTGCGTCCTCAGGTAGTACTGCAGCATCCAGTTATAGCGGCTGGGCTGGGTGTAATAAACAGTCCAGATGCTCGACATGTTGGCGACCCGCAACGGCAGGCCGGCGGCTTCCAGTTGCTGGTTGAGCTGCGCGGCCCGGCGATCCCAGGTTTCATCCAGACCCGACATAAATATCGCGCACTGCCGGCGTTTCCAGCTTTTCAAGAAAAACCTGCATGGCGCCCATCACATAGGGGTGGGCGTTGAAGGTGCCGCGTGCAAAGCAGATGTCGGCGGGGCGCTGGTCACGAAAACGCTTCATCAAATCACGCCGACCGCAAACGACGCCGACCGGCAAACCACCGCCCAGCGTTTTGCCGTAGGTGACCATATCAGCCTGTACCCCGAAATATTCTTGAGCGCCACCCGCTGCCAGGCGGAAGCCGACGAACACTTCATCAAAGATCAGCACGATGCCGCAGCGCGTGCACACCTCGCGCAACTGGTGCAGCCATTCGGTGTAGGCCGCCCGCTCGAAAGCGGCCCGGCGCGTGCTATCAACCAGCGAAGAATCGCCCGGTGCGCCAACATTCGGATGCAGCGCCTGCAGGGGATTGACCAGCACACAGGCAATGTCCTTGCGCGTCGCCAGCACGTGCAGGCTGTCGCGATCCATCTCCTTGAGGGTATAGGTTTCGCGCGGCGGCAAAGGGTTGCCGATACCGGGCTGCACATCTTCCCACCAGCCATGATAGGCGCCGTTGAAGCGCACCAGATTGCGCTTTCCCGTGTGGTAGCGCGCCAGCCGTACTGCTTGCATGACCGCCTCGGTGCCCGACATATGGAAGGAAACCTCGTCCAGCCCGGAAATCGTCCGCAGTCGCTTGGCGTTATCCGCCACCACCGGGTGATAGGCGCCCAGGACCGGCCCCAAGGCCTGAACGCGAGCGGCACCTTCGGCCATGCACGCCTTGTAGAAGTCGTAGCCAAAGACATTGACGCCATAGGAACCGGTCAGGTCATACAACTCGTTGCCATCAAGATCAGTCACCTTGACGCCATTGCTGGCCTGCAAAAAGCTGCCGCCCTTCAAATGCTGGCGAACATGGCGGCTGAACTGGAAAGGCACGCGGTAGCTGCCGGTGAATTGCAGATCGGAAATGCTTTCGGCCGCTTCACTGGTCAACGCTGCCGAGCGGGCAAAACGTTGCTGATAGAGCGCCGACAAGGCCATGAAGCCGGCTTTGCGCCGCTCGGCAATTTCCGCTGGCGCTTGGTCGGCACTATAGAAGCGCGCTTCATCGTATTCATAAAACGGGATCAGCCGCGCCACCCGCTTGGCCATCCGGGAATGCCCGGCCAGCGACGGGTGTTTGGCGCGCGACAGTTCAAGACGGCGCTTGATGCGCGGCAAAACTGCCACCAAAGCACCGAGGCCAGCAACATAAAAAGGCAAGGTTTCGTTCATTGATTTCTCCTTACCTCCCCTTCTACCCAAGCCATATTACAAAGCCATGACGATACGAAACCTCATCTCGCGAATAGTCCTCCAGGAAGACCTCAATTTCCTGCTCACCAACCGCGTACCGCGCCAGTTACTGACCCGCTTCATGGGCTGGTTCAGCCAGCTCGAACAGCCGCTGATTCGCGACCTGTCGATAGCCACCTGGAAAATGTTTGCCGATCTTGATCTGTCGGACGCGCGCAAAACTGAATTCCGCAGCCTGCACGATTGCTTCACCCGCCAACTGAAGGACGGCGCACGACCGATCAACTCCGACCCCAACGTGGTGAGCAGCCCTTGTGACGGCATCGTCGGCGCCTGCGGTTCAATTGCCGGCATTGAGGTATTTCAGGCCAAAGGCTTCCCCTACACCTTGCTCGACCTGTTTGGTGACCCAGCCCTGGTTGAGCATTATCGCGATGGCAGTTACGTCACCTTGCGTCTGACCTCCAGCATGTATCACCGTTTTCATGCCCCGGCGGATTGCTCAGTCAGCGAGGTTAATTACATCTCTGGCGATACATGGAACGTGAACCCGATCGCCCTCAAGCGTGTCGAGAAACTATTCTGCAAGAACGAACGGGCGCTGATCGAAAGCACACTCAGTAGCGGCCAGCGCCTGCTGCTGGTACCGGTTGCCGCCATTCTCGTCGCCAGCATTCGCCTGCATTTCATCGATGTGCTGCTGCACATCCGCTATCGCGGCCCCAATCGCATTCCCTGCTCGGCAAACTTCAAAAAGGGCGAGGAAATGGGCTGGTTCCAGCACGGGTCGACGATTATCGTCTTCGCACCCAAAGGCTTCAGTTTGAGCCCCGGCATAGCTCAAGGCCAGCAAATTGCAATGGGCCAGTCATTGTTGCAACTTCCATAATAAAAAACCCCGCCGCAGCGGGGTTGATAACTCATTTTGAAGCGATCAGGCCGCTGGCGGCACGTAACCCTGAATGCTGTCGGCACCATCGCCGAAGAAATGTTTCTCGACCTGCTCGGCGAGGTACTTGCGATGTTTGGCATCGACCAGATTCAGGCGGTTTTCGTTGATCAACATGGTCTGCATCTTGATCCATTGTTGCCATGCCTCTTTCGAGACGCTCTCAAAAATACGCTGACCCAGCGGGCCCGGGTAAGGCGGAAAATCCAGGCCATCAGCCTCGCGGCCCAGTTTGATGCAGTTGACGGTACGTGCCATTTGAAACTCCGTGTTGGGGTGTTGATGGGCGGATTATAAGGTCTTGAACAGACTCTTTGAATCCGCCGCCAAGCCAATAAACATAAGGGTTTGTCGTTTTCCGGTTTTATCTAGCTACTCACGTAGCCACACACAAACCGGGCGCTGCATTCATTTTGACCGAAAGCGACAAGGTTAGCCAGATACCACCCATTCCTTTTTGGTGGCACTTACTCACCTCTTACTGTCCAACAGAACTGGCGAAAACATGGGGTCGTTTCGCGCCGCAAGCAAAATGCTAGGGAAGGACCCGTAAGGGTGTAGCTCTTGGCAGCAAACCAAACACAGCCCATTGTCAAGCACGTCAAGCATTTCGTAAGTTGTGAAACTAGCATATTCGTGGGGTCGTTTCGGCCCGCACACGAAGACGCCGGAAGGACCCGCAAACATTGGCAGCCGGACCTTATTTGTATCTTTCAAACGCAAATCAACCTCCGCCGCACCCTCTACACGCGCCGCCGTTGCTCTGCTTTTCTTCTTACCCCTACCGTTTTGCACTGGGACAACTGGGACACTTGGGACAAATCGCCGAAACCATTGCCAATAGGTCGTTTCGTGTTTGCCATCCGCATATTTACGCTGGGACAGCACTGGGACACGGTGGGACACTTCATTTTCAGGACGTATCAGGACGGGCGAAAGGACGAAACAGAGGCAGGCGGACAACATACCGGCGGCGCTCGATTCGTGTTCGGTTGAGTGTTGTTTGCCAAGTCAATAACCCGTGCAATCTGTCCCGTCCGGCTCGCTGATCCGGGTCACTGAGCAGAGGGGCGAACGCTTCGTATCGCATCAACCAATCAGGATGCGGGGCATGGTTTCGGCTGGCGATTATCTCCTAGCGGAATGCTGCCAAGCATCGGCCGCCGTGTCCCAGCTTGGTACAAACGTCTGCACAATTGACGCACAGCCACCGGCAAAAACGCCTTGCTTCGTTTTGTTCGTGTTTGGCTCTCGCCTATTCTGTCAGATCAAAGCCCTGGCCATCGATCCCGGCCGGCTCGCGGGTCCGGATCACTGGGCAGAGGGGCGAACGCTTCACAGCGCCGCAACCAGTCCGGGTGCGGCGCATAGGTTCGGCTGGCGACAATCTCCCGGCGTGCAGCCGCCATACATCGGCCGCCGTGTCCCAGCTTGGCACATTCAGAGCACCGCCGCCGATCATCGCCGCGCCGTTCGGGAGAAGTAATCGCCGGCAAACATTCAGCGCCTTCGTTCGATACTTCCTCAATTTGAGGAAGTGAATCAACGGGCCGGGCCGCCTCGGCTGGCAGCATCGCGCCCCAATCAATCATCATCTGAGTCAAACAACGCCGGCAGAATATGAACCACGCGGGCGCGGCCTTCAGTCGGCAAGTTCTCCTTCACTAACCATTCGCGGCCGGACTCGCTGCCCTTGCGGCAATAGCCACGTGCGACCAACAGGCGACCAACCGCGCCGGCATCGTAGCCTTTACAGATCACACCACGAAACGCCTCATTGAAAATGTAGAACTCTTGCGTGTCATTGCCTTCGCCATCAAGGCAGGAACGCCGATACCCTGCCCGGTCCGGCTTGCCGGGCGCGTGCTTGTCTGTATCGTTTGCCGGTCGGTCCCAGTCTGAAAAGGCGCTCTCTCCTTTACGCCGCAGAAACTCCCGCAACTGGGACAGCATGGCGCGTTCTTCCTGATTACCTTGCCCGCCGCGTCGAGACAGCCAAGCCTTAAAACAAGTCACAGCCGCGTTCATTGCCTCGCCAGGCTGCCAGCCAGTAACCCCCCATTTCGTTGCCAACTCGCCAGCCGCACCCACCAAGGCAAAACGGGCAGCAACGCGCCGGGCTTGACCGTGGGCAACATCCGAAAGACAGGCAGCCTCAAATTTCTTTTGGGCCTCACGGACCAACTCGGGGACGGCCTCTTGATGTTGGACAAGCTCGCTAAGGAAGGCATAAAAAGCCGTCCCGTAATAGCGCCGGGCGGCTCTGTCCAAGGCTTTGGAAAATTCGCTACCGCTGGCGTAGTCGTGCAGTTCCTCAAACACGCCCAAACCCTTGCCGGCATCGGCTGGGATTTCTGCGAGGCGTAGCTCTTGCCCGGCTCTTGGGGTCTTGCCGATTTCCCCAGGTGCTCAGATAAACCAATTTCGCCGCAACTCAGGAACAATAGCCGCCAGCTTGCCCGGTCACGTGCACCGCCGGTTCGGCCGGCTCTCGATTTGCCGCTGCCATTGGCCAGCATGTAGCACGCTTCGCCAGCCTCGCGGGCTTCCATTTGGGCCAATTCATCAAGCAACAGGGGCGCGTCACAGTGGGCAGAAGCCAGCGCCTCAAGGCCGTTTGACGTTGCCCGCCAGCGTTGCATAAATTCAGCACCGCCGCACACCGAAGCGGCAACCCGTAGGGCCGTGGTTTTTCCATCGCTTGAATTGCTGCGAAAGTGAAAGCCGCCGGACTCGCTGCCCGTCGGGTGCAGCAAGGGCGAAGCGAAGGCCACCGAAACAGCAAAGACCAAGCGGCTATTGCCAACACACAAGGCCGCAACCTCGGCTTTCCAGTTCGGCAGCGTGTCGCGTAGGGCGAACGTATGCACCGGGCCGGCTTCGCTTTCATAAATCCACTTGCCGGCATTTGGACCAATAGCGCCATCAGGCAAAACAAAAACCGCGCCCTCGGGGCCGGCGTCGTGCCAGCCAGTCCGATTTGTTATCCGGGCGCGTTCTTTCGGGCTGGCGGTTTGCAGATACTCCACCAAATGCGGCTTGGCGCGCGGGGCAATTCGCAAGCCTTGGTCCAACAGCAACCCGGCAACCTCCGCACCATCGCCACGAAACAAGGCCATCGGCACAATGACGCGGTGCAAGGTTTTATCCGGGTCGAAAAATTCTACCAAAAGCCCCCAGCCGTAATTTTTTGGGTCCCGGATCATGGCGACCGGCTCCAATGGCGAACATATCCAGCGCGGGGCGCGGTCCGTTTCAATCAACCAAACGCCCTTGGTATCAAGTTGAAAGCGGCCTGTTTTGGGCGCTTCACTTGCCGCCGCCTCTGCTTTTACAGCCGGGGCCGGGGCTGGAATATCTACCGCTTGCAGCGCCTCGGGTAACGCCAGGATCAAGGCCAAATGGGCAGCCGTCCAAGCTCTTGCCACCAAATCCGCCGCGTCATCACCTTCTGCCATTGGTTCGGCATCACCCAGCGCCGCCGGGCCGTCCGCTTCGATTACCCGCCGGGCAAAGCTCGCCAAGTTAAACACTTTTACCGGGCCGGTCTTGGTCAGATTCAGGATCGCTGCAAGATCACCGGCGGCCTTGCTCCCGGCCGGGTCGTTGTCTGGCCATATCCACACTTCACGGCCGGCCAATGGCAGCCAGTCCGCTTTACTGACGGCTTGCGCCCCGCCTTGCCAGGTCAGCACCGGGTTTTCAGGAAAGAGCAAAACCGCAGCATCGCGGGCTTTCTCGCCTTCAACGATTACAACCGCGCCGGACTTAATCGCCAGATCAGGCAAACCCAGCAACGGACGCGGGGCCGGGGCTGCTTTGAATTGCCATTGCAAACGACCATCCGGCAAACGCCACAGAGTAAGCGGGCTGAATTGTTTACGCTCGCCTTTAGGTTCGTATCGGTCGTGATAAAAGCACACCGCGCCGGCCGCGTCCGTATAGGCCCAGCGACCAACCGGGCGGCCGTGTCGAGAATGGGCGGCCGGCGGTTCGGGTGCATTGAGTGGGACCGGCATCAAACACACTGCCAGGCTTTCCGGCTTCGCTTGGGGTGCGTTTTTCGGCTGACTTGGCAGCGTTCCCTTGTTGGTTTCGCCGCCGTTCGTCTGGCGTTGATTCTGGCGGTCTGGCTTGGCAATGCCCAAATGGTCAGCCAGCCTTTCCGCCGCTTCAATCTGACGGCAGCCCAGGACGTAAGCCGCCAAGGCGACCAAATCTCCGCCCTTGTCATTCGTCGCAAAATCAGACCACGCGCCGGAATCGCGGTTAATCGTGAAAGACCCCGGCTTGTGGTCACTGCGAAGCGGGTTCAAGGGCTGATATTCACGGCCCTGACTCTTGCCGCCAGACAACCCGAGAAAGGACGCCACGCCGTCAAAATCACCCAGGGCGGCCGCTGCTACTTTGCCGATAAAGTCATTCGCCATTGCTGCCACCGTTGCCGGGCAGGATTTGCTTAACTTCAGCAACACAAGCGACAAGCGCCGCGCCGGGCTGCGGATAACGGCGTCGCCATCACTGGCAGCAATGACTTCGCCTTGCCTTCTGGCGATGTACTCCCAGCCCGTGTTAGGCGCGGACAAAATCAGGCGAATTTCAAAGGCTGGCGGGTTGCTAGGGTCGTGATACTCACTATGATTGGTTCTGGCCTCGCTCATTGTTCGGCCTCGTTTTGACTTGCCTTTATTGCATTGGCGACCAGTTCACAAGCATCCACAACGCGTTCGGCCAGGTAATAAATAGCCGAAGCTGTCACCGCGCCGGATACGGCCGCCTCGTCAGTATCGAACAATTCAACAGCATTTTTTCTTGCCTGCTCTGTCCAAAAACGAACGGCAATGGCCGCTTCTGTCTCAAGCTCGTCGAATATGCGGCCGGTCATTTCGCCACCCCTTGCGCCTCGTCGATTCTTGCCTGAATCCAGGCGTCGACAGCAGCAGATGGCAAGGCGGATGCACGCTCACCCACTTTGACCAGAGGACCAAGACGACCGGCTTTAATTTCGCGGTACGCGCTGCAAGTTGACATGCCCATACGCTTGGCGGCGTGCGGGACTTTTTCAAGGGCCGCAACCTTTTCGTGACTGGGAATAGATGGTGTTTGCATTTTTGGCGTTCCTATTAAGGAATCCGGCGTTATTGCCGGAAACGCCCTGAAAGCTCAGGGTGTCACCACATTACAAGCCGGCCGCCGAAAAGGTGCCGTTGCTGAATTACGCGTAATTACGCGTAATTTGGTGAATTACAATCAGGCTTTTGCCGGAAGCAGCAGATTTTCCAATTTAGTACGCCACTGACCGCAAACCTGAGTCTTGCTTATACCGACTTCGCCCCGCACCCAGCCATTTTGGATGGTCTTTGGCTCAATCTTATCGGAGTCGCGCCCCTTTACTTTTACGTCGTCACGGCTACAGAGAGCCAGCCACAGAGCCGGGCCAGGCAGCGCGTTTTCCCTTTCCACCAGTTTCGCAGCCTCTTGCCATGCAAACAGCTTGAGGCCCCTTTCCACTCGTCGGGCGAAACCCCACCAGCTCCACTCAAAGGGCAGGCCGCTGGTTTTTCGCAGGCTTGCAGCACCTCACGTTCGAATCGCTCTACTTCATTCCCGGCAACCATAAGGCGAGGCCCTTCATCGCATTCGTCATGTGGAACGTACGCAAGGGCGTGTACAGACTTTCCGCCGTCGGTATCTGGAATGTGCCAACGGTCCGACGCACCCCGTTCAGATGGAGAGCGGCCACCATTTCCGGCTTAATCGGAATAAAGCCACTCCAGAAGCCGCTTGATTCAACAGCAAAATCAAAGTCGGGGGTGGGCCGAAACTTCCCACTTCAACGTGCAGATTTCCGGTTGCGAACAGGCCGAACTTCAATTGCCCATCAATACCATACGACATAACAGCATCGCGCGATAACGCCCAACGAGTGGCGATTTCGTCAATCTTAAAATAAGGCTGAAGGTTGATTGTTTTGTTTGCCACAAGTCAAGCCGCTAGTTGTTCGATTTGAGCGTATTCGCTGGCCTTGCTCTGGTTCAACGCCCACAAATCTAGCGTTTCCTGCATACGCAGCCAGCTTTCGGCGTGGTCCCGGTCAGCTTGCCCAGGCGAATAGCCAGATCAGCGCGAAAGCCCCGCTTTTCGTGCAATAACTCGGAAACCATCACGCGAGAAACCGCCAACCGCTTGGCGAATTCTGTTTGAGTCATACCCAGCGCAGGTAAAACATCCTCTCGAAGGATCGCGCCGGGGTGAGTCGGCTTTCGGTTCGGTTCACGTAGTCGCATCAGGCCGCCAGCCGTTCAACATGTGGGCGCTCGCTTGCTCGCTGGCGGGCTTGCCACAAATCCCGCTGGGACTGCATTTGCAACCAGAAACCGGGCGTTGTTCCCAATGCTTCCGATAGGCGTAAATCCATGTCAGCAGAAACGGCCGCGTGTCCGTTGAGAATGCGGGACAGCATGATTATGGAAATACCCAAATGCTTGGCGAAAGCGGTAACGCTCAGGTCAAGGCCATCAATCCAACCGGTCAAAACTTCGCCGGGGTGGGCGGGTCGTGAATACGGGCAATCACGCGGCCGCCGTTTCCCGCCGGGTCTTTTCTACCGCCAGGCGCAAGCCCGCGCCGGACAGGACGGCAAGCAAGGTTTTCAGGGTCGGATTACCACGCGGCGAAAGAGCGCGATAAAGGCTCTCGCGTTGCATTCCTGCCCGCTCTGCTACCTCTGCCATGCCTTGTGCCGCTGCGACTTGACGTAGCGCCGCCAAAAGCCCTTCACGGCCGCCGGGTTCATCAATCGCCGCCAAGCTGGCGGATAAGTATTCATCCGCTAGTTCGGGGTCTTCTTTGAGAAGCTCTATTACAGCCTCATCATGCGGGCGGTGCGGTCTGTTCATTTGTGCCTCCTTTGCCAGTCTTTCCAGTAATCCACGGCGGTTTCAATGTCGGATTGTTGCTTTCGCTTGTCGCCACCCGTCAGCAGCAACACCACGCGATTACCTGCCCTTGCGTAATACACCCGATAACCGGGGCCGTGGTTTATCCGAAGCTCCCACACGCCGCCAGCCAAGGGCTTGCAGTCGCCAAAATTGCCGCCGGCCATACGTTGCACCCGCGCCATGATTTGCACCTTGGCAACCCTATCAGTCAAGGCAGAAAGCCAAACTTTAAAAGGGTCCCGGCCTTCCGTCGTTTGAAAATCAAGAATTTCAAAGTTCATTGTAGCGTATATGTTACAGAAAGGAAGGCGGGTTATCAGGCGATTTGCAATTTTGCAAGAGGCGTACGACCGGGGCGCTTTTGCTTTTGGGACAACAGCAACCGCTTGAGAGCTAACCGCAACCGCCAGCGCCTCGGCATAGCCCAGCCGGGCGCGATGCACCAACCGCAGGGCATGGGCAGCAGCAACGGCGGCCGATTCTTGCCGGCACTCCACAACGTCCCCGGCGAAATCCTTTTCAATCGCCAGGCGCAACAGGTCTAGCAGGGCTTCAACCGCTAAAAGATCACCTATCGGGCCATCCGGCGGATAGGCGGGGGCGGGCGCTTCGCTTACTTTGTGCATGGATTTGCCTCTCGATTCTGCTCATTTCCCCCCCCTCCCTTTTTTTCCTCTTCTCCCCCAAAAAACCCTCTCCCCCCCCCCTTTTCTTCTGCCGCGTTTGAAATGCGTTTCGGCAGATCACTTGCGCGGCTTTTTCCCGTCCTGAAACGTCCTGAAAATGAAGTGTCCCACCGTGTCCCGGTGCTGTCCCAGCGTAAATATGCAGATAGGAAAAATGAAACACCCTATTGGCAAGGGTTTTAAGGGTTTGTCCCAGTTGTCCCACTTGTCCCAGTGCAAAACGATAGGGGTAGGAACTTTTCATGCTTTTTTGCGGCTCTGTTTTATGGGGATAATCTTGTCTGGATTTCCCTTTTCGCACTGGTTCAACAGATTGGCCAAAGACCCTAAAGCGGCTTTTCTTTCCTCGAAATAATCATGGACGTTATAGACGGCCTCGATACCCTTGGGCTTGTGGTTCAAACACATTTCAGCGATGTAAGGGGCAACCCCCAGGGCGGCTAAATGGGTGCGTGCAGTGCGGCGAAGATCATGGACCGTGAACGGGTCAAGATCACTTTGCAGCATGTACAGGGCATGATTCAAAGTGGTTTCGCCCATGTACCTTGTCGTTTTGCCAGGTGCGATACGCAGAACCGGGAAAACGTAGGCATTATGGCCTCTTTCCTTCTGCTCTTTCAGGATGGAAACAACCCAAGGGGAAAGGGGGATACGAATTGCCGCCTCGGTCTTGGTTCGTTCGGCTGGCAAATGCCATTCACCGGCTTTCAGGTCGAATTCGTCCCAGGTTGCTTTGAGCAATTCCATTTTGCGAACACCCAGGGCAAGCAACAGCTTGAGGGCGGCCGCAGAGTAAGGGGGGAAATTAGGGGTGTCTCGAATTGCCTTGAAGAACTTTGCAACCTCTGTCTTTGTAAGGACTCGGCTACGGGGGCCGGTTTCGCCGCCTATGTCTTGCCAGTTGAACGGGGCGGCCGGGTTTGATGTAACGATATGGCGCTTCATTGCAAAGTTAAAAAGCGCCTTGGTCAGTTGCAACACCTTGACGGCAGTTCGGAATATGCCACGGTCAACAATCGGGCGCAGCATCTTATCAATATCAAGGGGGCGAACTTCCGTTACTGCTTTGTTGCCAATGGCCGGCAGGATATGAAGGGCAAACACCCCGCCAACCTGTTCGGGGTTCTTTCGCTGGCCTTCAATCTGGCGGGCGTAGAAATCATCATAAAGCGCCTTGACCGTTTCCGATTTGGCGACCAATGCCGCCAGCTTGTCGGCTTCCTTTTGGCTTTGCTTTTCGGCGGCAACGTCTCTACCCCGGCAAACGTCTACCCGTTTTTCCGCCGCCATCTCTCGGGCCTTGGTCAGAGTCAAATCTGGATAGCGCCCCAAGGTCAATTCCTTGGCTTTGCCGGCGTAACGATAACGCAACGTCCACGCCGCCGTTCCCTTTGCCGATAAGGTAAAGGTCAGGCCGTCGCCATCGGTTTTAACAACCGGCAAGCCTGCTTTGATCCAATTCCGCAACTCAACGTCTGTCAGCTTTCCCACGGCTTTTTCCTCTCTAGCTACACGGATTTTCACTAGCTACACAGCAATTTTCCCGAAAACCGGATTAGCTACGCACTTAGCTACACGAAAATTATGCGCTGTCTCGCCACGTTACGCAACGAGTAGAAACAAAAAAGCCCGGAAAAACCGAGCCTTACGCGATTCGCTGTTACGTTACGATACGTCCTGAAACGCCATCAAAGGGTTTTGAACAGCACCTTGGACCGCCGCTGATAATTGTACATATCGCGTTTTTTGGCCGGCAGGTCGTCAACCGTACCCACCTTGAATCCGCGTTCGACAAACCAGTGCTCGGTGCGCGTGGTCAGGACAATCAGCCGCTTGATGCCGCTCTTGCGGGCGCGCCGCTCGATGCGCTTCATCAACTGCTCGCCATAGCCCCATTCGCGGTGTTCATGGCTGACGGCCAGACAGGCCAGTTCCGCCTCTTCCTCGGAATGGGTATACAGAGCAGCGCAACCGACGATGATGCCGTCGTGCAGCATGATCGAGAAGTGGTCGATTTCGCGCTCCAGCAGTTCGCGCGGCCGATGGACCAGGATGCCTTCCGCCTCCATCGGCTCAATCAGGGCAATCAAGGCAGCGATATCGTCCGGCTTGGCTTCGCGGATATTTTCCAGCGATTCGCGGGTAACGACCGTACCAACGCCGTCATGGGTAAATAACTCGCGAAGCAAGGCGCCGTCCTGTTCGTAGCTGATCAGATGAACCCGACCAACACCGGCATTGGTTGAGCGTACGGCGCACGGCAGATAACGACGTATGTCCGGCGACAGCCATTCGCCGCCATTCAACAACTCGGCGACTTGCTCGGCAGTCATCTCATCAAGCAATTCACCCTCTTTGTCAAAAACCCCCTGGCTGTCGGTCAAATAAACCAGCTTGTCGGCCCGGATCGAGATGGCAACCGCTTCGGCCGCTTCTTCCATCTGCAGGTTGAAAATCTCCCCGGTCGGCGACGGCCCTTCACAATTGAGCAGAACAATATTGCCCAAACCAAGTTGCGCATTGATCCCCTCGGCATCGACCTTGCGCACCTTGCCGGCGTACTGCATGTCGATCCCGTCGAGCACACCAATCGGCTGGCCGGTAATGAAATTGCCGCCGATCACGCGAATCCGGCTGTTAGCCATCGGCGTATTGGGCAAACCCTGCGACAGCATGGCCTCGATTTCGAGATAGACGCTACCGACGGCATCCAGCACGCAATCCAGCGCCAGGGCATCGGTCACCCGATAACCCCGGTGATAGATCGATTCCAGATTTTTCTCGCGCAATTCTTCCTCAATCTGCGGTCGCGCCCCATGCACCAGCACCAGGCGGATGCCGAGGCTGACCAGCAGATTGACATCGTAAGCCAGCGTCTTGGCAAACTCGCTGGCCACCGCCTTGCCACCAAAGGCAATGACGAAGGTTTTGCCACGAAAGGCATTGATATAGGGCGTTACCGCCCGGAACCAGGAGACGAAATGCTCGTCGTAAGGGGTTTCGCTCATATGCGGCGATTATTTCCAGGTGAAGTATTTGAGTGCGGCCTCGAAGCGCTCGCAAACCGTTTTCAATATTTTGACGCGGGCGAAGTTCTTGTCGTTGGCTTCAACCAGCGTCCACGGTGCCAAGCCGGTTGAGGTGCGGTCAACCATGTCGCAGACGGCAGAAACGTATTCGTCCCACTTTTCACGATTGCGCCAGTCTTCATCGGTAATCTTGAAACGCTTGAACTCGGTGGCCTCGCGCTCCTTGAAACGCCGTAACTGCTCATCGGCGCTGATCTGCAGCCAGAACTTGATGACCACTGCCCCGGCGTTGACCAGTTGATGCTCGAAATCGTTGATCTCGGCATAAGCGCGCAACCAGTCAGCCTCGGCACAAAAGCCTTCAACCCGCTCAACCAGCACACGGCCATACCAGGAACGGTCAAAAATACCGACCCGACCGGTACGTGGCAGATGGCGCCAGAAGCGCCAGAGATAAGGCTGGGCGCGCTCCTCCTCAGTCGGCGCGGCAATCGGCACGACCTGATACTGCCGGGCATCCATTGATGCCCCAATCCGGCGAATACTGCCGCCCTTGCCAGCCGCATCCGAGCCTTCAAAGACCAGGACCAGCGAATGCTTTTCGACAAAGCGCGGATCGCGTACCAGCTCGGAAAGGCGTCCCTGATACTTGGCCAGGTCGCGCTCGTAATCCTTCTTGGCCAACTTTTGCGTGAGGTCGAGTTCGCTCAATACATTTTTCTGGTCAATGGCGTGGATCAGCGGTGGCGCAACTGGAACGAACTGGCGTTTTTCCTGAGCGACGCGCTTGCGCATGGCATCGAGCACGATACGGCCAACCGTCAATGAGCGATATTCGTCATCCGTACCTTCAACAATGATCCACGGCGCATGTGCCGTATTGGAAACGCGCAACACATGGCCCGCCACTTCCTGCAGCTTGTCGTAAGTTTTGAGACGCTCGTAACTTTGCTTGGTGACGCGCCAAGCTGTGCGCGGGTCTTTTTCCAGAGCCTTGAGCCGGGTCTTCTGGCCATCCTTGGACAAATGGAACCAGAACTTGAGAACCAGCGCTCCTTCGTTGACCAGCATGGCCTCAAAACGGTTGATGTCATCAAGTTGCTCGTCCATATCGGGCCGACGCATGGTGCCGGCAATGCGGTCGGCAATCGGCTGCGAATACCAGGAACCGGCAAAATCCCCACTTTGCCCTTGGGCGGCAAGGCACGCCAATAACGCCACATGAACGGGCGAGCACTTTCCTCATCGGTCGCGGCGGAAAAGGCCAGCGTTGAAATATGCCTTGGGTCCATCCACGAGTAGAGCAGATTGATCGTTTCGCCCTTGCCGCTGCCATCGACGCCACTGATCAGGATAACGACGGGAAACTCCTTCTTCTGCAGCAAGTCATCCTGTACATCGAGCAAAGCTGCACGCAACTTTGGCACTTCCTGCTTGAAGGTTTCCTTGTCAATCTTGTGACCGAGTTCTGCTGACTCAAACATTATTCACCCCTCCCTGAAATCACCCCATAAAGCCTGCATGGCAGCCAGTGCCGCCAAACCAGCCGTTTCTGTACGCAAAACGCGCGGGCCGAGGCGTACCGCCTGAAAACCGGCCTGTCTTGCGGCAATCACTTCCTGCGGATCAAGCCCCCCCTCGGCGCCGATCATTAGCTGCACATTTCCAACCACCGACAAGGACGCCAAGGTATCTTCGGCATCCGGCATCAGCATCAAACGCAAACCTTCATGCGGCGGCTTGGCCAGCCAGTTCTCGAGCTTTTCGAGCGGCGCCACATTCGGTACCTGATTGCGCCCGCATTGCTCACAGGCCGCTGCCGCAACACCCTGCCAATGGGCGACGCGCTTGCCAGCGCGCTCGCCACTCAATCGAATCACGCTGCGTCGACTATCAACTGGCACGATGTCCTTGATGCCCAGTTCAACCGCTTTCTGGATGGTGAAATCCATTTTGTCGCCGGCCTGTACCGCTTGCACCAACGTCACTGAAAGCCGTGACTCACGCTCGACATCGCGCCAGGCACCGAGCTCGGCGACCACCCGCTCGCGTTCGATGCGCTGAATACGCGCCTCGTACTCGCCGCCCCGGCCATCAAACAAGACCATCGCCGCACCCGGTGGCAGGCGCAAAACGCGCACGGCATGACGTGCTACCGGTTCCGGCAGATCAATGTGGGCACCGGGCGCAAGCGCTTCCCGGCAGTAGAAACGGGGTAAATTCATCGGTGCTATTATGGGCGAAATAGCCGCTCAGGGGAAAATCATGGCTGCGCTTAATCCACCAATTTGTGATTTCGGTCGAGCTGCCCCGAATTTTGATCTGCCCGGCACCGACGGCCTGCACCACACGCTGGCAAGCTGCCGTGGTGCCAAAGGGTTGCTGGTCATTTTCATGTGCAATCACTGTCCTTTCGTCAAGGCCGTCATCGACCGCATCGTGCGCGATACGAGGGAGCTTGCCAAGCATGGCATTGGCAGCGTAGCGATCATGAGCAATGATGTTACGGTCTACCCAGAAGATGACCCGAAAATTATGCGGCAATGGGCGCAGGAAATGAACTTCCCCTTTCCCTATCTTTACGATGCAACACAGTCAGTCGCCCACGCTTTTGGTGCTGTCTGTACGCCCGACTATTTCGGTTACAACGCTGATCTGAAACTGCAGTATCGCGGCCGGCTTGATGCCTCAGGGCGCAATCCCGCCGCACTCGATGCCCCGCGCGAACTCTTTGCCGCCATGCTCGCCATCGCCCAAAGCGGCAATGGTCCAGCACTGCAAACACCATCGATTGGCTGCTCAATAAAATGGAAAGCAGAATAAGCTTGAATGCTTGCCAATAGAGATATGTAGCCGACTTTCCTTGGGCTATCATTAGGGAATGAATAGCCTTCAAGTTGCCGCATGAAAGTCGAAGCCTCGCAATCCAGGGAAACTGCAGAGTTCAGACTGCGACACAAGTATTTGCTCGCAGTGCTCGAGAGCATGCCGCAAGGCATCAGTGTCTTTGACCATGATTTGCGCCTGCGCGTTTGGAACAAAGGCTTTCTGGACGTGCTCAACTTGCCAGCAGAGGCGGTATTTGACGGCGTACTCTTTTCAGAATTGATTCGCATCCCGGCGATGCGCGGTGAATACGGCCCCGGCGATCCGGAAGAACACGTCAAACGCATCACTGATCTTGCACTCAAGTTCGAGCCTCACCGTTTCGAACGCACTCGCCCAAGCGGCTTCACGCATCTGGTACAAGGCGAACCGCTGTTCATGAATGAGCAGTTGGCCGGTTTCATCACCACTTACACCGACATCACCGAACGCAAGCGGGCCGAGGAAAAGTTGCAGCAACAGCATGACTTGCTGGAAACAATTATTGAAAGCATCCCGAGTGCGGTCAGCTTTTTCAATCGCGACAAGGTGCTTGAGTTACACAATCAGGAATTTCGGCGCCTGCTCGATATTCCTGAATCATTTCTTGAACATGCACCAATCACGCTTGAAATGCTTTTCCGCTTCAATGCTGAACGCGGCGAATACGGCCCGGGCGAACCCAATGCAATCGTTCAAGCCCTGCTCAGCCGGGCAAACACCGCCGAACCGCATCATTTCGAACGAACTCGTCCGACTGGCCAAAGTCTCGATGTTCGCGGTGCCCCGCTACCCAATGGCGGCTTCGTCACCATTTATACTGACATTAGTGAACGCCGCGCCAGCGAAGAACGCGAACTGCTTGCGCAAAAGGTTTTTGCCCACACGCCAGCCGGCATTATCGTTACCGATCAGGCGCAGCGCATAATTTCGGCCAACCCGGCAATCAGCCTGTTGAGTGGTTACCAAGTACCCGAGATTCTTGGGCGTTCGATTTTCGGCCTGCTCGAACTCGGCAACATCTGGACCATTGACCAAATCCAGCAGGAAATTGATCTGCACGGCACCTGGAATGGTGAAGTTGATGTTCAGCACAAATCGGGATCTGTCGCTCCAATTGGCATCCGGGTAAACCGCATCAATGACGCGCAACTCGAGCAAGCCGCGCACTACATCTGGATTCTTGCCGATATCACCGAGCGCAAGCAGGCCGAAGAACGCGTGCGCCAGATAGCCCAGACCGATTCCCTCACCGGCCTGCCCAACCGCCTGACTTTGCAAATTCGCCTTGCGCAACTACTTCCGGAAGCGCGCCGGCACCAATGGCAGCTCGCTGTCATGTTTATCGACCTGGATCGCTTCAAGATCATCAATGACACCCTGGGCCATCAGGTTGGCGACGAATTGCTGCGCGACGTTGCCATTCGTCTGAGTCGCGTCGTACGCGAGACCGATTTCGTGGCGCGCCTGGGTGGCGACGAGTTCGTTATCCTGCTACCGGCAATCTCCAGTCCGGCCGATGCGGCAATCATTGCCAACAAGATCATTGGCGCCCTTTCCTCATCCATTTTGACCGGCCCCCACGAGCTGCACACCAGTCCATCAATTGGCATCAGCATTTTCCCGGACGATGGCGCGGATGGTGACGCCATCCTCAAGAACGCCGACACGGCGATGTATCACGCCAAAGCCGCCGGCCGGAACAATTATCAGTTTTACGCCGCCGAAATGAATCAAACAGCGAGCGAACGGCTTGATATTGAACACAAACTTCGCCATGCCATCAGCCGTAATGAGTTGGCCCTCTGCTTCCAGCCGCAATTCTGTGCCGATGGTTCGCACGCCACCGGCGTTGAGGCGCTGATCCGCTGGCACCACCCGACTGACGGGATGATCTCGCCGGCACGTTTCATCCCCATCGCCGAAGAAACAGGGCTGATCGTCGAAATTGGCGAATGGGTGCTGCGCAACGCCTGCCGCGAAATGAAGAAATGGATCGATGCCGGCCTGAAACCCATACGGATTGCTGTCAACGTCTCCGCCCGCCAGCTTCGCCGGCGTGATTTCTGTGAAGTTGTCGCTGGCGTCCTTGCCGAAACAGGATTGCCACCCGAACTGCTGGAGCTTGAAATCACCGAAAGCTCGGTGATGGAGAACCCCGAGGAAGCCATCGATATTTTGCAGCGCGTTGGCCGGATGGGCGTCACGCTGGCCATCGATGATTTCGGCACCGGCTATTCATCGCTTGCCTATCTCAAGCTCTTCCCGATTGATCACCTCAAGATCGACCGCTCATTTGTCGCCGACATTGAAGTCGACCTCAACGACCGCGCGATTGCCTTCGGCACCATTGCCCTGGCGCACTCGCTTGGCTTGAATGTCATTGCCGAAGGCGTTGAAACGGATGACCAGCTGGAACTGCTGCGCACGAATGGTTGTGATGAAGTTCAAGGATATTTATTCAGCAAACCGCTCAACAGTGCCGCTGCCTACGCCTTTCTGCACGCATACGACAACGTGTCGGCGTAAAATACCCCTCTTTCGTCATCAGGCAGGAACCCCTCATGGCCCAGCGCACCCTCGCTCGCTACCTATTGGAAGAACAACGTAACAAGGGCGTCATTACCGTCGACCTGCGCTCTCTGGTCGAAGTCGTTGCCCGCGCCTGCCAGGCCATCTCTATCGCTATCGGCAAAGGCGGTTTGGGCGAGGCGCTCGGTGAAGCCGGTAGCGACAATATTCAGGGTGAAGCACAAAAAAACTGGATGTGCTGTCCAACGATATTCTGCTCGATGCCAACGAATGGGGCGGCCATCTGGCGGCCATGGCATCCGAGGAAATGGACCTGCCGCATCTGGTGCCACATCGCTATCCGCAAGGCGAATACCTGCTGACCTTTGATCCGCTTGATGGCTCGTCAAATATCGACGTCAACGTGTCGATTGGTACCATTTTTTCCGTCCTGAAATGCCCGGAAGGTGCTGATCTCTCAACGCCAGAAGCTGCCGAAGCCGCTTTTTTGCAGCCCGGTACGACACAGGTTGCCGCCGGATATACCGTTTATGGTCCAACCACGCTACTCGTTCTGACGGTTGGCGACGGTGTCGCCAGTTTTACGCTGGATCGCGAACAGGGCGACTTCGTGCTGACCCAGGAAAACATGCAAATTCCCGTCGACACCAAGGAATTCGCCATCAACATGGCGAATCAGCGCTTCTGGGAAGCCCCAGTGCAACGCTATGTTGCGGAAATGCAGCAGGGCAAGGAAGGCCCGCTCGGCAAGGACTACAACATGCGCTGGGTAGGTTCGATGGTCGCCGATGTGCATCGCATCGTCACCCGTGGCGGCATCTTCATGTATCCGCTCGACAGCAAAACCCGCGCCCAAGGCGGGAAATTACGCTTGATGTATGAAGCCAACCCGATGGCGTTCATTGTGGAACAGGCTGGCGGTGCGGCGACAACCGGTTATCAGCGTATTCTCGACATTCCGCCAGCCAGGATTCACCAACGTTGCGCAGTCATAATGGGCTCAAAAAACGAAGTTGACCGTATAACTTCCTACCACGGCGTTTAAGCTGACGTTTTTGAACAAGGAATTTGCCATGAAAGCTTCAAGCATTGCCCTGTTGCTAAGCATTGCCGTCCTTGCCGGCGGTTGCGCGACCAAGGAAACGAAAAGCGAGCCAGCGCCACCGGTCAGCACCACCACCCCGCCACCAGACCAGCCCATCGCCCAATCAGCCGATTGCCAGCCAACCAAGAACACAAAAACTACCAACAAGGGCAAAAAAGGGAGCAAACCTGCTGCAGCCGATTGCCCGGCACCAGTTAAAGCGACGCCAGCACCTGCTCCTGTTGCAGAGGCACCGGCTGCCAAGTCAGGAAAACCCAGCGAACCTGGCAAGCCACGCATGATGAAATCTCGCGACGGCACTTTTGAGGGCGAGGTTTACGGCAACATCCCGGCTGGCAGCAAATGGTCACGTCTGATCATCGGCATGGACCAGACCGAGGTCGAGCGCATTCTGGGCGGCACCAGCCACGATGTCCGCGTCATGCCCACCGGCAAAGCCTTTATCCCCTTTTACTACGGCACGGATCGCCATCGCTACGAAGTCGTCTATCGCGGCCAGGGCAGCGTTTCCTACACCGGTGGCAGTTGGGGTGGTGGGCGCGGCGTCCTGATGATGATCAATTACGACCCAAACATTTAAACACAAGTATTGGCAGGTTTTTAGCCTGCCAATTCGTGCTTCGCCCTACCCAAAACGGGGCTTTTCGCGGATAATTTCATCTTTTCAGCAAGCCGGATTTTCGCACCATGACCGTGAGCAACGCGCCCAAATTTTCACCATTGACGGGGGCGATTCGCGCCCTGGCCATGGATGCCGTCCAACAGGCCAACTCGGGCCACCCCGGCGCGCCGATGGGCATGGCCGAAATCGCCGAAGTGCTCTGGCGCCGCCAGCTACGCCATAACCCGGCCAACCCGCACTGGCCGGACCGCGACCGCTTCGTGCTGTCGAACGGTCACGGCTCGATGCTGATCTACGCCCTGCTCCATCTGACCGGCTACGATCTCTCGATCGACGACCTGAAAAATTTCCGCCAGTTGCACGCCAAAACGCCGGGCCATCCGGAATTTGGCTACACACCCGGCGTCGAAACGACGACCGGCCCGCTCGGCCAGGGCATCACCAATGCCGTCGGCTTCGCGCTGGCTGAAAAGGTGCTCGCCGCCGAGTTCAACAAGCCCGGCCACGAGATCGTCAATCACCACACCTACACCTTCCTCGGCGACGGTTGCCTGATGGAAGGCATTTCGCACGAAGTCTGTTCACTGGCCGGCACCCTCGGTCTCGGCAAACTGATTGCTTTCTGGGACGACAACGGCATCTCGATCGACGGCCACGTTGAAGGCTGGTTTACCGACGACACGCCGAAACGCTTTGAAGCCTATGGCTGGCATGTGGTTGCCAACGTCGACGGCCATGATTCTGATGCCATTGAACGCGCCCTGCTCGCCGCCAAGGCAGTGACCGACAAACCCAGCCTGATCTGCTGCAAGACGACCATCGGCATGGGCGCCCCGAACAAGCAGGGTTCGCACGACTGCCACGGCGCACCGCTCGGCAAGGACGAAATTGCAGCAGCCCGCGAATACATTGGCTGGCATCACCCGCCCTTCGTCATTCCCGACGAGATTTACGCGGCATGGAATGGCAAGCCACGAGGCGCCACGTTCGAAGAAAACTGGACCAACCGTTTCAAGGCCTATCAAGCTGCCTTCCCGGTCGAAGCAGCCGAGTTTGAGCGTCGCGTCATGAAGCGCGAGTTGCCAACCTCCTGGGAAGCGACCAAGGCTGCCTACATTGCCGGCTGTCGCGAAAAGGCGGAAAACATCGCCTCCCGTAAAGCATCGCAAAACGCCATCGCCGCGCTGGTCCCGGCGGTGCCGGAAATCTTTGGCGGCTCGGCTGACCTGGCCGGCTCCAACCTGACCTTCGTCAAGGGCAGCAAGGGTGTTACCCGCACTGAAGGCGGCAACTACTGCTACTACGGCGTCCGTGAATTCGGCATGACCGCCATCGCCAACGGCATCGCGCTGCACGGCGGCCTGGTGCCGTACACCGCCACCTTCCTCGTCTTCTCGGATTACGCCCGCAACGCGATCCGCATGGCGGCGCTGATGAAGCAACGCCAGATCATGGTTTATACCCATGACTCCATCGGCCTTGGCGAAGATGGCCCGACGCATCAGCCGGTCGAACACATTCCCAGCCTGCGCCTCATTCCGAATCTCGACGTCTGGCGCCCGGCCGATGCGACCGAAACCGCCATCGCCTGGACTGTTGCGGTCGACCGCCAAAATGGCCCCAGTTTATTGGCCCTCTCACGCCAGAACCTGCCCACCGTCACTGGCAAGATTGCCGATGCCGACATTGCCAAGGGCGGCTACATCCTTTCCGAGCGCGAAGGCGAAGCGCAAATCACCTTCATCGCCACCGGCTCCGAAATCAAGCTGGCGCTCGACGCGCAAGCCGCACTGGCTGGCGAAGGCATTGTCACACGCGTGGTTTCGATGCCTTGCACCAACGTCTTTGACCGCCAGAGCGCCGAGTACAAATCAGCAGTTCTCGGTAGCGGCAAGAAGCGCATCGCCATCGAAGCGGCGCATCCGGATTTCTGGCGCAAGTATGTCGGCCTGCATGGTGCCGTTGTTGGCATCGATCGCTTCGGCGAATCGGCACCGGCTGGCCAGTTGCAGGAATTATTCGGCTTCACTGTCGCCAATGTCGTCAAGACGGCGAAAGATCTTTTGTCCTGATTCAAATTCAATAGAGAGAGGAATCACATGGCTATCAAGGTTGCAATCAATGGTTTTGGTCGTATCGGTCGTTGCACGCTGCGCGCAATTTACGAACAAGGTCTGCAAAATGAATTCGACGTCGTTGCGATCAACGCCGCTGGCGATCTGGCGACCAACGCCCACCTGCTGAAGTACGACACCACGCACGGTCGTTTCCGCACCAGCGTCGAGACCGAAGGTGAAAACTGCATCATCATCGACGGCAAGAAAGTCGCCTTCTACTCGACCAAGAACGCGAAAGACATCAACTGGGCCGACCACGGCGTTGATATCGTGCTTGAGTGCACCGGCGCCTACACCACCAAGGCCAAGGCTCAGGAACTGCTTGAGCAAGGCGCCAAGCGCGTGCTGATCTCCGCCCCCGGCGGTGACGATGTCGATGCCACCATCGTTATGGGCGTTAACGAAGGCGCGCTGAAGGCCGACATGACCGTTGTCTCCAACGCCTCCTGCACCACCAACTGCCTGGCCCCGGTTGCCAAGATCCTGTCTGACGCCATCGGCATCAAGCAGGGCCTGATGACCACCATCCACGCCTACACCAACGACCAGGTGACGGTTGACGTTCGTCACAAGGACCTGCGCCGCGCCCGTGCTGCTGCGGCCAACATCATCCCGACCAAGACCGGCGCCGCCAAAGCGGTTGGTCTGGTGCTGCCGCAACTGGTTGGCAAGGTTGACGGTTTCGCGCTGCGCGTGCCGACCATCAACGTTTCGCTGGTTGACCTGACCTTCACCGCTGAGCGCTCCACCACCAAGGAAGAAATCAACGCCTTGATGACCGCTGCGGCTAATGGCCCGCTCAAGGGCATCATGGATGTAAACAACGAGCCACTGGTCTCCTCCGACTTCAACCACACCACCGTTTCCTCCACTTTCGATGCAACACAGACCCGCGTCATCAAGAGTGAAGATGGCTCCGTGCTGGTCAAGGTACTGGCCTGGTACGACAACGAATGGGGTTACTCCTGCCGCATGCTCGATGCCGCACGTGCCTGGATGAACGCCAAGTAAGCGGTTTGTTTCAAGAGGGGGCCGCAAGGCCCCTTTTGCTTCTCCCCAACAAACTTTCGGAGGAATCAAGATGCACAAAGCACGTCAAATTACCTTCATCACTTTGCTCACCATCGCTTGCGGCTCGGTCATCGCTCAGGATAGCGAGAAGAAGGCCGATGCTCCCGCCGCCGCCAGCGCGGAACCCGCCGCACCAGTCATCGTTGGCAACCCGCCCGCCGATTCACCTTTTGGCAAACTAAAAATTGGCATGACCTACGATGAAGCCATCGCCATCGTTGGCAAGCCAAGCAGCGAAAGCAGCTGGTGCACCGGAAAACAGCACATCCCGTTCTATTTCGGCAACGACAAGGGCCGCGCGTTAGCCATCTTCAATGGCATGGGCAAGCTTGAGTTCAATGCCAGCGTAACCTTGCTGCCATTCCGCATCTGCAAGGGCAGCACCCCGCTTGATCTGGTTTATGTCGAATACAGCCCGGAAACCACTGCGGAAGCCCCCAAGTAAGTTTTGAAAGTACCTGACCGATCCATGCCTCTTCGCCTTGCCATCAACGGCTACGGCCGTATCGGTCGCTGTTTCCTGCGCGCGCTGCTGGAATCGCCGGCCGCCCACAATCTCCGGGTGGTCGCCATCAACGAGCCGGCCAACCTTGAAAGCATGGCCTACCTGACACGCTACGACTCGACCCATGGCCGCTTTCCCGGCCATGTCGATTTCGGCGATGGCCAGTTGTTGATTGATGGCCGAGCGATTGGCGTCAGCCATGCCCGCAGCCCGGAAGAAGTCGATTGGCGGGCGCTGGGGATAGACCTGATCGTCGAATCATCAGGCTGTTACGGTCGACGGCCGGAATTGACCCGATTTTTGGCAGCCGGTTGCCAACGTTTACTACTTTCGCACCCCGGCTTCAGTGCCAACGATGTCGATGCCACCATCGTCAACGGCATCAATCAGCACTCACTGACCGGCAGCGAGCGTCTGGTTTCGGCCGCTTCGTGCACGACCAATGCCATCGTCCCCATCCTTGACCTGCTCGACCGCGAAGTCGGTATCGAACAGGCCATGCTCACCACGCTGCATTCGGTGATGAACGACCAGCCGCTGATCGACGGCTATCACCACGATGACCTGCGCCGCACCCGCTCCGCCATGCAATCGATCATTCCGGTGTCGACCGGGCTGGCACGCGGCGTCGAGCGCCTGCTGCCGCAACTGAGCGGCCGCCTGCAGGCCAAGGCGATTCGCGTCCCGACCCTGAATGTCTCGGCCATCGACCTGACCATCAGCACACAGCGCCCGGTTTCCGCCAGCGAAATCAACGCCCTGCTTGCCGAGGCAGCCCAAGGCCCGCTGGCCAAGCTGATCGCTTACTCCACAGCGGCGCACGCCTCGATCGATTTCAATCACGACCCGCATTCGGCCATCATCGATGGCAGCCAGACACGAACCGGCGGGCCGCATCTGGTCAACCTCTTCGTCTGGTTCGACAACGAATGGGGCTTTGCCAACCGTATGTTAGAAGTGGCCGACTACTGGTCACAACGCTGGACGCAAGAATCCTGTTAATTCAATAATCCTGGGAGCAATCATGAACGTTATCAAACTCACCGATCTCGACCTTTCCGGCAAACGCGTCTTCATCCGCGCCGACCTTAACGTGCCGCAGGACGAAGCCGGCAACATCACCGAAGACACCCGCATCCGCGCCTCGCTGCCGTCGATCAAATACTGCCTGGAAAAAGGCGCGGCGGTGATGGTCACCTCGCACCTTGGCCGCCCGACCGAAGGCGAACTGAGCCACGAAGACAGCCTGATGCCGGTTGCCGTACGCCTTGGCCAGATGCTGCACACCTCGGTGCGCCTGATTACCAACTGGGTTGACGGCGGTTTTGAGGTCAAGCCGGGCGAAGTCGTGCTGCTCGAAAACTGCCGCGTCAACAAGGGCGAAAAGAAGAACAACGATGAACTGGCCCAGAAGATGGCCAAGCTCTGCGACATCTACGTCAATGATGCCTTCGGCACCGCCCACCGCGCCGAAGCGACCACCCACGGTATCGCCAAGTACGCCCCGGTGGCCTGCGCCGGCATGCTGATGGGCGCCGAAATCGACGCGCTGACCAAGGCCCTGACCAACCCGAAGCGCCCGCTGGTCGCCATCGTTGGCGGCTCCAAAGTGTCCTCCAAGCTGACCATCCTCAAGTCACTTGCCAGCAAGGTTGATCAACTGATCGTCGGCGGCGGCATCGCCAACACCTTCCTGCTCGCCGATGGCAAGCGCATCGGCGACTCGCTGGCCGAAGCCGATCTGGTCAAGGAAGCCCACGCCATCATGGACATCATGAAGGAACGCGGCGCCGAAGTGCCGTTGCCGGTCGACGTCGTCGTCGCCGACGAAGTCTCCGCCCTGGCCCGCGCCAACAAGATTGCGGTCGAGGACGTGCACGCCAACGACCGCATTCTCGACGTCGGCCCGAAGACGGCAGCCAAGTTTGCCGAAATCATCGCCAACGCCGGCACCATCGTCTGGAACGGCCCGGTCGGCGTCTTCGAGCTGCCGCAGTTCGCCGGCGGCACCAAGATGATGGCCTCCGCCATCGCCCACTCCGAAGCCTTCTCGATCGCCGGCGGCGGCGACACCCTGGCCGCCATCGCCAAGTTCCACATCGCCGAAGATGTCGGCTATATCTCGACCGGCGGCGGCGCCTTCCTGGAGTTCCTCGAAGGCAAAACCCTGCCGGCGATCGCCATTCTCGAAGAACGCGCAGCAACATAAGGCGGCACAAGGCGGTTGACCGTAAGTGTTCCGGTCAACCGCCAAAAACAACTAAAAATTAGAGAAGAGACATGTCACGCCACACCAAAATTGTTGCCACATTAGGCCCCGCCTCATCCACCACTGAAGTTCTTGAAAGCCTGGTGCAAGCCGGTATCGACGTCGTACGGATGAATTTTTCGCACGGCACGGTCGAAGACCACATTGCTCGCGCCACCGGTATTCGTGCTGCCGCTGCAAAATTTAGCCGAACGGTCGGCATTCTGGGCGATCTGCAAGGGCCAAAAATCCGCGTCGGCAAGTTTGAAGGCGGAAAAATCACCCTGATTCCCGGTGAAAACTTCATCCTCGACGCCCAGTGCCCGCTCGGCAACCAGGAACGCGTCGGCCTCGATTACAAGGATCTGCCCAAGGATGTGGTCAATGGCGACATCCTGCTGCTCGACGATGGTCGTTTGAAGCTGGAAGTGCTCGGCGTGCGTGGCCACGAAATCCACACCCGCGTCCTCGTCGGCGGTGATCTCTCGAACAACAAGGGCATCAATCGTCAGGGTGGCGGCTTGACCGCACCGGCGCTGACCGCCAAGGACATGGACGACATCAAGACAGCCGCGCAGATCGGCGTCGATTTCGTTGCCGTCTCCTTCCCCAAGAGTGCCGCCGACATGTACATGGCGCGCCAACTTTTGCGTGCCGCCGGCAGCACCGCCGTGCTGATCGCCAAGATCGAGCGCGTTGAAGCGATCACCAATCTGGCAGAAATTCTCGATGCCTCGGACGGCATCATGGTCGCCCGTGGCGATCTCGCTGTTGAAGTCGGCGATGCGACCGTCCCCGCCCTGCAGAAAAAAATGATTCGCATGGCGCGCGACAAGAACAAGCTGACCATCACCGCCACGCAAATGATGGAGTCGATGATCTATTCGCCGGTGCCGACTCGCGCCGAAGTCTCCGACGTTGCCAATGCCGTGCTCGACGGCACCGATGCCGTGATGCTTTCCGCCGAAACGGCGAGCGGCAAATACCCGGTGGAAACCGTTGAGTCGATGTCGCGCATCTGCATCGAAGCGGAGCGTTCCGCCGAAGTCACGCTCGACCGCGAATTCCTCGACCGCATCTTCACCCGCATCGACCAGTCGATTGCCATGGCCGCCATCTGGACCGCGCACCACCTCAAGGTCAAGGCCATCGCCGCGCTGACCCAGTCCGGCTCGACCGCCCTGTGGATGAGCCGCCTCAATTGCGGCGTGCCGATCTACGCACTGACGCCTGATGCCGAATCGATCGGCCGCATGGCGCTCTACCGCGACGTTTACCCCTTCCTGATGAACCAGCAGCATACCGACCGCGACCTGCTATTGGCCGAAGCCGAGCAACTTTTGATCGATCGTGGCGTCGTACAAAAAGGTGACCTGATCGTGCTGACCATCGGCGAACCAATCGGTTGCTCCGGCGGCACCAATACCTTGAAGATCGTCCGCGTCGGCGAACATCAAATCATCTAGAATAGATTAGTTAATTAAACACGTTACCGAACAGGAGTTACCATGCCGCTCGTATCCATGCGCCAACTGCTCGACCACGCCGCCGAAAACGGCTATGGTCTGCCCGCTTTCAACGTTAACAATATGGAACAGGTCTGGGCCATCTGCGAAGCCGCCAGCCAGATCGACGCGCCAGTGATCATGCAAGCCTCGGCCGGCGCCCGCAAATACGCCGGCGAACCCTTCCTGCGTCACCAGATTCTCGCCGCTCTCGAAGCCTACCCGCATCTGCCCATCGTCATGCACCAGGACCACGGCCAGAGCCCGGCCGTCTGCATGGGCGCCATCCGCTCCGGCTTCACCTCGGTGATGATGGACGGCTCGCTTGAAGCCGACGGCAAGACCACCGCCTCCTACGACTACAACGTCAGCGTCTCCAAGGAAGTCGTCAAGTTCGCCCACTCCATCGGCGTTTCCGTTGAAGCCGAACTCGGCGTGCTGGGCTCGCTCGAAACCATGATGGGCGACAAGGAAGACGGCCACGGCGCCGAAGGCAAGATGACCCGCGAACAGCTGCTCACCGACCCGGATCAGGCCGCCGACTTCGTCAAGCAAACCAACTGCGACGCACTGGCCATCGCCATCGGCACCAGCCACGGCGCTTACAAGTTCACCAAGAAGCCGACCGGTGACATTCTCGCCATCGACCGCATCGCCGAAATCCACGCCCGCATCCCGAACACCCACCTCGTCATGCACGGCTCCTCCAGCGTGCCGCAGGAACTGCTCGCCGAAATCCGCGAATTCGGCGGCGACATGAAGGAAACCTACGGCGTGCCGGTCGAGGAAATCGTCAAGGGCATCAAGCACGGCGTGCGCAAGGTCAATATCGACACCGACATCCGCCTTGCCATGACTGGCGCCATCCGCCGCTACATGTTCGAGAATCCGGGCAAATTTGATCCCCGCGACTACCTCAAGCCAGCTCGTGAAGCCGCCATGAAGATTTGCCTGGCACGCTTTGAAGCCTTCGGCTGCGCCGGCCGCGCCAGCCAGATCAAGGCAGTATCAATGGAAAAAATGGCTACCCGTTACACCTCGGGTGAGTTGAACCAGATCGTCAAGTAATCGATGCGTCACCGCATTATCAGTAACAGCCGCCTGCGGGCGGCTGTTCTGTTTGGTTCCGGGTTTCCGCCAGCTTGGCAATGAAACAGGCGCCCTCATCCTGGCCCGACATACTCCACTGATGCGCGTTCAGGCATCCACTTGCTCACCAAAGGCAAAGCTTGTTTTCAGCGTTGTTGCGCTGTTGTATTTGCTGGCCTCAAACGCATTGGGCGGCGAAGTTGCGATAGGTGTTTTTGCCTACCAGGGCGAACGGGCCGCAGCTTCCGACTGGTCACCGGTCATCCGCTATCTGAACCAGGCTTTGCCCGGACATCATTTTCGCCTCGATCAATATGATGCACTTGGCCTGCGCCAAGCTATCGCCGAGGACAGGGTCGATCTGGTGATTACCAACCCGGGCTATTACGTGACCATGGAAGCCGAATTTGGCATCAGCCGGATCGCCACGCTCGACACCGAAGAAAGTCACCCGGCTCGAGCTATCGGCTCGGTAGTCCTGACCCGGGCAGACCAGCCTGAACTCCGTGTGCTGGCCGATCTGGCAGGGAAGCGTGTTGCGGCCGTTGCGCCGGAAGCGTTTGGCGGCTACCTGGTGGCGGCTCGGGAAATACTGAACCAGGGCATCGATGCCGAATCGGATCTAAAGGAAATCCGCTTTGTCGGTTTGCCGATGAACCGGATCATCGAGGCAGTACAGCGCGGAGAAGTAGACGCAGGCATCGTTCGCGCTTGCCTTCCGGAACAGATGGCCGGGCAGGGGAAAATCCGGCTTGAGGATTTCCGGGCCTTGTCACCGCGCCATGATGTCGATTTGGCGTGCGTACTATCAACCCGCCTCTACCCGAACTGGCCGATCGCCGTAACCCGACAAACCGACCCGGTACTGGCCAAAGCCGTTGCACGGGCCTTGCTCAGCATGCCGGAGTCAGGCGGCATGAGCTGGTCGGTGCCGGCCGATTACCAACCGGTGCACGACCTGTTTCGCGAACTGCGTATCGGCCCTACGCCTATTTGCGTGAGATCACACCGGAAGGTCTGGTTCGCCGTTTCTGGCCCTGGTTGCTGGGCTTGCTTGCCATTTTGACGGGCTGGATCGTGCATACGGTGCGCGTCGAGCATCAGGTTCATCGGCGCACGGCAGAGTTGCGCGAATCCCTTGCCGCTCGTGATCAGGCCGAAGCAAAAATGCGCGAAAGTCAGGAGCAGATGGAACACCTGTCGCGCCTATCAGTGCTCGGTGAGCTTTCCGGCAATCTTGCGCACGAACTCAACCAACCACTGACGACCATCGGCACCTATGCGCGGACAGTCTTGCGCCGACAGGAAAGTGGTAATTTGACGCAGGAAGCCATTACCGAAGCATCGAGCGAAATTGCCAAAGAGGCTGAACGAGCCGGCGGCATCGTGCAGCGCATTCGTCATTTTGCACGCAAGCGTCTGGCCACCAGGGAAGAGGTCAACCCGGCCATGATCGCCGAGGAGGCGCGGCGCCTGATTGTCGGGATGCTGGCACGGGCGCCCGAGGTCAGCATCGAGAATCAACTGACCGGCAACTGTCAGGTGCTTGCTGACGGAGCCCAGATCCTGCAAGTCCTCCTGAATCTGATCAAGAATGCGATCGACGCGAGTCGTGATTTGCCAGTCGAGCGGCAGAACCTACGTATCGTCATCGAGCCGCTGGATAATCGCGTAGCGCTTCATGTCATCGACCAGGGCATTGGTCTCGAAGCAGAGCAGATCCCTCATCTGTTTGAGCCCTTCTTCACGACCAAACCGGATGGCCTCGGCCTTGGCCTGCCGATCTGCAAGACCATCATTGAAGCCCACGGCGGCAGAATATGGGCCGAACCCAATCAGGAATCCCCCGGCATGTGTTTCTCATTTTCCCTTCCCTGCCATGAATTATCAGCCTGAAGCCTGCATCGTCCATGTCGTCGATGATGACCCCGGCCTGCGCCGCTCATTACGGTTCCTGCTCGACTCGGTGGGGTGGTCTGTCCAACTCCACGCCTCGGCTGAAGAATTTCTTGATCTCCTGACGACGCCAACTCAACCTTGCTGCCTGCTGCTCGATATCCGGATGCCCTCGATGAGCGGACTAGAGCTGCAGCAAGTGCTTAGCGCACGAGGCATTGCCCTGCCCATACTGTTCATGACCGGACATGCCGATGTTTCAATGGTCGTGCAGGCGATGAAGTCCGGTGCTGTCGACTTCATCGAAAAACCCTTCAATGACCAGAAGATGCTCGATGCGGTAGCTACCGCCATTCGGCACAGTGCGGAAGCACTGGACGAGGCCGCTCGGCGCCATGCCGCCCAAGCCATGCTGGCGCAGTTCTCCCCCCGCGAGCGGGAGGTGGCTCATCAAGTCGCACAGGGACTGCCGAACAAGCAGATTGCGGCCAACCTGAACATCAGCGAAAAAACCGTGCACATCCACCGTCAACATGTGATGGAAAAGGCGGGGGTGTCCTCCGCCGCCGAACTGGCCCGCCTCATGCTGCGGGTCAACCCGGCAGCGTTGGATTAGTGGAAAACGCTCAGGCCCGGCGCATCGTGGCTGGCAAGCCATTGCGCACCGAAGCGCCGGAGATCGCGTCAACCCATGGCGCCTTGTCTGGCCGGGTCGGGTCGAGCAGACCAATATCGTTCAGGTTGACGCCCGCTGCCAGGCGCTTGTCCTGCGGTTGCTGCGTCCGGCCGATACGGTGAGCGCGGGCACCCAGTTCGCGATGACCGAAGCCGTGTTCAATCGCGGCAACACCGGGCGTAATGCCGGCATGGACCATGATGCGTGCCTTCAGGCTACCGCCCGGTGTGCTGATTTCGACCAAGTCACCCATCTCGACATGCAGGCGCTGTGCGTCATCCGGATGTATCAGGACCGGGTTTTCCGGATGCAGGCCAAGCAGCCGTGTAGCACCAATTGAATACGGGTTTTGCAGCGCCGATTTATAGCTGACTAACTGTAGCGGCCATTTGTCGGCCGGATAGATTTTCCGCATCGGCGTGCCATCGGCAAACGCCGGTTCAATCCAACTGGCGCAGCCGATGTTGCGCTTGCCGGACAGGCTGTTTTTCGACGCACCAACGTTTTCGTTCCAGAGATGCGCCATGGATTTCATCGGATTGCGCATCCAGCGCGGATCCTCTTCGTCGTAAGCATCCTTGCCCGACTGATAACGGCCGCCACGACTGAGCAGGAAGGCGACCTTGGCAACCTCTTCCGGCTTCAGGGTTTTCTTCAAAACCGGACGCAAGCGCTCAACGCCGGACAGGATGATGTCCTCGTCAGAGGCATCGGCCACCGGTTCCTTGCCGAGCCAGGCAATGTTGGCACCGCCACGCAGATACCAGTCTTCCGGCGTATTCAGGGGATAGGTCTTGCCTTCAGGGTCGCTGATGGCATTCTCGCCGAAACCGGGCAGTTTCATGGCCTTGGCCAGCGCGATAAAGAAAGTTTCCATGCCGACTGCGTGACCCTCCGGCGTCTTGGTTGCCTGTGGCTCAATCACCGGCCAGCGAGCGCTCATCGCCTTGGTCGGCACGCCATTCCAGGCCGCCACCCAACCCCAGCTCTCGTACATCAGCGAGTCGGGAACGATATAGTCAGCGAAGGCGTTGCTTTCATTGATGAACGGATCGACTGAAACGATCAGGCCGATTTTCTTGGGGTCGGCGAGATCCTTGGCAATCTTGTTATGCAGGCCGGCAATGCCATAAAGCGGATTAGACGACCACAGGATCAGCGCCTTGAGCGCGTAGGGATAGCCGCTCAGGCCGCCGGGCAGTAGCTCGGTGGTCAGCCCCGGCGCATTCGGGAACCAGGGCGCGGTAGCCGGATAAGGTTTGTTGTCAGCCTTGCGCGCGGCGAATTCGGCCGTTTTTCATACGGAACATTGCGTCCTAGCGGCGTACCGGATGGCTTGACCATGCCGGCGAAACCGTCCAGCTTGTAGCGTGGACCTTCGCCGTTATCCTTGAAGCCGCCGCCATTGGCGACGAAACCGCCTTTCCAGTTGATGTTGCCGAGCAGGGCATTGATGCTGAGCAGGGCATAGGCGTTGTAGAAACCGCTACCGCTCATCATGCCGCCGTGGGCAATCACCGATGCCTTCTTGCCGTGCGAGGAAAGCTCCCTGGCCAGGCCGCTCAGCGTTTCAGCCGGAATGCCGCAGGCTTCGGCATAGGTGCGCAGTTCAAGGCGCATTGCCTCTTCACGTAAAAGTTGTAGTGATGATTTGACCCGAACTTCCTTGCCGCCCACCGTTAGAACGGTATCAACGAAAAGCTGGGCTGGACCCGTTGCCAGATCATGGAAAACCGGCTTGCCAGCCTGATCGAGGCAGACGAAGGCATCCGTATCCTTGTAGCGCTGCTCTTCCGCCATCTCGATGCCTAGATCAGAGGCGCGCAACATGCGCTGCTCACGCGGGTGCTTGGGTTCGACAACGACCAAATGACTGGCATTGGAGAATGACGGCTCGCCATTCTGCTTGGCCAAAACTGCGTTCGGGAAGCTCAGGAAATGGCTGTCGATGCGCTCGTTTTCGAACAACCAGCGGATGATTGCCATGGCCAGCGCACCATCGGTGCCGGGCTTGATTGGCAGCCAGCGTCCACGGTCGCCGCTGGCCCGGTTGTCGGCGTGCGTCAGTACCGGGTCAACCACGACGTAGGACAATTTGCCGTCGGTGCGCGCCTTGGCAACCAGAGTGCCCTGACGCTTGAATGGGTTGCCGGCCTGTCCCGGTGCCGTGCCAACAAAGAGCACGAACTCGGCATTGGAAAAGTCCGGCTTGCAATGCGGCATCGTCTTCATGTCGCCGAACAGTGCGCCTGAACCGGAACGGTAGGATCCGCCGCAGTAGGAACCGTGGCCAATAAAATTGAGTGTGCCGTAAGACTGCTGGAAGAAGCGGCGGGCGAAGTTCTCACGCCCGTCGTTCACACTGGAAAGCACAGCCACCTGATTGACGCGGCTTCCGAGTGCAGGCTGCTTGCTGTCAATCGGCGTAGTCAGGTCACGCAGGGTGCCCAGTCCTTCGACATTGCCTTCTCCGAACAGATTGCCGCCATTGACCACTTCCTTGACCATTTGCTCAAAGGAAATCGGTTCCCATTGGCCGCTGTTGCGCGAGCCAACCCGCTTCAACGGCGTCAGCACACGATACGGCGAATCGATTTGCTGGGCCACAGCGTTGCCGCGACCGCAGGCGGTCGAGCGGCCATCCAGGCCTTTACCGTTGAGTGCCGAGATGGCGATGAAGCTGTCACGGACGCTGGCCTTCATAGGCAGATGCGGGTCGGTGGACAACGGGCTATAGGGATTGCCGCTGACCCGCAACACCTTACCGCTGGCCCGATCGATGCGGACACGAACACCGCACATGGTGGTGCAGCCGAGGCAGGTGGTATAGCTGACTTGCTGGGCTGTGTTGATTTCAAGCTTGCCCTGACGATCAACACGAAATTCCGGGGCTGGTGCTTCGCCGGCGGTCTTGTGCTTCGGCGCATCGTGGCCGAGGAGTTTGCCAACCATACGGCCGGCGGTTTCTGAGTAACCGGCCGCGAAAGCGGCGAGGCCACCGAGGGCGAGTACTTGACGACGTTTGCTGATTTTCATGGTGGATCTCCTCAGGCGTTAGCCTGGTCATCCCAAGGGATGAGGCTGGTCAGGATGATGTAAAGGGCGAGGCAGAGGCCGGCCATGCCGACGATGCCGAGCAGGCTGTCCGGTGTCAGGGTCAGGGTGTAGCTCTGGCTTGCAGAACCCATCTTGGGCAGACTTTGGCCGCCGATGAAAACGATCCAGCGGATCAGCCAGGCCCCATGCAGGGCTAGCAGGGCCGGCATCACCAGTGAATTCTGATGGTTTCGGGCCAGCCACAAGGTGAGCAGCGTCGAACCGACAAGCCAGCCCCCGGTCACCAGCCAGCCGAACGAAGCACGCGTCGCGGCAAGTGCCTCATGTGCTGCGGTCGACGTCCCCAAAAGGCCTGAAACCAGCCAAAGAACAAGTAGTGCCAGGGTCAACCAGACGCCGCGTGCCAGCCATTGATTGAGTAGCGGTGCCGATTTCAGATTGCCGGTCAGCGCTTCAAACAGGGCTGTCATGCCAATGCCGCCCGTCATCGCCGTAACAGCGAAGATCAAGGGAAGCAAGGCGGTATTCCACAGCGGCCGTGCCTGAACAACCATCACCTCCATGCCGGTGTAAAGCAGAACCAGTACCGCGCCCAGCGTTGCCACCAGTGCAGCCGCCTTGATCGCCGAAGGATTGTCGTGGCCGCCATAGGCCAATTTGCGATAAAGAGCGGCAAATGGGCTGGGGCGCTTGGCCATTTCAGCCAACAAGGGACGTAGGCAGAGCCAGGCATAGCCGATCAGACCCAGCAGGTAAAGCGGGATGAAGAATGACCCCCAGGCCATCCAGGAACCAAGATTCGGGTGCAGGTAGAAATTGAGGAAGCGGCCGGGTTGGTGCAGGTCGGCGAGCAGTGCGACGGGCGCCGTCAGGCCGCAAACCAGCGCCGCCAAAAGGGCGCGCCGCGAGATTCCCCGCCAGTCCGGATGGCGCCAGACCAAACCGGGCAGACTCAGGAAGAAGGCTGCAGTCGAGATGCCGATCAGGAAGAAATACTGCACGGCCCAGGGCAACCAGCCGGGTTCGCGTGCAAAGCCAAGGACTTCAACAGTCGTGTTCATGATCATGCTCCCTGAGTGTCCGGACGCCACATCATGTCGGCGGTCGAGGCGCCATCGATCCGGCCGTCCAGTTGTTGTTCCAGACCGATATAGAAGACACGCGGGTTGGTGCCGGCCTCCGGCTTGAGAACGCGCGTCTTGCCATCAGCAGCCGCAAGGCGGCGACTGATGTCGCTTTGCGGATTATTGATATCGCCAAAAATTCGCGCGCCGCCAACGCAGGTTTCGACGCAGGCCGGCAGCAAGCCGGCTTCGACGCGATGACTGCAGAAGGTGCATTTGTCGGCCTTGCCAGTGTTATGATTGACGAAGCGCGCATCGTACGGGCAGGCCTGGACGCAGTAGGCGCAACCGACGCAGCGATCACCATCAACCAGCACGATGCCGTCCTTGCGCTTGAAGGTGGCGCCAACAGGACATACCGGGATGCAGGGTGGCTCTTCGCAGTGATTGCATAGCCGGGGCAGCACGGCGAGCCCCGTCTTGCCGGCCTGATCGGTGACAGCGTAGGTGGCGACTACCGTTCGGAACTGCCCTTCCGGCGAAACGTTTTCCATCGAGCAGGCCATCGTGCAAGCCTGGCAGGCAATGCAGCGGCGGGTATCGACCAACATTGCCCAGTGCGGGGTGGTCTCATCCGCCGCATGAGCCGGCATGGCCAAGCCGGCGGTTACTGCCGGCAAGGCAGTAAAGAATGCACGCCGGGAAAGATCGGGTTGAGCGTTCATGCAAAGCTCCTTTTAATTGACGGAGCCAGCTTAAGTTTTTTGCCTGTGGGTGAAAATTGGAAGAAAGGTGCAGTGGAATAGGGATAAATACCTACCGTAACGCTCGGATGCAAGAGTGGTTGCCGCCAAGTAAAAAGCTCATGACGCTAGTCGACAAACCATGCTTTGCCTTCCATATCTGCGCAACAATGAGCAGCATTTTTTAGCCGCAGGCGATTAGCGGCTTTTCCCTTTTGGCCGTGCCACCCAGACAGCCCCCCTGGGGTATAACAGCAGCCGGCAAACGACGATGTTCATTTCCGAATCGCCAAATCAAAGGCAAATATACAGAAACAGTAGGCTACAATCTTCCGCACTGCAACATAAGCCCTGCCAAAAAATGCACCCTCGCCTGACTCTCGCTGAACTGGAAGAACACCCGCTTCGCCAGCGCCTGAACAACGAATTCCACGCCCGGCCGCCCGTGCCGCTGGTCGGGGCGATGCTCGTCTCGCATCTGGTCTTCAAGCACAGCGCCGAGAAAGCACCGGCCGCCCGCGACAATCTGAGCAACGCTGTGCCAGGGCCACGTCTGCAACGCAATAGATAGTTCCGACTCGCACCTGATGATAGAAACCGGCGCCTTCCGCATGCGTTGGGAGCTGCATACCGAATTTTCCAGTTACACTTTTTTCCGGCCATTGGAAACCGGCGAGCACTTGCACCCGGACGCTACCGCTTTCGATGCTGTACATCCTGAATGGCTGAGTGGCATTCCCGGTAAGCTGATGGTTGCCACCCATGTCGAATTGCGCTCGACCAATGATGTCACTCCGGAATCCGTCCTTGCCAGTCTGACACCCAATGGCCGCACGATGGTAGCTGCCAAGGTAGCAGAAGAAGCTGCCTGGATTTTCACTGATTTCAAGATCGACAACGGTTTCTCACGTTTCCTTGTGCTGAATGAAAGCCTGACGCAACGTCAAGCAGGCCGAACGGTTCAGCGCCTGGTTGAAATTGAAACCTATCGGATGATGGCGCTGCTCGGGCTGCCGGTCGCCAAAGAAGTTGGCGGTTGGCTCTACAAGGGCGAAAAGCAACTGGCCGCCTTGATGGATCGGATCGGCGCAGCAAAAAGCCCGGAAGATGAACGCGGCGTGCTGGCGGTCCTTTCCACGCTGGCCGCCGAAGTAGAGCACTCGGTTGCCCGCACGACCTTCCGTTTCGGCGCCTCTCGTGCCTATCATGGGCTGGTTATGCAGCGTATCGAAGAACTTCGCGAGGTACGGATTCCCGGCCTGCCGACTTTCTTTGAATTCATGCAGCGCCGCCTGTTGCCGGCGATGAACACCTGCGAAGCGATCAGCCGTCGTCAGGAAGAACTCTCCGGCCGCGTCGCCCGCAATAGCCAATTGCTGCGCACCCGCGTTGATATCGAACTGGAACGCCAGAATCAGGAACTGCTTGGCCAGATGAATCAGCGCGCGAAGCTGCAACTGCGCCTGCAGGAAACCGTCGAAGGCCTGTCAGTCGTCGTTTTGACTTACTACGGCTCGCAACTGGTGCAATATCTTGCCAAGGGTACAAAAGAATTCCACCATCTCAACACAGACATCATCACGGCAATTTCGATCCCGATCATCGCCGGCCTGGTTGCCTGGGGCACACGACGCATGCGCAAGAAACTTGCTTCGGAAGCGGGTGAGTCGTCGCATTAATTTATAATCCTTCTTTTTTGCTTTCGGGAAATCTGCCGTGACTGCTCCGCTCTTCCAGTCTTCCATCACCAGCCTGCCCCTGCTGTCCAAGGGCAAGGTCCGCGACATCTACGCCGTCGATGCTGACAAGCTGCTGATCGTCACCACTGACCGCCTCTCTGCCTTCGACGTTATCCTGCCGGACCCGATCCCTCGCAAGGGCGAAGTGCTGACCGCAGTTGCCGATTTCTGGTTTGAAAAGCTCGGCCATATCGTGCCGAATCAATTGACGGGTGTTGATCCAGAAAGCGTCGTCGCCGAAAACGAACGGGAACAGGTTCGTGGCCGTTCGGTCTTCGTCAAGCGCCTGAAGCCGCTGCCGATCGAGGCGGTCGTCCGCGGCTACGTGATCGGTTCCGGCTGGAAGGACTACAAGGAAACCGGCGCCATCTGCGGCATTGCCCTGCCGGCTGGCCTGAAAATGGCGCAGAAGCTGCCATCCCCGATCTTCACCCCAGCGACCAAGGCTGACGTCGGTGATCACGACGAAAACGTCTCCTTCGCCACCGCCCAGGCCAACTGTGGCGCGGCACTGGCCGAAGCGCTCGCCGGTACCGGCAAGAACGGCGCCGAAATCTGTGCCCAGGCTCGCGATGCCGCGATCAAGCTGTACGAAGAAGCCTCGGCCTACGCCCGTGGTCGCGGCATTATCATTGCCGATACCAAATTTGAATTCGGCATCGATGCCGCCGGCACCCTGCACCTGATCGATGAAGCACTAACCCCGGACTCATCCCGTTTCTGGCCGGCTGATCAATATCAGGAAGGCTGCAACCCGCCTTCCTACGACAAGCAGTACGTTCGTGACTATCTCGAAACGCTGGATTGGGGCAAAGTCGCTCCCGGCCCGAAGTTGCCGACCGACGTCATCGCCCGCACCAGTGCCAAATACATTGAAGCCTACGAAAAACTCACCGGCAAGACTCTTTAAAAAACAATGGGCGGCTTTGACCGCCCTTTTTTATTCCCCAATCGCGATCCGCCATGACAACCAACAATCCCCTGCTCGATTTTTCTGACCTCCCACGTTTCGACACCGTCCAACCTGAACATGTAAAACCGGCGATTGAATCACTCTTGTCGGCAGGGCGCGAATTGATTGAACGCCTGACCGCCGACACCACGCCGGCCACCTGGCATGATTTTGCCGGGGCGTTATCTGATGGCCTGGAGCCTTTTGGTCGCGCTTGGGGAGTTGTTGGCCATCTACATTCAGTCAATGACGTACCAGCCTGGCGCGAGGCGTACAACGAGATGTTGCCGGAAGTTTCCCGCTTCTACGCCGAATTGGGTCAGAACCTGAAACTATTCGACAAGTACAAAGCACTGCGCGCCAGCGCTGAATACGCCACGCTAACCAACGAGCAGAAAAAGGTAGTCGATAACGAAGTCCGCGATTTCCGCCTGAGCGGTGCCGATTTACCGGAAGCCGACAAACCACGCTTTCAGGCCATCATGGAAGAGCTCTCCAGCCTCTCTGCCAAGTTCTCGGAAAACGTCCTCGATGCAACCAATGCCTTCGCCGAAGTCGTCACCGACGAAGTGCTGCTCGCCGGCCTGCCAGCCGATGCCAAGGAAGCCGCCCGCACCGCCGCTGAAAAAGCAGGTGTCGAAGGCTGGCGTTTCAGCCTGCAAGCACCGTCCTACGGCCCGGTCATGCAATATGCCGATCACCGCGAACTGCGCGCCCGCCTCTACCGTGCCTACGCTACCCGCGCCGCAGAATTCACCGATGGCACGAGCAAGCCGGAATGGGACAACACACCGGTGATGAACCGCATGCTGGAGTTGCGTCTTGAAGATGCAAAGATGCTTGGCTACAACAACTTTGCCGAAGTTTCACTGGCCCCGAAAATGGCCGACACCCCGGCACAGGTACTCTCCTTCCTGCGCGAACTCGCCGCCAAGGCGAAGCCTTTTGCCGCCAAGGATATTGCCGAACTGCGTGCCTTCGCCAAAGACGAGCTGTGCCTGGAAGATTTTCAGCCGTGGGATGCCGCCTATGTCTCCGAAAAACTGCTGCAAAAACGTTACGCCTTCTCGGAACAGGAGGTGAAGCAATACTTCACCGAACCCAAAGTCCTCGGCGGTTTGTTCCAGGTCATCGAAAGCCTCTTCAACGTCAAAGTAAAGTCCGATACGGCACCAGTCTGGCATGAGGATGTGCGTTTTTAAACGGCTTGCATCACCTGCTGACGCGCGGGGAAGAACTGGGCGTTTCCGGCATTCACGGTGTTGAATGGGATGCGGTCGAACTGCCATCGCAATTCATGGAAAACTACTGCTGGGAATGGAATGTCGTCGAAGGCATGTCAGCCCACGTCGACAGCGGTGCCACTTTGCCGCGCGCGCTGTTTGACAAGATGTTGGCGGCCAAGAATTTCCAGAGCGGCATGATGGCCGTGCGTCAGATTGAGTTCTCGCTGTTCGACATGTTGATTCATTCAAATTTTGACCCAAAAAACGGGTTGACCGTAATGGATGTACTGAATGAAGTGCGCAAGGAAGTGGCAGTGCTGCTGCCAGCAAGCGTTTCCTCGACGAAATCCTGTCAGTTGGCGGCTCACGCCCTGCCATTGAATCATTCAAAGCATTCCGTGGTCGCGAACCGAGTGTTGATGCACTACTCCGCCATAGCGGTATGATTGCAGCTTGATGTTTTCAGGGAACCGTACCATGCGCCTTTCCATTACGCTTTGCCTGATCGTATTGAGCCTTCAGGCCCATGCCGAGGCATACCGCTGGGTCGATCCGGCCTCCGGCCGCACCGTCATCAGCGACACGCCGCCGCCGCGCTCGACCAAAGACATCAAGAGAATCACAGACGCGACATCCAACCCGGAAGGTCAGAGCTTTGCAGTACGCAAAGCAGTCGAGAATTTCCCGATCACGCTCTACACCACGGCAGACTGTCTGACCGAATGCAAAAACGCACGCGATCTGCTTAATGGTCGCGGAGCACCATTTACGGAAAAAATGGTGCAAACGGCTGAAGATCAGGAAGCTTTGAAGAAACTGGTCGGCGATTTGTATATTCCGTCACTTAAAATCGGCCAACAGGTCATGCGCGGCTTTGAGCCAACGGGATATAACAACCTTCTCGATCTAGCAGGTTACCCAAAGACCGCACCACTTGGCAGCAAGCCGTCAGGTGGCTTGCAACCAGCGGCCAAGGGCGAAAACGCTCAGTAAAGTGCTGCGAGCACCAAAGTCTGGTTGTCGAGCAAGGTGACCTTGTAGGTATTTTCCTTGTAGGTCTTGTCGTTGGAAACCAGCGTCGTCTTGACCGTGTAATTCTTGCCTTTGGCATCAGCCGGCAGCTTGAATTTTGAACTGGTCTGATAACGCCCGGCACCATCAACTGCAGCCATTTTCTCGGTCTTTTCCTCGACAAGATTGTTCTTCTCGTCGTAAATGGCGTATTTCTGCTGGACTACAGGCACTTTGTCGCCATACCCGACCAAATCGGTATTCGAAGTCACCTGAATTTCTTTTTGTCCGGATTTGTCAGCTGGTGTCGACTGGACTTTGGTTTCAAACTTGGCAGGAACAACTTCTGTTTTGGGCAATGCCGCAGTCTTGCCCTTGCCGGATGTCTTGATCTGCTTTTCGTACTCGGCGTTCACCTGTTGGGCATCAGCCAGTTTCTTCGATTCGAAATACCAGCCGATCATGAAGCCGGCTGCAGCACCCACCGCAGCGCCGACAGCGCAACCTTGCGCGCCCTTGGCCGCAGCACCGACAGCACAGCCCGCTGCCGCACCAATCAACGCACCAGTCGCCCGGTCATCCATCTTGTAGGAACCATCCGGATTGGTAGCGCAGGCAGAAAGCAGGAAAAGACTGGCAACCCCAAATGCCAGCGGACGTTTGACGGTATTGAGACGCATGAAAACCCCTTATAAAGATATTATTTTACGACCACGGCAATCGGATCATCGATCCCGTGATCACTGACGTATGGCCGTTGCTGATTATCCGTCAAATCACGCACCCGGCGTGTCACATAGCGCTTGAGAGTGGTCGGATAAATGTACTTGTCACGCGGATCTTCCGCCTCGCCACGCAAGCCCTCAATCAAGGCTTTGGTAAAGGCACCGTTTTTCCACTCATCGGTTTCCTGCGCCAGCTCCTTGGCCGTTGCCGAAGCAAAAACGATCACCCCGCGCTCTTCATCCACCTGATTCACCGTACCTGCCACCTTGGCTTGATTAGCCAGAGCGCCTGAGTGACAGGTATCAAGGAAGAACATTGCCCGCCCTGGCAGATTCTGCAAGGTATTAACGATTTCGTTGCCGGGCACCCAGTTTTCCTTCTTGCCGATGTCGCTGGCACGATAAGGAACGTAATAATATGAATTGTCCTGCGACATGCCGTGCCCTGCCAGGAAAATAACTCCCGCGTCACGCTCCTTGACGCTATCACGCAACCACTTCAAACCATCGCGGATATTCTCCTGCGTGGCGTCCTCATCAATCAATATCTTGACCTCGGGCTTGTCGTAGAGGCGCTGCTTGCCCGGTGCATTGGCGATGCGGGTCATTTGCCGCCGGAAATCGTTGGCATCCTTGACGGGCAGTTGCAAAGCATTCTGGCCGGCGTATTTATCGACTGCCACCACCAGAATATAGAGCGTGTCGTAGCGCTCAATAAAGGGCTGTTTGCCGGTTGGCGATGTGGGGCGACGAACCGAAATGGTCACCGGGTCAGACTTGGCGTTACGGTTTTCGGCAATCAGCAGAATGTCCGAATCCTTTGGTGGCACCGGCACAATGGCCTCAAAAATCTGACCATCGGCAGAGCGTGTTGAACGCGTCTTGATATTTCGTTCCAGCTTGCCATTGACCCGAACCTTGACCTCTTTGACCGGCGCATCGGCGGGCGTTCGCACCGCGTAGCGCACAGTCACCTGACCCTCGTTACTTTCGAGCGAGCGATCGGACTGCAACTCGATGATTGGCGGCAGGGTTTCAGCAACCTGCGTTTTGGCTGGCGTGGCACGAGCCAGCGCCGCGCTGGCCTGGGCCTTAACCGGGGATTGGCAGGTGTAGCTGTCGCGGCAACCGCCTCGGCATTCATCGCTTCAAGCAGCGCCATTTCGGCCTTGAAGGCGCGCACAGCCTCGCCTTCGTCGGCGAGTTGCATAACCTTTTGAATCACGACCGGTTGATAGAAGCGCTCGCGGAAACGACCTACAGAGAAAAAATCGGCCGATTGATTAAATGCACGATTGACATGCCAGCCCACCAGATTCTCGCCACCCATCGAAGTGTCGTAGTAGCCAGTTGGCGTCCAGGCAATCCAGCGCTCATGGTCGCCATGCACGAACAAAGCCAGTTGTTCCTGACCATCGCTGGCGCGATACCAGCGTACGCTACCGTCACCCAGGGCGGCAACCACCCAACGTCCGTCGCCACTGACATTGACGCCCCAGACCGCGCCGGGTGTTCGCTTTTCCCAAACCTGAGCACCATCCTGAGTAAACAGTCGCAGATACCACTCGCTACCCAGGGCAAAGCGCTGGCCATCCGGCGTAGCTGCCGCACTGCGCGAAGTCTCACCTTGGCGAAGCGCCAAGGCACGACCATTCATTTTCGGTGCGCTTGAGTTTTTCCAGTCACTCAAACCGGAAGGAATTTTCGCGGCTTTTGCATTACTAGGGGCCGATGCGCTGCGTAATTCGCCTTTCGAGAGATCGAAAACGACGGGTTCCTTGCCCCCCATGACCATAGGCAAAGCCAGCAATTGACCATCCTGACCAACCCGGAAGGCATCGCCGGCATCACGAAAATCGCCATTGCGCGCACCTATCTGAAAGCGACTGGCACCAGCCGCATCAAACGACGCCCAGGCCGGCTCGGCCGAACTGGCCAGCAGGCCGCCCGCATGACTCGCCAAACCAGTGACTGTATTGCCAAAACTGCCGATTTCACGCGCCGACTCTCGCCCGGCCCCGGCAAAAGCCAAAACGGCAAAACGTCCGCTGCGAACTACGCTACCTGCAGCAAACAAGGTCTTGCCGTCCGGTGACCAGGCAACTCGCCCGAGATTCCCCGAGCCACCCGCATCTGCAGTATGTAAAACCTCAAGGTTACTGGCAGAAAGCACAACAACGCGCGGAGCATCCTGCAAGCCGACCGCAATCTGACTGCCATCCGGCGACCAGGCAACGCCATACGGTTTACCCGGCATTTGCTTGCGAGCCAAACGCTCCAGCCCGCTTTTGCCAAAGGTATAAATGCGCAGCGAACCGTCCAGCCCGGCAACAGCCAGACGACCATCGCGGGAAAAAGCGGCGCCGTAAATCGCATCGTTATATTCCGGGTCAGCCCCGACAAACCCGAGATTGCGCTTGAAAACACGCAAGCCTTCCTGACGCAAGCCAACGGCAATCAACTGGCTGTCAGCCGACCAGGCCAATTGCGTAATCGGCGCTTCAATTCCGGACAGCGTACTTTTCGGCGGCAAACTACCGGTTGCCCGATCAAAGAGATAAAGCGAGTGGGTTTTGTTATCGAAAGCCGCATTGCCACCCGCCGCAACCTGCCGACCATCCGGCGACATGGCAGCGGCGTAGAGCGCACCGACGCTTTCGCCGGACAAAGGCGGGCGCAGCACTGACACTTGCTGACCATTACGCAAATCCCAAATCCGCGCCGTCTTGTCCTCGGAGGAAGTCACCGCAAAATTGCCCGCTGCATCACTACTGATTCGGGTGATGAGCGACAGATGGCTGCCAGTCTCGATCCGCAAGACTGGCTCCCTGGGTACATCAGGAGCTGCCAGCGCCATTCCGGAACCGAGCGTCATCGCAATCAACAGGGCAATCAGGCGGGACATCTTAAAACTCCGTATTTATCTGACCAACATCTCGACACGGCGGTTGCGGGCTTCCGCAACTTCGTCAGCAGTCGGCACCAAAGGCTCGCGCTCGCCGCGACCAGCGGCTTGCACGCTATCGGCAGGCAAGCCCTGACGAACCATTTCACCACGCATTTTTTCGGCACGCTTGAGGGCGAGTCGGTCGTTATCCGCCAATAAACCCACGCGATCAGTATGGCCAACGATAATCAGGTCAGGCGCAGGGCGCTTGCGTATTTCAGCCAGTACTCTTTCCAGTTCTTTCGCTGAATCGGGGGTCAATTCATCGCTACCCTCCTTGAAATAGAGGGTAAAACGCAGCGGTGCATCCGGGCGGGCCGATAGTGCCTCGGCAAATGCCGCCTTGATTTCTTCCTCACTAAGCTTTGCCGCTTCTGGCGCCGACCCTGGCTTACCGACAGCACTAGCGTAAGCGCCATTGAGTTTAACCGGAGCGCCCTCTTTCGGCGTCACGGTCAAACTTCCAGCCTGCCCTTTTGCATCGGGCAAAACGGCATAAGTTTCACGTTGACCGGCACAACCGGCCAAGAGAAGGGCGACAAGGCTCAAGTCGCTGACTAATTGAATACCACCCCGCCTCATCATTACTTTCCTTCCACGTTGACGGCAAAGTTACGTGCCTGCCCGCGAATCTCGGCCAGTGGCGTTTTAACGCGCACAGATTCGGGAGATGCATTGGCCAGATTGCCAGCCTCAATCGACACCGCACCGCGTTTTACAAAGGCGTCAAACGCCCCGAGATAGGTCGTTGAATCATATGCATAGCGTTCAAGCAGGACTTCGCCATTTGGCCCCATGGATAACACCGAATTATCATTAAACATCAGACCCACCGAGCCATTGGCCTCAGTCAGGATCACATCATTCTCCTTGAGTCTGACACCGACCGGCGCCGGAAATTTCTGCCCGCCACGCTCAAGCGCTACGATGCCACGCGACACCTTGATCTGCCCTACCCAGGGCGAGGCCTGCGCGCTCGCATCGGCCACCACACTGAGTGCGAGCACTCCCCCGAGGAAAGGGACCAGCATTGCTGAATTGGTTTTCAAACCCGCCTCCTTGTATTTAATCGCGATCAACTGCCTGCGTCGAAGAACATTAGCAAGCCGGATGGTATTACGCAATGGCTGTGGCAGAATCAACGCCTTCGTAGCCCATCGCATGCCATATGAAAATAGCCGCCTGGAACGTCAATTCTCTTAAAGTTCGCCTGCCCCATTTACTGGACTGGCTCGCCGAGCAGCAACCAGACGCCCTTTGCCTTCAGGAACTGAAGCTCGAAGACCATAATTTCCCGCGCGCCGAAATTGAAGCGGCGGGTTATCACGTGGCTTTTTACGGGCAAAAAACCTACAACGGGGTGGCGCTCTTGGCGCGCGAGCCGATCCGCGATATCACAATGGGCAATCCGCACTTTGCCGATGAGCAAAAACGACTGATCGCCGGCACGATAGGCGACACCCGGATCATCTGCGCCTACATGCCGAATGGACAGGCCGTGGGCAGTGAAAAATACGAATACAAATTGCGCTGGCTGGATGCACTGGCTATTTGGGTGGAGGAAGAACTGGCGAAGCATCCGAAACTGGCCTTGTGTGGCGACTACAACATTGCGCCGGATGATCGTGACGTACACGACCCGAAAGCCTGGGCGGGCGCCATTCTCTGCTCACCGCCCGAGCGCGCAGCTTTTCAGCGCCTGATTGGTTTGGGTCTGAGCGACAGTTTCCGCCGGTTCGAACAACCGGAAAAAACCTTTTCCTGGTGGGATTACCGCATGCTCGGCTTCCAGAAAAATCTCGGGTTGCGCATCGATCACATTCTGCTCTCCCAGGCACTGGCTGAAACATGTACGTCCGCCGGTATTGATCGCGCACCGCGCAAACGTGAACGTCCATCAGACCACGCACCGGTCTGGGCCATCGTTGAGTGACAAAATCATGACTGTTGCGGTCGACCGCGAAAATGTACTGAATTTTTACCCGGCATTGGCTGGTCTGCCAGCCGATCTGCTGACCACCTTGCTGCAATCAAGCATGCAACTTCCCGCTGGCACTGAGGTGTTTGCCGAGCATCAACCCTGCCAAGGCTTTCCTCTGCTGCTGGCGGGCAGCATCAAGGTGGTCAAACAGGCGAGTAACGGTCGGGAAATGGTGCTTTACCGGGTAACACCGGGTGGCTCCTGCATTATCAGTTCAAGCTGCTTGCTGGGACATAGCGACTACAACGCGCGCGGCATCGCCGAAACACCGTTGATCCTGCTCGCCTTGCCAGTCAAAATATTCGCCAGCCTATTGGTTGAATGCACCCCATTTCGTGATTTTGTTTTTCATCTTTTTGCCGAACGGATCAGCGAATTGATGCAACTGGTCGAGGAGGTTGCCTTCAACCGACTTGATCAACGGCTTGCCAAACTGATACTGGCGCGCAATCAGGAAACCCTGAACATCACTCATCAGCAGCTGGCTGACGAACTGGGCAGCGTCCGCGAAATCGTCAGCCGCCTGCTCAAGGGCTTTGTCGCTCAGGGACTGGTTTCTCTCGGCAGGGAGCAATTGACCGTCATCAATCGCCAGGGATTGCAAAATATCGCGGCTGTGTGACTCAAGTTACATACCGTTGCCTGCCACTTCGTTAAAGTTCGGGCTGTACACACCACTTAACGGAGAAAACACCATGAAACCAAATGTTGGCGGTATCGACAAAATCCTTCGCATCGTTGCCGGCCTTGGCCTGATCGCCTGGGCACTGATGGGCGGCCCGGTTTGGGCATGGATCGGCGTTGTGCCGCTCGCCACCGGGTTCATGGGCTGGTGCCCGGTATATCCGTTGCTCGGCATGAGCACCTGCCCGATGAAGAAGGACTAACCCCTTCAGCCTCGCAAAACCCGCTCTGGCGGGTTTTTTTATGTCAGAAAATTGGCGATGCGGACGTAATCCTCAACCGGGATGTCTTCGGCGCGGCGCGTCGGATCAATACCCAGCTCGGCAAAACCGGCATCACTCAGCGTGCCCTTGAGCGTATTACGCAACATTTTGCGGCGTTGCGAGAAGGCGGTTTGCACCACTTGTGACAGTTTTTCCAGTTTCTTGGCGTGCAGTTCGGAAACATCTTTCGGAATCAGGCGCACCACGGCGGATTGCACCTTGGGTGCCGGCTCGAAGCTCTCGGGCGGAACATCAATCAGCCATTCGATGTGGAACCGGTATTGCAGCATCACCGAGATACGCCCAAAATCGGTATCGCCGGGCGTCGCCACCATGCGTTCAACCACTTCCTTTTGCAGCATGAAGTGCATGTCGTGCACGATCTCCGCTGCTTCAGCGAGATGAAACAGCAGCGGCGTCGAAATGTTGTAGGGCAGGTTGCCGACCAGACGCAGATTTTGGCCAATGCTGGCGAAATCGAAGGCCAGCGCATCGCCTTCGTGGATCGTCATGCGTTCCGGCGTGTGCTGTTTTTTCAGGCGGGCAATCAGGTCGCGGTCGATTTCGACGACATGCAGATGATCCAGCCGAGCCAGCAACGGCTCGGTAATAGCGCCAAGGCCGGGGCCAATTTCGACCACCGTATCGCCGCGCTGCGGGCTGATGGCGTAAACAATGGCGGAAATGATGCCGCTATCGACCAGAAAATTTTGCCCAAAACGCTTGCGCGCGACGTGGCCTTTCATTGCTGCACCGCCATTCTGGCCGCTTCGGCGACCGCTTCAAACAAACTACCAGGATCGGCACGGCCCGTACCGGCCAGTTCAAGCGCCGTGCCATGATCGACCGAGGTCCGGATAATCGGCAAACCGAGGGTGACATTGATGCCGTGGCCAAATGTGGCGTACTTGAGTGCCGTCAGGCCTTGGTCGTGATACATGGCGAGTACGGCATCACCCTGCGCCAGAATCGGCGGGGTGAACATGGTGTCGGCCGGATGCGGGCCACTCAAGCGCATGCCTTGGGCACGCAATTTTTCCAGCACCGGGGAAATGATTTCAATCTCTTCACGACCAAGGTAACCGCCTTCGCCGGCATGCGGATTCAGCCCGGCAACCAGAATGCACGGCGCGCTCAAACCGTATTTCTGGCGCAAATCAACATCCAGAATACGCAATGTCTTTTCCAGCACATCCGCCGTAATCGCGGCCGGCACATCCTTGAGTGGCAGATGGGTGGTGACCAGCGCGACACGTAACGGGCCACGTTCGGTATTGCCGGCCAGCATCATGACGACAAGTGGCGTACCTGTTTTGTCGGCAAGGTATTCGGTATGGCCGGTGAAATGCACTCCGGCATCATTGATGACGCCTTTATGAACCGGCGCCGTTGCCATCGCGGCAAATTCGCCGGATTGGCAACCAACCAGCGCCCGGTCAAGCAGAGCCAAAACATACGGACCATTGGCCGGATTCAATTGCCCCGCAATGGCCGGGGAGTGAAGCGGAATGTGCAGAACATCCAATCTGTTACGGTCAACTGCATTATTCGCCTGAAAATTTCGGAACTCAATTGGTAGCCCAAGCAAGCGTGCCCGGCTTTTTAACAGATCCAGATCACCAAGCACCACCGGCCAGGCCGGACCATCATAGCCAGCCAGGCGCAAACAAAGCTCAGGCCCGATGCCGGCCGGTTCGCCGCTGGTGACGGCAATGATCGGCCGCATTACTGCTCTTGCAGACGGTTTTCGACGTAGGTGCGGTCGCGCAACTGACGCAGCCAATCCTGATAGGCCTCATCCAGCTTGCGTTCGCGAATAGCCTGGCGAGCCACGCCGCGCTGACGCTCAGCCGAAACATCGCGCTGGCGACGCTCAGTAACCTGAATCAGATGCATGCCGAAAGGCGACTGAACCACCGGGCTCAATTCGTTGTCCTTGAGCGCATCCATGGCGCGCTCGAAATCCGGCACCGTATCGCCCGGATTCAGCCAGCCGAGATCACCACCTTTTGCAGCAGAACCGTCCTGTGAATAAAGCCGCGCCTGTTCGGCAAAATCGACACCATTGACAATACGCTCACGCACGTTCTCCAGCTTGCGCCGTGCTTCTGCTTCAGACACCACCTCATTGACACGAATCAGGATGTGACGGGCATGGGTCTGCTGAATCGACGCGGCAGCACTGCCACCTCGTTTACCGAGCAATTTGACGACATGAAAACCAGCCGAGGAACGCAGCAAGTCGCTGACTTCACCCACACCCAGCTTGCGCGCAGCATCAGCATAGAGCCCCGGCAGGCGATCCAGTGGGCGCCAACCAATATCGCCACCCTGCAAGGCTTCCGGTGAGTCTGAAAAAGCTGCGGCAAGTTCGGCAAAGTTCTCACCGGCACGCGCCCGCTTTAAAGCCTGCTCACCGCGCAAGCGAAGCTTTTGTAGCTGCTCAGGACTGGCTGACTCCGGCGCACGCAAAAGAATATGGGCCAACTGATATTCTTCATTACTACCGGTCGCTGCCTGATTGGCGATGTAATTGTCAATCTCACCATCTGAAATCACCAGCTTGCTATCGACTTCACGCTCGCGCAGGCGTGCCATCGTCATTTCACTGCGGATTTCTTCGCGGAATTTTGCGTAGGTAATGCCATCTTTTTCCAGCGCCTGGCGGAATTGCTGTGGCGTCATCTTGTTGTTCGCCGAGATCCGGCCAATTGCCTGATCGAGTTGAATATCATCAATCTTCAAGCCACTTTCTTTGGCGAACTGCAACTGCACGCGATCCATGATCAGACGTTCGAGCATCTGCCGCTCAAGCACATCCTGCGGCGGCAACGGCGTTCCCTGCTTTTGCAACTGCTTGAGGGCAGAAGCAAGTCGATTGCGCAGCTCGTAACCAGTAATCACCTCGTCGGCAACAACGGCAACGATGCTGTCCGCCTCCAACGGCTCATCAAGCGCTGCTAACGACTGGCTCGACATGAAGCCAAGGCAAAAAAGCAAAGCCAATAAACGGTAAAAAATTTTGTGCATGGTCATCATTGAGTATTTAGCAGGCCGCCCGAACTGGGCAATTCGTTGATTTTCCCGAAGCCGGGGATGGTACGCCGAAGCAGGCTGATCGGGTTGGAACCGACGCTGCCAAGATCATTGAGTTCGAACTGGAAGAATACGGTGGTATTTGGTGTGGTGGTGGTTGAAACCGCCTGAACACGTTGAGCAACTGCCCGTACCGCCCAGCAACCTGCGTTGTATTCCAGCCCGGCAATGGTTTCAAGCGGCTGGCGAGGCTCCAATGAATAATTGAAACGCCCCACCGCAAACCAGCGCGAAGAAATCGGCCACTGACCGGCGAAATCAACCTGATCGATCTTCGGCAATAAGGTTAATGGGTCGCGGGTATAGCGGTAGCTGGCGCTTAATACTTTGCCAAAATCAGGCTGGGATCGCGCACCAATGGAGAGTGGATCAAACTGGCCACGTTTGTAGTCATATTCAAGTGCTGTGTCGGTATAAGTCTTGGGCAGAACAAGGCCGGTAAAAGCCGCGACCAGATTGGAAAAACTTTCATTGCGCGCCGTTTCGCCGGGCAATGTCACTTTTGCGGGAGAAATAATAGCGCTGCCCGATCATCGCCTTGAAACGCTCGACACCCGTGTTGGCATCAAGAAAACGCGAAGTCACACCGGCAGTTAGCTGATTGGCGTCATTGAGGCGGTCAAAGCCGCTATAGCGGTTCTCGGCAAAAATCTGGGCAAAGTTAAAGTCAGTCAGGCCGGAATCGAAAACCGGTATTTTGCTTTGATCTTTATAAGGAATTTTGACGTAATAAAGTCGAGGCTCCAAGGTCTGGATGTAATCAAGATCCAGAAATTTACTTTCACGCTCGAAAATAACCGTTGAATCCAGCGAAAGCACCGGCAAAGTGCGACTGAGACTGTCGGGCTGGCCTGAAACCTGATTATCCAGCGCGTACTTCGTCATGTGCAGGCCAACCTTCGGTGTGATCTGGAACGCTGGATGCACAATCGGCAAGGAAACTTGCGGGTAGAAAACGGCACGATCACCCTGAACTTTTTCCGGATTCACAAACCGGGTGTACTGACCAATCATGCTCAGATCAGTCTTGAGCACATTGGGGCGATAACCCACCACATTCAATTGTGGCTCAAGAAAATAGGGGCGTGCCACCGGGTTGGCCACATCGGTTTGCAAGGTCTGATAACGCAAGACCTGCATATTGGTCAGCAGCCAGGGCGATGGCGTGTAGTTCAATGCGAGCTGCTGGGGTAACTGAACGGCAGAAGTTTGCAACAAGCGGGAAGACATATCCTGCCAATAGTTATCGTCAGAAACGCCCTGCCAGTTGACGACCGCCGATACGCCACGGCCAAGATTGTGCTGGTGCTGGAAGTTATAGGCGTAACGCTGACGATTCAATAGCTCGTCATTGGGCATAAATTCAAGCTTGCTGGCACCCAGATAGTTGTAACCCTTGTACTGCGCCTCGGTGCCAAACTGAAAGCCGCGATCATTCATGTGCCGCGTGTATAGCATCGCATCGTAATTCGGCGCGATATTCCAGTAAAAGGGAATCGTGAAATCAAATCCATTTTTTGTCGACGTCGAGAAAAATGGATGCATGAAGCCAGACTTCCGCTCGTGGTTAAGCGAAAAGCTGGCCAATGGCGAATAGAAAATCGGCACATCCTTGAACCACACCGAGGCATGCGTTGCTTCGCCAACATCCTCATCGTAGTCAAGATGGATTTTTGACCCTTTTAGATACCAGTCAACCTCACCTGGTTTGCAGGTTGAGTAAGTGGCATTAGTCAGACGTATCTGATTTTCCCCTTCAAAATCAGCACGCTCGGCATGACCACTGCCTTCTGTCGGACGGCGCGCCGGGCCAACGGTCGGCAACCCGTAACTATTCGGCACATTGGACATCATCGGAGCGCCAGAAGTGGCTGCATTCGACGTAGCAGCTACCGCAACAACCGGAATTGCCTGATAGAACCGGCTCCTGACCTCTTTCAGCATGTGATAGTCGACCTGATCCGCGTGGCCGATTTGCTCGGCGAGCTTGATGCGCAAATAAGGCGCGTCAACTTCCATGCCTTCCTGCAGCATTCTCACCTTCCCGACCGCCTCGACTTCATCCTCAAGCGGCCAGTAAGTCATCTTGTCGCCGTACATCAGGGTACCGGATTTACGCAATTCGACCTCGCCAGTGGCAACCGTCTCTTCATCGGTACGACCTTCGATGTTGTCGGCGACGACAAACATCGGGTATTTATCGTCTTTCTTCAGTTCGACCGGGTTGCTGATACCGACAGAAACTATCGGGGTAACTTTCTTTTTGCCCAGCACATTGAACTTGCGCTCAGTGCGCAATTTAAGCGGGATTTCATTCAGCGCGAGGAGGTCAATGCCTGCGGTCGACGGCGCAACCGGCTCTTTTTTTTCTGGATGGTCGGTCGACAACAGTAATGCACGCTCGATATTCTCTGCCGCATGGCTCACCTGCGCACTCGCAAAAAGGCAGCAAACAAACAGGGCAAGCGGGCGGCGGGCGAAACCGGTCATTGATAGGCTTAGTCGAGGGGCAGGCCGAAATCACCGGTACCCGAGTGTTAAAATCGCGCCATTTTACAACGAAGCGAACCCTAGCCGCTTATGGAACCCATGCCGCGCGATCAACTTGTTACCGACTGGGTTGCCAGTCGCTTTCCCGAGCAATCCGTCCAGATCACCCCGGCCTCGGCCGACGCCAGCTTCCGCCGCTATTTCCGCCTGACCTGGCCGGACGGCAGCACGCGTATCCTGATGGACGCGCCGCCGGAGAAGGAAGACTGCAAGCCCTTCATCCATGTTGCCGGCCTGCTCGCCAAGGCAGACTTGGCCGCGCCGCGCATTCTCGATCAGGATCTGGAGAACGGCTTTCTCGTCCTCACCGACCTTGGCCGCATCGGCTATCTTGATGCGCTGAATGCCGATTTATCGATGGCCGACATGTTGATGCGTCCGGTGCTCGATGTCCTGGTCAAGTGGCAATTGTCGTCCAAAGCCAGCACCTTGCCGCCTTACGATGCAACCTTGCTGCGCCGCGAGCTTGATCTGTTTCCCGGAATGGTTCATCGGTCGCCACCTCGGCTATCAGCTGAACGACACCGAGAAATCGATGCTCGACCGGACCTTCAAATACCTGATCAACAGCGCCCTGGCACAGCCGAAGGTATTCACCCACCGCGACTTCATGCCGCGCAACCTGATGCTGGTCGAAAGCGAAGCGCGCCTGACGCCGGGCATCATCGACTTCCAGGATGCCGTCTATGGCCCGATCACCTACGACGTCGTCTCGCTGTTCCGCGACGCCTTCATTTCCTGGGAAGAAGAGCAGGAAATCGACTGGGTCGTCCGCTACTGGGAAAAAGCACGCGCCGCCGGCCTGCCGGTGCGTGCCGACTTCGGTGATTTCTGGCGCGATTACGAGCTGATGGGCCTGCAACGCCATCTCAAAGTGCTTGGCATCTTCTGCCGCCTCAAATACCGCGACGGTAAGGAAAAATACAGCGAAGACCTGCCGCGCTTCATGAATTACGCGCGCAAAACGGCCCACCGCTACGTCCAGCTCAAGCCCCTGCTCAACCTGCTCGATACGCTGGAAGGCAATACCGAGCAGATTGGCTACCGGCGCTAAGTTCAACATGAAAGCCTTCATCCTGGCCGCCGGGCGTGGCGAACGCATGCGACCACTCACCGACCACACGCCAAAACCCTTGCTGGTTGCGGGTGGCAAGCCGCTGATTGTCTGGCATCTGGAGCGGCTGGCGGCGGCTGGGTTCCGGGAAATCATCATCAACCACGCCCACCTCGGTTCGCTTATCGAACAAACACTGGGCGACGGTTCGCATTGGGGCGTGCAGATTCAATACTCACCAGAACCGCCGGGTGCCCTGAAACTGCCGGCGGCATCGCCACTGCGCTGCCACTGCTCGGCGACGAGCCCTTTCTGGTGGTCAATGGCGATGTTTATTGCGACATAAATTTCAGCCGTTTTTTGACGTTGACCGCGCCCCGCAGGAAGCACTCTTGGGGTGCAACACTTGCCCATTTGGTCATGGTCGAAAACCCGGCCCACCACACCGGCGGCGACTTCAGCCTGGACGGCGAGCGCGTCGTTTATGCCAACGGTGAGCAAACGCTCACCTACGCCGGCATCGGCGTTTTCTCGCCATCCTTCTTTGCCGGCGTCCAGCCCGGCACGATCATGAAACTCCGCCCGCTGCTCGACGCCGCCATCGCCGCCGGCACGCTGACCGGGGAACGCTTTGCCGGCCGCTGGGTCGATGTAGGAACGCCGCAACGCCTTGCGGAACTGGATCAGGAATTAAAACCCGCATGAGCCACGCCCACTTTCTCGCCCGCCGCAAGCGCCTGTTGAAAACCATCGGTGAAGGCGTCGCCATCGTGCCGACAGCGCCGGAAGTCATCCGCAACCGCGATGCGCATCACCTCTACCGCTTCGACAGCTACTTCTGGTACCTGACCGGCTTCCCGGAACCGGAAGCGGTCGTCGTGCTGATCGGCGGCAAGAAACCGAAATCCATCCTGTTCTGCCGCGAGAAGCATGAAGAACGGGAAATCTGGGACGGCTACCGCTACGGCCCGAAAGCCGCCAAGGTCGCCTTCGGCTTCGACGCCGCCTACCCGATCGAACAACTCGACAAGAAACTGGCCGAATTCCTCGTCGACCGCGACACGTTGTGGCACGCCATCGGCCACGACGCCGAGTGGGATGCCCGCATCGCCAAGGCGCTCAATGAAGTCCGCGCCCAGACCCGCGCCGGCAAACGGGCGCCGCGCGCCATCCACGACCTGCGCGCCGAGCTCGACAGCATGCGTCTGGTCAAGGACGCTGCCGAAGCCGGCATCCAGCAGCGCTCGGCCGACATTGCCAGCGCCGGCCACGCCCGCGCCATGCGCGCCTGCCGCCCCGGCATGGCCGAATACGAACTCGAAGCCGAGCTGACCTACGAATTCCGCAAGCGCGGCGCCGACGCCCACGCCTACACGCCCATCGTCGCCGGCGGCGCCAACGCCTGCGTGCTGCACTACGTTTCCAACGACAAAATCCTCAACGACCACACGCTGGTCCTGATCGACGCCGGCTGCGAGGTCGAAGGCTACGCCGCCGACATTACCCGCACTTTTCCGGTCAATGGCCGCTTCAATGCGGCACAGAAAGACGTTTGCGAAATCGTCCTCGCCGCACAGGATGCTGCCTTTGCCGCCACCGCCCCCGGCCGCCACTTCATGGAAGGCCACGACGCTGCTGTCCGCGTGCTGACCCGGGGTCTGATCGACCTCAAGCTGCTCAGCGGCGACCTCGACAACCTGATCGACAAGGGCGACTACAAGCGTTTCTACATGCACCGTACCGGCCACTGGCTCGGCCTCGACGTCCACGACGCCGGCGAATACAAGGTCGGCGACGAATGGACAAAGCTGCAGCCCGGCATGACCCTGACCGTCGAACCTGGCCTCTACATCCGCCCCGGCGCCGACATTCCGCCCACACTGGCCGGCATCGGCATCCGCATCGAGGACGACGTGCGCATCACCGAAAGCGGTTGCGACGTTTTCACCACGGCGCCGAAGACGGTGGCCGAAATCGAGGAAGTCATGCGCCATGACTGAGCCTGTCATGGAACACGTCGACATCCTGATCATCGGCGCCGGCCCGGTCGGCATGACGCTGCATCTGGCGCTGGCCGCCGGTGGCCAGAAATCGCTGCTGCTGGATCGCCGGCCTCTGCAGGCCCAGCAAGGCGACCCGCGCGCCCTCGCCCTGTCACACGGCGCCCGCCAGTTGCTCGAACAGATCAACAGCTGGCCGACGCGCGCTACAACGCCGATTGAAACCATCCATGTCTCGCAAAAAGATGGTTTCGGCCGCACGCTGATCGATCACAAGGAATACGACTTCCCAGCCCTCGGCTACGTCGTTCGCTACCGCGACCTGGCCGGCGCCCTGGCCGCCAATCTGGCGCCCGACGCCGTGCTGGCCGAGGCCGAAATCCTCGACATCGCGCCGGGCGACGATCACGTCACCGTCGCCCTGCGCCACGCCGGCCAGCAACGCACGATCCAGACCAAACTACTGGTGCACGCCGAAGGCACGCCGGGCGACGACCCGGCCGTCAAGGTCAGCGACTACGAACAGCATGCGGTCATCTGCGAAGTCACCCCGACGCCCGGCCACAACAAGCGCGCCTGGGAACGCTTCACCCCCGACGGCCCACTCGCCCTGCTGCCGCTCGGTGACGAATACTCCATCGTCTTCACGTTGCCGCCGGCCAAGGCCGACGCGGTGATGACCATGGATGACGAAACCTTTACCGCCGCCCTGCAACAACAATTCGGTCAGCGCATGACCTTCGCCAAGCCCGGTATACGCAGCCGCTTCCCGCTGTTTCTTCGCCTGCGCGACACCTTGGTCAAGGATAAGGAAGTATGGATCGGCAACACGGCGCAAACCCTGCACCCGGTCTCTGGTCAGGGCTTTAATCTCGGCATCCGCGACGCCTGGCAACTAGCTGAAATTTTGCTCAAAAACGGCGTCGACCGTAGCAGTCTGGCCACCTACGCCGCCAGCCGAAAAATCGACCGCCAAGGCAGCGCCTTCTTCACCGACCAGATCGTCCGCGCCTTCTCCAACGATTTCGGCCCACTCAAACTGGCCCGCGGCCTCGGCCTATTGGCGCTCGACCTTTGCCCGCCCGCCCGCCACTTTGTTGCCAAACGCATGATCTGGGGTGCCCGCGCTTGGCCGTAAGTCCGAACCGACTGCAAATCTGGTTCCTCGCCTGTCGTCCCAAAACACTTTCGGTCTCGCTCTCGCCGGTGCTGGTCGGCACAGCCGTCGCCTGGCACGATAGCGGTGCGCTGCTCTGGCTACCGCTGCTCGCTGCCGCACTCGGCGCCGCCTTCATCCAGATCGGCACCAACCTGTTCAACGACGTCGGTGATTTCCTGCGCGGCACCGATACGCCGGAACGCCTCGGCCCCAAACGCGCCACCGCCGAAGGCTGGCTGACGCCGGGCAAGGTCAAGGCCGGCGCCTGGCTGAGTTTTGCCCTCGCTTTCCTCTGCGGCATTTTTTTGGTCGCCCACGGTGGCTGGCCTATCGTCATTATCGGCCTCGCCTCACTTGCCGCCGGCTGGGCCTATACCAGCGGGCCAAAGCCGATTGCTTACGGTCCACTCGGCGAATGCTTCGTTTTTTTGTTCTTCGGTCTGGTTGCGGTTGGTGGCAGTTATTACCTGCAAACCTTAACGCTATCGCCGCTGGCGCTGATCGCCGCCACACTGGTCGGTATCCACGCCGCAGCTGTCATCACTGTCAACAATTACCGTGACCTCGATGGGGATGCGAAAAGCGGCAGAAACACACTGGCCGTTCATTTTGGTCGCCCGGCGACGCGCCACATTTACACCGCAGAAATGCTCGCCCCCTACACCCTGCTGCTGCCCTTCGCAGCCTCGGCTGGCTGGCAGCCTTGCCTTGCTGTCGTTACCACTGGCGCTAAAACTAATCCGTCGCTTCCATTTAGAAGCACCCGGCCCAGTGTTCAACAATATTCTGGCCGCCACCGCCGGCTTGCAACTGACTTTCGCAATCTTGTTAACACTAAGCTTTACAATTTGACTATTTTTTAGGCGCTGCCTCGGGTAAAATGCGCGGCTCCCCACGATTAGCCCGCCCCCCGCACCCCTATGGAATTTGCCGGTTTTCAGCTCCGCAACAATCTGTTCGTCGCCCCGATGGCTGGCGTCACAGATCGGCCTTTCCGTCAGTTGTGCAAAAAAATGGGCGCCGGGCTGGCCGTCTCGGAAATGGTCACCTCCAACTCGCTGCTTTACGGCAGCACCAAGACCTGCGCCGCGCCAATCACGAAGGCGAAGTAGCACCGATTTCAGTACAGATCGCCGGCTCCGATCCGGCGATGATGGCGCAAGCCGCCCGTGACAACGTGGATAACGGCGCGCAGATTATCGACATCAACATGGGCTGCCCGGCCAAGAAAATCTGCAACGTGATGGCCGGCTCGGCCCTGATGCAGGATGAAGAACTGGTCGGCAAGATACTCGATGCGGTGGTCGGCGCGGTGCCGAACACCCCGGTCACGCTGAAGTTTCGTACCGGCTGGAACCTGGCCAACAAGAACGCGCCTACTATCGCGCGCATTGCCGAGAGTGCGGGTGTGCGGGCCGTCGCCATCCACGGCCGGACGCGCTGCCAGCAATACACCGGCGAGGCCGAGTACGACACCATCGCCATGGTCAAGACCTAATCGAATTCCGGTCATCGCCAATGGCGACATCACGACACCAGAGAAAGCCAAGCACGTCCTCGACGTCACCGGCGCTGACGGCATCATGATCGGCCGCGCCGCCCAGGGCCGTCCTTGGCTTTTCCGCGAAATCGAGCACTTCCTAAGACCGGCGAGCGTTTGCCGCCGGCGCAGGTCACTGAAATTCACGAGATCCTCAAGGCACACCTGATCGATCTTTATGCTTTCTACGGCCCGGAAACGGGGTTCAAGATCGCCCGCAAACACATCTCCTGGTATACCAAGGGGTTGGTTGGTTCGGCGGCCTTCCGTAAGGAAATGAACGTTCTGCCCAGTATCGAACAACAGATGCAGGCGGTGAACAAGTTTTTCATCCGCCAGGCGGAAGAAAACGAATATCTAAATACGACAAAGAGGAGGCGTTGGCAGCATGAGCCAGCATGATTTGGGGCAGTGCGTTATTCAATGCACTGGAGCAGTATTTCCGCGATCTGGATGGGGAAAACCGGGCGCGATCTGCGACATGGTTTTGAAAAGCGTCGAAAAGCCGATGTTGAAGTGGTGCTCGCCAAAGCGGGCACCAACCAGACGCTGGCGGCGGAGATGCTTGGCATCAACCGCAACACGCTACGCAAAAAACTCACCGAACACCAACTTCTGTAAATCGCCGCTGACCATCAAGGCAAGCACTGATTTCCGTTTCCGACAAAACCGGCGTCCTCGAATTCGCGCAGGGCCTCGCCGCCCAGGGCGTCAAGCTGCTGTCCACCGGCGGCACCGCCAAGATGCTGCGCGATGCCGGCCTTAGCGTGACCGAAATCGGCGACTACACCGGCTTCCCGGAAATGCTCGACGGCCGCGTCAAGACCCTGCACCCGAAGGTGCATGGCGGCATCCTGGCCCGCCGCGACCTGCCGGAACATCTGGCAACGATTGAACACCATGACATCCCGACCATCGACTTCGTCTGCGTGAACCTCTACCCGTTCGCCGCCACCATCGCCAAGGCTGGCGTGACGCTGGAAGACGCGATCGAGAATATCGACATCGGTGGTCCGGCCATGGTTCGTTCCTCGGCCAAGAACTACGCCGGCGTCGCCATCGTCACCGATCCGGAAGACTTACCCCGCTGCTCGCCGAAATGAAAGCCAATGGCGGCGCCCTGCAACTCACCACCCGTTTCGGCCTCGCCAAGAAAGCCTTCACCCACACCGCCCGTTACGACAGCATGATCGCCAATTGGCTGACCGGCTCGATGAAGGTGCCGCGCCAAGCCGGCCGGAAGCCGCCACCGGTTCCGGCGATCTTCCTGCCAAGCTGCAATTGGCCTTCGACCGCACCGAAATCCTGCGCTATGGTGAAAACTCCACCAGAGCGCCGCTTTCTACCGCGACACCACCCAGGTTGCCGGCAGCATTGCCGCCTACACGCCAGCTGCAGGGACAAGGAACTGTCCTACAACAACATCGCCGATTCCGACGCCGCCTGGGAATGCGTCAAGGACCTTCGATACCCCGGCCTGCGTCATCGTCAAGCCCGGACGCCAACCCGTGCGGCGTGGCTATCGATGGCACACTGCTTGCGCATACGAAAAGGCTTTCAAGACCGATTCGACTTCCGCTTTTCGGCGGCATCATCGCCTTCAACGGTGAAGTCGGTATCGACGTCGTCAACGCCATGGACGAGCGCAAGCACTTCGTCGAAGTGCTGATTGCCTCATCCTCACCGCTGAAGCCAAGGCCGCGCTGGCCGGCAAGACCAACCTGCGCGTTCTCGTCGTGCCGATCTCCCGCGTGCTCAATACGCTGGAATTCAAGCGCGTCGGCTGCGGCCTGCTGGTCCAGACGCCGGATAATTTCACGGCCCAGGCCTCCGGC
>JADJMS010000031.1 GCA_016709495.1 Candidatus Dechloromonas phosphorivorans | reverse complement strand
CAGCGCCGATCTGGCCGGTTTTCTCAGTACGAATGCCAAACTGTCACTGGGCATTGGCCCGCTGCACACCGGTTTCGCGCTGGACAAAATCGCCTTTATTACCGAAACCGAACTCTTCGCCGGCTCGCCACGCCGCACCCGGCGCGAATCGCAGAAGAAAGCCAGTTTCGACAACTGGTTAAAAGACCTCACCGAATTGAAAGTCGGCGACCCGGTGGTGCACGAAAGCCACGGCATTGGCCGCTACCAAGGCCTGGTGCGCATGGATCTGGGCCTTGGCGAGCAGGAATTTCTTGAACTGCATTACGCCAACGACGCCAAGCTCTTTGTGCCGGTAGCGCAGTTGCACGTCATTTCGCGCTGTTCCGGTGCCGACCCGGAAAGTGCCCGCTCACACGCTTGGCTCCGGCCAGTGGAAAAGGCCAAGCGCAAGGCTGCCGAACAGGCGCACGACACTGCCGCCGAACTGCTTGCCCTTTATGCCGCGCGCGCCGCCCGTCAGGGTCATGCCTTCGATTTTCAGGAAAACGATTACGAGGCATTTGCTGATGGTTTCGGCTTTGAGGAAACCAACGATCAGGCGCAGGCAATTCTCGCGGTCATTCAGGATATGCGTTCCGGCAAGCCGATGGATCGTCTGGTATGCGGCGATGTCGGCTTTGGCAAGACCGAAGTGGCTCTGCGCGCTGCCTTCTGTGCCGTGGCCGGCGGCAAGCAGGTAGCCGTTTTATGCCCGACCACCCTGCTTTGCGAACAACATTTCCAGACTTTCGCCGACCGCTTTGCCGACTGGCCGGTGAAGATTGCCGAAATCTCCCGCTTCAAGACCGCCAAGGAATCCGCACAAGCCTTGCAGGAACTGGCCGAAGGCAAAATCGACATCATCATCGGCACGCACAAGCTGATCGGCAAGGACGTCAAATTCAACCGCCTCGGCCTGGTTGTCATCGACGAAGAACACCGTTTTGGTGTGCGCCAGAAGGAAACGTTGAAGGCGATGCGCGCGGAGGTCGATGTCCTGACTCTGACCGCAACGCCGATCCCGCGCACCTTGGCGATGAGCATGGAGGGCCTGCGCGACTTCTCGGTGATCGCCACCGCGCCGCAGAAACGCCTGGCGATCAAGACCTTCGTCAGCAATTTCTCGGACGGCATCATCCGCGAAGCTGTATTGCGTGAGTTGAAGCGCGGCGGCCAGGTGTATTTCCTGCATAACGAAGTCGACACCATCGCCAACATGCAGGAAAAACTGGCCAAGCTGGTGCCTGAAGCCCGCATCGTCATCGGTCACGGCCAGATGAACGAGCGCGAACTGGAGCGCGTCATGCGCGACTTCACCGGCCAGCGCGCCAATGTCCTGCTGTGCACGACAATTATCGAAACCGGTATCGACAACCCGCACGCCAATACCATCCTGATCAACCGTTCCGAAAAGTTCGGTCTCGCCCAGTTGCACCAATTGCGCGGCCGTGTCGGGCGCTCACACCATCAGGCCTACGCCTATCTGCTTGTGCAGGACGACAAGGCGCTGACCAAACAAGCGCGGATGCGCCTTGAGGCGATTCAATCGATGGAAGAACTCGGTTCCGGCTTCTTCCTCGCCATGCACGATCTGGAAATCCGCGGTGCCGGCGAGGTGCTGGCGATAACCAGTCCGGAGAAATGCAGGAAGTCGGCTTCACGATGTACGCCGACATGCTCAACCGCGCCGTCGCTGCCATGAAACAGGGCAAGCATCTCAACGCCACCGACCTCACCCAACCGCTTGGCATTGGCACTGAAATCAACCTGCGCACACCAGCCTTGCTCCCGGACGGCTATTGCCCGGATGTTCATGAGCGCCTGACTTTGTACAAGCGCCTGGCCAATGGCGACAGTACTGAAGATATCGACGCCTTGCAGGAAGAACTGATTGATCGCTTCGGCGAATTGCCGATTCAGGCGCAAAGCCTGCTCGCCACCCATCGCCTGCGCTTGCTGGTCAAACCGCTACTAATCCAGAAGTTGGATGCGAACAACGATCAGATTACGATCCAGTTCAGCCCGGAATTTTCCAAAAATCCGCCTATCGAACCGATCAAGATAATCAATTTGATTCAGAAGAACCGCAGCTATAACCTGGCCGGACAAGATAAAATCTCCCTTTTACGCCACTGCCCTACCCTGACCGACAAGGTAACAGCAGTCAAAGACATGATTCGCGAGCTGACAAAATGACGACAAAGAATACAGAAAACCTCAACATAAGCGCCTTCGACGCGATGCCAACGCCGGAAGAAATCCACGCCAAGTTGCCGATCAGTGAAAAGGCGACTAAAACGGTGAATCACGGTCGCAATCTGCTGCGCAAGATTCTCGAGCGTAAGGATCACCGCCTGTTCGTCGTCGTCGGCCCCTGCTCGATTCATGACCCTGTCGCCGGCCTCGATTACGCCCGCCGCCTGAAAAAACTCGCCGATGAAGTGGGCGATACGCTGCAGATCATCATGCGCGTCTACTTTGAAAAACCACGCACCACGGTCGGCTGGAAAGGTTACATCAACGACCCGTTCATGGATGACAGCTTCCGTGTCGACATCGGCATGGAAAAAGCCCGCCAGTTCCTGCTCGACATCGCTGAAATAGGTTTGCCGACCGGCACCGAGGCGCTCGACCCGATTTCGCCACAATACTATGGTGACTTGATCACCTGGACCGCCATCGGCGCCCGCACCACCGAATCGCAGACCCACCGCGAGATGTCGTCCGGGCTATCCACCCCGGTCGGCTTCAAGAACGGCACCAGCGGCGACCTCGGCGTTGCCGTCAATGCCATCCTCTCCGCCTCCAATCCGCACTCCTTCCTCGGCATCAACAGCCAGGGCCGCGTTGCCGTTGTCCGTACCAAGGGCAACAACCACGGCCACATCGTGCTGCGTGGTGGTGATGGTCGCCCGAATTACGATACCGTTTCCGTAACCATGGTCGAACAGGCGCTGAGCAAGGCCAAATTGCCGCACAACATCGTCGTCGATTGCTCGCACGCCAACAGCTCCAAAAAGCCGGAATTGCAACCACTGGTTATGACTGACATCGTCAATCAGATCCGCCTCGGTAACAACTCGTTGCTCGGCGTGATGATCGAATCCAACATCGAAGCCGGCAATCAGCCAATCCCCGCCGACCTCAGCCAACTCAAATACGGCTGCTCGGTCACCGACGGTTGCGTTGATTGGGATACCACCGAAAAAGATGATCCGCGATGCGGCCATTCTGCTTCGTGACGTGCTACCGGAACGTATTGCCTGACCCAAGATGAACCTGATTATTCAGGGCGGCGCGCTGCCCACCTTTCTTCTTGAGCGTATTGTCTCTGCGACCAGCGCCAGCAAGGTAGAACCGCGCCCACCGCAGGTGGTCCGGCTGCATGGCGTCAGCCGAACACCTGAATTCGATGCACTGATCCCGCTGATCGAAGCGGAGAATCTCGATTGGGCTTTTGTCGAGAGCAACAAAAAAGCTCTCCGACTTCGGCCTGATTTGCTTTGACATGGATTCGACGCTGATCACCATCGAGTGCATCGACGAACTGGCTGACTTTGCCGGCAAGAAGGAAGAAGTTTCGACCGTGACCGAAGCGGCCATGCGTGGTGAAATCGACTACCGCGAAAGCCTACGCCGTCGCCTGTCGCTACTTGCCGGACTCGACGCGCGCGTTTTGGCCAGGGTTTTTGGAGAACGCCTCCTTCTTTCACCGGGCGCCCGTGAACTGCTGGAAGCGGCACAGAATGCTGGACTACGCACCGCCATTCTTTCCGGTGGTTTTACCTATTTCACCGAGCGTCTGCGTATCGAGCTGGGGTTTGACTTCGCCACCTCGAATGAACTCGAAATCTCTGGCGGTAAACTGACTGGCCGCGTTGTTGGCGACATCGTTGATGCGGCAGCCAAAGCGCACCATCTGGCTAAATTGACCGATGAGCTTGGCCTCAAAAAAGAACAGGTAATCGCCTGTGGTGATGGCGCCAACGATCTGATGATGATGGCGCAGGCCGGGCTATCAGTTGCTTTCCGCGCCAAGCCGGCAACCCGCGCCAAGGCTGATATTGCGATCAATTTTGGCGGTCTGGATTCGCTGCTGAATCTGTTTGACTAGATTTCAGGCCAGCATCAGTTCAATCAGATGCGGGCCGCCTTTGTTGATAGCGGCATATAGCGCACTGCGTAAATCTTCAGTATTTTCCGCACGCGCATAACTCAGACCAAAGCAGAGCGCCGCATGTTCAAAATTGATCTGCTGCGGCGTTCGCCAGCCCTTTTCAAACTCGGGCAGCGCAGCTTGCGGCAGCAGATCGAAAATTCCGCCGCCTGCGTTGTTGACCGTAACAATCACCACATCGCGGCCTTGTGCCAATGCCAAGCCGCCAATGTCGTGCTGGGTGGTCAAGTCGCCGAGCAAAGCCAGCACCTGGCCGTGTTCAGCGGCAATGCCCATGGCCGTTGAGATATTTCCGTCTATGCCGCTGGCGCCACGATTTCCGTAAAAATGCAGCGCCTTGTTCCCACAGCCTGAATGGGTATCGAGTTGGCGAATAGCCAGCGAATTGCCGACAAATACAGCATGGTTTTCTGGCAAATGATCGAGGATGGCGGCAATGTGCTCAACTTTTTCAGCAGGTTGTGCGCCCTCTTCAATTTCGACAAAAGTACGTTGCCAGCCAGCCGTGCAAGACTGAGGCAAGCAGCGATCAGCGCCTTACAAAAAGCCGTTGGGTCTGAACGCAACATATGGGTAACCCGCTGCGCAGGATCACTCCAGCGCGGCCAGGGTTGGACAACGATCTGCACAGTTGCGCTGGCAACATAGTTTTGCAAATTCCGGGTGACCGGAAAGGCACCGAAACGTAAAACCCACGCCGGACGTACTCGGGCTTGCGATGCCGAATCACTCAGCCAGGCGTTGTATCTCACCGCAACGTGCGACAGGTCATGTGGGCCGAAACGAAGATTGGACAAAGGTTCGGCAAGGATTGGGCAAACCAGTTGCGCGGCCAGTGCGCTGATGGCAAATGGAAAATCAGGGCTTTCCGGCAGTTCACCGCAAACGATTACCCCCGGTCGCCCGGCAATTACCCGGCAAACCTCCTGAATATCACCTGGCGTTGGGCTTAGAAGCGGCTGGCGAATGTAAATCTCGGCTGGTACATCACTGGCCAGCAAATTCCCCTGCGGAATCAGCGGCTCCCGAAACGGCTGGTTGATATGCACGGGTCCCGGATGTGGCCAGATTGCCTGCTCACAAACACGGGCTGCAAGCCGATGCAGATAGGCAGGATCAAAGCCCTCATGGGGCGCGCCGAGCGCATGGCTGGCACGCACCTGCACACCAAACAGATTGACCTGATCAACCGTCTGATTTGCACCGCAACCCTGCAATTCTGGCGGGCGATCAGCAGAAATCAGAATTAGCGGCACACGGGACAGGTTCGCTTCCATCACCGCCGGCATCCAGTTGGCAGGCGCCGTGCCAGAGGTCGCCAGCAACAAAACAGGTCTATGACTTGCCTTAGCAATACCGAGCGCAAAAAATGCGGCAGATCTTTCGTCGACCGTAACATCACAAATCAGACCGCTCTGCCCCAACAGGGCCAGCGCCAGCGGCGTAGATCGTGAGCCGGGTGAAATCACCGCCCGCTTGACCCCGGCCGCGACGAACCCGGCCACTATCGCCTGTGACCAAAGACTGTTGAGGGTGCCGTTATCGGTCATTGTTGGGTAATCACTCGAATAAACGCCAAATTGTAGTCCTAGCCTGCCTTCCCGTGCTATGATTCGCGCCGCTCTGAAACGTGCTGAGTCAATCAGCCAGCCAATCAGACGTGGAGTGGTAGTTCAGTTGGTTAGAATACCGGCCTGTCACGCCGGGGGTCGCGGGTTCGAGTCCCGTCCACTCCGCCAACCTTACAAAGAAGCCGTCGAAAGACGGCTTTGTTGTTTATAAACCAATAACTTAAATTAGTTTATTAAAGTGATTTGTTGGTTTCAGAAAGTCATATTCCGGCTCAAATTCTGCTTGATTTCCGGCGTCGACCGTTAGAATTGCGGCACTTTCTCCGGATCAAGCCAATGCCCCGAATTTCTCTCAATAGCCAGATCCTGCTCGGCTGCCTGATCGGCATTGCCGGTGGCTTCTGGCTCAACGCCAGTGGCCCCGGTGAGTTTCGTCAGGACACACTGTATGGGGCCAAGCTGGTCGGCACACTGTTTCTTGACCTGCTGCGCATGGTGCTGGTGCCTCTGATTTTTGCTTCGATTGTGGTCGGTGTCGCCAATCTGCGTGCCAACCAGAAGATGCACCGGGTTTGGGTCACCACCCTGAGTTTTTTCGGTTTGTCGATGGCACTGGCGATCATCATCGGCTTTGGCGCTGCGCATATTTTCGAGCCGGGCAAGGGTTTGCAGCTGGAAATGTTTGCCGAGGCGACCAAAAATTTTCAGGCACGGCAAATGCCCTTGCCGGAATATATAGCTCAGTTCCTGCACGGTCTTTTCATGAATCCGTTCAAGGCACTAGCTCAGGGCGAGATTCTGGCTGTCGTCATCATTGCCCTCTTCCTCGGTATTGCCTTGGTCATCGGCGGAGAGCGTTACCGCAATTTGCGCGTGCTGATTCAGGAATTGCAGGAACTCTGCCTGATGATTGTCGGCTGGATCATGCGCCTCGCACCCTTGGGTATTGCCGCCTTGTTGCTGCAACTGGTCGCCAGCCAGAACAACGCACTCCTCGGCAGTCTGCTTCACTTCATCGCGGTGGTCATTGGCAGCACACTGTTCCATGGCGTGATCGTCCTGCCACTGCTGCTTTATGCAGTAACACGGGTTACGCCGCTTCGTTTCTGGCGCGGCTCGCGTGAGGCGCTGATTACCGCCTTTGCCACCAGCTCCAGTGCCGCGACATTGCCGATTACCCTGCGCTGTACCGAGCAGCATCTGCATGTCAAAAAAGATATCGCCAATTTCGTCATCCCGCTGGGTGCGACGGTCAACATGGATGGCACTGCGCTTTATGAAGCGGCGGCGGCCCTTTTTGTTGCCCGACTCGCGGGTATCGAACTCGATATTGCCAGTCAGATGATCATTTTCTTCGTTGCCATGCTGGGAGCGATTGGGGCGCCAGGGATACCCAGCGTCGGCATGTTGAGCATGGTGCTGGTGCTTGAGTCAGTCGGTCTGCCGACGGAAGCCATCGCCATTTTGTTACCGATTGATCGTATTCTCGATACGGTCCGAACGGCGGTAAATGTAGAAGGCGATATGGTCGGCAGCCTGATCGTTCAAAAGCTGGCGGATCGATCAGCTTAGTGTTTCAGGAACAGACTGCCCCACTGTGCAAACTGCCCACCGTAAAAACCGGTCAAAATCAGCCAGAGCGGTGCAAAGGCAATAAACACCTTGAGCAAGCGACGGATAAAGGGGTGCGTCAGGTCAGACTCGATGAAATAGCGCGCAACCATTGTGCCCTTGACCCAGACAATCACCGCGACCAGTAACGGTAGCCAGGCCGCTGCGTGAAACCATTGACCCAACCCCAGACTAAGCACCGTCAAGACGCACAGAACAAGCCAGGTCAGAGTTAGCGGAACCAGCGAGGTAGCGGGTGTTTTGTGGAGGGTAGTCATGATTCAGGCCAGTACGTAGAACATCGGGAAAATGATCAGCCAGATGATGTCAGTGGCGTGCCAGTAACTGGCCAGCGCTTCAAGACCATGATGATCCTCAACGCTATAACCGCCGAACGAATGACGCACCAATACCCACAAAATACCGAGGATGCCCCAGGTGGCATGGACGAGATGGTTGAAGGTCAAATAGTAATAAACGGTGAAAAATATCCCCGATTCGCCGTTGATACCTTGTGCCAGATTCGAGCTGATTTCAAGATACTTGGCAATCGGATAACCCAACGCAACGACCAGCCCGGCGACCAGCCAATAGATTGACTGACGGCGTTTTCCGGAGCGCATGGTATTGACCGAGCAGGCAATGAAAAAGCTGCTGGTCACCATCAGCAAGGTGATTACTGTGCCGGAAACCCGCGACAGGCGTTCGGCGCCATTCTGAAACGCATCCGGAAAATTGGCGCGAGCAACGAAATAGACGATGAACAGCACGGCAAATTCAACGAACTCGCAGGTAATGCCCACCCACATGCCCTTGTTGCCGGGAATCCGGCCACCCGCTTCTGTCTCTATACCTGATTCCAGCACTGCCTCCGCCGCCATGACGGTCCTTTTTGCCAAATTAACGGGCCGATTCTGGCAGGCGTGACATCAAATTACTCTGGCACGGATCAAGATTTCTGAAGATCCGCTTACTTGTCAGGCACTTCAACGTGGTGACGCCGCAACCACTCCTTGTCGAGTTCCCAGCTCACACTTTTGATACCGGGCTGCGCCAACACAATATCCTTGGCTTCGTCCTGAACCTGGCCGAGCAATTTTTCAACTGCTATGAAGGCTGGATTGTTGTGATCCTTGACGTTGATCTCGGGGTAAAGCACGGCAAGAAAGCGAAAAGCCGGCGATTGAAAATTCCGCGGAGTCGCCATCACGGCCGTCTCCCCCGCAACGCGCAGCACGTGAAACTGGTACGGGTAGGCTTTCAACTGTGCGCTGGCCTGCGCCTGGATGATGTTGTTCAATTCACGGGATCGTGAATCAGGTCGGCGTATTGCCCAATCGAGCGCCACCAGCAAGGCAATGACAATCAACACCCATTGCCAGGATTTTATTTGACGAAAATTCATAGTAACTCCGTTCTTCACCGCAATAATTTAGGAGAATGTTACGGTCAACTTAAAAAAACGCCTGAAAATTTTAAGCAAAGGAAAACGCATGCCCCTCTTCCGCCTTGGAGAAAAACAGCCACAACTCGCCGATAACACCTGGGTTGCCCCCAACGCCACGGTGATCGGCGACGTCCGCCTCGGCACCAATGCCTCAATCTGGTGGAATGCCACACTGCGCGGCGACAATGATCCGATCCATATTGGCGACAACACCAATATTCAGGATGGCTCGGTGTTGCACACGGATGAAGGCGTGCCGATGCATATCGGCGACAACGTCACCGTCGGCCACCTGGTCATGCTGCACGGCTGCACCGTTGGCGACGGCAGCCTGATCGGCATCGGCTCTGTGATTCTCAACCGCGCCGTAATTGGTAAAGGCTGCATCGTGGGTGCCAATACACTGATTCCCGAAGGGAAGGTATTTCCGGATCGGGTGCTGATTGTCGGCTCACCAGGCAAGGTGGTGCGCGAACTGGGCGATGAAGAGGTCGCCAAGCTCAAGGCTTCGGCTGAACACTATGTTGCCAATGCCCGGCGCTACCGCGACACCTTAACACCGCTGTAAACGAACAACGGGGCCTCAGCCCCGTTTTATCGAGCACATTCGGATTTAGACTGAACTCGCCAGATTCGACAGCGTGACGTTAGGAACGAATTTTTCCATGATCTTTTGATAGCCAAGCAATGCCTTGGTATTGATCAACAATGGGGCGCGCAGATTGGGGCTAATCTCGTTTTTGCCGCCCTCTTCCTTTCGGCTCAGGACTTGCATGACCACAACATCCTCGGGTGCTGGCGTGCCAAGCAGCGCATTTTCAGCATCGCTGAGGACCAGTTCATAGTTGAAGCCGAGCGCTGCCGGATCAATGATCTGGAAGGCCAGCATCGGATCGTCCAGTGACTGCAGGGTATAACTGACGCGCGGCGCTTCGCTCTCCTCGTGAGCAATCATGTAGCGCTTGCTGGCTTCGAAACCGACCAGACCATTTGGAAAATTGATAATTTTTTCCGGGCTGATGTCGACACTGCCAAACAAATAGGTTTCAACTTTCATATTTTTTGCCTCCACTGATTTGATTAAACGATTTATCGGATCATGCTACACCATACAAACGCTGTTGTAATTTTCCCTTGGATTGCGCATAGTCCACACCCCAAATTTGCTGCAGTGCCGCATCCATGCTCCCACCGATTGAACATCGTATTGCCGCCGAACTCGGCGTCCGCCCGACCCAGGTTAACGCCGCCATTTCCCTGTTGGACGAAGGCGCCACCGTTCCTTTTATCTCGCGCTACCGCAAGGAAGCGACCGATGGGCTGGACGACACCCAGTTGCGCAACCTTGAAGAGCGTCTGACCTACCTGCGCGACCTTGAAGACCGCCGCAGTGCGATCATTTCCAGTATCGACGAACAAGGCAAACTGACACCTGAACTGCGGGTTGAGGTGATGAATGCTGAAACCAAGCAACGCCTCGAAGACTTGTACCTGCCCTACAAGCAAAAACGCCGGACCAAGGCTCAGATTGCCCGTGAAGCCGGCATCGAGCCACTTGCCCTCAGTTTGTTGGCTGACCCGATGCAGACCCCGGAAGAGGAAGCCGAAAAATTCCTGAATACCGAAGCCGGATTCGCCGACAGCAAGGCGGTACTCGATGGCGCCCGCCAGATCCTCATGGAAAAGTTCGCTGAAGACGCAGAACTACTTGGTCAGTTGCGTGAATATCTCAGCGAACATGGTTTGGTACGGTCAACCGTCGTTGAAGGCAAAGAAAATGAAGGTGCCAAATTCCGCGACTGGTTCGACTTTAACGAACCGGTGGCCAGCATGCCTTCGCACCGTGCTCTTGCCTTGCTGCGCGGGCGTAATGAAGGCATGTTGCAAGTCGCGCTGGTACTGGATTCGGAGCTTGACGAAGCCAACATCAAACCCGGCTCCAACCCCTGCGAACAACGCATCGCCGTCCGTTTCGGGATCAAACCGCAAAATCGCCCGGCTGACAAATGGCTGGCCGATACCGTACGCTGGACCTGGAAGGTCAAGGTGTACACCCACCTTGAGCTCGAACTGATGAACGAGTTGCGCGAACGCGCCGAGGAAGAAGCGATCCGCGTTTTTGGCCGCAATCTCAAGGACCTGCTGCTCGCCGCCCCGGCTGGCCAGCACGTCACGATGGGCGTTGATCCCGGCATTCGTACCGGCTGCAAGCTCGCCATCGTCGATGCCACCGGCAAGATGCTCGACCACGCCACGATTTATCCGCACGAGCCGCGCTGCGACTGGGATGGCTCGATTTCGACCATCGCCCGCCTCGCCGCCAAGCATCAGGTAACCCTGGTCGCCATCGGCAACGGCACTGCCAGCCGCGAAACCGACAAGCTGCTGCAAGATGTCATCAAGCGCTACCCGGAAGCACGGCTGACCAAAATTGTGGTTTCGGAAGCCGGTGCTTCGGTCTACTCGGCCTCCGAATTCGCTGCCAAGGAATTCCCCGATCTCGATGTATCGATCCGTGGCGCCGTTTCGATTGCCCGCCGCCTGCAAGATCCGCTGGCCGAACTGGTCAAGATTGATCCCAAATCGATTGGCGTCGGCCAGTACCAGCATGATGTGTCGCAAACCAAACTGGCACGCAATCTCGATGCCGTGGTTGAAGACTGCGTGAATGCCGTTGGCGTCGACGTCAATACCGCCTCGGTGCCGCTGCTCACCCGCATCTCCGGGCTGAATGCGTCGCTGGCCAGTAACATCGTCAGCTACCGCGATGCCAACGGCGCGTTCAAGAGTCGTAACGAATTGAAAAAAGTCCCGCGCCTTGGTGACAAGACTTTCGAACAAGCCGCCGGCTTTCTGCGCGTGCCGAACGGCGACAACCCGCTCGATAGCTCTTCGGTGCACCCGGAAGCCTACCCTGTGGTTGAAAAAATCATTGTCGATCTCAACAAGTCGATCAAGGAAATCCTCGGCGATAGTCGCGCGCTCAAGGGCCTGAACCCGTCGAAATACACCGACGAGCGCTTCGGTCTGCCGACTGTGCAGGATATTTTCAAGGAACTGGAAAAACCCGGCCGTGACCCGCGCCCCGAGTTCAAGACCGCCACCTTCGCTGATGGTGTCGAAAAAGTCGGCGACCTGCGCCCGGGCATGATTCTCGAAGGCGTCGTCACCAACGTCGCCGCCTTCGGTGCGTTTGTCGATATCGGCGTCCATCAGGATGGGCTGGTGCACGTTTCGGCACTGTCCAACACCTTCGTCAAGGACCCGCATAGCATTGTCAAGGCTGGGCAGATCGTCAAGGTAAAGGTCATGGAGGTTGATCTCCAGCGGCAGCGCATCGCCCTGACCATGCGCATGGGGGATGAGCCTAGCCAGGCCAAACGTCACGACAATGCACCTGCCGCGCGCGGAACGCAGCCCAATCGTTCACAGCCGCGCTGCACGGGCCCCCGCCCCGGCTGGCAATGTGATGGCCAGCGCCTTTGCCAAGCTGAAGCGCTAAAGCCTAATACCGCCCGTCTCCCATGACGGGCGGTTGCAATTGCTTACAAGTTGGAACAGGCGCAGTACAGCTTTTAATCAACTTGCGGCGTAAGCTTCAGCTATTCCCCGCTGAAACAAATCCATCATGAAACGCCCGCTCATCCTGCTCGCCCTGATCCCACTTGGATTCTGGGGCATCTTCGCCCTGCCTGAAGTGCTCGCTGCAAATCCCACCTTTTGGGAGTGGCGCAAAGCCTTGATCATCCTCACCGGCACCCTGGCACTTTGGTGGATGAGTGCCGGCATCGCGCTGGCCGCGCGTCCGGCTTGGCTTGAAAAACACCTTGGTGGTCTTGACAAGCTTTACCGGCTGCACAAATACATCGGTATTGGCAGCGGCATTCTGGTTTTCAGCCACTGGATGATGGAATGGCTACCCAAGAAAATGGCCAAACTCGGTTGGGTTCCGTCTCGCCCACGCGGTCCAAAAGGCATGCAGGACATGTGGCTGAGTCTGGCCAAGGATGTCGGCGAATGGGCCGGCTATATCCTGCTGGCGCTGGTCGTCATCGCTTTGGTCCGGCGTATCCCCTATCGCTATTTCCGCTTGGTGCACAAGGCTTTCGGCCTCATCTTCCTGGCCGGCGTTTTTCACGGCCTGATCCTGATGCCAGCCACCTTCTGGCAAAACCCGCTCGGCTGGCTGACCGCCACCATGGCCGCTGCGGGTGCTATTTCTGCCCTGCTCTCACTATCAAATCGTATCGGGCGTAACCGCCAGCATCCGGCTCAAATTGTCTCGATCAACCAGCACGAGGGCAAGTTACTTGAAATCGTCTGCCGCCCGACCGAAGGCTGGCCGGGCCACCGCGCCGGACAGTTCCTGTTTGCCGACTTCGGCCAGCGCGGCGAAGGAGCTCACCCCTTTACCATCGCGTCAGCATGGAACTCGAAGGATGGCACCCTGACATTAGCCATCAAGGCGCTGGGTGATTTCACCACCAAACTACCCGTTCTCGTCCAGCCCGGACAAATGTTCTTGCTGGAAGGCCCATACGGCAGCTTTGATTTTTCGCCTTCAACGCAGGTTGACCGCGCCCCACAGGAAGCACCCTTGGGGTGTAACAAGCTGAGCGATCATCAGGTCTGGATTGCCGGTGGTATCGGTATTACGCCGTTCCTCGCTCGCCTGAACGAACTGGCTAATGCTGACGGCAAGAAATCGGCCAACGCCGATCTTTTCTACTGCACACCGGATTCAACAGCAGGCGAATTTCCCGCCCACCTTGAAGCGCTCTGCCAATCTGCCGGCGTCCGATTACACCGTCGACTAACCGAACGCGAAGGCCCACTCAGTTCCCACGAGGTTGCCTCAACCTTGCAAGCCGGAAGCAGCGTCTGGTTCTGCGGCCCGGCAGCCTGGGGCAAGTCACTCGGCAAAGCGCTGCATAACAGCGGTCTATCGCGTACAGCCTTTCACCAGGAAGCTTTCGAGTTCCGCTAAGGCACTGCATCGGCTGTTATCATTCGTTTTCCCCAACGAATATTTGCAGTCATGATCAAGGTCTTTGGCATTAAGAATTGCGACACCATGAAAAAAGCTTTCGCGTGGCTGGAGGCGAATGGTGTGGCTTATGAATTTATCGATTACAAAAAAGCCGGCGTCGCCGAAGCCAATTTACCCGACTGGAACCAGCGCGCCGGTTGGGAAAAACTGCTCAACAGGCGCGGCCTGATGTGGCGCAAGCTGAGCGACGACGAACGTGTTGCGGTCGACGAGCAAAAAGCCCTGAAATTAATGGCCCAATACCCCAGCTTGATCAAGCGCCCGGTACTCGATACGGGTAGCCAGCTCCTCGTTGGTTTTTCGCCCGAAAACTATACGGAAGCCTTGAAATGAACGACAGCACGATACGTCGCTTCCTTTTTGAAGGCCTCGATATTCGTGGTGCCGTGGTTCATCTCGGCGATACCTGGCAACAGATGCAGGCGGACCGCAATTATCAGCCGACTGTCGCCCAACTGCTCGGCGAAACCGCAGCCATCACCGCGCTGATCGCCGGCCAGCTCAAGCAACCTGGCCGTTTAACGCTGCAATTGCGCGGCAATGGCCCTATCCAGTTACTGGTCATGGATTGCAACGAAAAACTGCAGATGCGCGGCATGGCACGCAGCAATCCGGTTGTTCTGCCGGCGCCGGTTACTGAACTGCTCGGCGCAGCCCAGGGCGGCCAGTTGATGATGAGCCTCGACATGCCGGATTCGCGCCAGCCTTACCAAAGTTTTGTGCCGATGGTGGGCGACAGCATCGCCACCATCTTCGAGCATTATCTGGAGCAATCCGAACAGCAACCTTCGCGCCTTTTCACGATTGCCGGCCCGAAAGCGGCGGTATGTTTGTTTTTGCAGAAGATGCCGGAATCTGACAAACACGACCCGGATGGCTGGCAACGCATCACGCAACTTGCCGCTACGGTCAAGCCGGCCGAACTGCTTGAGCTTGATGCCGAAACACTGCTCTCACGACTTTTTCATGAAGAAATCGAGAATCGCGGCATTCGCCTTTATGATGTGCAAATGGTTAGCTATTACTGCCCGGAAGACTGGGAAAAAATTCGCGACATGGTGCGCAGCCTCGGTCAGGAAGATGCAGAAACCATTCTTGCCGAGCATGGCGAAATCTTGATTCGTGACGACATCTGCAACCGCGACTATCGTTTCAACGCGGAAGAGGTTGCTCAACTTTTTGCCAAAAGCACAGGGAAAGCGCTGCATTGAGTTCAAACAATGATCAATTTGTACTGAGCAAGCTGGTAGACCTGCTCTACCGGAATATCAGGCTCGGGCAGATCGTTTCCATTTTCAATGCGAGTCTTATGTTGTGGATCAGCGCCGCATTGCTTCCTTCATCCCAATTATCGGCCATCACTGGCTGGTGGTTTTTTGCCAGCATCGTTGCTGCTTCGCGAATCTGGCTTGCCCGCAAATACAATTTAACAGATAGCAAACAACGGGAGCTGGATGCTGTTCGGTGGCGTAAACATGCATTTGCCGGGGCGGCGGCAAGCGGCATTATCTGGGCAGCTGGCGCACTAATGATGATGCTCGGCACCCGTATTGAATTGCAGTTATTCACAGCCTTTGCCATGGCCGGCACGGTCGCTGCGGCAGTACCGGTGCTCGCCGCAGACCGACTCGCCTTTCGTGTTTATGGTTGGCCCATCATTCTGGCAGTAGCAATCGGTTCGCTCGGGACCGATCCGCTGCACATAGCTTTCAGCGTCATGTCTATTCTGTTTCTGCTCATGACAACGCGTAGTGCTGACTATTTTCATGACACTTTGCTGGATACCTTCCGTCTGGAGCATGAAAAAGACTCCCTAGTCAATGATCTGCAACATGCCAAGTCAATCGCGGAAACTTCCAACCGTGCCAAGACGGAGTTTTTAGCCAACGTCAGCCACGAATTACGCACGCCGATGAACGGCATCATGGGCATGGCCGATCTGCTGGACATGGAGGAACTGACTGAAGATCAACGCTCCTATCTGCTCCCGTTGCGTAGTTCTGCCGATGATTTGATGCATCTGATCAATCAGATGATCCGGCTTTCTGCCCTCGAGTCAGGTCAGATCAAACTCACGCAACAACCTTTTGCCGTCACTGACTTTCTTGAAGACATACTTGGCAAGGAAAATAGCCAGGCAAAGGCCAAGGGACTAGTCTTCGCACTTGAACAAGACCCGGCGGTACCGGAGGTTCTGGTCGGCGATCTGGAGCTTCTTCGCCAGACACTAGCCAATCTGGTCGGTAACGCCATCAAGTTTACTGATCAGGGCCAGGTTTCAATTTCAGTAAAAGTTGCTGAGCATTCGGCTGAGCAGATCAAACTTGCATTCGTAATTTCCGACACCGGCCCTGGCATCGCGCCAGAGAAAATTCAGCAACTACTTTCAGGACTATTTATTCAGGCCGATGGTTCGATCATTCGACGGCATGGCGGCACCGGTATTGGGCTACCCATCGCTCGCAAACTGATTGAATTATTGGGTGGCCAACTGGAGATTGCGAGCCAGGTTGGCGTCGGCAGCACCTTCAGCTTTACCCTGCCCTTCAAGCTACACAAGGATTAAAAAATCTTGCCCGGATTCATTAAACCCAGCGGATCGAAAGCTTGTTTGATAGCGCGCATCATGGTCATCTCTACCGGGCTTTTATAACGCAGCAACTCTTCGCGCTTGAGTTGGCCAATGCCATGTTCGGCTGAAATCGGGCCATTCAGCGCATGCACCAGATCGGTAGCTAGAGACGATTCACTTCTGGCTGGCTGTCGATAAATGCCGTGTTCTCAAGGGCATCAGGTTGCGACAGGTTGTAGTGCAGATTTCCGTCACCAAGATGACCGAAAGCAACTACCCGAATACCGGGAAATGCCTTGAGCAGAGCCGTATCGGCTTGCTTCAGAAAATCGGGAATACGCGACACCGGCACAGATATGTCGTGCTTGATACTAATGCCTTCAATCTTCTGCGCTTCTGAAATATTTTCACGCAAGGCCCAAAGTTTGCGTGTCTGAGTTTCGCTTTGGGCGAGGACAGCATCGCTCAACAGCCCCATGGAAAGCATGTCGGCCAACCAGTTTTCAACCGTGCTGGCGGCCACATCCGAAAATTCGGCCAGAACATACCAAGGGGATGCTGATGTCGGCCTTGCGCTATCGGGGATGTTTTTCAGGACCAGTCCAAGCGCCGCCTCAGAAACCAGTTCAAAGGCCGTCAATTGCGCGTCAAATGAATTTTTTGCGGCATTCAGCAGGTCGACCGCAACAGATGGCGTAGCAACATTCAGCCAGCAAGTAGTTTGCAATTTCGGCAAGGGAAACAACTTGAGGACGGCAGCGGTAATGATGCCGAGCGTGCCCTCAGCACCGATGAATAGCTGCTTGAGATCGTAACCGGTGTTGTCCTTGCGCAGGGCGCGTAAGCCGTTCCAGACATCGCCATTGGGCAAAACCACTTCGAGGCCGAGGGTCAGTTCGCGGGTATTACCGTAACGCAAAACCTGTACGCCGCCGGCATTGGTCGACAGATTGCCGCCAATCTGACATGTGCCTTCAGAGGCCAAAGCCAGCGGGAACAGCCGATCAGCAGCACGTGCGGCTTCCTGAACAGCGGCCAGCGTGCAGCCGGCTTCCAAAAAAATGGCGTTGTTTTGGGCGTCGACCGTAACAATTTGATTCATGCGCGCCAGACTGAGCACTATCGCCCTGCCCGCCTCGTCAGGCGTCGCCGCACCACACAAACTGGTATTGCCGCCCTGCGGCACGATGGGCGTATTGGCGGCAACGCATGCTTTGACGACTGCAGACACCTCCGCCGTATTACCGGGACGAACAACACATTGCGCCACGCCCCGATAACGCCCGCGCCAGTCGGTGACAAAAGGCGCGATGTCGGCGGGGTCGGTCAGGACGTTGGCTGAGCCGACGATTTCTGCCAATGTATTTGCAAGAAAGCCTAACCCCTCCCAACCTCCCCTTTTCAGGGAGGGAGGCCGATCAGCACTGAATGCTCCCCCCTGACAAGGGGGGCTGGGGGGGTTGCCTTTCAGCAATTTGAAGGTCGCGACTTAAATAACTTCAGCGTAGAGGTCATGGTGATCAGCATCGATCACGCGCACTTGCAGGAAGTCACCCGGCTCGGCATCAAAATGGCCATCAAGGTAAACCAGGCCGTCAATCTCCGGCGCATCCGCCTTGGAGCGGGCAATGGTACCTTCTTCGTCGACTGCATCGACCAGTACCTGAATCACGGTATCAATCTTGGCTTCCAGTTTGGCGGCAGAAATATCTTCCTGCACCTGCATCAACCAGCGCTTGCGGTCTTCACGCACGCTCTCCGGCAGCAGCAGCCCGAGATCGTTAGCTTTGGCACCTTCCACCGGTGAGTAGGCAAAGGCACCGACGCGATCAAGCTTGGCTTCTTCAAGGAATTGGATGAGCTGGTCGAAATCTTCTTCCGTCTCGCCGGGGAAACCGGTGATGAAGGTTGAGCGGATGACGATTTCCGGGCAGATTTCGCGCCATTTGGCGATGCGCTCCAACGTGTTCTCGGCCGAGGCCGGGCGCTTCATGGCCTTGAGGATGGTCGGGCTGGCATGCTGGAAAGGGACATCAAGGTAAGGCAGGATTTTGCCTTCGGCCATCAGCGGAATGACGTCATCGACCGAGGGATAAGGATAGACGTAATGCAGGCGAACCCAGATGCCGAAGCTGGCCAGTGCCTCGCACAACTCCTTGAGGCGGCTCTTGACCGGCTTGCCACCCCAGAACGCCGTGCGGTACTTGAGGTCGACGCCGTAGGCCGAGGTGTCCTGCGAAATGACGAGGATCTCTTTGACGCCAGCCCGGGCCAGGTTTTCGGCTTCGGCCAGCACATCGCCAACCGGCCGCGAAACGAGCGGGCCACGCAGAGACGGAATGATGCAGAAGGTACAGCTGTGGTTGCAGCCTTCGGAAATCTTCAGGTAAGCGAAGTGATCCGGCGTCAGGCGCACGCCCTGCGGCGGCACGAGGTCGGAATAGGGGTCGTGCGGCTTGGGCAGGTGCTGATGGACGATACCCATCACCTCATCAGCCGCATGCGGGCCGGTTACGGCAAGCACAGCCGGATGCGTCGTCTGGACAATATCGCCCTTGGCGCCGAGGCAGCCGGTGACGATGACCTTGCCGTTTTCGTTGAGTGCCTCGCCGATGGCGTCGAGAGATTCCTCAACTGCAGCATCGATGAAGCCGCAGGTATTGACGATAACCAGATCGGAATTTTCGTAACTTGGCGAAATCTCGTAGCCTTCGGCGCGCAGCTTGGTCAGGATACGCTCGGCGTCAGAACTTGCCTTCGGGCAACCGAGAGAAACAAAGCCGACGGTCGGCACTTTTTCTTTAATATTCATGCAGTAAAAACCTTTTTCCGGAAGTGCCGGAAGTCGAAAGGCCGTATTTTACGGCCAGATGCAGTCGGGCAGGCAGGCAGAGCGCCTGCCCGGACAATTTATCTGCCCGCCCCTCGCGCCGGACGCAACATCGACGCCAGGGAATCCCACTGATGGACAGTCAGGCCAAAGAGAATCAAGGCCGTCCCCAGCCACAGGCGCAGGCTGATCGTTTCGCCATTGAGCAAGTTGCCGAGCAGCAACGCAATCACCGGTGTGACCAGGGTAATCAGCGCTACCTTCGACGTTTCAAGGTGCTTGATCACGTAGTAATACAGCGCAAAACCGATAACCGAGCCGAAAACGCCCAGATAAACAATCGCTGCCCCGGAACGAGGCGGCACTATCGCCGGCAAGCTGCCATCCGTCACTAGCCAGACCAGGCCGAACAAGGGCAAGGAGACCGACAAGGTGCCGACCGTTGTCGCTAGCGGCGGGCTGTCATCAGCAATGCTTTTCAGCCAGACCAGACTGCCGGAATAAATAAAAACCGCGACCAGCAAGGCCAGCAAACCCGCCAGCGCATGTTCGCCACCCAGGCTGTCGCCGTGAATGAAAATCGTCGCCAGGCCCAGCGCACCGAGCAACATGCCGGCCACTTTGAGCCGCGTCAGCGCACGTTCGCCGAGGCACAATGCGGCCAGAATGCCGGCCATCAACGGCGACAGGCCAAAGAGCACGGAAACCAGCCCGGAATGCACATAACGCGCCCCCCAATAAGTCAGCACCATCGCCCCGAACAGCCCCAGACCACCCACCAGATAGGCCCGACGCGCCCGCTGATGCAGCGGCAAACCGATGCGCCAGACGAAGACCAGCAGCGCGGCAACACAGACGCCGATCAGCATGCGGGCGAAGACAGCAAAGGCAAAGCCGGTGCCTTGGGTGCTCCACTGAATGGCGAGCGGCGTGGTGGACCAGATGAGGATGATGCCAAGATAGGCGACGGGAATCGACATGGTTCTCTCCAGAAAAATGCTAGTGCGGCGAAGGCGGATGCAAGGTGGCAAGCAGCGCAATGCGGCGCGATATGGCTATCAGTGACATGAAACTTCCTTTCGCTGGGCGTTAAAAACAAAAAGGCCACGGGGTTCAATCCGTGGCCTCTGCTGAAATCGGTATCGTTGATCTGACTAATTCACTCCAGGCCCCGGACAAACGGCAATGCGCCACGCACGCAGGACGCGGCGGCACAGGGCGACGGGAGCAAACAGGGAATGAGCAGAAATCATCGAGCTATTGTGCCGGCATTTTGTGCGCTGCGTCAATGGCATTTTGATACGCCAGCCGCAAACGGCCTACCAGTTCAGGGATACGCCTTTCCTCCACCATGCCGTAACCGAGCACCAGCCCGTTGCGCGCCAGGGCCGGCATTTCCGGTGCGTAATATTCACTCAGGGCGCGTGCCGTGACGCCGAGCTCGGCTGCGTGATGGACGATTTCCGTATCGCGCGGCCCTTCCGGCAGCAGCAAAGTCAGGTGCAAGCCGGCGGCGCCGCCGAGTATCCCGGCATCCGCCCCAAACGCTGCGAGCAGTTCCTCGCGCAACGCACTCTGGCGCGCCCGGTAGGACGCAGCCATTTTTCGCTGATGGCGCGTCAGACCTCCGCTTTCGAAAAAGCGGGCCAGCGCGCGTTGCTCGACGGCATGGCCAGAACGATAGAGGCTGGCAAGCCCCTGGGCCGAAGGCCTCGGCAATCGTTTGCGGCACCACAAGATAAGCCATGCGCAAACCCGGATACAGCAGTTTGCTGAAAGTGCCGAGATACACCACCTGCGCCTCTTCCTGCAGCCCCTGCATGGCAGGCAGCGGGCTATGACCGGGCCGGGCATGGTTGAAATCGCTATCGTAGTCATCCTCGATGATCCAGCCGTCACCGATCTGGCGCAGGAATGCGAGACGCCGCTCCAGACTGAGCACCGAACCCAGCGGATATTGATGCGCCGGGGTCAGGTAGATCAGACGCGGCGGCTTGCGCTGCCAAAGCGTTTCATCCGGCGCCATGCCGGCACCATCAACCGGTACCAGTTCGAGCTTCAGGCCGGCGGTCTGCATGGCTGTCCGGGCTGCCGGATAGCAGGGATTTTCGAGCCACACCGTGTCGCCGGCATCAGCCAGCAGACGGGCACAGGCATCGAGCGCCGTCTGCGCGCCGGCCACCACAAATACCTGCGCCACCGTACAACGCACCCCACGGCGGCACGCAAATAATCCGCCAGCGCCTGGCGCAAGGCCGGCTCACCGCCTGCTGCGGCATAAGTAAGTTGCCGGGCGCTGACTTCACCCCAGGCCTTTTGCAACTGCCGCGCCCAACTCGCCCATGGAAAAGCATTCAAATCGGCAACGCCGGGAGCAAATGGCAAGACGTCATCGCCCTGCCGGCGCTGCAATTGGCCGGCACGTTGCGCCAAGCGCGCATTGCCCTTCCCCGCATCTTGCACAGGCGCTGCCCTGTCTGGTGCCAACGGCAGATCGGCCACCCGCGTTCCACGCCGGTCAGCCAGCAGAAAGCCTTCCGCGATCAGTTGTTGATAGGCATAAAGCACGGTATTGCGCGCCATGGCGTAATCGGCGGCCAGTTGTCGGCTGGGTGGAAGCCGCGCACCGGGAGCCAGTACACGGGCAAGAATCGCCTCCTTGAGCAAGCGATAAAGGTGCTGCTGACGCGGCACGGCCTCCGTCAAGGTTTCACTCAGGTGCTGAAGAATATGGGCTAGCAAGCTCTGGCTCCAAATAGTTTGAATCTTGTGGCACCAATCATGGTGCCACAAGACGGCTATCCTTGCCTTACCCTTTGTTAACCGGAAACCGGCATGAAAAGCATAGCCCCCAGCGCACGTACCGAAGTGCGCCGCAAACCCCAGCGCGGCCATTACGACAGCACCACCATTCAGCACATCATCGATGCCGCCTTCCTCTGTCACATCGCCTTCACCGACCAGGGCTGCACGCATTGCCTGCCGACCGCCTGCTGGCGCGACGGGGAATTTCTCTACATCCACGGTGCCAACAACTCGCGCCTGACCAATGCCCTGCTTGCCGGTGAATGCGCCGTTTGCATCAGCCACCTCGATGGGCTGGTCATGGCCCGCTTAGCCTTCCGACATTCGATGAATTACCGTTCCGTGGTGATCTACGGGCAATTTGTTACGGTCGACGCTGAAAAAGACAAGAAAATTGCGATGGTTGCTTTCCTCGAACACGTCAGCCCCGGTCGCATCGCCCTCGTCCGCCCACCCAATGCAGCCGAACTGGCCGGCACACGCATTCTGCGTATTCCTCTCGCCGAAGCGGCGGCCAAAATTCGCAACTGGGGCGTTGAAGACAGCGCTGAAGATATGAACATCCCGGTCTGGGCCGGCGTCATACCGCTGACCATGCAAGCGGGCAACCTGCAACCCGAATCCGGCTGCGCCAGCTATCCGCAGCCCAGCCTGCCAAAATCACTTCATTCGGAGCGCACATGAACAGCATCAAAGTCGGCGTTTTTGTCTTTCTGGATGTCGAAGTCCTCGATTTCGCCGGGCCTTACGAGGTATTCACCACGGCCAGCCGGGTTCATTCCCGCATGCATCCAACAGCGCCCCCGCCATTCGAAGTCTTCACAATCGCGCAGGATACGCAGCCGATCAAGGCCCGGGCCGGGCTGGCGGTTTTGGCGGATTACACCATCGCCTCCCATCCGCCGATTGATTTGCTGATCGTCCCTGGCGGCGTGGTCACTGAAGAACTCAACAAACCCGCCATCATCGCCTGGCTAGCCGCAACGGCAGCCCGAATGCAGATAACCGCATCCGTCTGCACCGGCGCCTTCCTGCTCGCCAAAGCCGGTTTGCTCGACAACAAACGGGTGACGACCCACTGGGAAGACATCGCCGACCTGCGCCGCGACTTCCCGGCACTTCAAGTCATCGACAGTGCGCGCTGGGTGGATGAAGGCGGGATCGTTACATCAGGCGGCATATCGGCTGGTATTGATATGAGCCTGCATCTCGTCGAACGACTAGGCGGGCGCGAACTGGCGCTCAGGACGGCAAGACAGATGGATTATCGGTGGGAGGAAAATGGGTGAATCGAATTATCAGGGGCAGTAGAGTACCCGTGGACTAAACCGCTCGCGCGGTAACAGGCTACGCATGAGCTGAGGCGTAATTTTGAGATCGCAGGTCTGTTTCCTATGTTGAGGACTGAGGCAAACCGCCTCGATTCTCAAGAGGAGCATCACCATGACCATCCCGACTCCAGCTACCAGCCCGCTGCGTCAACGCATGATTGAGGACATGCGGATGCGGAAGTTTGGCGAGAAGACGCAGTACCACTATGTTCGCGCAGTCCGGCAATTTGCCAAGTACCTCGGTCGATCTCCGGATAGTGCCAGCGTTGAGGAATTGCGCAACTACCAGTTGTACTTGGTCGACCACGGGACTTCGCCAGCATCGCTGAACGCTTCGATCTGCGGGGCTGAAGTTCTTTTCGGCGTTACCCTGGACCGCCCTGAGGCAATGGCCAAGATGAAACCGGTCCATCTGCCGCGCAAACTACCGGATATTTTGAGTCCCGGACGAGGTAAAAACGGTTGGATTGCCGCTGCCGGCAACCTGAAACACCAAACTGCACTGGCCCTGGCCTATGCGACTGGGTTGCGGGTCAATGAAGTGGTCCACCTGAAGGTCAGTGACATTGACAGCCAACGTATGACCCTGCGGGTCGAGCAAGGCAAAGGACAGAAGGATCGCTACGCCTTACTGTCGCCGGTTCTCCTTGAGCGCCTACGTGTCTGGTGGCGGGTCGCTCGTGCCCAGGGGAAGATGCTGGACGGTGGCTGGTTATTTCCGGGCATGGACCCGATCCAGCATTTGAGTACCCGCCAACTCAACCGAGCTATCCATGCGGCCGCCGACGAGGCTGGCATCGATAAACGCATTTCCATGCACTCCTGCGCCATGCCTTTGCCACCCACCTGCTGGAGCAGAAGGTCGATATTCGTCTGATCCAGGTATTGCTCGGCTACAAGAAACTGGAAACGACTGCACTGTATGCACAGGTCGCCACCGACATCCTGCGCGAGGTAGTCAGTCCATTAGAGAGGCTGAACACGGCGTAGCGCCGCCATGGGGCGACCAGCCCTGGAGGTTGCCGACATCTTCCGTACCCACGGTCCAGCCTGGCGCAAACAGCAGGCAGGACACCTGAGCCTCGGTCAGCTCTGGGTTATGTCGGCCATCGAACAGTGCCGCATTGCGGTGCTGGGAGGGCATGCGCTTCACTGCGTGCCTGCGACCACGAGGGAGATCAGCTAACTCCTGTCGTAATCGACATTGCCCGAAGTGTCAGGCGCGTGCAGCGCAGAAATGGCTGGATGCCCGACAGGCCGACCTGCTGCCCGTCGAGTATTACCACGTCGTTTTTACCTTGCCGGAAGCGATCAGTGCCATTGCCTATACCAACAAGGCGATGATCTACAGCCTCCTATTCGACGTGGCAGCTGACACATAATGACCATCGCGGCGATCCAAAACATCTGGCGCGCAAATCGGATTCACGCTGGTCTTGCATACTTGGGGTTCAGCGCTGACACACCATCCGCACGCGCATGGCATCGTACCTGGCGGTGGCATTGCTCAGACAGGGAGCGCTGGATAGCTTGCCGCCGTGGGTTCTTCCCTGCCTGTGCGCGTCCTGTCCTGATTGTTCCGTCGGCGCTTCATCGAGGAACTGGAGATGCTTCATCGTGCAGGCCAGCTCAAATTCTTCGGTGAGCATGAGAGCTTGGCGGATGCCGTTGCGTTTGGCCGATGGTTGGCAGTGCAACGGAGTCGTGAGTGGGTGGTCTATGCCAAGCGTCCGTTCGCCGGGCCCGAGGCGGTACTGGCTTATCTCTCGCGCTATACCCACCGGGTGGCGATATCGAACCGACGCCTGGTGTCGATGGACGATGCTGGCGTGACCTTCCGCTGGAAGGATTACCGGGCCAACGGACGTACCTGGCACAAGACAATGACACTCGCACCAGAAGAGTTCTTGCGCTGTTTCCTGCTGCATGTGCTACCCACTGGCTTTCACCGCATTCGCCATTATGGGTTACTGGCTAACGCTGGGCGACGGGAGAATCTGGCTAGGGAAGACGTTTGCTGAACACGCCCCCGCCTGTGCCGGCTATGAATCCGCCGCTGACACGCCCGTCCCCAATTTCGTATGCAAATGCTGCGGCGCCACCATGCGCGTTGTTGAAATCATCATCCGCCGGCAACCGATCCGAGCTCCGCCATAATGCTCCAATGGAAGTTTCTTCGTGAAGTGTCCAGGGTCAGCTTCCGGATTGCCGGTGCTGCAGACAGTCTGTCGCTGGTTGCGCCAGTATCGCCGAATTTGCTGCTCCGAGAACGGGGGCCCCGTGACCTTGCTCCTCGATTTAGGCGTCGATCACCTCAACGGCGACAGATCGACCTCCTGCCTACGGCCAGTTCAGCCCTCGGTGCCAGATCAAATCCCCATAGACCGTCGACTCTACTCAAATATCCCGCAGCATCCCGCGGTTTCCTCCCTGGAGGTTTATTCAACGTCTGCCCGCAGACGCCATCTCGGGATCTACGCTCACCGCGTATGGGCAGACATCGAACAAACCTAAACCATTACTGCCACTTGCTGCTTCGATGTGAAGGTCAGGAATACAGTGGGAGCATTCAGACACTGCAGTTTCGCCGACAATTCCCCACATCTTGTCCTGCCTCCGCCGTGCTCTCGGTAAGTCGAATAGTTTTACAGAGATATCTACCACTGCAGTAGCCACTGCTGATCAATTAAAAGTGTCCGGTCAAAATATTCACTCGCGAAAAATCCCTTGTAAGATGCTGTAAGGGAGAAATTATGACTACAGCAATCAAAGAATTTGTTGTCGATCGTGGCGTCAAGTCCTTGTTTCACTTCACGCGGTTGAATAATCTGCCATCCATCTTAAAAAATGGCTTGCTGACAAAGGAGGCATGTGCTCATGTTGGCATCAACCCTGCCGTCAATGACCCGTGTCGGTATGACGGCACTGGTGCCATCAGTGCCACCATCAGCTTTCCGAACTACAAGATGTTTTACCGACTTCGGTGCGACAACCCAGATGTAGAGTGGGTCGTGCTCAAACTGAAGCGCTCACTACTGTGGCGAACGAGGTGTGTATTCAGCGATACGAATGCAGGTGACGGCTCGGCATACAGTGTTCCCTTCGCCCGCCGACAGGGGGTGGCCGCATTGCATTCGATGTTCGGTGACTACGGCGAGATTGAGCGAACGACCCTCAACATTCCGGACCACTACACGACCAATCCGCAAGCCGAGGTACTGCTTCTCGACGGTGCAACCGTCGATGACATCACGGGAGTTTATTTCCAAAAGTTAGCAACATATCAGCAATACAAAGCTCAGGACCTTGACTGGCCATTGCATTACGATGGTGGCTTTTTCAATGGGCGTAGTGACTACGCGCGCTGGAGGTAAGCATGGCCACAAGACCGATTTTCACTCCGTCACTTAAAGGGAAGCTATTAGTTTTGACACACCACGTCGAGTTCGAGTGGTTCCCTGGTATGGCGATGAGCCAATCTCGCAAGTCAATTGCATCACTGCACGCGGCGGCACGGAAGCAGATTGAGGTCAGCTGTCCTCGAAATCTCAAGCAAGTCTCCAACTGAGCTTGGCGTGGCTTTGAGTGCCTTCAACCTGATGATCAGGACGGTTAAACACGAACGCGAGTTCAGCGTGGAATGTGCGTACCAGGCTAGCAAGGTATTCGAGCGCGGAGGCCCGTTTGTAGACCTGCTGAACGTGAAGTCTATCGACGCGAAGCGCGACCCACGCCTGAACCAGAACGGTCGCCTCACCAACTTCCGCTTCTTCGGGGTGGACTGGGATCTTCTGCCGCGAACGGCGTTCTACGATTGGCTGTACATCAACGCATTACACAAGCGCCCAGAGCTGGCCGAGCAAGTGCTGATGTACCGAGCCTTCTCAGACATCGCCTTTAACCCCCAGCGATCAATCAATTGCCAAGCGTACGCAGCTGCACTGTACGTCTCGCTTTACGAACGGGGGTTAATGACTGACGAAGTACTCAAAAATCAACAGGCCTATCTTTCCGTCATCAACACCGGTGTCGTCAGCAATGCGCACGAGGACACCCAAGTTCAGAAACCGTCTTATCTGACTGAACCATCTGAACGGCGACTTGCGCCAACATGCCGCGCCTTTCGGCTCCTCGCTCGGACGCGGAGCAACCACCTTCTCGATTGATCGCGCTTAGTTAAGAAGTAAGAGGCGATCAACCGGGGGCCTAGAATGACGTGGTGCAATGCATCTGCATGGTGAGCCATCGATGGCCGCTTTCATCCTCAAAGCGTTCAGACGGTGTAGCACTTCATGCATCGGTTCTTGACCGGTTGCTGCCTGATATTGAGAGTCTTCGGTGTTCAAAAGTCGAGCTACTTGCACACTAAACACCGGGTCAAACTCACCCGGTCTCACAATGCCTCGTCACGCTGCAGAGCGAGTCAATCCCTCTCCAGTCCAGATAGCGGCTAACCCAGCCGCCAAAAAATCCATCAACACCCTAACCCGGTGCGGAATATGCCGATTGCTCGGCAGCATGGCGTAGATGCCGAGTTCAGCAACGGGAAAGTCAGCCAGAATTGCCTCGACCCGGCCATCGGCCAGGTAATCGTCAATAATGAAATCCGGTTGGAGCGAAATCCCCAAACCCTGTGCCGCTGCCTCGGTCAACACGTCGCCATTGTTGGCATTGATCCGGCTGCGTACCGGAAAGCTCTGCAGCTGGCCATCGACCTTGAATTGCCAGTTTTGCGCAACGCCGCCTGAGGTGTAGCCCAGGCATTCGTGATGGATCAATTCGGCAGGATGTTGCGGTCGACCGTGCTGGGCGAGGTAATTTTTTGAGGCGACGACCTGCATGCGCCCGGTGCCGATCTTGCGCGCTACATCGCCGCCATCCAGCCGCCGGGTGATACGGATGGAAAGATCAATCCCTTCCTCAATCAGTTTGACCCGGCGGTCGCTGTAATCCATATCCAGCCCGACTTCCGGGTAGCGTTGCGAGAAGTCGAGCAGCATCGGGGCCAATCGTTTGAGGCCGAAACTGAGCGGCAGGCTCATCCGGATATTGCCGCGCGGCGTCAGGCGTTCCTCGGCGACATCGGTTTCCGCCGCTTCAACCAGATTCAAGATCACCCGGCATTTTTCCAGATAGGCGGTGCCGGCTGAGGTGAGCGCCAGGCGGCGGGTGCTGCGCGCCATCAATTTGACGCCAAGGTGCGCTTCCAGCCCGGCTATCTGCCGCGTGACGACCGAGCGCGCGACACCCAATTGCTGTGCCACGGCGGCAAAGCTGCCAAGTTCAGCTATGCGCACGAAGAGTTTCATCGCATCAAGTCGATCCATTGTTGCAACTCCAGCAATAATTATTTGCAGATTGTCGGCTATTTCGCTGCAAGTAAGAAGCTTAAAGTGCATCCATCGCTTCTGGAATCAGCCCCGCATGTCACCTTCACCTACCGCTTTATTTGTTCCCCACGGCGCGCCGACCTTTGCGCTGCGCCCTGGTGCAGCCGGTGCGGCACTGATGACCGTCGTCCGTACCCTGCACCAGCCACGCGCCATCATTATCGTCAGCGCCCATTGGGACACCACCGTGCCAACCGTTGGTTTTGCCGAGCGCCCGGAAACCATCCACGACTTCTCGGGCTTCCCCGATGAGCTTTACACTCTGCGCTATCCGGCCACCGGCTGCCGCGAAGCCGCCAATGAAGTGGTCGCCGCGATCAAGGCAGCCGGTTTGCCCGTGGCTGAGAATGCCGTACGCGGACTCGACCACGGCGCCTGGGTGCCGCTGCGCTTGATGTTCCCGGAAGCCGATGTGCCGGTGATTCCGCTCTCGATCCAGAGCCGGGGTGGCCCGCAGCAGGCCTACGCACTGGGCCGGGCGCTGGCGCCACTTGCCGCCAAGGGTTTTCTGGTGATTGGCTCGGGCAATGTCACGCACAACCTGCGCGATTACCAGCAAGCGGCACAAAACAACGGGCAGACACCCGCCTACGTGCGCCAATTCACCGACTGGCTGGCCGAGCGCCTAGTCGCTCACGACATTCCTGCCCTGCTCGATTACCGTCGCCAGGCACCGGGTGCCGTCCAGGCCCATCCCAGCGATGAACATTTACTGCCGCTTTTTGTCGCACTCGGTGCTGGCGGTGAAACAGCTAAAACCGAACGTTTTCATGCCGGGATCGACAATTACGTGATCGCCATGGATGCCTACAAATTTTTGCCCCAATTCGGAGGTTGACCGTGACAAACCACTACACAAGCACCGCCAAAGGCTTGCACTGGCTGATGGCCATCCTGCTCTTCGGGCTGCTGGCACTGGGCTTCTACATGCACGACCTGCCGCTCTCGCCGGAAAAGCTACAGCTCTACTCATGGCACAAGTGGGCCGGTGTCAGCGCCTTCATGCTCGTGTTGATCCGCCTCGGCTGGCGCGTGACGCACATCCCGCCCGCGCTACCCGCCAACATGCCGAAATTGATGCAACTGGCGGCCCATGCCGGCCATCTGGCGCTCTACGGGCTAATGCTGGCAATTCCGCTTTCCGGCTGGCTGATGAGTTCGGCCAAGGGTTTCCAGACTGTCTGGTTCGGTATCCTGCCCATTCCTGATCTGCTCGACAAGAACAAGGAACTGGGCAATTTACTGCAAACCGTTCATCAAGGCCTCAACCTGATTTTTGTTGCAACGCTGCTCGGCCACATCGGTGCCGCCCTCAAACATCACTTCATCGACAAGGACGACATCCTCACCCGCATCTTGCCCCGGCATTCCAAGGAGAATTGACATGAAACGCATCGCCCTCGCCTTCGCATTGGCCACCGCTTTTTCAGCACAAGCTGTCGAATACACCCAGGTTCAGCCGGACAAAAGCGCAATCAATTTCGTCTACAAGCAGATGAATGTTGCGGTCGACGGCAAATTCAAGCGATTTTCCAGTCAGCTGAGTTTTGACCCGGCCAAACCAACCGCCGCCAAAGCCAGCTTTGATGTCGAACTGGCCAGCGTCGATACCGGCGCCCAGGAAGGTGACGATGAAGTCGCCGGCAAGCCGTGGTTCAACACCAAGGCCTTCCCCACTGCCAAGTTTGTTTCAACCGGCGTCAAGGCGCTGGGTGGCAACAAGTACGAAGTCACCGGCCAGTTGAACATCAAGGGCAAAACACAGGATGTCGTTGTGCCCGCCACCTTCACCGCCCAAGGCAGCAACGGCATTTTCGAAGGCAGCTTCACCATCCGCCGCGCCGATTTTTCGATTGGCGAAGGTAGTTGGGCCAAGTTCGACATCGTTGCCAATGATGTCCTGATCAAGTTCCGTATCACCGCAATAAGCAAATAACCCCCCAATCCACAACAGGAGAATCACCATGCAAAAACTCAGCAAACTCACCGCCGCCCTCATCCTCGCCGCAGCCGTCGCCGCACCGGCACTGGCCGCGCCGGAAACCTTCAACGTTGAACCGACCCACACCTTCCCGCGTTTCTCCTACAACCACCTCGGCTACTCAGTCCAGCTCAGCCGTTTTGACAAGACTTCCGGCAAGGTCGTTTTGGACAAGGCGGCCAAGACGGGTTCCGTCGATATCACCATTGATACCAAATCGGTAAGCACCGGTGCCGCTACCTTCAATGAGCACATTCAGGGTGAAGATTTCCTCGACACCGCCAAGTACCCAACCGCCACCTTCAAGTCGACCAAGGTTGTTTTTGAAGGCGACAAGCCGGCCAAGATCGAAGGCAATCTGACTCTGAAGGGCGTTACCAAGCCGGTCACTCTGACTGTCACTTCCTTCCAGGCCATGCCGCACCCGATGGTCAAGAAGGATGCCATCGGCGCCAATGCCTTCACCACCGTCAAGCGTACCGACTTCAACATGGGCAAGAACGCGCCTTACGTTGGTGATGAAGTGCGCATCGACATCGCCATCGAAGCCATCAAGGAATAACAAAGCTTTACGGGCAGGCACGGAAAAACCGGGCCTGCCCATTTCGTAACGCAAGCGCTACAAAAATCACAAATCTCCCTCTATACTGTTAATCAGAAGACAAAGCGTCTGATTAGGGGAGATCCGATGAATGCTGAGACTGCCGCATTTTTACCCAGTACCTTGATCGTCAACATTCAGGCGATGGATGATCAGCATGCCGCCCTCTTTTCCAACCTGGCGGCACTCAAAATGCTCTGCATAGAGCGCAACGAGTTACCTGTTGCCGAGAGCGAGACTTTGCTGAAGGCCCTGCGCTTTCATTGCGCGACCGAAGAAGGATTAGCCGGCAACGCGGGACTGGACTTCTCCGCACACGGCCAAAAACACAAAAAAATGCTGGCGGCCATTACCCATGCAGTCAATGAAGTCCATGAAGGCCGCATGGATGTCTTCAGCGTATTACGCTATATCGAATACTGGTTTGAACGCCACATCAGGGAAGAAGACCTCAATCTCGGACGCAATCTGCAACAGGTATCATCCGGCATGTTCGACCCTGAACAAGCCTTTATGCTTGCCCGCAACGCAACCAATCAATCTCAAACCACCTAAGCCGATGAGTACTATCGACCACAAGCGCCTGGATCAAATTGTCCTGGGCGCACGCAAGGCCAGCGATGAACGTGATAAAGGCTATCGCGAGCGCGCCCTGAAAATTTACCCGTGGATTTGCGGTCGCTGCGCCCGCGAATTTACCCAGACCAATCTGCGCGAACTGACGGTACATCACCGCGATCACAACCACGACAACAACCCGAACGATGGCAGCAACTGGGAGTTGCTCTGTCTTTACTGCCACGACAACGAACACCAGAAACAGATTGAGGCGGATCGCGGTTATACCGACAGCAACACCAAAATGGGTGGTACGGCCACCCACTCGCCCTTCGCCAATCTGAAGGCGATGATCAAACCCGGCAAATAAAACAGAAGCGGTCTATTCGGTTACCCGGCCGCGCTGCAATTTCACCTGCCCACGCTTGACCTTGCTTTCGACACGTTTTCTTTGTGAACTGCGGCTCGGTTTAGTCGCGCGCCGCACGGTAGGCACAAAGGCAGCTGCGGCAATCAATTCACGCAAGCGCACCAGCCCATCCTCACGATTTCTTTCCAGACTGCGGTGTTTCTGCGCCTTGATCACGACAACGCCCTCGCCGCTGATACGCTGATCGCGCATCGCCAACAGCTTGGTCTTGATTTCATCCGGCAAGGACGAAGCCGGAATATCAAAGCGCAGATGAACGGCGTTCGATACCTTGTTGACGTTCTGCCCGCCCGCCCCTTGCGCACGGATGGCGATGAATTCAACTTCATTCTCGTTCAGGCATATCGGCAACATCACAGGCTCGTTTGAATCGCTAAAGGGGTAACTCTGCCTGAATACCGTGCAAATCGACACTACTTTGCGTCAATGGCGACAATCCACTGGCACGCACGCCGAGCAACCTTATCCTTTGTGTCAGCGGTACCCGTTTCAGGCACTCACCCGCCGCCTTGCGAATCTCAGCGCCATCCGACACGCTCACCGGCAAGGTTAAATCGCGCGTCACCGAGTGGAAATCGGCATAGCGCAGTTTGATGCCTATGGTTTTACTGGCGTAACCCTTGCGTTTCAGATCATCGGCCACACGCATGCACAGGCTGGTAAAAATCTCGCTGAGTTCCGCCTTGTCCTGCCGGGCGTGCAAGTCACGCTCAAAGGTGCTTTCCCGACTGATTGATTTGGGTTCGGATTCAGTCACCAAAGGCCGCTCATCAATACCATGCGCGACTCGCGCCAACCATGCTCCGGTCACGCGACCAAATTTGGTAACCAGAAATTCAACTGAGGTTGCCGCCAGATCACCCACCGTATTGATGCCGTAGTGCGCCAGACGTTCGCTGGCCTTGGGTCCAATCCCGTTGATTTTCTTGGCCGCCAAAGGCCAAATGCGCGCTGGAATATCCTCCATGCTGAGTATCGTGATGCCATTCGGCTTTTCCAGATCAGAGCAGATTTTTGACAGTAACTTGTTGGGTGAAATGCCAATCGAACAGGTCAAACCCGTCGCGTCAAATACCGCCTGTTTGATGCGCCTTGCCAATGTGTTGGTTTCTTCAGGAATGTCAGTGAGATCGATGTAAATTTCATCAATCCCCCTATCCTCAATTTTCGGCGCAATGCTCGCCACAGCGGCCTTGAACAGACGCGATGACTCACGATAGGCATCAAAATTGGCTGGCAGAAGAATGGCATCCGGTGCCATTTGTGCCGACTTCATCAAACCCATGCCGGAAAAGACGCCCAGCGCCCGCGCTTCATAGGTTGAAGTCGTAATCACGCCGCGCCCGGCATAGTCGCGCAAACGCGCAAAATGTTTACTGCCATCCGGCTGCAACACCGGCTGATGCACATTTCGCCCACCAACCACGACCGCCTGCCCGCGCAACTCGGGATAGCGCAACAGTTCAACGGAAGCAAAGAATGCATCCATGTCGAGGTGAGCAATTCGCCGATCACTGTTCATGCGTACAGTATAGCCAAATTTTGGGCTTTTATTTTTTCTATGTGTAACATGGCCGCCCAGAATGCACCGTACAAACGACCCCGCTGAATGCTGAATAAAACTCGAAGCACCAACCCCACCATCGACGATCTGGATCAGTTCGACGAAATCATCGACGTGAGGTCCCCGGCGGAATTCGCCGAAGATCATATCCCCGGCGCGATCAACTGCCCGGTGCTGGATAACGATCAGCGCATCGAAGTTGGTACCCTCTACAAACAAGTCTCAGCCTTCGAGGCCAAAAAAATCGGCGCGGCGATGGTTTCTGAAAACATAGGCCGCCATCTGCGGGCCAATTTTCTCGACCGCCCAAAAAACTGGAAACCATTGATCTACTGCTGGCGTGGCGGCAATCGTAGCGGTTCTATGACTACCGTATTTCGTGCTATCGGCTGGCAGGCTGGACAACTCGAGGGCGGTTACAAAACCTACCGCTCGCATGTGGTCAGCACGCTGGAAACGCTGCCACAACAATTCAACTTTGTCGTTGTCTGCGGTGCCACAGGAAGCGCCAAAACGCGCGTGCTGCAAGCGATTGGCGAATTGGGCGAGCAAATTCTTGATCTGGAATCACTGGCCAGCCACAAAGGCTCCGTGCTGGGCATCATGCCCGGCCAACCCCAACCCAGCCAGAAATGGTTTGAAACCACGTTGCTGCAAGCCTTGAACGGTTTTGACCCAACCCACCCGGTTTATGTTGAAGCGGAAAGCCGCAAGGTCGGCAACCTGCATGTGCCGGAAGCCTTGATCACGCGCATTCGCAGCGGCGAATGCCTCGGTGTCGAAGCGACGATGCCGGCGCGAGTGGCCTTTCTGCTCAAGGACTACGATTACTTCCTCAACACGCCATCACTGTTTCTCAACCGTATCGATGCCCTGCAAGGCCTGCAAAGCCGCGAAACGCTCGATATCTGGCGCGATCTGGCGCTGGCCGGAAACTGGGCTCAGCTGGTTCAGGAACTGTTGGAAAAGCATTACGACCCACTTTACCAGCGCTCACAAAACCGTAATTTTGCCGGCTATCGTCCGCTGGAAAATTTCATGACTGACGATCTCTCCGAAGCCGGCATCGTGGCCCTGGCTGAACGCCTGCTTCACTCGCGCCGCGCACAAATCGCCTGACGCATCGCCGGCTTGGGTTGATCGACATATCCTTCGACAAAATCAATTTCGCGTAGTCCCGCTGCGCGTATCATCTCGCGCAACTCCTGCGGGCGCAGCAAAAAGTCCGGATTCGACGGTTTGCCATATGCTTCATTGCCGAGCATGAAGGTTTCATAAATCAGCACCCCGCCGGGTGCCAGCAAAACCAGCAAATCAGGAAAGCGCGGTCGCCAAAGGTAATTGGTGACGACAATGCCAGCAAAGCTTTCGCCAGCCAGCGGCCAATCTTCGCCTTCCAACTCCAGCGCTCTCGTTTCAACGCCTGAAACAGCTGCCAGGCCAGCCAGGGCCAAACTGTTACGGTCAACGGCCAAAACCGGGTGATTTTTTTCTGCCAGAAAGCGGCTGTGGCGCCCATTGCCACAAGCCAGATCAAGCACCCTTCCACCCTCATGGCATGTGTTTGATACAGCATTCAACCCAGAGAGATGGGCGTATCATCTCGGGCAATTCTTTTGCGGAGTCAATCATGTCGGGTACCGTTGTTGTTGCCGAAAATGGTCAGGGAAGATACCAGCAGCGGGTTCAGGCTGGTGAGCACATTATGCTTGCTGATGAGCCGGAAAGCATGGGCGGTAGCGATGCCGGGCCAGCACCCTTTGACTTCGTCATGGCCGGCCTCGGCGCCTGCACTTCGATGACGCTACGCATGTACGCCGAACGTAAAAACCTTGCCCTGACTCGCGTCAGCGTATCGCTAAGCCACGACAAAACCGAAGTTGATGGTATTAAACACGACCGCATTACTCGCCAAATCACGATTGAAGGCAAGCTAAGCGAGGCCGAGCGCCAGCGACTGCTTGAAATTGCCGAGAAATGCCCGGTGCATCGGGCGCTTTCACAGTCATTAGTGATCGAAAGCCAGCTGGCAAATTAGGCATTTCTCCTACCCATTGCATGGAATTAGTAATTCATTCGTAGTAAAATTGTGCATTGCACAAAATAACAGCCTGAAAAGGGAATCATCATGTTGGAACAGCATTATCTAACCGCGCTTTTCGAACCTAAATCCGTGGCCGTGATTGGCGCTTCAGACCGTGAAAACGCCGTCGGCAACGTTATTTTCAAGAACATTCTCGGCTCGGGCTACAAAGGTCGCCTCTACGCGATCAACCCGAAGCACGAAACCATTCAAGGACAGCAGGCTTACAAGTCAATTGAAGAAATTGGCGCCCGGGTTGAACTGGCGATCATCGCCACCCGCCCGCAAACGGTTCCTCAGCTCATTGAACAATGTGGTCGCAGTGGCGTCCGTAACGTCATCATCATCACGGCCGGCTTCTCCGAATCCGGCCACATCGGCGCTTCGCTTGAGCGCAAGGTCATGGAAATCGCCCGTTCCTACAACGTGCGCATCCTCGGCCCCAACTGTCTCGGCATCATCCGCCCGGATCTCGGCCTCAACGCCACTTTCACCAAAATTTCTGCCAATCCGGGTAACCTCGGCCTGGTTTCGCAATCCGGCGCCATGTGCTCGGCTGTACTTGACTGGGCCAAGGCCAACCAGGTCGGCTTCTCTTCGGTCATTTCGCTGGGCATGACCGCCGATATCGATTTCGGTGAAATCCTTGATTACCTGATTTACGACAACAAGACCCACTACATTCTGATGTACGTGGAAGGCATCCGTAACTCGCGCCGCTTCATGAGTGCGCTGCGCTCCGCTGCCCGTATCAAGCCGATTATTCTGCTCAAGGCCGGTCGTCACGAAGCCGGTTCCGCTGCTGCTGCCACCCATTCGGGCATGGCTGCGGTTTCCGACAGCGTGTTTGATGCCGCTGTGCGTCGTGCTGGCGTAGTTCGCGTTCAAAACGTCGGTCAATTGTTCTACGCGGCCAAGGCCCTCGCCTCCAAATTCCGCCCCATGGGTAATCGCCTTGCCATCATCACCAACGGCGGTGGCCCGGGCGCCATGGCGGCCGATCGCGCGGGCGACCTTGGCATTCCACTTGCCCAGCTCTCCAATGAAACCATGGCTGCGCTCAACAAGTCGATGCCTAACAACTGGTCGCATAGCAACCCGGTTGATATTGCAGGCGATGCAACACCGGAACGCTACCTTGATGCGATTTTGACCGTCACCAAGGATCCCGGTGTCGACAGCACGCTGGTCATGCTCTCTCCGCAGGCAATGACCGACCCAATGGGCGTTGCGCAAGCCATTATTGAAGTAGCCGACAAACTGAATCACACCATCATCTGCTGCTGGATGGGTGAAGAGCAAGTTGCTGGTGCCCGCCGCCTGCTCGAAGAAGCTGGCATTCCCGCCTTCCGCATGCCGGAAACAGCGATTGAGCTGTTCCACCACATTTCCAAGTATTACCGTAACCAGAAACTGTTGCTGCAAACGCCTGAACCCACCCGCCAGCACGGCCGTCCGGAAGCCGAAGGCGCCAAGATGCTGATCGAAGCCTTGCTCGCCGAACGGCGCAAGGTACTTTCCGAGATGGAATCGAAAGCCATTCTGCGTGCCTTCAAGGTGCCGGTTGCCCAAACCATGGTGGCCCGTTCAGCAACTGAAGCCCTGTTGCTTGCCGAGCAGATCGGCTTCCCGATTGCCATGAAGGTCGATTCGCCGGAACTTCCGCACAAATCTGACGCTGGCGGCGTCCGCCTCAACATCATCAATGCGCCCGCTGTCCGCAATGCGTACCACGACATCATTGATACGGTGCAAAAACGCCATCCGAACGCCAAGATCAACGGCGTTTCAATTGAGCCCTTCCTCTCCCGTCCGAATGGCCGCGAACTGATGATCGGTGTTTTCCGTGACCCGATTTTCGGGCCGGTCATCACCTTCGGCGCTGGCGGTCACGACGTTGAAATCTTCAGTGACCGCTCGGTTGCGCTGCCGCCGCTCAATCGTTTCCTGGCCAAGGATTTGATCGAATCAACCCGCGCCTCGAAGATTCTTGACCAGTTCCACAACATGCCGCCGGCTGACCGCGAATCGATCAAGGAAGTCCTGCTCTGCATCTCCGAAATGGTCTGCGAATTGCCGTGGATCATGGAAATGGACCTCAACCCGCTGATCGTCGATGAAAACGGCGCCATCGCTGCCGATGCCCGTATCGTCATCGACCATGCCACCGGCGCCAGCGGTGACCGTTACGCCCACATGGCGATCTACCCGTACCCGGTGCATCTGATCCAGGAATGGCAGATGAACGACGGCAAAGTCGTCACCATCCGCCCGATCCGTCCGGAAGATGCCGAACTGGAGCAGGAATTCGTCAAGGCCATGTCCGACGAATCACGCTACTACCGCTTTATGGACACCTTGCGCGAATTGACGCAAACCATGCTCGTCCGCTTCACTCAGATCGACTACGACCGCGAAATGGCACTAGTCGCCGTCCTTCCGCCGCAAGAAGAAGGCGGCAAGGAAGTCCAGGTTGGGGTTTCGCGCTACGTCGTCAATCCGGATGGTGAATCCGTTGAATTTGCCTTGGCAGTCGGTGACGACTGGCAGAAATGTGGCGTTGGCCGCAAGCTGATGACCGCGCTGATCGACTGTGCTCGCCAGAAGGGTTATCGCGCCGTGATCGGTGATGTGCTGTCGACCAATAGCAAAATGTTCCGCCTGATGACCAGCCTTGGCTTCAGCATCCATCCGCACCCGGATGACACCGCTGTCAAGCGCGTCGTCAAGCCATTGACAGGCGGCTAGCCGAATTGGCTGCAGTCGGTGAGAACTGACTGCAGCCTAAGCCTCGCAGATTGCTTGGTTTTAAAACCAGTGACTGGCTCAGCGACGTTCGACCCGAAATTCGAGCCGATTTCCCTGTGCATCGCTGCCGCTTCCACGCAAGGAACGGCAACTGGATGCCTGCCAATCAAAATTGACCACCCGGCCATCCGAGCAGCGCAGCACACCATTACCCTGCTCGCCATCGCAACTGCCCGGCTGGAGAGAAATGCTGGGCGCGTTAGCCAAGCCATCGCAAGTCAAAATGCCACTTTGATCAGATAGCACAAAACGCCCGCCCCCATTGTTCGCGGGATAGGCTTTGCCGCGCATCTCGCCGTCAACATCGCTCAATTTCCCACGCGCCTGATAACCGAAGGCGCATGCGGCGAACAGGCAAGGGAAAGCGATAGCAAGGAATGAGCGTTTGTTCACGAGGCAGTAGCCGCTTTTTCAGGGATAATTGACATTTTTACACACCATTCGACGCCCGACGTGAATCCACACCTCGCTCAACTCCAGCCCTACCCTTTTGAAAAGCTGCGTGCCCTGTTTGCCGGCGTCACGCCCAACCCTGCCTACAAAGAAATCAAGCTTTCCATCGGCGAACCGCAACATGCGACGCCACCCTTCATCATGGAAGCGCTGGCCAACGGTCTCAAGGGTTTGGCCAATTATCCAACAACCCAGGGCGTCCCGGCACTGCGCCAGAGTATCGCCGCCTGGTGTGAGCGGCGCTACGCGCTTACCTTGAATCCGGAAACCGAGATACTTCCAGTCAATGGCTCCAGAGAAGCTCTTTTTTCACTGGCGCAAACCGTCATCGATCCTAGCCGTGGCTATGTGCCGCTGGTCGTCTGCCCCAACCCGTTCTACCAGATTTACGAAGGTGCTGCCTACCTGGCTGGTGCCGAACCGCGCTTTCTGAATAATCTGCCGGATAACAATTTTGCTTTTGACTTCAGCAGCCTGTCGGATGATGAATGGAAGCGCGTCCAGTTGTTCTACGTCTGCTCGCCAGGTAATCCGACCGGCAAGGTACTCTCGCTGGAAGACTGGAAAACGCTGTTCGCGTTATCCGACAAATACGGTTTCATCATTGCCTCTGACGAGTGCTATTCAGAAATCTATTTCGACGAAGCCAACCCGCCAATCGGCGGCCTGCAGGCAGCCAATCTGCTGGGGCGCAGCAATGAGCGGGTTGTGATGCTATCGAGCCTGTCGAAGCGCTCCAATGTACCCGGCATGCGTTCCGGTTTCGCTGCCGGCGATGCGGCCATCCTGAAGAAATTTCTGCTTTACCGCACTTACCATGGTTGCGCGATGGCGCCTCCGGTACAGACCGCTTCGTTGGCGGCCTGGAACGACGAGACGCACGTCCTCGACAACCGCAATCAGTACCGCGAAAAATTTGCTGCGGTGACGCCGCTAATTGCCGAAGTGCTAGGCACCCGCATGCCGGATGCCAGCTTTTATCTGTGGGCCAAGACACCGATTGCCGACACCGAGTTCGCCCGCGGTCTGCTCGAACACTATAATGTCGTGGTCCTGCCCGGCAGTTTCCTGGCCCGTGAAATCCGGGGCGTTAATCCGGGTGCCAATTTTGTACGGATTGCGCTGGTTGCTTCGCTCGATGAATGTCTCGACGCGGCCAATCGTATCCGCCAATTTGCCCAACAACTGTAATCAGAGAGAAATTCCATGAGCCATCCGCTAGAAGCCACTATTGATCAACTCTGGGAACGCCGTACCGAGTTGTCCCCGCAATCACCGGCTGAAACCATCGCCCTTATTGAATCTGTCATTGCCGATCTCGATGCCGGCAAACTGCGCGTTGCCGAGAAAATCGCCGGTGATTGGGTCACCCACCAGTGGATCAAAAAAGCAGTGCTGCTTTCCTTCCGCATTCGCGACAATCGCGTTCAGGATGGTGGCGATGTCCGCTTCTACGACAAGGTCGACACCAAGTTCCAAGGCTGGACTGAAGAGCAGTTCCGTCAGGGCGGCTTCCGCGTCGTACCGGGCACCATCGTCCGCAAGGGTTCCTTTGTTGCCAAGAACGCCGTGCTGATGCCTTCTTTCGTGAATATCGGTGCTTATGTCGATGAAGCGACGATGGTCGACACTTGGGTTACGGTCGGTTCCTGCGCGCAAATCGGCAAGAACGTGCACCTGTCTGGTGGCGTCGGCATCGGCGGCGTTCTTGAGCCACTTCAGGCCAACCCGACCATCATCGAAGACAATTGCTTCATCGGTGCCCGCTCGGAAGTTGTTGAAGGCGTCATCATTGGCGAGAACTCTGTTCTTTCGATGGGTGTGTACATTGGTCAAAGCACCCCGATTTATGACCGCGAAACCGGTGAAGTCACCTACGGTCGTGTTCCGCCGGGTTCCGTCGTGATCAGCGGCACCTTGCCAAAAGCCAATGGCGCCTACAGCTTGTATGCGGCTATCATCGTCAAGAAGGTCGACGCGCAAACACGCTCGAAGACCAGCATCAACGAGCTGCTGCGCCCGTAAGTCACACCACCTCACGAAGGTCTTGTCATGATTCTCGACAAACTGTTCCAACTGATGGCTGAAAAACAAGCTTCGGATATTTTCATTTCCGCTGGCGCGCCAATTCACATCAAGATTCAGGGCAACACCCTGCCGGTCAATCAGCAATTAATGTTGCCTGACATGATTGACAAGATCGCTCACGAACTGATGTCGCTGGAACAAGGCAAGACCTTTGAGACAACGAATGAGATGAACCTCTCGTTCGGCGTCCCGCAAGTGGGCAATTTTCGGGTCAACATTTTCCGCCAGCGCGGCACAATCGGAATTGTGGTGCGCTTCATTCTGGGCAATATCCCGGAACTGGAAAGCCTTGGTCTACCGACCGTTCTGGCCGATTTGATCATGGAAAAGCGCGGCTTGATCCTCATCGTTGGTGCTACCGGATCAGGCAAATCGACAACCATTGCGTCCATGCTCGATCATCGCAACGCCAACCGCTCCGGCCACATTCTGACGGTTGAAGACCCGATTGAATTCCTCTTCAAACACAAGAAATCCATCGTCAATCAACGTGAAATCGGCATGGATACGGTCGACTGGCAATCGGCGCTGAAAAATGCCATGCGCCAGGCGCCGGACTGCATCCTGATTGGTGAAATCCGCGACAAGGAAACCATGCAGGCAGCAATTTCCTATGCGCAAACCGGTCACCTCTGTGTCGCCACATTGCACGCCAACAATAGCTACCACGCGCTGAACCGCATCATCAGTTTCTTCCCGATGGAGAATCGTCCAGCACTCTTCCTCGACCTTGCCGTTTCCCTGCGCGCAGTCATTTCGCAGCGCCTGGTCAAGAAACCGGATGGCAAACGCGTACCAACCTGCGAAGTCATGCTCAATACGCGCCACGTTGCCGATCTGGTCGAGCGCGGTGAAGTCCAGGCGGTCAAGGATGCCATGGAGCAATCGATGGCGCCCGGCTCGCAAACCTTTGAACAAGACCTTTTCCGACTCTATCGCGATGGTGTCATTACACTCGACGAAGCACTGGCCAACGCCGATTCGCCAACCAATCTTTCCTGGCTGATCAACAACTCCGATGCCAACAACGGCTCGGCCATGGAAGATAAAAAACTCGACCTGACGCTGGACTTTGACAGTACCAACGAAGCGGGCGCCTCCTTCAAGGAGTTTTCGCTCAATCTGTCGACCGACGAAGAAATCTAAACCCTGATGACTGATTCCACCCTGGATCTGGCGCGCCAAATCATGGCGCGCCCTTCGGTAACGCCGGACGATGCCGGCTGTTGCGAAATATTCACGAAACGCCTGGAAATCCTCGGCTTCCATTGCGAGTACATCAACCGTAACGGCGTGACCAATCTCTGGGCTCGGCGCGGAAACACCAAGCCGCTATTTGTCTTCGCCGGCCATACCGATGTCGTGCCAACCGGCCCGCTGGAGAAATGGACTTCGCCCCCCTTCGCCCCGGAAATCCGTGACGGCAAGCTCTACGGACGTGGTGCGGCCGACATGAAATCTTCGCTTGCGGCGGCGTTGACCGCAACAGAAACCTTTCTTGCAGCCAATCCAAACCATCCTGGCTCCATCGCCTTCCTGCTCACCTCGGATGAAGAAGGCGATGCCAACGATGGCACCATTGCCGTCGTCGAAGCGCTCAAGGCGCGTGGTGAAACCCTTGATTACTGCATCATCGGCGAACCGACATCGGTCGATACGCTCGGCGACATGATCAAGAATGGCCGCCGCGGCTCACTGTCCGGCAAGCTGACGGTCAAGGGCATCCAATGCCACATTGCCTACCCGCATCTGGGCAAAAACCCCATTCACATGGCTGCGCCGGCCATTGCCGAACTGACTTCGATTGAGTGGGACAAGGGCAATGAATATTTTCCGCCGACCACCTGGCAAATCTCCAACATTCACGGCGGCACCGGCGCGACCAATGTCATTCCCGGCAGTGTCGAAATCAAGTTCAACTTCCGCTTTTCCACGGCCAGCACGGTTGAAGGCTTGCAGCAGCGTCTGCTTGCCATACTCGACAAACATGGCCTGGATTACGACATCGACTGGACGCTCGGCGCCCGGCCCTTCCTGACCGGACGCGGCCCGCTGGCCGATGCCGCCACTATCGCCATTCGCGACATTTGCGGCATTGAAACCGAGCTATCGACCACCGGCGGCACCTCGGATGGTCGTTTCATCGCCGATATTTGCCAGCAACTGCTGGAAATCGGCCCGGTCAACGCGACCAGCCACAAAATCGACGAATGTATTGCCGTCGATAGCCTGCCCAAGCTCTCGGCAATCTACCTTCACATTCTTGGCACCTTGCTCCGCCCATGACCACTGAAAACACCAGCGAACTGATCACGGTTCGCGACCACCTGCGCTATGCCGTCAGCCGTTTCACCGCCGCCCGCCTGTTCTTCGGCCACGGCAGCGACAACGCCTGGGATGAAGCGGTTTATTTGACGCTGCACACGCTCAGCCTGCCGCTCGACCGCCTTGAGCCTTTTCTTGATGCCCGTTTATTGCCCGACGAACGCAAATCGTTACTCGACATTTACCGCCGCCGCTGCGAAGAGCGCTTGCCTGCCGCCTATCTGACCAACGAAGCCTGGCTCGGCGAACACCGTTTCTATGTCGATGATCGCGTCATCGTGCCACGTTCATTCATTGCCGAATTGCTTGAAGAACAACTCACACCCTGGGTTGAAGACCCCTGGGCGATTCATTCGGCGCTTGATTTATGTACCGGCTCCGGCTGTCTTGCTATCCTGACCGCCCTCGCCTTCCCGGAAGCCGAAGTCGATGCGGTCGACCTCTCGGAAGACGCTATTGCTGTCGCCGAGCGCAATGTCAGCGAATATGAGCTTGATGATCGCATCAGCATCATCAAATCCGATGCTTTCACCAATTTGCAAGGTAAGCGCTACGACCTGATCATCAGCAACCCGCCTTACGTCAACGCCGACTCGGTCAACAGACTGCCGCCGGAATACCTGCACGAGCCGGAAATGGCGCTGGGTTCTGGTGAAGACGGGCTGGATTTCACCCACATCATTTTGCGTGAGGCACGCCAGCATCTGACAGATGATGGCCTGCTGATTGTCGAGATCGGCCATAACCGTGACGAACTCGAAGCCGCTTATCCCAATCTGCCCTTCACCTGGCTCGAAACCAGTGCCGGCGATCAGTTCGTTTTCATGCTGCAAGCTGCTGATCTGGACTGAAAGCCGGCCCCCAGCCGGCCGCGGCGAGGGCCGCCTGAACTTCTAATATTTCTGGGCGTAAAAAAGCCAGCGACTTAGCGCTGGCTTTTTACTGACTACTTAAAAAAGCGATTAGGCAGCTTTCTTGGCAGCCTTCGGTGCAGCAGCCTTGGCGGCTTCAACGGTAGCAACAACGCTAGCCTGGGCAACTTCGGTAGCTTGCTTGGCAGCCTTGTTCAGACCTTCGTAAGCTTCGTTGGCGGTCTTGATGGCAGACTTGACAGCAGCAACAGCGGCTTCAGAACCGGCCGGAGCAGAAGCCAGGGTCTTTTCGACCAGGCCTTCAACATTGGTCTTGGCGGTAGCAACTTGGGTTGCAACTTCCTTGGCCATCTTGTCTTTGGTTTCGGTAGCGATCGCGTAAACATTACGTGAGTAAGCCATGCCCTTTTCGAGGGTCGGAGCAGCCAGTTCTTTCTGCAGGCTGACGAAAGACTGAACATCCTTGGCGCCCTGAAGTGCAGACAGGTTGGCGAAGGAAGCTTCGATGAAGGAACGAGCTGAGCTCAGGTTCAAAGCAGCAACGCGCTCGATACCATCAAGCATGGTGTTACCGAAAAAAGAAACGGAATCGATACCAGCTTTAGCGAAATCTTGGGGCTTGTTCATGGTGAGTTCTCCTGAAGAGTAATTGAATCGTGGTTGGAATCTTTTGCTGCACTGCAACATGACTCTCATTGTACACATCAAAATCACCACGTCAACACTTTTTTGTTGCAGTGCACCAATTCACTTTTTAAGCACTTCCATTTCTTGCAATCGCGCCACAGGCGTGGCAAAACAGCGAAAATGCACTCTTGCGTTCATTGCAATTTTGGCAATGATCAAAGAGACAAATGCCGCAGTGCGGGCAAAAATCTATTGCCGTATTTTTCAGGTCAACCGGGCGTTCACAACCGGGACAAACATTCTTGGCAAGTCGAGCCAATGCCGTGTCGTAACTGAGCTCTTTGCGCCTCTCGACATCCGGCAAGGTTTCATTGAGTTTCTGCCGCTCCAGATAGCGATTGAGCGAAATGATGGCCTGACGCCCGACCAGAACCGTGATTATGATCCCCACCACGTAGCGCACATAGCCGCCATAACTGGGCAAATATGGCACCAGCTCGACAAAGAAGGCAAACAGCGCAAAGTAGATAAAGCCCCAGACAAATGGCCAATAGGTACTCTTGCGCTTCTTTGCAAACAGCCATCCGGCAATCCCGAGCAAAGGTAGTGTCAACACCAGGCGATAGCCGAAAACCCGCAACTCCTGGCCACGCAAGGCTTCATTCAGTTTTTCGCTGGCCGCCTGCTCCAGTTCGCGCAAGCGTTCTTGCGCGTGATGCTCGGCCTGCTGTGCATCCAGCGCTTTCTGCTGTTGCACCTCAACCTGAGTCAGCGCCTTACGCTCGTCCGCCTTTAACTGGTCAAGCGCCTGGGTTCGGGTCAGCAACTCGCTATCCTGCTCCGGGCGCTGCGTAACGTGGCGTGTAGCCAGCCAGTTATTGAAGGTTTCGCGCGCCGTTGCGGCATTGGCGCGTACCGAATTTAGTTTGAGCCCTGCCTGATCAAGTGCCTCCTGAGCCTCCTGGCGGGCTTTTTGGGTTTGCTTGATGGCAACCCGCGAAGCATTGGCGGCCTCCTTGTCGATAAAGTCTTCCTGCGTGTAGCGCTGCTCAACTTTGGGCAGGTTTTCGACAACCGTTCCACCCAGACCGATTAGAAAGCTGGCAAAAATGGCAGCGACCAGCCACAGGCCAAGGCGAAACCATTTCTCCGACAGTCTTAAGGACTTGCTCATTGTGCTTTTCCTTTCACCGCCTGTTTTGCCGCAGAAAATGCATTGAAAGCGAGCAGCGCCAGCGCACCGCAAAATATTCCGAACAAGGCATCCAGCGTAACCGGCGTCAACGCCTTAAGGACTACCCCCGACGCCCGCCACTGCGCCAACCACATCCGCACTATGCTCAATCGCGTGATGGACCAGCGGAATGCCATGCGTCAATATGCCGCCGCCGACCATGAACATCGCCGCTGTGCCGATCACCGCCAGGGATTTCATCAGCTTCGGAGCGGTGAGCAGCAAGCCTTTACCCACGAAACGCGCCACCGCATTGGTTTTCTGCAGCAGATAGAGTCCCGCGTCATCCATTTTGACAATGCCGGCGACGATCCCATAAACACCAACGGTCATGATCAGCCCGATACCGCTCAGTACGGCAACTTGCGACATAAAAGGCTGATCAGCCACAGTACCGAGTGCAATAACAATGATTTCAGCCGAGAGCACAAAATCGGTGCGGATCGCCCCCTTGATCTTGTCTGCCTCAAAAACCGCCATATCGACCGTCTCATCGGCAATTGCAGCAATTTCCTCGGCATGGCTGGCGGCATCTTCCTCGGCACTATGCAAAAACTTGTGCGCCAGCTTTTCAACCCCTTCATAACAGAGATAAAGCCCGCCCAGCATCAGGAGCGGCGTTACCGCCCACGGAATAAAAGCGCTAATCGCCAGTGCTGCCGGCACCAAAATCAGTTTGTTTTTGAGCGAGCCAATGGCCACCGCCCAAACCACCGGTAACTCGCGCTCGGCACGCACCCCGGAAACCTGCTGGGCATTGAGCGCCAGATCATCGCCAAGCACACCAGCCGTTTTCTTGGCCGCAACCTTGGTCATTAAAGCGACATCATCGAGTACCGAGGCGATGTCATCAATCAGGGCAAGCAGGCTGGCTCCGGCCATGGCGGTAGTTCCGTTTGGGGTAAAGATGTAATTCTAATGAATTAAAGTCGAATCACACCTATCACCACCAGCACCCAACTTTCAATATATTGGTCAAGCCGAGAACATCTACTACTTGATGGACTCAATAAATTGCTGTCGCGCCTCAGCCAGCTCGTCCCGGCTGCCTTCCGGCACCAGCCTTTCGCACGACTCGTAAAAACGCTCGAAGGCCGTGCGTACTCGAACTGCTTCCAAGCGCCCCTTGATCGACGTCTTGCTTACCTCCGCTGCCGGTTCATCGAGCGACTTCAGGTTTGCGTAGCGCGGAATGATGCGCTGCCCACCGACATCCGAAGACGCCGTCAACGGCCCTGTTTTCACATAAACCACGCCTTCGTATTCGAAGCGTGCCCCCATCGAGAGATGCTGAAGTTTCATTGCTGCTTTCAGGAAATCGGTTGTTCAAACGCTGGCTGAATGGTCAACGGTATCACCGTCAGAGTGTACGCATACACTGCGAATAGGAAAACTTCTCTCATACTTCGACATACAACTAGCTACTTTGAGGTTTGTCTGACTTTAATTGCATTCGGTTTTGATCTGAAATCCTCCCGCCGTAAACTGTTATCCTGCCGACGCAATTCAGGCGATCTTCCCGTCGCCATCTCGGAGCCCGCACCACCATGAACCCGCTTTCACCGCTCGGCCAGGAATGGACGACCCTGCAGTACAACCATGAGCAATATGAAAGAAGCAGCATGCTGATCAAGTTGGCTGCGGTTTTATTCAGCCTCTTTGGCCTGATGTTTGATATCCCCGCTCTTTACCTCGTCGCCTTGCTGCTAATCCTCTGGCTGATGGAAGGTATCTTCCGCACCTCGCAAGCGCGTCTCGGCGCACGGCTATTGAAACTTGAAGAGTTCCTGCGTCAGAATCCCCTGCCCGAGTCCGCCGCCTACCAGTTGCATAGCACCTGGCTGGCCAGTCGTCCTGGCACGCTGGGCCTGATCGGCGAATACCTGGCTAATGCCGCACGGCCGACCGTCGCTTTCCCTTATGCAATCCTCGTCATTCTTTCGGCATTCCTATGAAACCGGGCAATTTTCTGACCTGCGCCGCGGCGCTTTCACTGCTTTTGATCAGCGCTGGCGTCTGCGCTGCCCCGCCACTACCCAAACTAGGGGCCGATACCGCCGAGGTGACGGTTTCCGGCATATCTTCCGGCGGCTACATGGCTGTGCAGTTTCAGGTGGCTTATTCGCAGATGGTTCGCGGTGCCGGCGTTCTGGCCGGTGGGCCTTACTATTGCGCGGAAGGCTCTGTCGGCCGAGCGCTGGGTAATTGCATGGAGCCAAGTGGCAAGGAAGTGCCGCCAGCACCCAAGGAAACGCTGAAAACAATCACGCAACTGGCCGAAGCCGGCAAGATCGACCCGGTGAACTTTTTGCACGATGACCGTGTCTGGCTGCTCTCCGGCGGCAAGGACAAGACCGTGGCGCCAGTGGTGATGGATAGTCTGGCCGCTTTCTATCGCGAAATTCTGCCCGAGGATGTAATTCGCTACGTCAAGGTGCCTGAAGCTGGCCACGCCATGTTGTCGGTCAGCGACGCCAAGGCCAACGCCTGCGATACCAGCACCCCACCCTTCATCAATCGCTGCCAGGACCTCGACGCTGCCGGCCAACTGCTCATGCATTTGCTCGGCCCACTCAAACCTGCCACTAACGCAGCCGATGGAGAAATCATTGCGTTCGACCAGCGCCCTTACATCAACGGCTCCGCCATTGATGCCAGCATGGCTGAAGAAGGCTACGCATTCATCCCCAAGGCCTGCCATAGCGGCGGTTGCAAGGTGCACGTCGCGTTTCATGGCTGTCGCCAGAATACCGGTGAAGTTGGTCACCGCTTTATCGATGGCGCCGGCTATAACGGCTGGGCGGCCAGCAACCGCATCATCGTTCTCTACCCGCAAACCACCGCTCGCGCCGGGCTGGCTTTCGGTTCGATGAAAATGATCCTCAACCCCAAGGGCTGTTGGGATTGGTGGGGTTACACCGGTAGCGACTATCACACCCGTAACGGCGTTCAAGTCCGTGCTGTGCGGGCGATGATAGACGCCGTCAGCATGCCATCTAAACGGTAAAATGCGCCGCGCAAACCAACTGTTGCGGTCAACCGCCAAAAACGCCTCATTTTTTGAATCCTATGTCTGAATACTCCGCTTCTTCCATCCGCGTCCTGAAAGACCTTGAGCCCGTCAAGGAACGTCCTGGCATGTACACCAGGACGACCTGCCCGACCCACATCATTCAGGAAGTCATCGACAACTCGGCCGACGAAGCGCTGGCCGGCTACGCCAAGAAAATCGCCGTCGTGGTCCGCGCCGATGGCGTCATCGAAGTCAGCGACAACGGGCGGGGTATTCCGGTCGAGATTCACCCGGAAGAAGGCCGGCCAGCGGTCGAACTGGTCTTCTGCAAACTGCACGCCGGCGGCAAGTTCAACAAGAAGGAATCGGGCAACGCCTACCGCTTCTCGGGTGGCCTGCACGGCGTCGGCGTTTCGGTGACCAATGCGCTGTCGATCCGCCTCGAAGTTGAGATCAAACGCGGCGGCGGCATTCATCACATTGCCTTTGGCGCCGGTTTCGTTACCGAGCCTTTGACCCGTATCGGCGACTGCGGCCAGCGCAATACCGGCACGACTGTCCGCATACAGCCTGACCCCAAATATTTCGACTCGCCAAAAATCAATCTGGCCCAACTGGAACATCTGCTGCGTTCCAAAGCCGTGCTGATGCCCAATGTTACGGTCGACCTTGAAATCGAGGGCGATTCCGGCAACCCGATCAAGAAAACCTGGTGCTACCAGAATGGCATGGCCGACTATCTGGCCGAAATGATGGTTGGCGAGCCGGTCGCGCCAATCTTCGTCAGCGAAAAATACGTTGATACCGCCAATGGTTTCGCTGTTGGCGAAGGCGCCACTTGGGCACTAGCCTGGTTCGAAGAAGGCGGTGGCAAGCCGGAAAGCTACGTCAACCTGATCCCGACGCTTGATGGCGGCACCCACGAAGCTGGCCTGAAAGCCGGCGTCTTCGAGGCGATCAAGTCTTTTGCCGACCACCACGCCATCCTGCCGGCAAAAGTGAAGTTGGCGCAGGAAGACGTCTGCGGCCGCATGACCTACCTGCTTTCGGCCAAGGTACTCGACCCGCAGTTTCAGGGCCAGACCAAGGAAAAACTGACCAGCCGCGACGCCTACAAACTGGTTTCGCAAATGGTGCGTGACCCGTTTGAACTGTGGCTGAACAGCCACGCCGAGTACGGCAAGAAGATCGCCGAACTGGCGGTCAAGGCAGCACAGAACCGAATGAAATCCACCCAGAAAGTGGAAAAGAAAAAGTCTTCCGGCATCGCCACCCTACCCGGCAAGCTGACCGATTGCGAATCGGAAGACCTCAGCCGCAATGAAGTCTTTCTGGTCGAGGGCGATTCCGCCGGCGGTTCAGCAAAACAGGGGCGCGACAAGGAAACCCAGGCCGTGCTGCCGCTACGCGGCAAAGTGCTCAATACTTGGGAGGTCGAGCGCGACCAGCTCTTCAAAAACAACGAGGTGCATGATATTTCCGTTGCAGTCGGTGTCGACCCGCACGGCATCGAGCAGATTGATACGGTCGACGTCTCTGGCCTGCGCTACGGTCGCATTATTGTCATGTCGGATGCCGACGTCGATGGCTCGCACATTCAGGTGCTGCTGTTCACCCTGTTCCTCAAACACTTCCCGGCACTGGTCGAGCGCGGCCACATCCACGTTGCCCAGCCACCGCTCTTCCGCGTCGATGTCGAAGCCCGTGGACATACGCGCAAGGTTTATTGCCTGGATGAAGCCGAAAAGGAACAAACGCTGACCAAACTACGCGACGAAGGCGTCAACGAGAACAAGATCACCGTCTCCCGCTTCAAAGGCCTCGGCGAAATGAATCCCGATCAGCTCTGGGAAACCACCCTCTGCCCGGATACTCGCCGCCTTGTGCCTTTCCAGGCCAGCCGCGAAACGATCAAGGAAATGACCGCCACCTTCACGCTGCTGATGGGCAAAGGCGAAGCCGCCGGAAGACGGGCCTGGATGGAAAGGGATGGCGGACTAGTTGAAGCGGATGTTTAAGCAATTCATTACGGTCGACCGCCAAAACAGGCAAAAATTATGGGCTTGAGCGCCTCCCGCTACCGCCGCCTGCTGCTCATCGCAGGCTTTCTGCTAATTGCTGGCTGCGCCACGCCGCCTGCCGTCAAGCAAACCGTTGCCCCGGCAAAACCGAAGATCGGTCTCGCCCTTGGCGGCGGTGCAGCTCGGGGTTTTGCCCACATCGGCGTGATCAAGATGCTCGAATCGCAAGGCATCATTGCTGACTATGTTATCGGGACCAGCGCCGGTGCGGTGGTCGGCGCACTCTATGCCGGCGGCAACGATGCCTATGCAATGCAAAAAATCGCCATTCAGCTCGACGAGAAAATATTCGCTGACTGGACTCTGGGGGGGCGCGGACTGCTCAAGGGCGAAGCGCTACAGGATTTCATCAATCAGCATCTCAATAAACGGCCCCTGGAAAAGCTGAACAAGCCTTTTGCCACGGTGGCAACCGATTTGAACAGCGGCGAACGCATTGTTTTTCGCAGCGGCGACACCGGTATGGCCGTCCGCGCCTCGGCAGCGGTTCCTGGTGTTTTCCAGCCCGTGCAATTTCGTGGCCACACCTATGTCGATGGTGGCCTGACCAGCCCGGTGCCAGTTCAGGCAGCGCGTGAAATGGGCGCTGATTTCGTTATCGCCGTCGATATTTCCAGCCCTGCCAACAGTCAACCGATCGACAGCATTTCGGCAATCCTTTGGCAGACAACAACCATCATGGGCGGCATTATCAGCAAAAACGAATTGCGTGAAGCCGACATCGTCATTCGTCCCAAGCTTCCTTACGTCAAATCCTGGGACTTCACCGCCCGGCACGAAGCCGTTCTCGAAGGGGAAAGAGCCGCTCAGGCAGCGCTCCCCTTGATCCGCCAAAAACTCGGGCGCTAAATCAAAAAGTGCTGAAACCGGGGCCACCCCGACAGAACAAATCAGAAAAGCCCATGAAAATACCCAAAAGACTCATCACGCTGGTAGAAGAAGGCCTTGTGACGAGGTGCTCGGGCGGTTGATGAGCGGCAAGGAAGCGACCGTCTATATCGTGCGCTGCGGCGAGCACATTCGCTGCGCCAAGGTTTACAAGGATGCCAAGCAGCGCAGCTTCCGCAAGGCCACCTCCTATCAGGAAGGCCGCAAGGTCAAGAACAGCCGGCAGGCGCGAGCCATGGAGAAAGGCAGCCGCTACGGGCGCCAGATGCAGGAAGAGGTCTGGCAGAACGCCGAGGTCGATGCCTTGTATCGACTGGCTGCAGCCGGCGTGCGCGTGCCGCAGCCCTACATCTGTTTTGATGGCGTTTTGTTGATGGATCTCGTGGTTGACGCCGAAGGTGGCGCGGCGCCACGGCTGAATGATGTTGCGTTGAGCGAGGAACTGGCGCTGGAATATCACGCCATGCTGGTTAAAGAGGTCGTCAAGATGCTGTGCGCCGGCATCATTCACGGCGACTTATCCGAGTACAACATCCTGGTCGACGAAAACGGGCCAGTCATTATCGACTTGCCACAGGCCATCGACGCCTCGGCCAACAGCACCGCTGCCGAAATGCTGGAGCGCGACGTCAACAACCTGCGCACCTATTTCAGCGCCTTTGCGCCGTCGCTCAAGGATAGCCAGTTCGGCAAGGAAATCTGGGCGCTCTATGAAGGCGGTTTGCTGACCCCGGAGCAAATTTTGACCGGCCAGGTCGAACTCGACGAAAGCCTGGCCGATGTCGATGCCGTACTGCTGCAAATTGAAGAGGCGATCAAGGAAGACGAAATCCGCCGTATGTGCCAGTAAGAATATTGCCTTTTCTTAACGCCTCAGCTTGAGTTGAAATCCCTTACCTACCTCGCGCTATTGTCTGTATTGGGCGGCATCGTCTGGCTCTATCCGTTTTTGTTCGAGCTATTCATACTCGGCGCAATTGGTGGCGCTTATTGGATATTTTTCAGAGATGATACGGGAAAGTCTGGCTGAATAAGCAGCGCACGGCCCTGAGCATGAGGGTTCCATTGCAGGAAAACGCAGCGTAGAGTAGAGCCACATTTCTTCGGGAGGCGTTATGGATAAATCGACAACTTCTTTGAGTCTTCAGGATGCCGCGAAACGCTTGGTGACCGGATTGGTATCGGAACACGACGCCGAGGTGATGCTGGCCCACGCCATCGAACATAACGAACTGCACGCCAACGTCAAACGCTGGGCAACTGAGCAGTGGGAAGGTAAACAACTTCCCGGCAACATCAATCGTCTGGAAACGTTTATTGAACTTGGCGATCTGCAAACTTGGCTGGCCCACTGTGGCCGCACAAAGTAGCATCGGCACACCACATGAGATCCTGCATACCAACCCCCGGCATCATGGCAACCTACGTCGGCAGGACAAGGGCGCAGACCCGTAATGTCATCGTGATTGCCGAAGCCGTGCGCGGTCGGATGGTGGTCGAGGCGATTGGTAAAAAAGGTCTCAATGTTCGCTTAACGGTAAGTCGCGAAAACTTGCGTGAACCACAGCCCGATTTATTTGGATAACTTAAGAATCGAGGCACTGTTTCCATGCTTGTTTCAGACGTTCTCAAAAAATTTATCTGCGCATTCGTTGTCGCGATAGTTTGTATTTCATTTGCCAACGCAGCCGACAATCAAGGACGGCGAGTCGCTTTGGTGATTGGCAACGGCAATTACCAGCAGCCGCTCTTGCCAAAATTGCGGAACCCGCCCAACGATGCTGACGACATCTCCAAGGTACTGCGTGGCTTCGGTTTCGAAGTTATCGAACGGAAGAATCAAACGCTTGAAGGAATGAATCAGGCTATTGCCGAATTTGGCAGCAAGATAGGCGGTAGCGAAGCCGCATTGTTTTTCTTTGCCGGGCATGGCATTCAGTCAAGAAACCAGAATTATCTGTTGCCGGTAAATGCCAAGATCGACAGCGATGCCTCGATACCTTATCAGGGCGTCAATCTCAACCAGATTCTTGATGAGATGGACAACGGAAAAAGCGGTGCCAATATCGTCATATTGGACGCCTGCCGCAATAATCCGATGAGCGGAAAATTCCGCTCTGGCCAATCGCGTGGCTTAGCCAGTCCAGGCAACACCCCCAAAGGCACCGTGATAATTTATGCCACCGACCCAGGAAATGTTGCGTCTGACGGCGTCGGGCGCAATGGCTTATTGACCGCTGGATTACTGACCGCTTTCAAGGGAAAAGACTTGAGCCTGGATGGAATTTTAACTGTCGCCAGTGCGGAAGTTGAACAAGCTAGCGGCATGGCGCAGACGCCTTACATCAATGGTCCGAAAACGCTGCAGAAAAAGTTCAACTTTCACGTGACCATTGATCCCGGACCAAGAGAAATTGAAAAATCATTTTGGAACAGCATGGCGCAAAGCACCGATGCATCAGACTATGAAGCCTATCTGCAGAAATATCCCCAAGGCAGTTACTCAGCACTGGCCGAAAACAGGCTGAAAAAGCTAAAGGCTGAACAGCAAGAACGCATAGCAGGAACAACGAACAATTTTGATGGTAACTGGGCTGTATCGGTCGTTTGCGAGGACGTGCAAGATAAAGGGAAGCTTGCCAGGGGCTACTCCCTCAGATTCATGAGTGAAGTCAAGGATGGCCGCTTGAAGGGTCAGCTAGGGCAAGTCGGTCAGCCATCTTCGCTGACAATAGTTGGCACTATTCAAGCGGATGGAAAGGCCGATATTTCCGCTAACGGTTTGACTGGTAATCCAGATACAACGCTGGGGCAACTTAGCCGGGGTTCCCCCTACTCTTACAAGATGAGCGGAACATTTACGCAAGCCAGTGGAAAGGCAGTACGCCTCAATCTTAGGCCCTGTGAGGCTACATTCATCAAAAACTAGTCAGTAGCAAGTTTTGCGTGTCTTGACTGATAACTGCGCTGCCCAGAACAAAATACCAATAAAAAACCCGCACTTAAGCGGGTTTAATGGATGTTGCTGGACTACTTAAAACAACTACTTGGTGCCAAGAAGGGACTCGAATAAATACTGAAACCAATTGCACTGCAATGGTTTGTATTTTTTTAAAATTCAAGTTACCCCCAAAGTTACCCCCAACAGAACAATGCTGTGATTAAAACCTACCTAGTTTAATCATGCCGCCTGTCACATATAAGCCAATCTTATCTCAGTTAGCTGTTCGTCAGCTATGCAGCGGTAGCGGACTTTCATTCAGCGGAGTAGAGGGTATCGGTAGAATCAGCCCCCGCCGTGATCGGGGGGGCGAAGGAAAATAACTTGGAATTTCCGTTCTTTCCTATTCTATTGGCGCTCAGACTGGAAAGGACGAAACCTTGCGACGAGATGCTGCTAATCCAGCCAAACCTAGACCCAGCAGCACCAAGCTTGCCGGCTCAGGAACGGAGGTATTTTGGGAACTGATCGGCGAAAGAGTCCCGTTATTGCCATAGTCGGCAGAAACTTGATTAAAGACGTGCCCTGTATCCCAGTTCGTATTGCTACATTCTCCCCAGCAACCGAACTTAAAATAATGTGTCGAATTGCTTAATTCAAGGAAATCATTTCCATTTCCTTCGCCTGCATACAAGCCATTAACTGCAAGGTCTATATCGCTGGATTTGATCTCGTATCCTTTTAGAAGATTTGTCCCAGCATAGACAAACGAAACGAAATTTTCTAAGCCAATCCAACTCCCAGTAGTATAGTTTTGCAATTTCAGTCTGGCTTTGCCTTCACCTTCGCAATCGATACATTGACCGACAAAGTCATATTCCGTGTAAACAGGTTCGGATACCATTGCTTGTGCTGAACCTGTCATTGCAATCAGTGAGAAAGCGAGTGCTGATGCTAAACGAGTGGGTTTCATGTGAGACCTCTTAGTGAAAATTTTATTAATGCATATTTCATGCCACAACCTATGGTGTGGTCTTAAGATCCCCATCTGGCCTACAAGTCATCCTCTAGCAGCATTATTTTTTCCAATGAAATAATGCTGTCATGTAAAATTATCCGACATATCGCTTTGGTATTAAATTAAATAATTTCGATTTGGATTGCCACTTCGTCAAAAATAAAAGTTAAAGATTCCCTTTCTAAAAATTGGAAATATGAACCAATTATGGGGTTTGAACTGTCCGCTGCCAGTCTTTAGTAGCCCCAACCAACAAATGCAGGGGTGCTAAACTCGTCCAAACAGGCATCCTGATCTTTCAGTACCCGGAGACAGTTCACGCATCCGTTCGCGCCAAGCACCTTTGAAAGCATTCTGGCTTACAGTCGCTTTACCGTTAGTCGATTTCGGCCCGGTTGATTTCTCCCACGGCTTCCAGCGTCGAATCAACCCGGCTTTAGCTTGCGATGCTCTTGTGTCCGTAAGTAGCTCATTACCATCCCCTGATAGTTTGCTTTGCTCGATTTCGTTTTCACCGTGTGCGGGGGCCGGTGTCGCCATGCCATTATTAATCTGCTGTGGCCCGTTGCTGATATTGGCTTGCTTGGCATAGATCACAGGCGGGTTTTTGATCGTCGCCAGCGTTTCCAGTGTTGCCCGGCATTGGCTCTGTGCCTTCAATGCAAGACGTAAGTAAGTATCAGTGGCATTGATGTATTCGCCCATATTCAGTGCCGCACGCCTCGCCAGTTCGTTGAAAATTCCGTCTAGGGAGTGAGCCTGAGAAATCAACAGGTTTTCAGCCCTAGCCAGATCGCCATCTCTTGCCCTTTTGCATTGCTTGCTCAATTCAGTAACCAGCGATTGCAGATCAGTCTCACCGAAAACCTTACCGAATGCTTGAACCGTGACCGCAGCGCGAACGGCGGGTGATGTAACCGTCCTTGCTTGTAACTCGGCTTGATTTTCGCCAGGTTGCATAACCACGTCCAAATTATTCGAGCTATTTTTCTTGGCCGGTGCTTTCACCTTCGTTTTCGTGTTGCTCATGGGTGCGCTCCTTGTTCCTTCCCCATTCAGCAGCAGTAGATTGCATAGGGGTATATGGTATTTCTAGATAGGACTACGGGAGGCGAAGTAGTGAGATGGTCAAAAATCACCGCATAGCTACACCAGCCGTAGTAGTGGAAAGCCTCTCTACTACGTGAGCCGTAGCTATCCTGTCGGCACTACTACGGTAGGCGTAGTAAGCG
>JADJMS010000030.1 GCA_016709495.1 Candidatus Dechloromonas phosphorivorans | reverse complement strand
GGCCATTCGTTAAGGAAGAGCAGCCACTTTCTGCAACAATTCCTGGGCATTGAGTGGCTTAACGAGGTAATCCACCGCCCCTTGGCGCAAACCCCATATCTTGTCGGTTTCCTGCCCTTTTGAGGTGCAGACGATAACCGGAATACCCTTGGTTTCTTCGTCGCGGGTCAGGGTGCGCGTTGCCTGATAGCCATTGAGCCCGGGCATGACGACATCCATCAGGATCAAATCAGGCTTGCTGGCCTTGGCTTTGGCGATACCCTCTTCGCCATTTTCGGCAGTCGTCACCTGATAGCCCGCCTTGGTCAGCAGGTCGACAGTGAAAAGCGTTCGGTAGGCGAATCATCGACAACGAGTATATTCTTGATCGGCATTTTTGCTCCAGTGAAACTTTAAGGTGCCTCGCCAGTTGATTGCAGGGCGAAATCGGCAACCGTTTGCAACAAACTGTCTTTGGTAAAAGGTTTGGTCAAATACTGGTCAGAACCCACCATACGGCCACGCGCCCGGTCAAAAAGGCCATCCTTGGAGGACAGCATGATGACGGGCGTTGCCTTGAAACGCGGGTTTTTCTTGATCAACGAGCAGGTTTGATAGCCATCGAGACGCGGCATCATGATGTCGCAAAAAATAACTTTGGGCTGGTGATCAGCGATCTTGGCCAGCGCATCAAATCCGTCTTCAGCAAGGACGACCTGACACCCCGCCTGCACGAGAAAAATCTCTGCACTGCGACGAATAGTGTTGCTGTCGTCTATAACCATTACCTTGACGTCACGCAGACTGGAAAGGTCAGCCAATTCTTGTCCCCCGGCACCATCTATTGGTGCGCTTTTCTAACGATGCATGATACTACGCCGGATTTAAAACGCCACCACCAGGAAACAATGCGTCCCACCCTTGGGAATCAAAGTGAGGCTCGCCTGTTTCATATAAAATTCCGCCCACTTTACCAATGACCTAGCCATCCGCCAAGCAGGCGGAGCCTGATGACTGCCAACAAACCCACGCCCACACCGCCGCTCGTCCTTGTCTTCGCTGCCAGCGATCCATCTTCTGGTGCCGGCATTCAAGCCGACATGCTAGCCTTGTCCAGCCTCGGCAGCCACCCATTGACCGCGATCACCGCGCTAACCGTGCAGGATACGGTCGGCGTTCAGAGTGTACACCCGGTCAGCGCCGAATTGCTCGAACAACAGGCACGAGCAGTCCTTGAAGACATGCCCGTCGCTGCCTTCAAAATCGGCCTGCTGGGCAGTGTAGAGAATGTCTTGGCCGTGGCTGAAATTTTTGCCGACTACCCCGACATTCCCGTCATTTTTGATCCGGTCCTCGCCTCAGGCCGTGGCGATGAACTCTCTGGTGAAGAAATCATCTCGGCCATGCGCGAAATGCTGCTGCCGCAAACCACGCTGCTCACGCCAAATGCCCCCGAGGCTCGGCGCCTTGCCGAGAGTGACGAGGATGAAGGCGAACCCTCAATCGAAGTCTGCGCCCAGCGCCTGATCGAAATGGGCGCGCAATACGTACTGATTACCGGCACTCACGAGAACACGCCGCAAGTCACCAATATTCTCTATGGCCCCGAGGGCGAAATTCGTCGCGATACCTGGGAGCGCCTACCCGGCAGCTACCACGGTTCCGGCTGCACGCTGGCCTCGGCAATCGCCGGCTGCATTGCCGGTGGCGCCAGTATTGAAGATGCTGTGCGGGATGCACAGGATTACACATGGCAAACTTTGGCCAACGGCTTTCGGGCGGGCATGGGCCAATTTATTCCTGACCGTTTTTTCTGGGCACGCGGTGACGAGGAAGCGAAAGCAGATGCCGAATAAGCTACGCGGCCTCTATGCCATTACGCCGGAATGCGCGGATGGCAAACAATTGCTGGCCCAGATAGAAGCTGCACTCAGTGGCGGTTGCCGCATTGTGCAATATCGCGACAAACTTAGCGACATGCCTGAACAAGTAGCACGCAGTCGGGCATTACGCGAGCTGACTCGCCGCCACGGCGCACGCCTGCTGATCAACGACGACATTGCGCTGGCGCATCTGATTGACGCAGATGGTGTTCACTTGGGCAAAGATGACGGCAATTTAGCCGCCGCCCGCGCCATTCTTGGGCCGGAAAAAATCCTCGGCGCTTCCTGCTATGGCGATTTTTGCGCAGCCCAGACCGCAGCAAAAGCCGGTGCTGATTACGTTGCGTTTGGCGCCATGTATCCATCGCCAACCAAACCAGACGCGACAACCGCTACGGTCGACCTGTTTTTTCGCTCAAAAAACGAGTTGACCGTAACATCCTGCGCTATCGGCGGAATCACGCTAGAAAACGCCGCAACACTCATTTCTGCTGGCGCCGATCTGCTCGCCGTCATCACCGATCTATTCAATGCGCCGGACATTGCCGCACGCGCAGCCAATTATTTACGTCTTTTCGAGGAAGCCAAGCCATGACCTCTCGCAACCAGCAGTTATTTGAACGCGCTCAACGCCATATTCCCGGCGGCGTCAATTCGCCCGTCCGCGCCTTCCGCTCAGTTGGCGGCACGCCTTGTTTCTTCCAGAAGGGCGTTGGCCCCAAGGTGCAGGATGCCGACGGCAAGTGGTACACCGACTACGTCGGCTCCTGGGGCCCGATGATTCTCGGCCACGCCCATCCGGAGGTGATCGCTGCCGTCCAGGCGGCAGTCGTTGACGGCCTGTCTTTCGGCGCGCCGACTGAAAAGGAAGTCGACATCGCCGACCTGCTCTGCGAACTGGTCCCGTCGATGGACATGGTGCGCCTCGTTTCCTCGGGCACCGAAGCGACGATGAGCGCCATCCGTCTGGCTCGTGGTTACACCGGCCGCGACATTCTGATCAAGTTTGAAGGCTGCTACCACGGCCATGCCGACAGCCTGCTGGTCAAGGCGGGTTCGGGCCTGCTCACGTTCGGCAATCCGTCCTCCAGTGGCGTCCCGGCCGGCGTGGCCGGTGCACCATGGTGCTGACCTACAATAATCCGCAGGAACTGGCTGAAGCGTTCGCCAAACATGGCGACAAGATCGCCGCCGTCATCGTCGAACCGGTCGTTGGCAACATGAATCTGATCGCCCCGACGCCAGAATTCCTGCAAGCCATGCGTGACCTGTGCACGAAATTCGGGTCAGTGCTGATTTTCGACGAAGTGATGACCGGTTTTCGCGTCGGCCTGAAGAGCGCGCAAGGTTTGTTCGGCATCACGCCGGACCTGTCCACCTTCGGCAAGGTTGTTGGCGGCGGCATGCCGCTCGGTGCCTTTGGCGGAAAGCGCGAGATCATGGAACAGATTGCTCCGCTCGGCCCGGTTTATCAGGCCGGCACACTGTCCGGCAATCCGATTGCCACGGCAGCCGGCCTTGCCACACTAAAGCTGATTCAGGCACCGGGTTTCTACGAAGCCTTGACCGCCAAAACCATGACGCTGTGTGATGGCCTGGTTGCCGCCGCGAAAAAAAATGGCGTTGCCTTCGCCGCACAAAACATAGGCGGCATGTTCGGCCTCTATTTCGCCGAAAAATGCCCGGGCACCTACGATGAAGTACTGGCCTGCGACAAGGAAGCCTTCAACCGCTTCTTCCACGCCATGCTGGATGCCGGCCATTACTTTGCCCCATCTGCCTTTGAAGCCGGCTTTGTCTCCGCCGCGCACAGCGATGCCGACATTGCTGCCACCATTGCCGCTGCCGAGGCCTACTTCGCCACACTCAAGTGAGCACGGGTTCCGCTTGGCTTATCCTGTTCGTCGCCGGTCTCTGCGAGATCGGCTGGGCGGTCGGCCTGAAATACACCGAGGGCTTCAGCCGCCTGTGGCCTTCGGCGGCGACGCTGGTGGCAATGACGGCCAGTGTTGTCCTGCTCGGCTGGTCACTGAAGGCTTTACCACTTGGTACGGCCTACGCCGTGTGGACAGGCATCGGTGCCGTCGGCACGGCGATTCTCGGCATGTTACTGTTTGGTGAATCACGTGAAGTGGCGCGGCTAGTCAGCATCGGGCTGATCGTTGCCGGCATTGTCGGGCTCAAGCTGCTGACCCCGGACTAACTCAACCAGCCCTTTTTGCGGAAGTACCAAAAAGGCGCAGTGACCGAAGCCAGCATCAGCACCAGCGAGAAGGGATAGCCGTATTCCCACTGCAACTCCGGCATGTGCTGGAAGTTCATGCCGTAAACGCTGGCGATCAAGGTCGGTGGCAGCAAGCCGACCGACACCACCGAGAACAATTTGACGATTTTGTTCTGGTTAATGTTGATGAAGCCGACCGTTGTATCCATAAGAAAGTTGATCTTCCCGAACAGAAAAGAAGTGTGGCCATCGAGCGACTCGATATCGCGCATGATCTGCCGCGCATCTTCAATCTGGTTGGAGGAGAGAAATTTGCCGCGCATCAGGAAGGACAGGGCACGACGGGTATCCAGCACATTGCGGCGGATACGACCGTTAAGGTCTTCCTGACGCGCAATATCGGCCAGGATGTTGCCGGCCTCATCGTCGGTCAGTTTGGTATTCAACACCTTCTTGCCGACATCTTCGAGTTCGGCGTAAACGTCTTCCAGACGGTCTGCAGAATATTCGGCATCGGCGGCGTAAAGGTCGAGCAAAACGTCAGTGCCGTCGGTCACGTAACCCGGCTGGGTGCGGGCACGTAGTCGCTGCAAGCGGAAGACAGGCAGTTCTTCGGTTCGTACCGAAAAGAGAATGTCCTTATGCAGGATGAAAGCCACCGCCACGTTCCGCGATGCCTCTTCCAGATCGAGCAGGAAGTCGGAGTGCAGATGGACTTCGCCGTTATCCTCGATATAAAAGCGCGCGCTGGCCTCAAGGTCTGTCAGATCCTCCGGATCAGGCACTTCGAGGTCGAAATACTTGCCGACCCACTCGCGAACGCGCGGCGTCGGAGCGACAAGGTCGACCCAGATCGGGTTGATGTTGGCGAGCTGCGCCGGCCGATCCACCGTAATCTGGCGCAAACGGCCATTGTGCAATTCAAAGGCATTGACCATCACCTTGGTACTGGTGTGATGACCATCACCTACCAGGTCTTCGCATATTTCTTCGGAAAGCAATTCGAGGATGGAGTCGATACGCTCTTCGGCGATCTCCTTCCAGGCAATCAGCCTGTCCTCTTCCGGCAAGGCGCTGAGCACCAGCGCGACCGTTACAGTCGGCAGGCGCCCAAAGAGATGGCGCAATTCAGCGATATGCTGGCGCGAAACCAGATTTTCAACCACATCATGGCGACCGGAATCCTGACGTCGCGAAACCTCCTCAACCAAGCGATGCTTGGCTAGCAGATTCTGCACTTCGGCAAGGTCATCCTTGACGACGTCAGCTTCAGATTCGTTGTGGTTTTCGCTCATGGTGCGTCATGGTGCGGTGCGCAATAGATCGCATATTCTAGCACCGCGATAGTGCAAAAAAAGCGAAATCAGGGCACTTCGGCACTCGACATACGGCCGAGAATAATCCCCGTTTTCCGCCCCAGGCCGGGCGCTCCCCGGTTTTTATCGTAGAGTCTGGGATTAGGTACCATGCCGGCCAGGCGTGCAGACTGTTCGGCCCCTAGCTGAGCGGCGCCGATGTTGTAATAGTGCCGCGCAGCGGCTTCGGCACCAAAAACGCCGTTGCCCCATTCGATCACATTGAGATAAACCTCGAATATGCGCCGCTTGCTCCACAAATGCTCAAGCATCAAGGTGATGATCGCCTCTTCCACCTTACGAAAATAAGATTTGCTGGGCGTCAGAAACAGGTTTTTGGCAAGCTGTTGGCTGATTGTCGAACCACCAGCCACAAATCGCCCTTTTTTCTGATTTTTCTCCATCGCTTTCTGGATACCTTCCCAGTCAAAGCCTTCGTGATCGACGAATTTGGCGTCTTCAGAAGCTATGATGGCGCGCTTGAGATGGATGGAAATGCGCTCATAAGGCACCCACTCTTTTTCAGCTTTGCTTCGGGATTCTTTTCACGCAATTCGCTGAGTCGAATTTCCATGAAGCGCGTCGTCCCGGGATTGACCCAATTCCAGTACAGCACCCAGCCAAGCAACCAAAGTTGCCAGGCGATGAAAATCCCGACCAGACCAAGCAGCCCCCATTTGAGCCAGCGGCCCAAAGTTCTCATACCGCGAGTTGCGCTCTCAGGCCGGCAAGCACAATCGGTGTTTCCGGGCGAACACCGCGCCATAGCATAAACGCTTCAGCTGCCTGTTCGACCAACATACCCAAACCGTCTGCACATTGAGCCGCCCCCTGCGACCGCGCTTGCGCCATGAAAGGCGTATCACCTTGGCCGTACCTCATGTCGTAAGCAAGACTACCCGGCGCAAAGACACCGGCAGGCATGCTTATCGAGGCACCAGACAAACTGGCTGACGTTGCGTTAATGACCAAATCGAAGCTTTTACCTGAAATTTTTGCGACATTTCCGCCGTCGACCGTAACCGATCCAGCAAACAAGGAAGCCAGCGCCTCCGCTTTCTCTGGACTACGGTTAGCAATGAACAAACTAGCCGGCTGCCCGGCAAGCAATGGCAAAATCACGCCGCGCGCTGCGCCGCCAGCGCCCAGGAGCAACACTCTCTTACCTGCCAGACTGAAACCCAGATTGCAGGTAATGTCACGCACCAGACCGGCGCCATCCGTGTTGTCACCAAAGATCTCATTGCCATCAAAAACCAAGGTATTCACCGCCCCGGCACGCTCGGCGCGCTGACTAAGCCGATTGCACAGGCGATATGCCTCCTCCTTGAAAGGCACCGTCACATTGGCACCACGCCCGCCAGCCGCGACAAAATCGCACACCGCATCCGCGAAGCCATCAAGCGGCGCAAGCAGCGCTTCGTAACTCAGATCCTGCTGCGTGCTCGCAGCGAAAAGCGTGTGAATCGTCGGCGATTTTGAATGGGCAATCGGATTGCCGAAAACGCAATAGCGGTCAGTCATTTGGCGCTCAGTTGATCGCCCTGCGTAAAGTGCCAGGTGCGGGTTATTTCCAGAATATCGGTATCACGCCGGATGTCCGGCGGGAAAGCTGCATAAGGCGAGGCCATCTGCACAATACGACGTGCGGCATCGTCGAGCACCTTGTGACCCGAAGAGCGATTGATGTCGATACGTGCCACCTGCCCATCAGCAGTAATTGCTACGGTCAACATCAGGGAACCATACAATTTTCCCCGCGCTGCCGCCGGGTAGTTCAGTGTGCCGACCCGCTCAATTTTCTGGCGCCAATCTTCAATATATTGGGCAAAACGATATTCCTCCGTCCGCGCACCCAAAAATTTTTTGCGCGGTCGTTTGTTGTATTCATCAACCGACTTGCTGATTTCACCCTCCAGTCGTGCCATGGCCCGGGCAGATTCGGCGAGATCCATTCCGCTGATATTCGGCAACGGCGTCGGTTGCTCACTGGCACTTTCGGCAGGCGCAACCGAACGCAAACTTTTCGACTGAGTCAGCAAGGTTTGCTGACGCGCCTCCAGATCGCGTACGCGGCGTTGCAACTGTTCTATATCGACCCCGGTAGTTTGTTGCAGGGTGGGCGGCAACGGGGTTTTGGCGCGGCGATTTTCATCCGTATTACCGCCACCATCGAGATTGGCCTGCGCCAGCGCCTGCGCATCGCGCGGTTTTTTCGCCGACTTGGCGTTGACCAGAATGATGTCCATCGCCTTTTCGCGCGCGGCGTTGGCGGCATCCGGAAATTTGAATTGCAGGGTCAGCAGGGTCGCATGTAAAAAAACAGACACCCCGATGCCCAAGGCAAGCGGAGACACGGTGGGCATGAGAGCAAAAAAGCGCTGAGAAACTGGCGCTTTGACGAAACTCACTGCGCCTCCTCCTCCACAACTTCATCCGTACTGACGACATCAAGGAGAGAAGAAAACGACACGTCAGCTCCGGTGCCAACAGATCGATGTTTTCGATGCTCAAGCGTACGCGCTGGCCCGGCAGCAGGTCGGCGGGTAATGATGGCACGCGCAACATCAGCGGCGAATGATCAATTTTGACCAATTGTTCGCGGCGCACAGTGGCATCAACTTCGTTCACCCCGCGATGCTGCAACCAGCGCAGGCACCAATAGCGCTCCATCAGACGCTGAAAATCAGCGTAGGCGGCGTAAGTTATTTCAAAATCGCGCATCGCACCAAACAACTCGGCTGATTTCTGCGCAAATGCCGGCGTTTCACCCTTCAAGCAAGCGATTAGCTGCCATTGATTGACCATGTCGCAATAGCGGCGCAGCGGCGAGGTCATCCACGCGTACTGTGGCACGCCGAGTCCCTCGTGTGGCAGTGGCGAGGTGGTCATGCGAACCTTGCCCTGCGTCTGGGCGCGATACAGGCAGGCGATGTTCTTTTCGGCCAGAAGGCCACCCCAGGTCGAGTTAGCGACGATCATCAACTCGGCGACCAGTTTATCGAGCGGGCTACCGCGCTTGCGCTCGCTGATTTCAACCTTGCAGTTATCCGGATCAGCCAGATCGCCTTCGATGGCAAAGTTGTAGTCGTTGTTGCCCTGCATCGCCGAAGGCTTGCCACGCCGACCTTCGCAGGCGTTGGCGAAGTGCCATAGGTGCACCAGTTCGTCCTTGAACGGCTGATCAGGCAGCGGACCATTGATGGTCTCGGCGTTGAACCAAGGCTCGATTTCGTGGTGGCGCAGGTTGGCGGCGATATGCACCATTTCCAGTCGCGACTCATGATTAAGCACTTCCAGTTCTTCATTGACCGTCAGGTACAAGGAGACCGCCGGGCAATCGACGCCACCGGCCAGCGTGTAGTTCTGCACCACAGAATCGGGCAGCATGGTGATCTTGTTGCCAGGCATGTAGACAGTAGACAGCCGGGCACGCGCAACACCATCAAGCGGCGAGCCATGTTCGATGGCCAGCCCCGGCGCGGCAATATGGATACCAATACGTGAGCCGATACCGGGCAGCTTGACGACCGACAAGGCATCGTCAATTTCTGTCGTGTTGGCATCGTCAATCGAAAAAGCGCGGACCTCAGCACGCGGCAAATCACGCGGCAAACCCGGCGCCTCAAGGTTAGGAAAACCCGTTCCCTTGGGAAACTGTTCGTGCAAAAAGCGGCGGTAATGCAGGAAATAAGCCGACTTGATTGCGCCACACTTGAACAACAGTTGCGCAGCGCTTAACCCGGTTTCGGCGCAGGCCGTTTCAAAGGCCTTGGTTTCAGCTTTGTTGCGATCCGGCGCGTAAAGCAGCGCATCGGTTAGTGCGCCGATTTCCGGTGGCAGGCGGAACGCCTTTAGCTCGACAATCCAGCCTTCCATCGCGAGCGCTTGCTGACGCTTTTTTTCAAGACTGGCCAGAGCAGCTGAGAGAATGTCGGCAGGCGCCTTGCGGAAGCGGCCTTTGCCTTTGCGATGGAAATAGACGGGCGCGGCGTGCAAGGCAAGCAGCACCGCCGCCGCCTCGACCGGGGCTGGCTGATGTCCGTAGTAATCACGGGCAAAATCCAGAAACGAAAATTCGCCATCGTTCACGCACTCCCACAGGAAATCCGGTTCAATTTCTTCGGCTAACGGTGTTGCCTCATCGAGTAAAACCGCCGCCGACGGTTTCTCGAAACGCAGCAACACGGTTGCGGCCTTGATCTTGCTGCGCTTGCCGCTCGGCATTTCGACCTGCAACGAACTGTCGTTGTCAGCCATGATACTGCCGGCCTTAAAGCCGCCATCTTCTTCAAACAATACATTCATAAACGGATTATAGCCCAGCGAATTCAATGATTTGCGGCACGAAATCGGGAAACTTCGTGAAGCTGTGATCGCCTCCCGGCAACACGGTTTGTCGGCAGCCCGCGTAAAACTCAAGCGCTTGCCGGTAATCAGCACCTCGTCAGCGCTTGCCACCAGCAACCAATAGCGGGCAAGCGTAGGCAGCGTTACCTGCGCCTTTAACTGAGCGGCGTGTGCTGCGCTAAATACGAAACGCTCACCGGTATGGAAGTTGGTTTGCTCACCGACAAATTTAGCGACATTTAGCCGGTCGACCGCAGCAGGATTGATCAAAACCGCATTCAGATCGTACTTTTCGGCCAGAAAATTGGCGTAATGCCCGCCCAAGGAACTACCCACCAGCGTGACCGGCCCTGCGCTCGTTTCGATCAGATTGCCTACCAAGGCGACCGCTTCATCAGGCACGGGCGGCAGTTGCGGACAAACCAACTGCGCAGCCAACCCCCGTTCAGCCATTTGCTCGGCCAGCACACGTGCTTTCCACGAGGCCGGCGACGAGCAAAAGCCGTGCAGAAACAGGATTAGTGGGCGGCCCACTGCACCCAGCCAAAGTGCGCAGTGGAGAGAACCACGATACCGAAAACGATGCGATACCAGGCAAAAGGCGTGAAATCGTGGCTGGAAATAAAGCGTAGCAACCAGCGCACGCACAAAAAGGCGGAAACAAACGCAGAGACAAAACCGACTGCCCACATACCGATATCGTCAGCATTGAGTAATGCACGCTCCTTGTACAACTGATAGACGGTTGCTGCGCCGATGGTTGGAATGGCAAGGAAGAATGAAAATTCGGTAGCCGCCTTGCGCGACAAGCCGAACAGCAAACCGCCGATAATCGTCGCGCCAGAACGCGAAGTACCGGGAATCAAGGCAAAAGCCTGGGCTATGCCCATTTTCAGCGAATCAGTCAGCGTCATTTCCTCAACCGTCTCAACGCGAATTGTATGTTCCCGCTTTTCCGCCCAAAGAATCACGAAGGCGCCAAGAATGAAGGTTGTCGCGACAGCGAACGGGTTAAACAAATGCGCTTTGATCGCCTTGCCGAAAGCCAGCCCGAGAATCGCCAGCGGCAAAAAGGCGACAAACAGGTTGAGAATGAATTTTTGCGCAGCAGCATCGCTGAAAGCGCCACGTACTACCACCAGCAAGCGCTCGCGATACTCCCAAACGACGGCCAGAATAGCGCCGAACTGGATGACAATTTCAAACAACTTGCCCCGATCATCATTAAAGCCGAGCAAATCGCCAGCCAAAATCAGATGCCCAGTCGATGAGATAGGCAGGAATTCGGTCAGCCCTTCGACGACGCCAAGAATAAGAGCTTTGAGTAGAAGAATCGGGTCCATGAGGTACAGCCTGCGCACTTGCCTAGTTAGGGAGGCCGCATTCTACTATCCCGGTCGCGTAGCAGCTTCCAGATTCGTCAGCCAAGTCAGCGCCTGATCCCGCGTTTCACCACACATTTCTCGCGATGCTTGCAGGCCGGCACAGCATTTCGGGCGCTCCGGGCTGGTAAAAATCAGGCAGCGCAAATCCGCATCCAGATGACGGCACGGCACCCCCGCTGGCTTGGCAAGCGAACTGATCGAAGGCGCAATGCAACAAGCGCCGCAATTGGGGCGGCAGGCCATCGGCAACGGAACGGCGGGGCAAGGCATTTCGGACATCCCCGATTGTCGCAGATTCGGCTTATCCGTTCGATGCCGATGACTTCCACACCCCAAGAGTAATTCCTTCGGAGTGCGGTCAACCGGAAAAAATAGCCAAAACTGAAACCGCCTACTCGTGCCGCAGCGCCTCGATCGGATCAAGTTGCGCCGCCCGGCGCGCCGGCACGTAACCGAAAATCACGCCGATCGCTGCCGAGAAGCCAAAGGCTGTCAGGTTGATGGCCGGGTTGAACATGAAAGGAATGTGCATCAGCGACGACAACCCGAGGCAGGCGACAAAAGCCAGCGCCACGCCGACCAGCCCGCCGCAGGCAGAGAGCACCACGGCTTCGATCAGGAATTGCCAGAGCACCTCGTTTTCCAGCGCGCCGATGGCCAGCCGGATGCCGATTTCACGCGTTCGCTCGGTGACCGACACCAGCATGATGTTCATGATGCCGATGCCCCGATGGTGCCGGAGAGCGTTTCGGCGATCTGCTTGGTATCCATCACGTTGAAATTGTCGTCGGCGTTCTCGGCCAGCTTGCGGCGTTCGCGCAGCAGGCTGCGCAGTTGGGCGATGGCGACGGTCGCGTCGGTGCCGTCCTTGAGCGAGACCATGACATTGCCGATGTCGAGCGAGCCGGTCAGCCGGCGTTGCGTCGTGCGCAGCGGCATCAGCACCGTGTCGTCCTGATCCTGGCCCATGCCGCCCTGGCCCTTGGCGACGAGCAGGCCGATCACCTCGCAGTCGAAGGTCTTGACGCGGATGCTGCTACCGACTGGATTTCCGGCGCCGAACAGCTCCTTCCTGACGGTATTGCCGATCACGCAGACGGCCTTGCCGGCGCGTTCCTCGTCATCGCTAAACTGCCGCCCGGCGGCGATTTTCCAGTTGCCGGAGATGAAGTAGTCGTTGGTTGTGCCGCTCACCGTCGACGACCAGTTCTGCGTGCCGGCGACCAGCGTTACGGGGCTGCCGACGACGGGCGCCACGGCCTTGAGGCCATTGACCTGTTGCTGGATGGCCTCGATGTCGGCGATCTTGAATTTCGGCGCGCCGGCACTGTCGCGCCCCGGGCCAAGGCGCTGGCCGGGCATGACCATGAGCAGGTTGCTGCCGAGGCTGGCAATCTGGTCGGAAACCATCTTCGTTGCACCGTTGCCCAGCGTCACCATGGTGATCACCGCGCCGACGCCGATGACGATGCCGAGCACAGTCAGGAAGGAGCGCAGCAGGTTGCGGCGGATCTCGCGCAGGGCGAGCAGGAGTGCGTTGAGGATCATGCTGCCTCCGTCGCGCTGTCGCTATCCACGAGGCCGTCGACAAAATGCACGATGCGCCGCGCGTACTGGGCCATGTCCGGCTCGTGGGTGACCATGATGATGGTGATGCCTTGTTCGCTGTTCAACCGCCCGAGCAGTTCCATGATCTCGTGGCTGCGCTTGCTGTCGAGGTTGCCGGTCGGCTCGTCGGCGAGCAGGACGAGCGGGTTGGTGACGATGGCCCGGGCGATGGCGACACGCTGCTGCTGGCCGCCGGAAAGCTCGGCCGGGGTGTGCGTTTCCCAGCCGTCGAGGCCGACTTTGGCGAGGGCGGCGCGGGCCGCCGTGTGGCGCATTTCGGCCGGCTCGCCGCGATAGAGCAGCGGCAGCTCGACGTTCTCCTGCGCCGAAGTTCGCGCCAGCAAATTGAAACCCTGGAAAACGAAGCCGAGACATTGCCGGCGCAGCAAGGCCCGCTGGTTGCGGTCGAGTTGCTCGACGTTGATGCCCTGAAAACGGTATTCGCCCGAGGTCGGCGTATCGAGGCAGCCAAGCAGGTTCATCGCCGTCGATTTGCCGGAACCGCTCGGCCCCATCACCGCCACGAATTCACCCGCCTCGATCTTCAGATCAACGCCGGCCAGCGCCTGAAACGCTGCCTGTCCCTGACCGTAGGTCTTGGTGATGCCACGCAGTTCGATCAAGGGCGCGCTCACAGCAACCTCGCCGACATTTCAATTTTGGCCGTTTTTTCCGGTTGACCGCGCCCCGAAGGAAGCACTCTTGGGGTGTAGCAACTCACTTTTTCGCCGCCTGATAGTCGGAAATCACCGCCGCACCCACCGGCAAATCGCCGCCCAGCACTTCGGTCTGGCGCCCGTTGCTGACGCCGGTTTTCAGCGTCACCGCCTGCGGCTGGCCATCGACCAGCACCCAGACCTGCCCGTCGCCGCTGCCCTTGGCTGCCACCGGGCGATTTTTCGGCGCCTCCGGTGGCGGGCCGGGCATCAGGCGGGCGACAATGCCGCGCTCGCTGCGCCCCAGCCCCCTCGCCCGGCGGCGAGAAACGCAACGCCGCATTGGGCACCAGCAGCACCTTGTCGCGGCTCGCCGTGACGATGGTGGCCGTCGCCGTCATCCCCGGCCGCAGGGCGAGATCATCGTTATTGACCTGCAAGATGGTCTTGTAGGTAACCACGTTATCGGTCGTCGTCGAACCCAGCCCGACACGCTGGATGCTCGCCGGAAACTGGCGCCCCGGCCAGGCCGACACGGTGAAACTCGCCGTCTGGCCGGTTTTGACATTGCCGACATCGGCCTCATCGACCTTGACCTGCAACTCCATCTTGGCCAGATCCTCGGCCAGCACGAAAAGCACCGGCGTCGTCATCTGCGCCGCCACTGTCTGGCCCGGCTCCACCTTGCGGCTCAGCACGACGCCATCGACCGGCGAACGGATGGTCGCCTTGCCGAGATTGGTTTCATCCGTTTTCGCCGTCGCCTTCGCCTGCACCACGTCGGCCCGGGCGCTGGCCAGGCTGGCGATGGCCCGTTGCCGCGCCGCATCGGCCGTCTCCAGCTCGGTCTTGGCCGGCACCTTGCCGCCGGAAAGCTCTGCGACCTGGCGCATGCGATTCAGCGACGCCGTCGTTTCGGCCACCGTCGCCTGCGCCAGCGCCACCGAGGCCTCAGCCGCCGCCACCGCCGCCTGCGATTTGGCCACGGCGTCCTTCAATTTGGCGGTATCGAGCTGGGCCAGCAACTGGCCTTTCTTGACCACATCGTTTTCCTGCACCAGCACGCTGGACAACGTGCCGGAAAGCTCGGAGCCGACATCGACCGACTTGGTCGGCTGCAGCGTGCCGCTGGCCGAGGCAGTGACCAGCAGATTGCCGACAACCGCCTCCTCGGTCAGGTACTGCCCGGCCGGCTGGCCGTTGCCGCCTGACAAGGCCAGCCACAGCACAGCCACGACGGCGATGCCGCCGCCGATCAGCCATAGCCGCCGCCGGCCGGTTCCCTTGTTGGCATTCTTGCTGAGCAGCGCGACGAGCGCCGCTGACGAGGTATCCGTACTTTGGGTTTCCGTACTTTGCGTCATGTTCGATCACTTTCATTGGCCGACGACCAGCCGCCGCCGAGCGCCTTGTAGAGCTGGATCAGCGTGGTCAGCACGGCCGACTGGGCGGTGGCCAGCGAATCTTCGGCCGTCAATTGGGTGCGCTGGGTTTCCAGCACTTTCTGGAAGTCGGCGAGGCCGGCTTCATACATCTGCCGGCTCAAGGTCGCCGCGTTGCGCGCCGAAACGGCCGCCGCCTCACGGGCGATCACCCGGTCGCGGGCCTGCGCGTGGGCGGTCAGCGCGTTTTCGACCTCTTCCAGCGCGGTCAGCACGGCGCTTTCGTAGTCAGCCAGCGCCGCTTCCTGCACCGCCGTCTGCAAATCCACGGCGCTGCGCAGCTTGCCGCCGTCAAACAAGGTCGCCGCCAGCGTGCCGCTCAGGGAACGAACGAGACTGTCGCTGCCGCCCAGCGCGCCGAGGCTGTAAGCCTGCCAGCCGAACGAGCCACCCAGCGACAAACTGGGAAAACGCGCCGCCTGCCGCTGCCCGATACGCGCCGTTTCCGCCGCCAGCGTGCGCTCGGCAACGATCAGATCGGGGCGCTGGGTCAGCACATCGGCCGGGATGCCGGTCGCCACCGTCGGCGGCGCCACCGGCCGGGATTGCGCGGCCAGCAATTGTTCATGCAGGGCGCCGGGTTGCCGGCCAAGCAAGGTGGCCAGCCGGTTTTCCGCCGCCGCCAGCCCGACCTCAAGATCCGGCATGCTCGCCCGCGTTTGCTCGCGGTTGGTCCGCGCCTGCTCGACATCGGCGCTACTGGCCAGCCCGGCCTGCTCGCGCCATTCAGTGATCTGCGCCGTTTCGCTCTGGCTGGCCAGATTGGCCCGGGCAATCGCCAGCCGCGACTGGTAGGCGCGCCACTCGACGTAGTTCTGCGCCACTTCGGCGACCAGCGAAACCCGGACGTTTTCCAGACTGGCCTCGCTCGCTGCCAGATCGGCGCTCGCCGCCTCGACCGCCCGGCGCGTACCGCCGAAAAGATCGAGCTCCCAACTGGCGTCAAAACCGGCGTCGTACAGCGTGCGCGTCGGCAGGGCGTTGACTGCCGTGGCGTTCTTCGTCCGGCTAACGCCGGTCGACGCCGACACTTGCGGAAAATAGCCGCTCACCGCCTGCGCCCGACTGGCCCGCGCCTGCCGCAAACGAGCCTGCGCCGCCTTGAGATCGAGACTGCCTGACTGGGCGGTGGCGATCAGTTCATCCAGCGCCGGATCGCCCAGTTGCCGCCACCAGTCACTTTGCGATTTTGGGCTGTTTTTCCGGTTGACCGTAGCATTGCCATTGGCCCGCCCCTGCTCCCGCTCATCCGGCTTCGCCGCCAGCCAACGGCCCGGCATGGCCCCCGCCGGCGCCTGATAATCCGGCCCAACCGAAGGCAGTCCGGAACAGGCGCTCAGCGAGCCAATGGCCAATAAAACAGCAAGCGACAAGCGGCAACTTGGCCCTCTTGAAAACGACATAAAGTTCATCCGAACATTCTCACCGCCTGTGATCTTCACAGGTGTTAAACGATGTAAAAAAGGCCCGCCGCGACCACAAATTCAGCCGCGGCGGGCAAGGGGGTAGATCGCAAGGCTGTTGTTCTGAGAGGAGGTCCACGATCTTTTGAAAACCGAGAAGCCATTTCAATTGAAAAGGCCGGTCTCTCCTTCTTAGGGGAGCACCCCAAATCGCGCGAGGTCATGCCCCCTCCCCTGACAAGGGGAGGGCTGGGGAGGGGTTTGCATGACAAGCAATAGATCGCGAACAACTCCTGACAGCAGCCGAAACTTTGATCAATCGCCGGGAGGCGGACGGCGCTCACCACCGCGCCCGCCCATTGGCGCCTCACCGGCGGCCTTCAGCTTGGCCAGTTGGCTACGCTGCTCGGCGGTCAGCACCTCATAAACCTGACGCTCGGTCATGGCCCGCGCCAGCGTCAGATCAGCCGTCGCCCTGGCCGCATCATCAGACAACGCGCGCGCCTTCGGCTCGGTATATTCAGTCGACAACACCAGCTGGCGCAACGAATCCTCGGCATTGCGCGCCGCCTTCACCTTCTCGCGCATGGCCGGCGCCTGCCCGTGCATGATCTCGAAAACCCGGTCGCGCTGCGCCTCGCTCAAATTCAGCGAATGCAGATAACGCGGCACCCTCCCGCCATCCATGCCCGGCCCGAAACCACAAGCACCTGCCCGCTGGCTCACCGCCAAGGCGGCCAACGGCACCACCAGCGAAATCGCTGCGGCAATCAGAAAACGCCTCAAATTCAATTTGGGGAAATTCACGTTCAATCCTTTGACTTCAAGCTTCGGGGGATGCCCGACGACAGGACGAATCTTCCCCTGCAACGCGGTTAAGGCGGGTTAGGGAGCTGTAAATGAACGTAAATGGTGAAACAAGCACACCGCACTTGCGCTGGGACAAAAAGCGGCGTAATTTCCGCTTTCGATACCAGAACAACAAAAAGGGAAGCCATGACCACAGCACTGCACACCGGACCCGATACCGACCTCGCCACCCGCTATCTGGCCAGCGCCCGACGCCTGCATACGCAAGCCGAAATCGCTATCCACCTTGGCGTCACCGCCCGCGCGGTGCGCCACTGGGAAGTCAAACAAGAAGTCCCGCAGAAATACATATTCGGCCTGCAACGCCTGCTGCCACTCGAACTGCCGCTCGCCGACAACGCCGCTTTCAGCTTCATCGACCTGTTCGCCGGCATCGGCGGCATCCGCATGGCCTTTGAGGAACTTGGCGGCCAATGCGTATTCACCAGCGAGTGGGACAGCTACGCGCAAAAGAGCTATGTCGAGAACTACCCGAGCGGCCACAGCATCAATGGTGACATCACCCAGATCGACGCCGCCGACATCCCCGACCACGACGTGCTGCTCGGCGGCTTTCCCTGCCAGCCCTTTTCGATTGCCGGCGTTTCCAAAAAGAACGCCCTCGGCCGCGCCCACGGCTTTGCCGACGAAACGCAAGGCACGCTGTTCTTCGACGTCTGCCGCATCATCGAGAAAAAGCAGCCGCGCGCCCTCCTGCTCGAAAACGTCAAAAACCTGACCTCGCACGACAAGGGCCGCACCTTCGACGTCATCAAACGGGCGCTCGATGACCTCGGCTACGACATCCATACCCGCATCATCGACGGCGCCCACTTTGTGCCGCAGCACCGCGAACGCATCATGATCGTCGGCTTCCGCAAGGCTGATCAAATCAGCTTCGACTGGAACGCCCTGCCGCTGCCCGCCAAGGGCCGGCGAACCATGGCCGAAATCCTGCACAAGACAGATGGCAGCGAAGCGAAACTGGCTTGGGACGGCGACCGCTTCTTCAACCACGCCAAAGGGCAAGTCGATAGCAAATACACCCTGAGCGACAAACTCTGGGCCTACCTGCAAGGCTACGCTGCCAAACACAAAGCCGCCGGCAACGGATTCGGCTTCGGGCTGGTTTACCCCGACAGCGTCGCCCGCACCCTCTCCGCCCGCTACTACAAGGACGGCTCGGAAATCCTTGTGTATCAAGGCGAGGGGATCAATCCGCGCCGGCTGACGCCGCGGGAATGTGCGCGGCTGATGGGGTTTCCTGATTCGTTCAGGATTTCCGTTTCGGATACGCAGGCTTATCGCCTACTCGCTGATGCCGCTGTCGTGCCGATGGTTGCCGCAACGGCTAAACTCATGCTTCCGTTATTAACGCCTAGGGAGCCGGCAGCGACCGCATCGGTGGCACTGCCTGAAAACATCATGAGTTCTGGCCGCTGGACTAAAGATCAACTGAAGCTCGCCTTCCATTTGTATTGCCAATTGCCGTTCGGCAAATTGCACTCTCGTAACCCGGAAATTATTCAGCTGGCCGAACTGATTGGCCGCACACCATCGGCTGTTGCCATGAAGCTCGTCAATTTCGCCAGCCTTGACCCGGCAATTACCAGCACCGGTCGCAAAGGCCTTGATGGCGCATCAAACCTCGACCGTGAAATTTGGGCCGATTTTCACGCCGACTGGGAAGGCTTGGCCCTTGAGTGCGAACACCTCCGCGAGCAATTTGGCCTAATTCCTACGGTCGACCGTCAGGATGAAGCAAAAACCGACGACCTCCAGATTCCCGATGATTTCACCGGCGAAACCCGCCGCGTATTAACCGAGCAACGCATCAAGCAAAACTTCTTCCGCCGCGCCGTTCTCGCCAGCTACCGTGGCCGCTGCTGCATGTCCGGCCTCTCCGAACCGCGCTTGCTGATCGCCAGCCATATCGTGCCGTGGAGCAAGGACAAGGCGAACCGGCTAAACCCGAGCAATGGACTTTGCCTTTCGGCTATCCATGACCGCGCGTTCGATAAAGGGCTGATTACCCTGAGCGACGACTGGAAAATCGTTCTGTCCGAAGAACTGCGTAAGCGCGACGAACCTTTCGTTCAATCCGTTCTAAAGCCACTGGAAGGCCGCGCAATTGAGATTCCGGAACGCTTTATTCCCGATGCCGCCTTTCTTCAGCGCCACCGTGCTGAAATCTTTCTGGACAATCGCTCGGGGAAATAGCCATGACCGGATTCAGCATTTTCGATTACCTCTATCGCGATGCCAGCAACTACAAGTCATGGGGTAGTTTGCTACTTGAAGGGCGCGCGACTGAGACAGAACTCGAACAACTTCGAGCCCAACTCAATTGCGACGAGTTTTTCATCGCCGAACAGGTTGGCATTCCACCGCTCTACGCTGAACTATGGAAGTTCAGCGACGGCCCCACCGAAGACGACCATGTCTGGCATACCTTCCACGAACTACGTCAGGCAGAGGCGGAAGAAATAGCCGGCCAGCCTTGGGGAAGTGTTTCTGAACTCATTGCACGTTTCAAATCGGTGAATAAATGGAATGAACAGTTATCACCGAATTGGGATATCTGAATGCAAAAAACGACCGTCTTTCATGAGGACGTGTTCTACGAATACTTCCGCCCGTTCAGGCACCCATTGGCACGCTTCGGTGATATTTGGGGCGGTCATGGACTCGAAACCTACGGCGACGATTTGCAGCTCGCGTTCAAATATGACTCAGATTATGTGTGGACCGTTGTGGACTGCGGTGAAAGCTCGCACGAGTGGATCATCCCCGGCTTTCATCGCGTCAATCGCATTTGCTTTCTGCTGACGGAGGTCGCGCACTTCGACGCGCCCATTGAGTTCCGCATCGAACGCGGGCCTCACTCATTGACGCCCATTGGTCTGGCGCGTCGAATTACTACGCTCAAGCGAATTCTGCGTGAGAACCAAGCCAAAGACTGAGCGCCGCGGCAAATTTCGATTTTGGCCATTTTTTCCGGTTGACCGTGACAATCCCAAAAAAACAAAAAGGCGGCTGATTCAGCCGCCTTTCCTTTGCTACCAGCCGTTTGGCAAGACTCAGACCTTGCTATAAACCTCAGCCCCAGCCTTGATGAACTCGATGGATTTGACTTCCATGCCCTTCTCCAGCGCTTCGGCTTCGGCAATGCCCTGAGCCGCTGCATATTCGCGCACATCCTGCGTAATCTTCATCGAGCAGAAGTGTGGGCCGCACATGGAGCAGAAGTGGGCGACCTTGGCGGATTCCTTCGGCAGGGTTTCGTCGTGGAATTCGCGCGCCTTGTCCGGGTCGAGGCCGAGGTTGAACTGATCGTCCCAGCGGAATTCGAAGCGCGCCTTGGACAGCGCGTTGTCGCGAATCTGCGCGCCGGGGTGGCCTTTGGCGAGGTCGGCGGCGTGGGCAGCGAGCTTGTAGGTGATGATGCCGACCTTGACGTCGTCCTTGTCGGGCAGGCCGAGGTGTTCCTTGGGCGTGACGTAGCAGAGCATGGCCGTGCCGTACCAGCCGATCATCGCGGCGCCGATGCCGCTGGTGATGTGGTCGTAGCCCGGGGCGATGTCGGTGGTCAGGGGGCCGAGGGTGTAGAACGGGGCTTCGCTGCACTGATCAAGTTGCAGGTCCATGTTCTCCTTGATCATGTGCATGGGCACATGGCCGGGGCCTTCGATCATGACCTGAACGTCGTGCTTCCAGGCGATCTGGGTCAGTTCGCCGAGGGTCTTGAGTTCGCCGAGCTGGGCTTCGTCGTTGGCGTCGTAGATCGAGCCAGGACGCAAGCCGTCGCCTAGGCTGAAGGCAACGTCATAGGCCTGCATGATTTCGCAAATTTCCTCGAAGTGCGTGTAGAGGAAGCTTTCCTTGTGGTGCGCCAGACACCACTTGGCATGATCGAGCCGCCACGCGGGACGATGCCGGTCATCCGGTTGGCGGTCATCGGGATGTAGCGCAGCAGCACGCCGGCGTGGATGGTGAAGTAGTCGACGCCCTGTTCGGCCTGTTCGATCAGCGTGTCGCGGAAGATTTCCCAGGTCAGGTCTTCGGCCTTGCCGTTGACCTTTTCCAGCGCCTGATAGATCGGTACGGTGCCGATGGCAACCGGGCTGTTGCGGATGATCCATTCGCGCGTTTCGTGGATATTCTTGCCGGTGGACAGGTCCATCACGGTGTCGCCGCCCCAGCGGATCGACCAGGTCATTTTCTCGACTTCTTCCTGAATGCTGGAGCCGAGGGCCGAGTTGCCGATGTTGGCGTTGATCTTGACCAGGAAGTTGCGGCCGATGATCATCGGCTCGCTTTCCGGGTGGTTGATGTTGTTGGGGATGATGGCGCGACCACGGGCGATTTCGCTGCGCACGAATTCCGGCGTGATTTCTTCCGGGATGCTGGCGCCGAAGTTCTGGCCCGGGTGCTGGCGACCAAGCAGGGCAGCCATTTTTTCGCCCATTTTTCCGGTTGACCGTAACGATTCCATGTAGGCACGGCGGTTGTTGTTTTCGCGGATGGCGACGTATTCCATCTCCGGCGTGATGATGCCCTGACGGGCATAGTGCATCTGCGAGACGTTCTTGCCGGCCTTGGCACGTAGCGGCTTGCGGTGCAGGCCGGGGAAACGCAGTTCGTCGAGCGCCTTGTCTTCGGCACGAATGCGGCCGAACTCGGAGCTCAGGCCGGGGAGCTCTTCAACGTCGCCGCGCTCAGCAATCCAGGCGGCACGCAGGGCGGGCAGACCAGAGCGGATGTCGATTTTGGCGGCCGGGTCGGAGTAAGGGCCGGAGCAGTCGTAAACGAAGACCGGCGGATTCTTTTCGCCACCGAAGGCGGTCGGCGTGTCGTCCTGCGAAATTTCACGCATCGGTACTTGAATATCGGGGCGGCTGCCTTCGATATAGACCTTGCGGGAATTGGGCAGTGGCTTGACTGCAGCCTCGTCGACGTGGGCATTGGCGGCGAGGAATTGTTCTGTGGCGTTCATTGAGGCTCCGTGCGTAATTTCAGCAGGTAAGACGGGCAAGGAGCGATCTGGTTCCAACAACAGAGTTCGTTTCCCTACGACGGCATGACCCGGTCAGGTTCGAAGGGTTTTTCTCAGTCGACCGCAATACACAAACACGCAGTCGGCACCCCTAACGAGAGGCTGCAAGTTACTGGAAACACAGGCAAAATGCAAGAAAGCCAATATTGGCTTAAGATTCTGAGAAACTGGCCGAAATATCATTGCCAAGCATCAGAATTTTAACGATAAAGATTTAAAGGGGTTTGAGATGCGCCTTCTCGCCATTGCCGCCATTCTGGCCACACTGCCGTGGACTGCCGCTGCTGCGCCGACTTGGCAAACCATTTCCTCCGAACCCGGCAAGCGTATCGAGCTTGATCGGACCAGCCTCAAGCGCGACGAGAACGGCAAGGTGCAGGCGCAGGGCCGGGTCATTCTGGAAAAAGAACTGATTGACGCAAAATCCGGTGCCGGGTATCGCGTCATCGAAGCGATAACCCGCTACGACTGCGGATCGCGTAATGCCAACACGATCAAGCGAATTTTCAAAAAGAACGAGACCGAGGTAATTCGCGAAGAGGAGATCAAAGGTAACGATCTTCCAGTCAGAACTGGCACGCTAGACGACAAGGTGCTGCGCGAAGTTTGCCGCCCACCGAAGGAAAACGTTACCGAGATTGCCCAAAAGGCGAACGATGCTGCTGCAGAGCTGAAACTGGCCAATGAGGCACTACTCAAGAAAGAGTTGGCCAAGCCAGAGAAACCCGCCATCGTCAAAGCTTCAGAACCAGCCCACGCAGCGCCTGCTGAAGCACCCAAATCGGTTATTCCTTCAATCCGGCCCAACCTGAAGGCCCAGATGGAGGCTTCTCGCGAGCAAGCCCCTGTGCAAGCCCCCGCGCCAGCACCGGTAAAGCAAGTGCCGCCGGTCAAGGAAATTCCGCCGCCAAAGTCATCCACGGTCATTGTTCATACAACCAGCAAACCGGTCACGCATAAAGCCAAGCCAGCCAAGGAAGGTTATATGCTGGAGTTGGCGCACAACAGCTCTGCGGATCAGCATCGCCATATTCACTGGTCTTATGAAGGCGAAGGCGGCCCGGAGAACTGGGCCAAGCTGGACCCGAAAAATCAGGCTTGCGCCGTTGGCCAACGTCAGTCACCTATCGACATTCGTGAAGGCATCAAGGTGGACCTTGAGCCAGTGCAATTTGACTATCGCCCCTCGGCTTTCCGCATCATCGACAACGGCCATACGGTTCAGATCAACGTCGGCGACAGCAGCATTACGCTGACCGGAAAAACGTATGAACTGGTTCAATTCCACTTCCACCGCCCTTCGGAAGAAAAAGTTAACGGCCGTAATTTCGACATGGTTGCGCATCTGGTGCACAAGGCTGATGATGGTTCTCTGGCGGTAGTCGCTGTTTTGATGGAACGCGGCGATGAAAACCCGTTTATCCAGACCTTGTGGAACAACATGCCACTGGAAAGAACGTTTCGGTATCCCCACCCGCGCCGATCATCAATCCCAATTCGCTGTTGCCGGCCAACCGCAACTATTACACCTATATGGGTTCGCTAACGACGCCCCCCTGTACGGAAGGCGTATTGTGGCTGGTGATGAAGCAACCGGTGCAGGTGTCGCAGGATCAGATCGCCATCTTTTCGCGGCTCTATCGCAATAATGCGCGCCCGATCCAGCCAGTAGCCAGCCGCCTGATCAAAGAAGGGCGTTGACCGAAATCGCCCTCGATGGTAACTTAATGACCAATCAGTCATTAAGTTACCAATGAGCAACATCTCCCCCCTCGCAAGCGCCGCAAGGAAGCCCGGCCATCTGAGCTATCCGCTGCAGCTCTCGACCTCTTCGTCGAAAAGGGCTTTGCTGCGACACGACTGGAAGATGTCGCCCAACGCGCTGGCGTTTCCAAGGAACGCTATATCTTTATTTCGACAGCAAGGAAGCGTTGTTCAAAAGCGTTATTGAGGATGGGGTTGTACCCGTTCTGGTTGAAGGCGAGGAAGTTGCCTCGCGCCACGAAGGTAGCGCTTTCGAATTGCTGGAAAAACTATTAGCCAACTGGTGGGCTGGCATCGGCGAAACCAGGCTTTGCCGGGATTCCCAAGTTGATGACCGCAGAATCGCGCAATTTTCCTGAGTTAGCCCAGTTTTATTACGAAAATGTGATTCGCCGAGGTCGCGCAAGTCGCATCGGCCCTGAGCGCGGTATAACAAGCGGTGAATTTCGTAAGTTGGATATCGAAACAACCATCGACGTAGTTATCGCCCCCATTTTGATGCTGGTCATCTGGCGTTACTCAATGGCTTGTTGCCAAGGAACCAAGGTTGATCCGCAACAATATTTGGCAGTACACCTGACCCTGCTACGTGAAGGCCTGAAAAGGACTCAGGTATAATTTTGTTTTATCGGAAACAATATATTAGCTCGTGCTAATATTTAGCCTGCGGAGAACACTATGAATATCGAGCAAGCCCGTTTCAACATGATCGAGCAACAGATTCGCCCTTGGGAGGTGCTGGATCCCAAGGTGCTCGACCTTCTATTTGTCGTCAAGCGCGAAGATTTCGTGCCCGCCGTTTATCGCAATCTGGCCTTCGCCGACATGGAAATCCCGATCGGTAGCGGTCAGGTCATGCTGGCGCGCGCGTTGAAGCCAAGCTCCTGCAGGAACTGGGCATCAAGAAAACCGACAAGGTTCTCGAAATCGGTACCGGCAGCGGCTATATGGCCGCTACTGGCGGCTCGTGCCGACCATGTCGTGACCGTTGAATGTCGCGCTGAACTGGCTGACTTCGCCCGCGAAAACATTCAGCGCGCCGGCATCACTAACATCACCGTGGAAACCGGTTGTGGCGCCAAAGGCTGGTCACAGCGTGGGCCTTACGATGCAATCGTGGTTTCTGCCGCCGTTCCAGTCGTCCCGGAAGCATTACTCAAGCAGCTTCGCGTCGGCGGCAAGCTGGCCGTGGTGGTTGGCGAAGCGCCGGTCATGGAAGCCCAGTTGATCACCTGTACCGCCGATGGCATTTGCAACACGATCAACCTGTTCGAGACCGTTATTCCCAGTCTTGACGGGACTTAACGCCAAACCCGGGTTCAACTTCTGATGCAACACATCCGCGCACGACAATTGGCCGATTGGCTGGCTGATGACAGTCGCCAGCAACCAGTGTCTGCTTGATGTGCGCGAACATTGGGAACTGGAAATGTGCAGCCTGCCCCTTGCAAGCCCTTCCCATGCATCTGGTTCCCTCACGCTGCAGTGAGTTGAATGAAAATGACGAAATTGTCTTCATTTGTCATCACGGTGCGCGCAGCATGCAGGTGGCCATGTTCTCGAACGCAAGGGTTTCGCTTCACTTTACAACCTGACCGGCGGTGGACGCCTGGGCCGGAGAGGTCGATCCCAATTTCCGCCGTTACTGAGAGCATGATGAAAAATTGCTTGGCTGCTTGCTTCCCCGCTCCTGGTTTCGAATGTTTTGGCGGCCGACCTGATGCAGGGTTTACCGCGATGCCGTCGATAATGATCCGACGTTTTCTGCCGCCCGTTCGACGCTGGATGCCGGTCGCGAGAAAACCCCACAGGCCCGCGCCGGCCTGTTTGCCCAGCCTGGCGCTTTCGGGCAACACCGTGTGGAACGAGAACGAAATTGCTTTCAATAACGGAGCAACGCTGGGCAAGCCACGTTTCAACAGCAATGGCTACTCGGTTTCGCTGTCACAGCCCTTGTTTCGCTGGCAAAATGGGTCAGCTACGACCAATCAAAGCTACAAGTTGTCCAAGCCGAGGCCAACTTCGTGCAGGCGAGACAGGATCTGATCCTGCAGTAGCTCGGCTTACTTTTGACGTGATTTACGCAAACGAGAACCTGAAAGCCGATCACAACAAATTGGCCATCATTCAGCAACTCGAACTGGCCAAGAAGAGTTTTGAAGTCGGCACCGCAACGATTACCGACACCCACGAAGCCCGGCGCGTTTCGACCTCGCATCAGCACAGGAAATCGCAGCCGAAAGTGATCTGCAAATTCGCCAAGCACTGCAGTCAATTATCGGCAAGGAGCCCAGCGCCCTCGCACCGCCGCGAAGGGGCGCCGGAACTTTCCCCGCCGCAACCCGAGCGACATGAAGGAGTGGGTTGCCGCCCGCTGAGAAAGATGGCATCCCCGTTCAGGTTCAGCAGGCTGCAGCATCCATCGCCGCCCGCGAAGTCGACAAGCAGCGCGCCGGTCATTACCCGACGCTGGACCTCGTCGCCAATGCCGGAACTTCAAAGTCCTATGGCTCGACCTCTTTCGGCCTGCTCGACTCTGATTTCAAGAATGTTGGTGTTCAACTTAACATACCCATCTTTCAAGGTGGGCTGGTGATGTCACGCGAACGCGAGGCCTCAGCCAATCGTGCTGCGGCAGAATCGGCGCTGGAAGCAGCTCGTCGCAATGCCGCCTTGTCGGCCAGCCAGTCCTATCTTGGTGTGGTGAATGGCTTGGCTCAGGTCAAAGCTTTGAAGGCGGCCTTGATTTCATCGCAATCAGCGCTTGAATCGGACAAACTGGGTTACGAAGTCCGCGGTGCGCATCAATATTGATGTACTAAATGCGGAAAACCAGCTTTATGTAACGCGTCGTGACTTTGCCAAGGCGGTGCTCGACACCTTGATGTCGCAATTCCGACTCAAAGCGGCAGTTGGCGCGCTCGGCGAGACGAAGTGGCCGCCGTTAACCGCTCTGCTTGACCCATCGCTCGCTCAATAAGGGTCAAGTGTTCTAGCCGTTGCGCCACGGTGAGTGCAGCAAACTCGATTGCTGATTGGCGCATTCCGACAAGCTGTCTGACTCGAAAACAACTGCCTCGCCTGTAGCCCAAGATCCGCAGCGTCCACTACACGCCGCGCGGCTCCGGCAGTAATCGCATCCTCCGTCGCCTGCGTGAAGTTGAAGGTATGTGGCCCAACCAGCACGGCACAAGCACAGCCTGCCGCCTCAATCAGGTTTTGCCCGCCGAGTGGCATCAAACTGCCGCCGATGAAGGCAAATCAGCACATTGCATAGTAGGCCGCCACCATTTCGCCCATGCTATCGCCGAGCCAGACTTGCGTTGCGGCCTTCGGCAGGCCTGCGCTCCGCCGGACGAAGAAACATCTTCGGCAGTCAGCAAAGCCGCCACCTCAGCAAAACGTTGCGGGTGACGCGGCACCAAAACCAGCAAGGCTGAAGGCAACGCCAAGCTGCGCCACGCGGCGAGCACGAGCTGCTCTTCTCCTTCGCGGGTGCTGGCGGCGAGCCAGACTGCCGGTTACCGATAGATGAGCGCCAGCTTTTACCCAGTTCAAGTTTTTCAGGAACGGCGAACGTCGAACTTCATATTGCCGCAGATGACGACGCAGAGCCGCCCCGAGCGCTCAGCCGCTGTGCATCGCCTGCGTCTGGGCCGCGACGGCGCTTAGCGTGGCGATAGCTGGCCCTGCCAGTGCATTTTGCGCCCATAGCCACGCGCCGAGCGGGCCGACAGCCGGGCATTGGCAAGCACAACCGGCACTGCGCGCCGTTTCTGCTGCAGCCAACAGATTGGGCCAGATTTCAGTCTCCATCAAAACACCAAATTTTGGCGAAAAATGGCGAAAAAATCGGTTGACCGCAAGCGGCATGTCGTAAGGAAGAAAAGCCTGAATCACGCTCTCACCGTAAACCTCGCGACCCGCCGCGCGCCCGGTAGGGGTCATGCAAGTGAGCAAAATTCCATGATCTGGCCATGCTGCACGCAAGGCATCGATCAAAGGCTGTGCGGCACGGGTTTCACCTACTGAAACGGCGTGCACCCAGATCAATGGCTGTTTTGGAGGCGAACCAGGAAACCAGGCGCTCCCCAAATGCCGCAAATATTCGGGTTGCTTGCGCGCCGCCAGCAGCAGGCGAAGCAGAATGAGGGGGGCTCGCCAGATAAAAAATCAGGCTGTAGATCAGGCGCCGTCATCCCAGAGCCGGTTTCAAGGCTTCAGCTACCGCTTGCACGCTGGGCATCTGCGATTTTCCACCGAGATTTTTGTGATAACCACAGCCAAAGACGCCAGTCAGCCCCGGATCGGTCGCGGTATATATCGCCACAGTTGGGACATTCAAGGCGACGGCTAGATGGCTCAAACCCGTATCAACCCCAACGACAGCGCTAGCGCCACTGAGGAAGTCCGGCCAGTTCCGGCAGGGCCATCGGCGGAGCGGCAATGGCCTCCGGCAGATTGGCCGCCAGTCGCGCGGCTCGTTCGCGCTCAAGTGCACTGCCGCCCGGCAGACTGGCATTGAAGCCTTGCGCCTTCAGGTGCTTTGCCAGCTCTAGCCAATGAGATTCTGGCCACAGTTTGTCGTTACGACTGGTAGCCGTTAGCAAGACGACATAGGGCGTTGCTGGCAGCCAGTTTGTTACGGTCGATGGCGCAGATGCCGAAATCCACTGGCGAATCAGCAACATAACCCAGTGCAGCGCCAGCCAACAGTCGGTTACGGGTTACCGCGTGAGCCGTTTTCGACACCGCGTAGCGGCGATCATAAAAGCGATGCGGCGATCGGTTCGCGGGCAGAATTTGCGTCGTAACCGCATTTGACACCGTGCGCCAGCGTGATCAAGGCGCTTTTGAGCAAGCCTTGCGTATCGAGCACCAGATCGTAGTTTTGGCGGGCAAGCTTTGCCGAAACACTTTCCTCTTGCCAGGTTTGGCGGCATAACAAATTTTTCCTCCAACGCCGCAGGCAACAGGAATCACTTCGTTAACGCCGGGATGAAGGCGCGGAATGGCCGCAAAGCTCTCTTCAACCACACCAGTCGATCACTGCCTCCAGAAAATGCCGATGGATGTCGCTCACCACCGGCAGATTGTGGATAACATCGCCGAGCGAGGAAGTTTTCACGATCAATATGCGCATCGGCAGATAAAATGGCGTCTTTCAAAGTCGCGATTATAAATGCCAGTCACGCGCCTCAACCGCTTTCCGTTGCAATCATTACGCTCAATGCCGCCTCGCAATTGGAGGATTGCCTGAAGAGCATGCGATTTGTCGACGACATTGTGGTGATCGATTCCGGCAGCACGGATGGCACAGGCGCTGGCCGAGCGTTATGGCGCGCGTGTCATCGCCCAGAATTGGTTGGGTTTTGGTCCGCAAAACAATTTGCGGTCGATTCTGCCGATCATGACTGGGTGCTTTGTCTCGATGCTGACGAACGGGTTTCACCGGAATTGCAGGCATCAATAAAAACGCGCTAAAAACCCGTTGACCGCAGCATTTCGTTTTCCGCGCTGCAATCGCTTTCTTGGGCGCTATCTAAAGCATGGCGAGGGCTACCCGGATTGGAGCTTGCGCCTTTTGATCGCCGCCAGGCACGCTGGTCGGATGATGCCGTCCATGAAAGGTCGAAACGCAATCCGCAACGGGCGAACTGAAGGCGATTTGTTGCATGACTCGGCCGAATCACTGGCCAGTTACCTGACAAAACAGAACCGCTACACCCGCTCGCCGCCGACATGGCGCGCTGGCCGCCGGTAAGCGCGGCAACATTTGGGCGACTGGCCCTGAGTCCCATCATTCGCTTCATCAAATTCTATTTCATCCGCCAGGGCTTCCGCGATGGCTTGCCCGGCCTGATTCACATCGCCATTGGTTGTTTCAACAGCATGATGAAATATTCCAAAATGCTGGAGCAGCAAAAAATTGATGCTGCACTGCGGTAAAATTCGGCAACTTCCACCCAAGGTGAAACTGTGAAAATTCTCGTTACCGGCGCCGCCGGCTTTATCGGCATGACCACCTCGCTGCGCCTGCTGGCGCGCGGCGATCAAGTCATCGGCCTCGACAATTTGAACGATTACTACGAAGTGTCGCTCAAGAAAACCGGCTTGGCCCCTGACCGCCCTGCCCGGCTTCCGCTTTGTCAAACTCGACGTGGCTGACCGCGCCGGGATGGAAAACTGTTCGCCGAAGAGAAATTCGACAAGGTCATCCACCTCGCCGCGCAAGCCGGTGTTCGCTATTCGATCCAGAATCCACACGCTTACATGGATAGCAATCTGATCGGCTTCATCAATATTCTCGAAGGCTGCCGCCACAATCAGGTGCAGCATCTGGTTTACGCCTCCAGCTCCAGCGTTTACGGTGGCAACACCAAAATGCCGTTCTCCGAGCATGACAGCGTTGATCACCCGGTCAGCCTCTACGCGGCGACCAAGAAGGCCAACGAGTTGATGGCCCATACCTACAGCCACCTTTTCGACCTGCCAACCACTGGCCTCCGCTTCTTTACGGTCTATGGCCCATGGGGTCGGCCGGACATGGCGCTCTTCCTGTTTACCAAAGCCATCCTAGAAGGCCGACCAATTGATGTTTTCAATCACGGTAACATGCAACGCGATTTCACCTACGTGGACGACATCGTCGAAGGCGTGATTCGTGTTATGGATCGCAATGCTGCGGTCAACGCGGATATGACTCGATTTCTGCCGACCCGGCGACCAGCACCGCACCCTATCGCGTCTTCAACATTGGCAACAACAACCCGGTGCCCTTGCTCGACTTCATCGGCGCCATCGAAAATGCCTTGAGCCAAAAGGCTGAAAAACGCCTATTGCCGTTGCAGGATGGCGACGTGCCAGCTACTTACGCCAATACCGATTTGCTTAAGGACTGGGTCGGCTTCGTCCCGGCCACCCCCATCCAGGAAGGCGTTAACCGCTTCATCACCTGGTATCGCGATTACTACAAGGTATAAGGATCCATTATGTGCGGCATCGTCGCGGCAGCAGCCGGCAAGAACATCGTTCCCGTCCTCGTCGAAGGGCTCAAGAAACTCGAATATCGCGGATATGACTCCGCCGGTCTGGCCGTCATCGGCCATAGCGAGATTGAGCGCGTCCGCTCCACCGGTCGCGTCGCTGAACTCGAAGCAGCCTCGGCGGGCACTAGCGCCATCACCGGTATTGCCCACACCCGTTGGGCGACGCATGGCATTCCTTCCGAACGCAATGCGCACCCGCACGTTTCCGGCAGCATCGCTGTTGTCCACAACGGCATCATCGAAAACTACGAAACCTTGCGCGGCGAACTCACTGCCCAAGGCTACGTCTTCACCTCGGACACCGACACCGAAAGCATCGCCCACCTGATCCAGTCCACACTGAAGACCGAGCCGGACCTGCTCAAGGCCGTACAGATCGCCTGCCGCCACCTGGTGGGGGCCTACGCCATCGCAGTGATTGACCAGAACCAGCCGGGCAAGATCATCGTTTCCCGCGAAGGCTCGCCACTGCTGCTTGGCGTATCCGACACCGGCAACTACGCCGCCTCCGATGCCTCTGCCCTGCTGCAAGTCACACGCAACATGGTCTATCTGGAAAATGGCGACATCGCCGAGTTGACCGCAACCAGTGTCAAAATTACCCGCCTTGACGGCACACCCGTCGAGCGCCCGGTGCATGTTTCCCAGCTTTCAGCTGCCGCTGTCGAACTCGGCAACTACCAGCACTACATGCAAAAGGAAATCTTCGAGCAACCCGAAGCACTGGCCAATACCCTCGAAATCGTCGGCGGCAGCAAATCCATCCAGCCTGGCATCTTCGGCGCCGAAGCCGCCACTTTGATGGCCGATGCCGACCCCCTCCTCATTCCCGCCTGCGGCACCAGCAGCCACTCCGGCTACACCGCCCGCTACTGGCTTGAAGCCCTCGCCGGCGTGCCATGCAATGTCGAAATTGCCAGCGAATACCGCTATCGCACTTCAGTCCCCAATCCCCGTCAGCTGATTGTCGCCATCTCTCAGTCAGGAGAAACTGCCGACACACTGGCCGCCTTGCGTCACGCCAAGTCACTCGGCCAAACGAAAACGCTAGCCATCTGCAACGTCCCTGAATCTGCCATCGTCCGCGAATGCGCCCTGCGCTTCATCACCCGCGCCGGCCCGGAAATCGGCGTCGCCTCAGCCAAGGCCTTCACCACCCAGCTTGCCGCCCTGTTTGTGCTGACGCTGGTCATGGCCAAACTCAAGCAACGCCTGACGCCTGAACAGGAAGCATCCTATATTGAACAGCTGCGCCATCTGCCGGTTGCGGTCAACAAGGTATTGGAGCTGGAAAGTGAAATTAAAGTATGGGCTCAGCGTTTTGCCGACAAACACCACGCACTCTTCCTCGGGCGCGGCATGCACTACCCGATCGCCATGGAAGGCGCGCTGAAGCTCAAGGAAATATCGTACATCCACGCCGAAGCCTATCCCGCCGGTGAGTTGAAGCATGGCCCGCTGGCGCTGGTGGATAGCGACATGCCGGTGATTTCCATCGCCCCCAACGACCAGTTGATCGACAAGCTGAAGTCCAACCTCAAGGAAGTTCAGGCACGCGGCGGTGAGCTTTACGTCTTTGCCGACAAGGATTCTGAAATTGTCGAATCCGAAGGGGTTTACATCCTGCGTTTGCCGGAGCACTACGGCGAACTATCGCCGATTCTGCACGTCATTCCCTTGCAGTTGCTGTCGTATCATGCCGCGCTGGTAAAAGGAACTGACGTCGATAAACCGAGAAATCTGGCGAAAAGTGTGACTGTTGAATAGCAGGAGTTGCCCGCCCTCTGCATTGCCGTTGCGAAAATTAATCTTAGATCCACAAACCCCTCGCCTGTAATAGTCGGCGCGTTCACCAAGATCAAACAATGCTCAAAATTGAGTCTTCCAAACAATTTGATGCCAGCCTTTCCCAAGGGAAGGTTCTTCTGTTTTGCCACGACATGTCCGATGTTACATCGGCCTTACACGCAGTTCTGGCAAGGCATCGTGACCGAAACGATCCTATAATTATTTTTACGCAGACAGAAACAGAAACCTTCTCACCCGACAAATATCATGAAAAGCACCAATCGATTCACATCCCCACGGACCGAATCGATGAAAATACGTGTGTCACCATCGCCAAACTCGTCGACTCGGAAAAACCTGTACGCGTATATCTACCAGCATTCAATGCGCAATACACATGCCTAGCACTACAGGTATGGGAAGGAGTGCGTCGTGCCACACACCAAATTTGTATAGGTATCGGAGAACTTGACCAACCCTTAACTGAAGTTTCTGCTTGGTTTGAAAATGATAATCCCCCCCCCCCCCCCTTGTCTGCAACACGTTATCTGCAATTTTTTCGTGCTGCAAGCTACAGCTCTGAACTCTCAGGGCACGCACTGCTAATAACTGACCCCAAAAATACACTATTTCCTGGCATACCAGTCCAAAAAGCATTGGGCACTCCAAGCTCCCCCAAGGTTTCCATTATTGTCCGAACCGCTGGAAGAGCATCTTTGACCAACTCACTTGATAGCATCATGCAACAAACGTGGCCATCAATTGAAGTTGTCATAGTAAACATTGGTGCAAGCACACTTGAAAAGCTATTATCGACCCGATGGCCGGAGCTTGATTTCAATGTAATTAACCATTGTGGAGCCGGACGCTCAGCTGCTGCCAACCTAGGTCTAGAAGCCGCAACTGGCGAATTCTTTGTTTTTCTTGATGATGACGATTATTTATACCCAGCCCATATTGCACATCTAATTAATGGTCTTCAGCAAGCACCAGACCGCTTACTAGCCTACGGGGGTATCCGCATTGAATTTTCTGACACACTAAACCAAGGTCGTAGCCCCAGTCTTCTGGATGAACCGTTCTCAATGGAACGACTACGCTTACGAAATTACATTCCCATTCACGCCTGCCTTACTCGCCGACGGGTAATTGACCTAGGAATTAGGTTCGACACCAGCCTGGAAAAATATGAAGACTGGGATTTCTGGCTAAAAATTGCCGAGGTATCTCCCTTCCTACATATACCTGGAGCCGTAGGGGTGTACAGAGTAGGAAACTCATCAGAGATCGCAAAAGCGCCGACCGCGGAAGTGTACCGCAGATGGTTGGAGCGCTCCGGTTCAGGCGTACTGGAAAAAATCGCCGACTGGGCACTTTCCGAAAACACTCCGGCAGCTCGACTCCTGCAGCAGCAACTGAACAGTAGAGAAGCGCTCCATACAAAAGAATTAACCCTTTTACAAGCCAAGTTGCGAGAGATTCAGACTAGCCTTGATGAGGATCACAATGGTTACGTCTCCGCCTTGAATGCAGCGCAGCAAGAGATTACCAGCCTACGTTCAAAATTATCGCAAACGCGCTCCGATCTCACTCAAGCACAAGAAGACATTAGTCACGCCCAGCACACTATATCCAAATCAGAGCAGATGGTTGCGGGAATTCAGCACGAACTGTCAACTTGTCTATAACTCAACCTCATGGAAAATTCTGGCGCCAGCCCGTACAGCATTCACGTTTCTCAGGTTTCCCAAAGCATTTTGGTTACTAACACAGGCACACGGAGGGGACGGCGGGGCATGTGGCAGGTTGCAAACCGTGCTATTCGAGCAATTCATAGGCATGGATTTGGCCCCGTGGCAGCACGTGCGTACCGAATGTTTTTTGCTACAACCTCTGCTCCAGCTCTCACCACTGTGGCTTTACCCATCGAAACACGAACCAAACGGAGTCCCATTACCCCACCCACCGTTTGCATCGATATTATCGTCTGTATTCATAATGCATTAGATGATGTGCGCCATTGCCTAAATTCAATCATCAAATTTACGGCAACAAATTACACATTAATACTGGTAGATGATGGCAGTGCTAAACCGACCCAAGATTTCGTAGCCTCTTTTGCAAACGAATTCCGCGCGCGGCACATCCGCCACGAACAAGCCAGCGGCTACACCTGCGCAGCCAACGCCGGTATTCGTGCTGGCAATAACCCCTTTGTGGTCTTACTGAACAGCGATACTGTCGTCGGCCCTGAATGGTTAGAGCGCCTCTACACTTGTATTGAGTCTGATCAAAATTTAGCCATAGTTGGTCCTCTCAGCAACTGCGCTTCGTGGCAGTCAATACCGGAAATTGAATCAAAAACAGGTGGTGACTGGGCGGATAACCCTTTGCCAGAAGGCATTTCACCGGATGCAATGGCCACACGGATTGCGAGAGATTCGGCACGAATCTATCCTCGCCTGAGTTTTATCAACGGATTTTGTCAAATGATTCGCCGCCAATCCTTGCACGAAGTCGGCCTGCTGGACGAGGCATCATTCCCTCAAGGATATGGCGAAGAAAACGATCTTTGCTGCCGCTTACGCGCTGCTGGATGGCAGCTTGCCGTTGCCGACGATGTATGGGTTTTTCATGCACAATCAAAAAGCTACAGCAATGAACGCAGAATGAACCTTTGTGCCGCGGCCTCAGAAAATCTAGCACGCAAACATGGGATGCACAATATCGAAGCCGGAGCAAGACAATGCAGGGAAAATATTGCATTGAAAGGAATCCGCGCCCGAACGTTCAATATTCATGATCGATTCGAGTGCATTTCATCAGGGAAAATTCACTTTGCTGGGAAAAAATACTATTCCTTCTGCCATCCGCCGACGCTGGTGGCGGCGCCAATGTCATTATTTCCGAAGCTAGAGCTTTGATCCGAATGGACGTAGATGTCGCAGTGGTTAACCTCGAAGCAAACCGTACTCTCTTCGAACAAAATTATGGCGATAGCGGCGTTCCGGTTCAATATGTCACCAGCCCGGAAGAAATTCCAGCAATAGCCCAAGGCTACGACGCAGTCATTGCATCGATTTACTTTACTGTTGATTGGCTCAAGAGCATTGCAAACACAGCGAATTCACCTATTTTAGGTTATTACGTACAAGATTTTGAACCAAGCTTTTTCAAGCCAGGCTCGCCTGGCTACAAACACGCATTCACTAGTTACACCGCACTCGAAAAACTGATTTGTTTCTGCAAAACACGATGGAACCGAAATATCGTACTTCAGGAAACCAGAGTTGACTGCACCGTAATTGGCCCCAGTCTCGACCTCGATCAGTTCCGGCCTTGGGACTGCCAGGCAAATGATCGAATTGTGATTGCGGCAATGATCAGGCCGAATTCACCATATCGCTCTCCAGCACTGACCATGAACATCCTTGGCGATATCGAAAATGCCTTTGGAGAAAAGGTTGAAATCATCACCTTTGGCGTAGACGTTGACGACTCCGCTTTTCTGGCCCTAAGGCGTGACTTTTCGTTCAAGCATCTTGGCAAATTAAATTCTCAACAACTTTCTGAGATTCTTAATCAGAGCGATATTTTTGTGGATTTTTCAACTCACCAAGCCATGGGGTTGACCGGTATGGAAGCCATGGCATCTCATTGTGCAGTCATTTTACCCAAGCAGGGCGGTGCAATCGAGTTAGCAGAGGATCAAGTCAGCGCCCTATTTACTGATGCCCGGAATGAGGAAGAGTGTCGCCAAGCACTTTTTCGGCTTATACGTGATGAAGCCTTACGGAATCGTATTGCAGACAATGCCTTGCAAACTGTCCAGGCGTATTATCCAGAGCGTGCTGCACTTAATATGCTACAAGTGCTTTTTATGCCCACCACTTAACAGGATCGCGATTATTACCAGAACATCAGGACTCGGAAGGATCTGCAGGCAGCAGACAGTCTGACCATCCTAGAACCGAACAAGAAATCGACGGCTGTAAACTCACTTAGCAACAGAAGAAAACCGTAAGGATTCAAATGGTAGTTTGCGCATTGACTGAGAATCTATTTCAGGTCGTCATGCGCCAACTTGGCTATTTCAAAGTTTGCTATCGCGGACAAATGGAAAACAGCGGATTAAATCGTGAGGCTATTTGCACTTTCCAATCTCAGGCTGGCATCTCATCATTTGATGCCAACAACAAGTGAGGCAAGCCCGTGTTGATACGGGAAGTAAGGAGTAAAAATCAAAGCCTGTGCATCAAAGGGCCAAACGGACTATATTCTCACCAGAGTTATGACAAACTAGTCAGGAACCTTGGCTCGTTCTTCTGAACCATGGGCACCGTAACAAAACCCATTCAAAGCCAATCAAAACCAAAAGGAATGCCATGAATTTAGAGGCAAAGGAATTCTCAAGACAATATTGGGCTGATCTTTGTAGAGTTGTGGCGATTTTTGGAGTAATTGTGATTCATGCGTGTGCACCAACCTTTAATCAATACGGAAAATCCCCGAACAGGACTGGCTCTCAGCTAATTTACTCGACTCGTTGGCGCGCTGTTCTGTTCCACTATTTGTGATGCTTTCAGGTGCATTACTTCTTAAGCAAGGTTCAAAGCAAATAACAGTTCCACAAGTTGCTAAGCGAATTTGTAAGGTATTAATTCCATTAGTTTTTTGGAATACTGCCTATCTTATTTATATTTCTCATTTCTCAGGTGAATCGGTGAAATGGCTAAGCATGTTAAATAAGCTCCAATGTACCACCTTTGGTTTGTTTATATGATAATTGGAATCTACTTGTTGCTTCCCATTCTGCAAGCAATTTTTCAAGCAATCAGCGATAGACGTGATCTCCAGATTTACCTTTTGACTATTTGGGTGATCGTAACCTGTTGGCCAATTTACCAGCCTCTACCGTTGATCTCACTGATAAAACAGTCGAGTCTATTGGGGTACGGAGGATATTTTGTCCTTGGTGGGATTATTGCCATATCCAATAGAAGAAAAACGGCAACAACGCTTTGGGTTGCAACCTATCTCGTAAGCGTCACCATAACTTTCGTCTTAACATATTGTTTCTCACAAAGAGCAAACACAAGCGTAGAAACTGCGTATGAATACTTCAGCTTTAATGTAACCACTTCGTCAATTGCAGCATTTGTGCTTTTTTATAAAGTTGAGGGATCAGTTCGTCTTGCCTCTATCCTGCAATGGATTGGAGATAGGTGCTTTTTAATCTTTTTTATGCATGTATTAATTCTTGAACGCGTGAACAATCGAATCATGGAATTAGACCTCTGGCTTCCTAAATTTGGATCGATTTTATTGATATCCCTGATTACATTTTGTATTTGTATATTATTATCTGCTTGTCTTAGGCTAATACCTAAATCAAGAATAATTCTAGGCTAAGACTTCGTCCGTCCAGAATAAATCGAATCATGCCGGGGCCAAACAGCTGCAAATAGTTCATCCTGAATAACTCATGTTAAAGCAAGGCGAAACGATGAAATGGTGGAGTAGGTAGTCCGTCCTGAATAACCCACTTCAAAGCACAGCGAAGTACCGAAATTTCGGATGGAGTGATTGCCGACGATGGGTATTGGCAATGTAGAAGTACAATATCCAGACGTAAAAAAGCCGGATGGCTCTCAGGATCATCCGCAGATTGTGGCCAGCCAAGGGCTGCTGAAACAAATCGCCGGTCGAGGGATGTTTGCCTTTGGCTCCCATCGAAAACTCACGAAAATTTGCAAGGAATCACGGTGTTATTATCTCATTTCCGGCAAGTTTCCGCGCTTAAATTTGACAAATTAATCCATTAAATCATCGACTTGGAAGTTATTCAGGACGGACTACCAAAGCGGCATTTCGATCTGTGCCTACGGCATTCGACCCGCCAACCCCGCCAAAGGGTGATGGAGGTCAACCATTTAATCAAGTCGAGCGCGGAAAAAAATCGTCGGTCGTTATCAGAACTTCCCTCAATTTCTCTCAGGTTTCCATGACCAGAATTTTAAATTCTCGGGATATGTTGGGGTGAATTTCAGTTGTTTTGAAGGGCTGACTGTTTTTGTTGCACGTAATTTCTACCCTCATCCAAGAAACAATTCAACTCCTGACCACAATCAAGCACAAAACGGCTTAGCCCACTGAATGAAACAAATACTTACCTGCCCAGCAAACGATCTTTGAGCCGGCGTTGAAACGACATCGGGACTCTCTTGGCCAACCAAGCAAAAGCAACATGGCCACGTAGCGAGACCAGAATCTCGAGAAGTCTTAGTCGAGATCGCTGGTGCTGGGTCAGTACCCGGTAGCGCGTAAATTTGAGCAAGACATCCGGTGGAAGCCCTAGCCTTGAAGGCGATAGCAGCCTATCTACAGGCAAATAAGAATCCAGATAAAAAGCAGCAGAGTCCTGAACATGAAAATGATCTTCGATTTCTTTACCAGCCTCTTGATTCACTTCAATGATTCGATCATTCCATTCCCGCCCTGAAAGATCCCACGGAAAGACCCAAGAATGAGGCCTGAGTTTAATACGGTCAGCTAAGGCACCCAAATCCGAAACTAGCACCAGCAATCCCAGACGGAAGCACTCACTTAGTGTGTAGCTATAAGTCTCTGGCCACAAAGCTGGAAACCAGACGACATCAGGTTTCCAAGCAATCAACAGTGCATGCAAATCCGCTGGCTCATAGGAACCATGCACCTCCAACTTATCACCTTCGGACAAGTTACGATAAGCGTATCCAAAAAGTTTATATGTGATTGGCAAGGCGCGGGAACGTGCATCGAATACGGCAGATTCGAGAATATCCGGCCCTTTCATCGGAGACAGAGCCCCTAGGACGGCAACGCGGATACAGCGATCGGTTGGCACAGATAGCGGAACCACTGATGGCTGCCAGCCGGGCAAGCTGTCTGGATGCGCAGCTAGTACAAGATTATCGAGGGCAAAATAATGACGATAACGAGCCAATACAGAATCAGCAGGCACGATGACACGATCCGAGTGCTGTAGCAACTCGCGATAGCGAGCCCGCCATTCGACAATTGATAATCTACCAACCACCGGTCGCTTTTGGAGACACAAGCTGCACTGTGCCTCGCCAAGTTCACCACAATATCGGTTTTGCTCATTGGTCAGGGTAATCTGTGGGCACATTGCAAAATAATCGTGCGCAGTGTAGTCTTGAGGGACGCCCAATCCCGTGCAAGATTCCAAACCGTATTATCGACACGTATTGTGTGATATATGCACCGACAGATACCGACGTGACGTAGCAATTGCAAATTCGAATATTCCTCCAGGCAGCACAAAATGAAACGCAACAGTCTCCACCTCTGCTGTAACCTGTAACCGCCGTTATTCCTCCCGGCTCTGCTCCCAGCCTAAATACAAAGGCTTTGCCTTCAAGCAAGTCCTGCCAATTCGCGACAATGTTGCTCGGTGCCGCCCCCGCGATCATGTGTGACAAACAATATCCGTGGCAAAGAGCGTTTTTGCCAGCGCAAAAAATCAACCCGCAAGCGAGCCTCACGAGCGGGGTCGGCCTGAATATGTCGGTGTACATTAGGGATATAGGCAGGATGCAGTTGCTGCAGTGTCTCCAGACATTTTTGCTTGCGCTCATTATGGCTATCGCCAAAACTGACATTTCCTTTATGCCAAACAAAAACATCGGCAGCCAGAACATTACGGTAACCAGCGGCACTGGCTCGACAACAAAAATCGTTCTCTTCACCATATCCTTTGCCGAACCGTTCCACATCAAACAAGCCAATTTTTCGTAGAACTTCCCGCCGTATGTACATACAGAAGCCGACAGCGGTTGGAATATCAATAACAACACCGGAATTGGCTTCTGCAAATAAGGGATCCAGGGATTCGACTGTAAACTCATCCGGCAACATATTGTCTTGGCAAAAAGCAGGATAGCTGCAGATAGTCGCATTGTTTGAGAACGGTGTTACCGTGCCGATATCCGGTGACGAATAGGCTGTACGGTGGATTCTCTCCAGCCAGCCATCGGCAACTTCGGTATCACTGTTCAGTAACAGCACATCGTGCTCATCAGAGACACTCATTCCACGATTGACGGTCGCGACAAACCCGAGATTCTCCGTGTTTCAAGGAGAACCATGGAGTGCAGACCCACCTGAACCCGCAACCTCACTCAATGCATCATCCGGAGAACAATCATTGATGACAATCAGCTGAAATGAAAGAGAAGAACGAGCGTGCCACACGCTTTCCAAGCAGGCCTGTGTTTCGAAGGCCGCGATAAACAGGAATAATGACATCAATCATCTGCGTTGCCTCGATGGCGAATTTTCGTGACCAGCCTGCGAAAAGGGGCCGTTATCTTCCAGGACGTTGATTCAAGTACCAATGCGAGGGCCCTCCTGGATATTGCCTCATTCGTGTCTTCATTCCGCGTAGTCACCAATTCGTCAATATCGCCCTTTTTTGCGTCGCAATTCATTTTGGTTGTGCCCAGCTTTGGGCGCAATCCATTGCTTGCCGCGGCCGTGATGTCACTCTGTGTCGCAGCCAGTTTGATAGCGATGTCATCATGGGCGCATCGCATCTTGTCTACTTCAACCAAAGCTGCATTTCGCTCACTCACGAGGACCTCATTGGCGTGACGGAAATGAATGGAAGTCGCCTCTTCAAGGCGAACACGCTGTTCGAGCGCCACAACATACGAATTGGCCGACTTGAGATCGGTCGCCAGCGCCTCTTTTTCACCCTGAACATGATTTAGTGCTGTATCAAACCAGAATAAGGCTCGACTAACACCGGTGGCATCAACCAGCCTGATTTTATCGAGAACCAGCGAATGAGCAAAATACATCGCCTGCTTGTCACGCCAGCCGGACAAGCCGGATTCGCCATGTTGCAAGCGATAAGTTGCCGAACAACCGGGCAGTCTAACAAAATCGCCCAACATAGCCAATTGCCGCCAAAAATCCCAATCCTCCATTAAGCGCAAGGATGGATCAAAACTTAAGTGCCTGCGAACTCTCTCGCCCCGAAACATGACAGCGTGAATCGGCAAAAAGTTCATGCCCAACAAACGCTCGGGCTCCCAAGCCTCATTCAACTCGCGTAGAGCATTACCCTGAGCATCTAACAGACGAACTCCGGTATAGGCGGCAATTGCATCCGGATGCGCGCTTAAACAAGCAACGAGACGTGCCAGATGGTCAACATCGACCAAATCATCGTCATCCAAAAACTGAACGAACTCCCCTGTGCTTTCTAACAATCCCGAGTTAGCTGCTGGCGCCCGCTCAAGAGCGGCTCCTCCTTGGTTAACTAGACGAAAACGAAGTCGCTCGTCCGAGTGGCTTGGCTCATCATGATGCCCGCCACGAGCATTGACCAGAATTACCTCAAGTGGTGCAAACGCTGCATTTGCAACGGATAGCAATGCTTCGCGCAAACAAGCTCGCCCCATGCTGCGAATGATGATGCTGACTTTGATTGGCGGGATTGAAGGCATTCGGGTCTGTTTGCGATTCGGGCAGCAACTCCGCTTAACCCGCTGCTACAAAAAGCAAGAACAGGCAAAAGTTACCATTAGACTACAACTAAAATGAAAATTATACGTGATTCGAGCCAACCGCCGGCACAAACATATAGAAGCACAGGACCGTGATGAGGAAATCCTGAAGGACGAGATTTAGGGATGATAATTTCCTTATCGAACGCCAATACTGCCTAGGTATTTGAGACTTTTTCCTTTGAGCAAAAGGGCGTGTCGCTCCACCAAATTCCATGATGCGATAGCCAAAACCAATGTAATACTGAGCGAGAAGAAAATCATATTTCGCACCGAGATGCCTGGCATCATAAAAGCTAGGCATTGCTGAACTGGAAATGCATAAATATAAACACCGTACGAATAATCGCCAAACCGATTGTAATTTCTAACTAATCTTGACGGAAAATAGGCAAAATAGAGGACGATGTAAGGTAACAACAAGATATACAAAACAAAAAAAATAGTTTTGTCTATATTTGCTGCCGCCACCAACACGACCAACGCGGGTAACGCAATATGTTTGTTTAACAAAATTTTATCTTTCCATAAATAAAACACAGAACCGATAAAAAACATATAACCGAGCATGAACAGCGGTGCAATCGGTGAATTAGTCTGACGGGTATAAAAAATGGAAGCCAAGAAAAAAAGGAAAGGCACGTAATTAAGACTTTGAATGATTTTGAATCAACGCCCTTCAGCACACGCGTGATGCACCAGAGTCCAGCAATATTGCATACATTCTTACTTCGTATGGCAAAGTCCACAATGACCCGTTGACGCATTTTTATATGGGTTATCAGTAAAAACCCCTGGCAAATCGTAAGCAACACCAAAGAACAATGTTGCACAATAAACGAAATATGAATAAACCTGTTTGCTGGTCAAATACTGATCAACAGGAAGTGTAGTAACAAAAAGCCCCATTCCAAAAACAGTTATAACAAGCATTACAACTAACGCAGGAAATATCCTTAACGCCCTTGCCCAAATAAATTCGATCGCCCCCCCGCGCTTGAGCAAACTTCCAGTTATTAAAAATCCACTAGTAATAAAAAAAACATCTACTGCCATCAAACCCATCGTCATTCCGAGAGTGCCCCGAAAGGGTTCGGCACGCGGATCTCGGTGGCAAGCGCAAACTATGTGTAATCAATACCGCCAGCGCGGCAAACATCCGCAGGATGTTGAAATTATTGTCTCTATGTCGTGCGGAAACAACCGAATCCATGAGCAGTAGCTTCAACGTCGAACTTGAAAACACTGGCGCAATCGGGACAAAACATGCTGAAGCGGTGAACGCGCATCGGACCCGGCAGGAGAATTGACTATCGATGTCGGTTGCAGCACGCTTTCCGTCGGGCATAACGCCCCCGGCAACCGACGGCACAGCACCGAAACGCCCGGGTAATAATTGAATGCACCAAAACCAGCTAGTTGCGCCAGGAAATCTCTATCGGCTAAACAATCCGAGGCTTCATCAAAGCGGCAGGAATAAGTATCGATAGCAGCCCGCCGAAACAAAATTGCGTGTATTGGCAATGGATGCGAATGAGTAAAGTCAAATGCATCGTCGATAGTCTGAAGCACGGCATCATCACGCCCAAGGACATGCACTCCAGAATACCCGGCAAGTGCAGCCTGGTCGAGGCAAAGCGCTTTGAAAAGTTTCTCAACGTGGTCTGGTAATAACAATGCATCCTCGTCGAGAATACCCAGATACTCGCCTTGGGCTTCAGCCAATCCACGGTTCACTGCTGCGCCGAGAGTCAATATATCCTTCCCGAAATTCACCGGCGTCATGAGAAAACGCCCGTACGTTTCCGGCAATTGCCAAGCTTTCCCCTCTCCGACGTAAATCAGTACCAATTCCAAGTTGGGGTATGTTTGTTGCCGAATCGAAGCGATAGCCGACTCCAGTTCGGGGCGGCCAGTACAAAGGACAAGGATGCTGATCAGTGGTAATTCACTCCCGGCAATCGCCAGGCCATTAGCAATGCGCAGGCTCGACGAGTCCGGGCAAAGGCGGGGCAAGCCCAGACCCAACTCATGGCTCTCGATCAAACGAAAAGCTTCAGCCGCCTGTACGGCGCGCGGTAAGGTATAGGTTCGGTAGCAATTGAGTGCCACCATGCGTTCATCGTAGCGCTGTTCGGCCAACTGGGAGGCAAAGCAGCGCATGGCAGCCAATTTCGCTTCGGCAACCACCGTGCTGTCAATCAGGGTATTGGGCTCAAGCGGCCTGCTGACCTCGTAGAAGGCCAACCGGGCTGAACTGGCTTGGCGCTGCAGTGCTTCGAAGCAGGCCAGTGCGACGACCTGATGATCTGGATGTAACTCGCCGGGGTGAGGGGCAAAAACCAGATCCGCATTGCCCATTTCAGCCAACATACGCCTGACCAACGCTTCGCCATAGCGAATTCCGCGATCCGGCAAAGCCCAGTTCTCTGGCTCGGGATAACCGAGAACAAGGGCAGCGGCAGCCGATTCGCTTTGCCGCAAAGAAATGAGTCCGGGACCATTTTCAACGCCACCCAAAGCACCATCGGTAACCACCACTACCCGAACACTGGCCCCCGCCGCTACCAGCAGTGCGAGTGTTCCGCCGCAGCCAAAGACCTCGTCGTCCGCATGCGGAGCAAACACCAGCACCTCTCGGGCTACCGGCAATGCAGAAGGAGAATAGGGAATTCTGGTTTGTTCGGGTGCGGTGTCCGTCATGCTTGCAATAATCCTCAACTTACAGGGCGCGCAATCCTGTACAGCACAGGGCCATTAAGGCGCCGAGCATCACTGATTCGGATGTAAAAATCCCGCCCGCGAAAATTTTTCGCGCAAATGCCCGGAATTTCAGCTATTGATCCGCTCCCTAATCTTCCCATCGAGGGAACAAAAGAAAAGGATGGGCTGAATTCGATCAACCACGCGGCATGCAATGCTTCGGGCAGGACGATGTGTATATCTCTGTCGGCCAGTTCGACAACGGGCCAGTCACGGGGAACATCAGTAGCCGAGCCAAAGCGCTCGAAAAACCAGTCGACAACCTGCCAGAATCGCCCGGAAAAATGTTTGGTCGCATAAGCCGGCCAGCCGTTACCAATCAGTGCATCCTTGTTTGGTCCATGTTCGTAGTGGTGAACACAGCCTGCGCCCGGTTCGAGGTAAAGCATGAAACCAGCTGAACGCAAACGTTGCATTAAGTCGGAGTCCTCCCAGTACATGAAAAACGCCGGGTCAAACAAGCCGCCGGCAGCCACCGCCGCCGCGCGGCGCACCAGAACGTGCCCGCCAGATAGTGCGTCTACACGAAACGGGCGTAAAGCCACCCATTGTCGTATCGAGCGGTATCTGAACCATTGCGAACGCAGGCGAAGCAAAATGAGAAAGCGTGCCGAGAGGCGATCCAGAATCAGGCCACTTGCAGAGGGGAAGGTGGTGGGCGGCAACTGGAAAAGGTGTGCATCATCCCAAAAAACACGTGGTCCGACTGCGCCAATATTATTCGAGGTGGCAGCCAAGGCCAGCATTCGTTGCAAGGCATCCGGCAACAACCGGGCATCCGGATTCAACAACAACACAAAGTCGCTTGCCGTATTCGCAAACACAAGATTGCAGGCACCAGCAAACCCGATATTTTCCTGGCTGACCGTCAATCGGACCGATTTCGGTAGATGGCAACGCAAATACTCAGCCTCATCAGCAGAAACCGAGTTATCCACCACATGAATTTCATCACATGCCGGGTCACTGACCAAAGACCCGACTGCCTCGACAATCAGCCAGGAGGAATGAAAATTGACCAAAATTGCGACGCAACTCATTGGTACGGTCTGGCCAAAATCAGAAACGAGTAAGTGGCAAGCGCTTCGCGGTCCACCACCAAGCGGCCCCGATCTCCGGGCAAGTTAAACCACTCGGGAATCTCCGACCGCGTTGCTTCAATGGTTACAATCTCATAACCTGCCTCGGCCATCAATTGCTCGACGCCCACTTTGGTAAAAAAACGCAAGTGCGTAATGCAATGGATACCGGCGGGGGCATAGTCCCAACGCCCCTCCAATAAATCAGCCACCACCGACCAGTGCCCGACATTCGGAATCGATGCGATGACACACCCATCCGTTCGCAGCAGTTGACGGGCTCTAACCAACCACTGAGCCGGCCATTCCGTATGCTCCAGAACATCCAGAAAAGTGATGCAATCAAACTTTTTGTCAAATTCTGACCGCATGAAATCGCCAGGCCAAACCCGGTCCACACGTGAAGAAGCAGCGAGACAGGCAGTCTCTGAGAACTCAGCCAAGTGGGTTTCGCACGCTCTGGCGGCCTTCAAAGCCTCGAGAAACCCCCCCTCACCACCTCCTACATCCAGCACACAGCTTGCTGCAACAGGAACCAGCGAGATCACCTCCTCCCGACGCCCTTGATGATAGGAAGAAAAATCATGCGCATAAGCGCCCGGCACACACACGACGCTTGCACGCCAGTCCCCACGCCGCAATTGGCCGGCAGAAAGCATAAGCACGGAGGGAGGGAAGGGATTCTCTCCATAAGGGAAGACCATGCACTTAGCAAGGCTGGCCGCATAACGCTCAATACCTCGAACAGTAAAGTAATCCGGCCCGAGCGCCGGGCAGGGGTGGCGAGAATCAAATGCCAACGCAGCGCCAGCCCCAGCATCAAGCGCTGCAGCCAAGGCGGCCAATGTTCCAGGCGCCGGCATCAAGGCGGCATGGGCCAACAGCAACACATGATCGCCATCCATCAACCCGGCAGCGTCCACCTGCACTACGGCAAATTTTTCCAGTGCGGCCCAGTCATCCACGTTAGCAAATACCCGAGTTGCACTGGCCGGCAGGGAACTCAACAAACGAGATGAGGCATATTGCAACTCGGTTGAATCGGCGAAGACATCTTTGATGCCAATAATGATCAAACGCATCGTAAGGCAAGCATCAAACATGGAGGACAAAGCCAACGCAACACATCACCTCGAAGCAAATGAACATGCTCATCCAGGCACCTCGGCCAATTCCATATTACAAATACTTGGCCAACCTTCCCATTGCGCCGGATTCTCGGCAACCATGGTTTCAAGAGAAGCAAAGTAGCCCTTCAGAACACTCTCCTCACTATTTGTATCAAGTGCAGTACCTTTAATAATAAACCTGGCCCCCCCGTCCCATTCTAGCCACGTTACAAATACAGGAATCTTGCGACTCAACCCAAATGCAATCGCACCCACCGGCGCCAATAGCTTGCGGCCTAATACGTTCAATGACATCACGCTTTCATTGGCAAACGGGTGTCCAAAATCATGCACTGAAATTAATGCCGAATCACGTCGAACCATGTCACGAAGCCCTTGGCCAACCGCATTCCCGGAGCCGGGGTGCACCAGAACATATCGCCCCCCGGACAATTGTGTTTCGGAATCGCCATACATAACATCTTTGTACCAGGCAAGAGGCTTGGCCAGAGGACTCAAATCAGGGTCCATTGCAAGAACATTTACACGGCGATTCAAAAGGCGACCAAGGAATGCACAGAGCAGCACATTGAAATGATGATGGTAAGTTAATATCAATACCCCACCAGCCAAATTTGGCAGACCAGCCAGATTGGGCGCGAATTTGACACCAGGCAGCATTTTTTCAAAGTCACGAAAATAGAATGCAGCCCCTTCCATAACCCCGACAAAGCTTAGATGCTCTTTAAAAACTTTATCAGATAAATGAGGAAGCTTCTCCAATGCGGCCCCCCAATCCTCATTGCCAGGTCGGGGCAGAATGTCAAGCCGCGACAACCAAGCACATAGAGGCAAAGAGAGCGCCGGAGGTAGTATCCGCGAAAGCCCTTGGCACAAACGTAAATAACGAGTGAATCGGGCAATAAATTTTGGGTGCATGCTATTAACGACAAAGGTACGAATATTTAAAAAGCAAGCCCAAGCACTCCCATATAAAAACAATCAAAGCGGTTTACGGAAACGGAAAAAATGGTAACCCATCAATCCCTCATCAGCCAGTCGGGCATAATTTCGCAATACGACAGACCAATATTTTCCATTTAATTCACGGTTATCTTTGTTGAATTTCAATATATATTCATACAATTGTCGATAAACCAATTGGCCTATATCCTCAACCGACTCCACAATAAATCCGGCCTTTTCGGCCAAATCAATATAGCGCAGCCGACTCTCAAAATGATTACCACGACGAAAAGTAACCCTTTCAACATTTTCACAAGTGATATCAGCCAAAACCGCCTGCCCCCCCGCTTTTAAAACTCGGAAATTTTCCGCAAAAAAGCGTTCTTTATCGTCGTAGTGAAAGGATGATTCGATACAAAGGGTAAAGTCGAAAGAATCCGCATCGGAAGACAGGGCCATTGAGTCATCCAGATTGGAAATTCAAACGCGAAAGCAGTCCCGCGCTATTGGTATTTTCTTTGCAACCTTCAATTGATCGGGGAGATATCAATCGCCACCATCCGGGTAGCCGGCATTTTTTTTAGCAAGCCTATGCTTATCCCGCCAATACCACATCCAATTTCGAGACCCTGACCGACAAAGCCCTGATGATCAAGTGTACCGACAATCTTATCCAGAAAATTTATTTGCGCAGTATATAAATCCGGGCATTCGTTCGCCCAATATCCGAAATTGAGCATACCCGAGTCTTCCCCCGCCAAGGATGCACTAAGGTGACCCCAATAACCACGAATATGCCGATAAAAATCGTCGATTTCGTTAGAAGCCAAGAGATCTGAGTTGGTCATTGGTGCTCCAATATAGTTCAAAAGTAAGTTATTGCTATTGCGCAGGTGGAACTGGCCAGTATCAAGAAATATCCAGCAGCCTGAGCCACGACGTCCCCGATCTTTGAAACATCCCGGCCTTATCGATAATCCGTGTCACCGCCGGTCAACCACCAATTATGATCGAAGTGATCGACAATAGCTGACGAACTGAATGGATTTGCCATAATTCGGAACTCGGTGACCGGCAATTGGCTGCAAGGGGCAAAGCGCTTTGCAAAGCGCGAAGTCAGGAACCATTTGAATACTTTTCCACCCATGTCGAGTAGCCACGACTGCAAACAGTGCAACACTTCCGGCATGGCCGATAACGGTCCAATGATATCCAACAGCTCGTAATCTGCGTCGCTTCCGCGCAGAACTGCCAGACCAATAGGCTGACGCAGCCATTGGCTTCGAACGAGCAAACAGTAATATTTATGTTCAGGATGCTGGATATAGCGACGCAAGACATAAGCCGCATCACGCACGCCCACTGGAAAATCAGCCAAATCACGAATCATCGCCAACCACAGCCGGTCGATAATTCGAGCAGTATTTTATCGATCGCGACAACCCGCTCTGGAGTTCGACAAAGAAGGCCACCCCGGGATGCCGAAAAGACAACTCAAGCCACTCATCGATAGCGCGAAACACGCCAACCTTTTCCCCCAGGCGCATAGCGCGATTGCTGGGAAACCCGAAAGCGAGCGCTTCCGGGTTGTTTGGCGTCCGTAACTCTTTTAGCACCTCTCGCATCAAAACTGCGAAAGGAGAGTCCCTGCGACTCAAGCCACGTGGCTTGGGAGCGGCCATCAAATCAACTAACTGAGCTACGCGAAATTGCGTGCCATTTAACGCTGTATCGCGATAGCAAATACCACAATGTAAAGCCAGACGTTGATCATCCTCAACACAACCCCAAGATTCGCCAAATCCATTGCCATACTTCCACTCAAGAAACTCGATACTGATGTCGTGCCCGAAAACCTTACGGAAAAGTGGTTGGATCTCGCATAAACGAGCTGGATCAAGGCGATAAATCTGCATGTTACGCTTGCGTTTGCATCGGCACAGTCGTCACGGCCCCGCCATCCCATGAATGCGGCAGGAAAACCAGTCCCTGCTCGACACCGTGATGCTCGACCTCAAACTCCAAACAATACAGCGCTTGATCATACAAATGCAGCGTTCGTTCGCAGGTCAGGTAGATTGAAAGACGATACTGACCACGCATCAATGGAATTTTCGGGAAGCATAAACGTGCCGAGCCACACCCATGCTCGTCAAGCGCCACCGCTTGCGCATCAAAATAAGTACTACCCATCGACACCGCCGCCCCAGTCAGCGTTTCAATACCGAATGCAACCGCAGGCACAGGCAATTTTGGGTCGCTTTGAAAATCCACATTGACAACCAGATCGGAAAGCCCGGCTTGCACCAACAGCCTCTTCCCCGTAATGCCGTCGACCATCGCAACAACACTCTGCAACCTGGCATGCCCCTCCATCAAAGGACGAGTTCCCTCACTTTTCACCTCGGAAGCGGGTGCCGTCGAGACCGATAAACTTGAATCCTGGTTTTGCCCATAAGCTTTCACCACACGAGAAGGCTTATCCAGCAACATCATTTTGCCGCGCTCTAGCCACAACGCCTGGTCACAAATAGCTTCAATCTGATACATCGAGTGAGAACAAAACAAAATCGTTGTTCCCCGCTCTCTAAGTGCCATTATCCTGTCAAAGACTTGCGAGCGAAAGAACCATCACCAACCGACAACGCCTCGTCAATCACAAGGATATAGGGATATACCGCAGTTGCGCTCGAAAATGCCAAGCGCACGTACATTCCACTTGAGTACGTTTTAACCGGTTGCTCAATAAAATCCCTGATCCCGGAAAAATCGACGATTTCATCATAGCGGGCATCAATTTCGTCTCGCGACAAACCAATCACCGCCGCATTGAGGAAGATATTCTCCCGTCCGGAAAATTCGGGATTAAATCCCGCCCCCAATTCAAGCAGCGCCGCAATCCGCCCATTGACAGTCAAACTACCTGCGGTAGGAGCCAAGGTACCGCAAACAACCTGCAACAACGTCGACTTACCCGCACCGTTGTTGCCAATTAACCCAAGCACTTGGCCTCGCGGCAAGGAGAAACTAACACCCTCGAGCGCGGTAAACAAACGACCATACTGCTTGCTCCCCCCCATGAAACGTTGCTTCAGACGATCAATTGGGCGGTCGTACATTGAGTAAACTTTGCTCAACCCCTCCGCACAGATCGCCAACTCATCAAAGGACATCTGAAAACTCGCGTCGAGTCGCCTGGAAAAATGCCGAGCCAAGCAATGCTCCCAAAAGGGAAACCCCCAAGGAAAGCGCCCAGTGACTCCAGTCAGGCATCTCGCCAACAAAAACAACGAGACGTACATTTTCGATAACCGGAGCCAACGGGTTGAGAAACATCCATGACTGGATGCTTGGAGAAAGTGACTTTGTTGAATAAAAAATTGGCGAAAGGAACATTAACAAATTGATAGCAAGGCTTATAACCTGCGCAATATCGCGAACAAAAACCCCAAGCGCAGCAAAAAACCAACCGATACCCAATAACAACGGCAAAAGCGGCAGCAACACCAGTGGTAGCAACAGCACCGTCCATGGCAAACCATGATTCACAAGCAACGCACCAACCAACAACACACTCAAACTCAGCATCAAGTGAAACAACCCGGAACCCAAGGCAACAAAAGGGAGGATTTCCAAGGGGAAAACCACTTTTTTCACAAGATTTGGCTGAGACAAAATAAGATTTGGCGCCTGTGCAGTTACTTCGGCGAACAAATTAAAAACCATTAGTCCGGCAAATAACTGCAGGGCAAAAGTGACACCACTGCCATCCTCCGCACCCGGCCAGCGCGCACGGAAGACACCGACAAACACAAAGGTATAGACTCCAAGCATCAAAATAGGAGTCACAAAGGCCCAGCCTATACCCAACAAAGACCCCCGATAACGACCAAGAATGTCGCGGCGGACAAATTGCAGGAGAATCGGCGCAAAACGAAAAGGAGAAAGAAAAGGGCTAAATATTTGTCGCATCAAAGAGAAAACCACGAAAATGTGGGCGCAACGAAAGAAGCCGAGGCAAAAAAAATCATTATATCATGGGCATTCAAGCTTTTGGCGGATCGATTCGCCCTTCGCCGACATCATTCAGGAAATCAGGGCGAAGAATACGCAGCTGAGCACCCTCACGATGGATAGCCTGATGCAGAGTAAGCACCTGAAAAGCACGGGTTACCGTTTCACGGCTGGCATTGATCATGATAGCCAACTCCTGATGAGTCGGCACTGGGTCAAGCAAATGCCGATCATTTTGCGCGGCCCGAGACAGTTGCATGATTTGAACACAAAGACGCTGAAAGGGATTAGGCAGGCCAAGAAGTGTTCGCTGCGCCGACACTGAGCGAACACGGGCCGACAATCGAGTCATCACCCCCTGCGCCAACAAGGGGTTATCAAAAATCAAGCGGCGCGCAGATTCAGAATCGAGAAAGATTGCCGTTGACTTTGCAGCCGCAATGACATGCTCTGCCGCCATTAAACCATCTACCACAGACAATTCGCCAAAATAATCGCCGGGCTCCACAAAATACAAACCCACACCTCGCCCATCGACCGTAAAATCAACACCTTGCAGACGTCCAGAAATCAAAAAACCCAACTCGAAGCGCGACTGCTCTTTTGAAACAACCACCTCGCGCCGCGCAAACGCCCGTTCGCTCATCAACATGGATATTCGCATTAACTCTTCTTGCTGCAAAGGTCGCAGCAAAGGCAAGTTAAGCAGAGACTGAAAAGGTACTGGCATGGAAACAAGTTTAGACCGAAAACGCGCAAAACCGTTGTGACGTCATACACAAACCACAGCAAACGCGAAAAAGCTTCGTCACACCTGCAAAAATCAAAATCACCCCAAACAAGTGTAAAAACAGTCGCTATCGAATATTTCTTTGCTCCACAGCCTTGTCTCTCAAAGAAGGGCCCGCGGCGGCAGGCCAGCCGAAAATCAGCACGAGCTCACCACAACCAGAAGACCACCAACACCCCTAACACCACCCAGCAATCTACCGTCCAATTGTGATCATGCGCACATAACTCGACAGCAAAATCCAATATACTGTGCAATGAATAAAGCTGCCGGGATCGGGTAGGAAGAAAATTACTGCCTCCCTGTGCTTGTCGCATAAAACCGTGATCCATTGCGTGAAATGAGGCCGATATGAACCAGTGCCAATCTATGAAAGCCACTCCAATTCAACGCTTCGCAACCATGCTTGCCCTCATGTTCGGTTGCGCGAACGGTGCCATTGCCCTAAGCACACCCGAAGACGTAGTCGGAGAAGTAACCACGTTGATTGGTGTCAGCTCAGTTAAATCCGAATCAGGGCAGGAACAAGCCCTGCAGCGTGGCGCACTGATACGTGCTGGTGACCACATTCAAACCGCTGCTGGCGGCCATGTTCATATCCGCTTCATTGATGAAGTCTTGGTCAGCGTGCGGCCAATGAGTCGCCTACACATTGAATCCTATCGCAACGCAGGCAATTGGGGCCAGCCTCCATCAAGTTTACGCTTGAAAGCGGCGTCATGCGCTCAGTCACAGGCCAATGGGGAGAGGCAGCCAAAGATAGATTCCGTCTCAACACCCCGGTAGCGGCAATTGGCGTCAAAGGCACCGACTTTATCGTCAAAGCCAGCAATGACAGCACCTATGCCACGGTTATTTCCGGGGCAATTGTCATGGCCTCTCTTGAAGGGGATTGCGCAAAATCGCTTGGCCCATGCTCTGGCAACAAGTCAGCCACGCTGAGTGCCGACATGCAAGGAAAGATGCTTGAAATCATCCAGCAATCAGGAACGGCGCCGCGCCTAGTGCCTGCCGTTGATTTGCAAGCCAAGGCCGAACGACCCGCCGCAACAACAGATAACCGTCTCGCCGAAAAAACCCCCTCCACTCTCAGTGGTGTCGAAGCCGTCAGTGCCAACGAAAAAAAATCAAATACTCTGTTTAATAGGGATATCTCGGAAACTATCGTCGCCAGCGAAAACAAGCTTCCACCCCCCACAAAAGAAGAGGCTGTCACTTCAGTCAAGAGCAAACCAATGGTTTGGCTGCACAACGCACTTGGCTGGAACGTACCGGAAAATTCCATTAGTCAACGTTTCGACACCGCGACGGCAGATGGCCGCCAAGCGGTTGCCGGCAATTTCTTTATTACCCTGTATCGCGACGACTCAACTCCATTCATGCCGATTGGTACCCAAGCCAACTTCAAGCTGACTGAAGCATCTGCATCCTACGCGCAATCAAATGGAGCTCCTGCGCAAGCGGTACAAATATCAAACGCCTCCCTGAAAGTTGATTTCACTAAATCAACTTTCAATACAAACATGAACCTGGCAAGCCCAGCCCTTGGGCAGGAAACATTTGCCGCCAACGGCACCGTCAGCAGCGCAGGCCTTTTAAGCAGCAACCTACAGAATCAAACCCTCTACGGCGCGATAAGCAAGGATGGCACACAAGCCGGCTATGGCTTTGACAAAACCACGGCAGGTGGAAAGGTGAGCGGAATCACTTTGTGGGGCCGTTAATTGCGCTTCGCCTCGTATCTTGACTCGTCCAAAAAAATCACCATCTGGGCGGCACTTTCTGCATTCGTACTGTGGTTTACGTTTTCCAGCATTCTTTCCGGCGCCATTCAATCGGCCGAAGAATTTTCGGGTGACTGGGTCTGGCGCCTGATATCCAGCACCTCACCCGAGCGACGCCTCGTTCTAATTGATATCGACGAAGGCAGTTTGCGCCAACTCGGCCCCTGGCCTTGGTCACGAGTTCGGCTGGCAGATCTCTCTGACAAGCTAGCCGAACAAGGTACCGCACTACAGGTTTTCGACATCGTATTTCCCGAGGCGACAGTCAATGACGGAATGTTTTTAGCCAGCCTGGAAAAAAACAACGCTGTTCTTTCCCAAGTATTCGCACTACAGACAAACACGGCTGCGCATAGCGGAACACCTTCCGCACCATTACCATGGCTTGCGTGCCCAGCTATTTTTCCTATTGCAGAAAACTTCATAGCCAACACCGCAGCCTTCAGCACAATGCCATCCGGCCACATTACCCCGCTCGTAGATCGCGACGGCGCTGTTCGACAACAACCTGCAATCGTCTGCCATGACGGCAAACCATACCCTGCCCTGTTTTTATCAGCTGCCATGAAGGGAACCACAACCCCACAGATCAGCCTCGTCGCCAGCGAAGGACTTTTCTCCTCGCCGTGGGAACTAACCGGCCTGCCACTATATAAATCCGGCATCCCGCTCGACCAAAAAGGAAACATACGCATCCCCTGGACTTTGCGGCAAGAAGCTTTCGTCGCCCTATCCGCTCAGGACGTGCTTGCCGGACGAGTTCCACAAGGACTCCTGAACAACGCCTGGGTACTCATCGGCAGCACAGCCCTCGGCCTCAATGATCGCATAGCAACACCCTCCAGCGGCATTGAAGCCGGCATGCTTGTTCACGCCCAACTACTCCGCGGCTTGCTGGACGAAAACATACCCTCCACCCCGCAGTTGGCTTGGCTCTACGCCATCCTAACCACCCTCATCGGATCAGCCGTTCTGGCAACGCTGGCACAACTGCGACGAAAACCAGTATTTATTCTCATAAGCGCAGCGTTCGCCCTCACGGCAACCCTCTATTTGGCAAAGGCACTCCTCCTTAGCGAAGCAAAAGTCTGGGTTGAATGGATATCTCCCTCGCTCTACATACTATGCTTTGCCCTGACCCTCAGCCTGCTCGAACATGCCCGCAGCCGCATGGAACGCGATCGAATTTTTGCGCACCTCTCCAGCTATTTGCCGGGCCCGGTCGCCGCGGCCCTGGCCGCGCGCGACCCCTCCGACGCCATAGAAGCCGACCGCAAAAACATCTCGGTACTTTTTGCCGACATCAGGAATTTTTCCGCCTACTGCGAAGCACGCCCACCCGAAGAGACCACAGCAGTACTACACGCCTTTTTCTCAATGGCCACCCAAGTAGTTGAAAAGCACGGTGGAATGGTAGAAAGCTTTCAGGGAGATGCAGTACTGGCCGTCTGGGGCGCCAGCGGCAAAAATAAAATCTTGACACCAACCGAACAATCCGCAGGCTACGAAGTCGGCGCCGATGCCGAACTAGCCCTCTCCGCCGCACTCGAAATGCTAAAAGAAAGCCGCCAGATACTCAGCCCTCAGCTCCCCGACGATCTCCAGCCACTGGAATTGGGTCTCGGCCTGGAAACCGGTGCTGCCACTGTCGGGTCATTTGGCCTTGCCAGACGTCGCACCCACCTGGCCATGGGGCGCACTATCACCACAGCCGCCCGGCTTGAGCAAATGACAGCAGAACTAGCCCATCCTATCCTTGTTGGTGAAGGCATGGCTGCCTGCATTAGCGATCACCGCCTGGAGTCACAAGGCGTCTTTCTACTTGAGGGCATAAAAACGCCCTGTCACATATACGCCTACCCACTCAAAAACTGTGTCTAAACGGTCCCGTGCAGGGACCATCATCCGGAACGCGAAAAATAGCGTCCAAATGCTTGGGCCCCTAAAAACTGCAGCCCTACTACTTATATGCACCCTCGTCCGGTTTGCTCGTGCCGACGATGGAGTGAACCACTGCCAATTCGCCACCCAACCCGACACAGCGATACTCGAATCCATTTCCCTGGCACTTGAACAAGAACCACATTGCAAGAAAAACCAAGCCTTTCTGTTCGGCCTTGGTCAAAAATTCAATCAGACCCGCCAATACAGCGAAGCAGTAGACCGCCTTGAGGCTGCAATTCTGCTCGACCCCAATCACTGGGAAGCCCACCTTGAATTTGCCATAGCACTCGAAGGGATGGGCGACACCACCTCGGTCGACGGCATCTTGCGCAACCTGCTCGCAATAGAAGAAATCCCCACGCCCCTAAAGCGCCAAATCAAGGCTCAACTTGAAAAACGTCAAATCAGTATTGGTCAGGTTACTGCCAAACGAACCGTAATCGGCATGATCGCCGGTTACGACGACAATCTGATGGGCGCCACCCATGTCAGCAGTTTTGATCTGACGCTACCCGCTGGTCGCATACCGGTCAGGCTGGGAGACGACGACAGACCCAAAGGAGGGAACTTCGTACGCCTAAACTTTGAACACGAAGGTTTTGTACCCGAAACAGGCAGCGACAAAACCTGGAGTTACACCATAAATGCCAACTACCGTTTTAGTCCCGACTACACCCCAGCCAATTTTGGGCTATTTCAACTCATCGTGGAGCGCGGAGCAAGCAAACGCGAAGGCATATACACCAGCGGTGGAGCGCTGCTGATGCAATCAGCAGCAGGCGCTTCGCTACGCCACTACAAACTGGGCACAGGTTACGATCTACCAAATACGGGTGGTAGCTGTCGCCTGCGCCTCGGCAGCGAATTCGAACGTCGCGGATACCCAAGCACAGATGCACTCAACGGTTACTACGTGGGCGGCATGTCATTCATCGCCTGCCCGGCGCTAGGAATTCAAGCACAAATACGTTTTGGTCGGGACGAACCGGAATATGACAAACGCCCAGGTGGCAGCCAAAATCAGTATGTCATGCGTATTAGCAAAAATACCACATGGGGACAAAATAACCTTGTCAGTGAAATGGAATATTATCGCCAAGAAGACCAGCACGGATACAGCCCGCTGCTTGAAAACAATTTAAAGAGAAACATCAACAAGACACTCTATCGTCTTGAATATAGAACACAGATAGCTGACCTTGGCCCCTACATCGGGATCGAGTATGTCGACCAGAACGCCAACCTCCCGCTATTTCGGGTAAGCAACCAAGTTATCTATGCTGGCGTCCGTGCAGTGTGGTGAAAAGAATACAACAAAGCCTGAAAAAGGTAGTAAATGTGTGATTGCCATCACTTGTCAAAATACGCACAGACGCGTAAATTCCGCCCTAAGCCTATGTGAGATGTCTAAATTCGCATGGCTATCCGATTTTCTAACCGAAAGGAAGCACCAATGGAACTGATTCTGCCTACTCAAAAGCTGGTTCTCAAAGCCTTCTCTGCACTCACAGACAAAGCTCCGGGTACCGCCAAGTATCTTGATCACGTTAACTTCATCAACATGAGCACCGTTTACAACCCGAACACCGGCCTCAAGACACTTGATGGCTCCGTGGTTTACATCGATGCACTGAACACCATGTTCTCCAGCGTCAGCACCGACGACCTGTCACCAACATGCTGGCCAACCTTGGCCTGTCAAGCATCTTCACCCAGGCAGAAGGTGTTGCTTACATCTCCTCCAGCGCCAATCGCGTCAAGGCCGTTCTCGACCTCGCCGAAGTACTGTCCAACTATGCTGGTCCTAACGCAGCCGTTCTGGCCGCCAAAGCAGCTTACAACAACACGCTGGATCTGGCTTACAACTACTCGACCACTGCTGGCAACACAGCAATGCTGGCCCTGAATGACAGCGTCCTCACCACCTTCTCGCTGACCACCGCCGTTGACACCATGACCGGCACCGAAGGCATGGACAACTTCGTTGCCCGC
>JADJMS010000029.1 GCA_016709495.1 Candidatus Dechloromonas phosphorivorans | reverse complement strand
TCCGGGTCACTGGCCGCGCACTATGCCCCGCTGACGCCGATGCGTTTCGTTACTGCCGCGCCTGCTTGATTTCATCAACGCCCAGCGCCACAGTGGTGACCGTTGGGGCGTCATCGGCCACAGCCACGCCGCAGTAAGCCGGCATGCCGCATGTTGGCGCATGCCGCCGGCTGACCCGGTTGGCTACGCCCACGAACTTCTACGCGGGCCGCCCTGCGCGACATGGATCACGCGGGGGTCGATTTGATCGCTGTCGAAGGGCGTTGCGGAATCGCCGCCTGGGCTGCTGTCAGGCGACCGTTTGCGCCGCGCAGCAGCAGGCGCCGGGCCAACCCTGAGCAGGCTTTGATCTGCTGAATGGAGTGATATAGAATCAATTCCATGTTGGGGGCGTAGCTCAGTTGGGGAGAGCGATTGGTTCGCAATCATTAGGTCAGGAGTCTGATCCTCCTCGTCTCCACTAAAGAATCAAAATACTTAGCCCCGGTTTCTGGTTGGGCTTTTCTTTGGTTACGCCAGGGTTATTTTTCCTGTGGTTTGGCCGTCCCCGAAAGGAGTGATTTCGAACCGCTAACGTTTGCTATCCACGGACTCCCCCCGATTTTGCAAGGTGATGTGTTGTTGGTTTGTCGGAAGCAGCCTGCAGGAATCTATCCGGCCTATTTTCGTGATGCCCGTCGGCACCGGCCCTGATGACATACGCTGCGTGGAAACCTCATTAGCAGAGCGGCCTTGCATCGGCCAAGAACGTTACCCATTCATTTATCGACTTATGAAACCCCATTTGCCCGTTTTTTCATCACCAATTCGAACGGCAGCAAGCCCTTCATGAAAATCACGGGTATCGTCAAACTGAATTTTAATTACCATCTTGCCTTGTTTATCGATAAAGCCCCATTTGCCTGTTTTTTCATCACCAATTCCAACGGCAGCAAGCCCTTCATGAAAATCACGGGTACGTCAACCTGAATTTTGATTACCATCTTGCCTTTACTTATTGATAAAGCCCATTTGCCCGTTTTGTTATCACCAATTGACCGGGCAAGCCCTTCACTAAAACCATGGGTACTGTCAAACTGCAGTTGGATTACAATTTTGCCCTGTTTGTCGATGAAGCCCCATTTACCTTTTAGGAGTTCACCAATTCCAACGGCAGCAAGCCCTTCACTAAAACCATGAGTTAAGTCAAACAGATGTGTGATAATCATCTTGCCCCGTGTATCGATAAATCCAGTTTTAGCATTATCGCCATTATTAAATCGAACGGGAGCAACCCTTTCGTTAAAACCAAAAAGGGCAATGTCTGCGTTAAACAGGGGGGGGATTACCATCTCGCTCTGTGTGTCAATCAGTCCCCATTTGCCAAATATGCTATAACCAGAGCGGGAGCAAGCCCATCATGAAAGAAAGAGGTAATGTTGAATTGAGGTTGAATTACCATCTTGCCCTGTTTATCGATGAAACCCCATTTGCCCGTTAATTCATCACCAATTCGAACGGCAGCAAGCTCTTCATTAAATGCCCATGTTAAGTCAAACTGAGGAAGGATTACCATCTTGCCCTGTTTATCGATGAAACCCCATTTGCCCGTTTTGTCATCGCCAATTCGAACGGCAGCAAGCCCTTCTTTAAACCCCCTGGTTGAGTCAAACTGTGGATTAACAGCAAAGCGCCCTATCTGACCAAATGACGTGTGCAGATTACCTCGCTGCAACACTAACCAATATGTTGCATACATGGTGGCAACAAGACAAAACAGTATTACAAGCAGCGTAACCTTGGAATCGCGATACCGAAGAAATATTGTGCTGCCGAATTTGTAATTGGCAATGGGAGCTTGAATTGCTGCATCATGGTTGTTGGCTTCCTTCTTTGATAGTAACGCATCCTCTATTTTTAAGTCTCTAAAATATTGGATAGTAAATTTTCCAACTTGGACAGCATCTAAATCTTGAAGTAAGTGTTGTGAAATATTTTCGCCATTTACCACCGCCCCAATGGTGCTATCTAGGTTGACGAGTAAAGAGCCAGTGTCTGAATTTACTATCTTTAAGTGTTGATTGCTGAGGGCCAGATTGTCAATCTGAATATCATTGCCGGCATCACGACCAAGAGTGATAATTTCTTTGTCGAGATTCCGTTCCTTAAGTATCTTGCCGTCCAAGAGGATTACGATTTTTGCCATGACGTTTCCTAATATGTATTTATATCTTCAAACCGTCTTTCGGCTTGTCTACTGCATTGAAATAGTTGGCCACCGATTCTGTAATACCAATATGTTAACATAACCATATCTCTTGATATTCTTTGGGTTCGTTCAGGTTGCCCAAGTATTTCCTTAACACCTGAAGGTCCAATTACTTTAAGATGAAGTTGCAGGTCTGAAAGTTTGCATTTTGCCTTCCCAAGAAAACAAATAAGTGTTTTTTGTTTTATTTCTTTTATAAAATTGGCATTAAACTCTTCTCCTTGTTTTTTAAGGAGTTCTTGGTTGGCCTTTTCGCGTTCTTGGTCTTGAGCTTTCTTGATGGCATTTTCTTTAATACCATCTAAGATTTGTTTGCAATCTGCTGAGGTGCATGATCTTGGAGGTGGCTTGTCAGATATATTCGTCATGCCTTTCTCATCTTTCCATTTGTACGTTGCTGAACCTTCTGAAGTCAATGCATTTTGACTTGATATAAAAAATACAATGCCTAAAGCAATATTTAATATATTGGAGTGTATGCTCAAGTGGAGCTTATTCGTACTTAGAGTCATTTTTTCTTTCTTCCTCAAAGCTACGTGATCAATGCGTTTTACAACGAAGTTCCATGCTATCGGATTTTGTTATACGACGAAAATAATGCACTGATAAATAATTTTCCAGACTCCCAGTGGACGCAAAAATTCCAAGGTGGTCAAAATAAAAATTGTATTTATACAGAAAAATTGCTGCGCCCAAAGAACAAAAAAGGCACGAACCAACACCCTTAATTTTTTTGCAAATTGAACTCTATAATTTGCATAAATTCTCACTGTGCATCGGTTTTGTGCGTTTTATTGGTTTAATGGCTTTGCTATACAGGTAATGCGTTATTGACAGCGGCGGGGAAGCCCCCCCAAATTGATGTTCTACGCTGCCAGAATGTCGGTACAGGAAAAGCACGGTACGCCAGCAAAAATTGATCTCTTGTGTCGACGTCTTCAATTTCACTCAGTGCGGAATCCACCCCCGCAAACCTGCAAGCGTCAAAAAACATCCGCAAACATTCTCCATTTATTGATTCGTCGCCTATACCAAACCGCTTGACTAAAAAATTCTCGAATGGATTTCTCGTCCGCCCCCTGAGACTCCCCAAGGTATAGCGCGTCAATCGACGGTACCTGTACTCAAAGCGTATCCAATTGGCAAGCCTTCGATTTGGGGGCGGGGAGGCTTCCGTATCGATGACTTCTTGCAACTTGTCGTAAACGCATAACTGGTTTGTTCCCTTAAAGGGGAAGTAGTAAGACTCTGCCTCTCCTTCCAACCCCCGAATAATTGATGATTTACGGCTCCGGTATCGATGATCATCAAGTCTTTAAGGCGTACCCTGCGAAAACATCAAATGCAACGTCTAGGCGCGTAAGCTTTCCATCAAGAATGTCTGTCAAATAGCCATCCCCCAGAACTTCTCGCAAATACTCGCCGAGCAACGCCCGCCCGGATTCGCCAAAATTATTGGGGGAGTACTCAAGTTTGAAATAGTTGTTATGCCTGTTCCTCGGCTCAAGGAGTAGAGCAGCGACATGGCCTTCGGGCGTTGTGAATTTGTAATGCCCACGGTAGCCCCGATTGCGAAAATTTGCCATGGAGATGAAGTCGCACCATCGCTCAGAGGAATCTGCTATTGCTTGATGTACTTCCTCCCCACGAATGCCTTGCAGCGGAATCGTGATAGCCAGTTTATCAATGAATAGTCTTGGAGGAGGAGGCATAGTTACTGTTATTTGGAATAACAGGCTATATCCTACATTGACTTCAAATATCTATGGGTGTTACGCGCTTATTAGAAGCGGCTTACCCTTCGTTTTTTGAAATCGGTTGCAAAATCCATGATTTTGATACTGGTCGTTGGCCGCAATATGCGATGCCGTCCGGCCTTTTGTGAAAGGGCATTGTGAACGCGTTGCACGTTAAGCCCGAGCCTCTGTTGGCAAGTTCAGATCGTTGCGCCTGATGATCGAGTACGGTGGTTAAGCCACGCTTCAAGATCGTTTCGTTTGTAGCGGACATTTCGACCAACCTTGATGAATGGTATTTTGTAGCGGCCTGTCGATCTCCAAACAGACAATGTGCCGGGAGTAACATCAAGATAGGTTGCGGCTTCGTGTTCCGTCAAAAGGAATTTGCCATTTTCAATGACTGTTGCGATATCCATTTCTTTTGCTCCTGTAAATCCGCATGCTCGAATAAGCTGGCGTATGGAACGAAATTTACGGATAAGGTCTGTATGTGTCAGGGACGAAATTAGGGGTGTATCCTGTCCCTACGCAATGTCCAATTGGAATGATCTGGGATTTTGTATGCTTCGCTTGTAAGCCTTTGCGAGTGCATCTTCTGGTTCTTTCCAGTGAGGAGGAACAAGTTCTGGATGGTATATCAACGCTTTTCCAACTGCTGCTTCGATGGTAGTGCTGTTGTCTGCACGGTAGTAACCCACCCACTGTATAAGCAACTGTGCATCAGGCGGTTGGTCCTTTTTCCTTCTGCCTTTTCGCGTTGGCATAGTGTCCGAGAATGCGGAATAGGTTGCTTTGCGTTGTATGCCCGGGTGGTCCTTGAGATATGGTGCCAAGTATTCCAGTTCAGCAAAGGTGACCTTTCCACTTTCCAAGTTCGCAAGAGCGATCTCTGCACTCTTGTTTTTTGCCCATTGATCGTACTTCTTGAAAAGGCTGGCAGCTGCCTGTCCTTTTAAGTTGAAATCTTCCACTAAAAAGTCCTGTACGAAGTGGCTCCAGAAAAAATCAGGTTGGTAGACATACGTATAGGGTTCCTTCTCCCCCGTGATGACCAATCCCTCTTTTGAGAAACTGATCTCTTTGGCTAAATAGCTGTTGGCTTTTACCAAGTGCAGACTGCCTTTTAATAGCAGGAATTGTGGCTCGTATAATCGGAGAGTCACCGTTACCGCTCCGTCCGATATTTTCATCGATTTTTGGCTGGCGACGGTCCCCCGTTTTTTCATGCGGCGGTTCTTTTCCCAATTGGAATAATGGTGGCGGTGCTATTTTCGCCAGCCGCTTCCATCATGGCTGCTGTTGCGGTATTGACTGACTGGCGAACAGGATCAAGGTCGAGCCGGGCATAAATGGCCGTTGTCTGCGGGCTTAGATGATTCAGACTTTTTCCGATGATTACGAGCGATGCGCCGGTTTTGGCCTGCCAACTGCCAAGAGTGCGCCGCAGGTCGTGCAAGGTGACGCCATCCGGGATTTTTCTGCCGTAGGGGATGCCAGCCCGTTCCATGACGCGGATAACGCCCTTCTTCGGTTCTTCCATGTGCCCACTGGTACCATTGCCGGGAAAAACAAATTCCTCCCCATTCTCGGCTTCCTTTTTTCGCGCCTTGAGTATCGTTAGTGCCTCGGGTGATAGGGTGACGTTTTGCGGTGTGCCGTTCTTTGTAACTGGGATGCGCCATACGGATTCAGTCTGGTTAATTTCCTTCCAGCGCATCGCTAGCAAATTGGCTCGTCTGGCCCCGGTCAGAAGTGCCAAGAGGATGTAGGCCCTGATCGTTTCGTTTTGTTCGGCAGCCAGCGATTGAAAAAAACGCGGCAATTCGTCGGTTTGAAGGAAACGATCCCGCTTAACCTTGGTTCTGGTCTTGATGCCGACTACGGGGTTTGAAGTTGCGTAGCCCCATTCGATGGCACGACCATAGATACTCGATACAAGTGCTCGCACATTGTTGATCGTTGCCCCGGCCTTTCCTTCCTTGTCCAGTTCCGAGAGGATTCGAGAAATGGATTCACGGCTTATGGCGCTCACTTTGCGAGATGCAATGCCTTGCAAATGGTTCTCGTAGAGACTTTGGTCAGTTCGCCATGATTTCTTTTTGTTGCCGTGCCGTTCACCGTATTCCTTGAATAGTTCGGCAAAGGTTAGTTCGGCCCGTATTGCCCGCTTTACTTGTGCCGGGTTCGATCCTTCCTCGATTTCAGCGTTGATTCTTGCAGCTTGTTTCCGGGCTTGTTCAATCGTCATGGCCGGGAAGCGCCCTAAAGTAATGCGCTCAGGTTGTCCGCCCTTCATGCGCCGATAAACGGAAAAAGTTTTCGACCCGGTATCTGTAACCCTAATTTGTAACCCCGTAGTTTTTGCGTCGAGATAGACAGCCCGCCCGCCTGCTTTTGGCGTCGATAGTCCTTGCAGTGCTTCCTTGGTGAAATTAATCGAATTACTCATAAAGCATCTCCGGGTTTACGCTGGGGTTACGTTATTGGTAAAAAATGGCTTAAATATTGGGATTGTTGATTCGCAATCAATAGGTCAGGAGTTCGATCCTCCTCGTCTCCACCATTTGGCTTTTTCGAAATTTTGTTTATTCCCACGATTGGGGACTTCACCTTTTGCCAACAGCGTTTAATTAGCCGTGATCAAGTTTGCACGGCAGGTGATGATTATTTTTGCCCTCATTTTTTTGGGGCCGTTGGCGTTATCTGCAGACAAGTTGGCTGATGCAAAAGGCGCTGGTGGTGAAAGTCGAGTGGCGCTCGTTATTGGCAATACGGCTTACCCATCTGGCGCGCTGGCGAATCCCAAAAATGATGCAACTGCCGTCGCCGCTGCGCTCAAAAAAATGGGTTTCGATGTCGACCTGAAGCTAAATGCCAGCAAAACTGACATCGATTCAATGTTGTCCCGCTTTAGCCTCAAGGCAGACAAAGCGGGGGTGGCCATGGTTTTCTATGCGGGGCATGGGATTCAGGTCGGGGGCATCAATTACATCGTTCCGATTGATGCTGCGCCTCAGTCAGAGCGTGACCTCAAACGGCAGATGGTCAAAATGGATGATGTCATCGAGGATATGGGCAATGCCAAGGTCAGGCTGGTCTTCTTTGACGCCTGTCGGGATAACCCGATCACGCGCAGTTTCAGCCGTGGTGGAACGCGTGGTATGGCGCCGCCGGTTGAAGCAACGGGGACGCTGATTTCATTTTCGACCAAACATGGCAACACGGCGCTGGATGGTGAGGGGCAGCACAGTCCTTACACACAGGCTTTGCTTTCCGAATTGAACGGTTCTGAAGGGATTGAAATCGAGCAGATGTTGCGACGGGTTCAGCAGGGTGTTCGCAAGGCAACCAACGGACAGCAAGAGCCCTGGCGCTACGGTTCGCTGGACGGTGACTTTTATTTCAAGGCGGCAAATCCTGTCGATAACTCAAAAGCGCAACAGGAGCTTGTTGAGCGTGCGGTGCAGGAGAGCATCAAACGTTCAAATGAGAAGTCTGCTTTGGAGCGGGCTGAACTGCAACGCACCATCAAGGCTGAGCAGGATGAGGCCTTGCGTCGCGCCAACTAACAGGCAGCCAAGGAGCGGGCGGAGTTGCAGAAATCGATCAAGATGCAGCAGGAGGCTTCTGATCGTGCGCTGCAAGAGGCTTTGCGCAAAGCGAACGAACAGTCGGCAAAGGAGAAGTCAGAACTCCAGCAGGCTATGGATAAAATGCTGAAAGAGGCGCTTGCCAAGCAAAATGCCGCGCTTGAGGCAGATCGGGCGGCTCGCCAGAGCGCACTGTCAGGGAGTTCAAAGCCAGCCGCGCCAGAACTTAAGGCTGTACCCGCTCCGCTCCCGCCGCCACCTGTTTCGACTCTTGCCCAGACTACTCAACGTTTACCGTCAGGGCCGGCGAACCAGTTTGTTGAGACGGCAAGCTCAGATCGGCCCGCTCAATTTGCCATGCTGACGAACCCAAATCAGCAAAAATCAGCGCAGCAAAATGCTCAAACGCTTTTGAACGATAAGCTGCCTGTGCCTGGTGACGAATGGGAATATCAGGCTGATTACCTTTACGACGGAAAACGAACGATCCGCCAACGAGTTAAGGCAGTAGTTCCTGGAACGGGGGTTCTTGAAGAATTCTTTGTAAATGGAAATCCCGCCGGACAAATCGTTTTTGAAGGCAAACTGGTAGTGTTCGCTTCACCAAACGGTGCACTTTTGTTTGCGCCGTATTGGTCAGGCAAGAATCTTGATGCGCTTGAACTTGTCTGGGAGCGTTGTAATCGAGATCTGACTTGTCGTGCAAAAATGAAGTCACGAGGCGAAGAAAGTTTGCAGGTTAAGGCTGGCAAATTTGAGACCATGAAATATGTGATCGACATTGATTTTGTTACATTTAATGTCGCACCCGCCAGGTCTGGCTCCGTTGAATTGACTGTCTGGTACTCAAACGAATACCAGCGCGTTATCAAACAGGAAGTTTATAGTGGCTCGCCAAATACCAAGGGCGTAAATGGATCGATGGAGCTCGTTTCGTTTCGAGCCCCGCGCTAGTCGCAGACACTGGCGGAGCATAGGGTTTTCCCTACTCACGAAGCATGCTGCTCTGCCCAATACTAGGTAGTTAGGGGAAAGCATTTGATTTATCGATGCCTTCCCATTCCCAAGTCGTTTTTTTGAACAGATGTTCTCATTGAGGAGCCTGTCATGACGCTAGTGGCCAAAGTTCGTACGCATAAAATTTCCCCCAAGGCGGTTCTCTGTGTTTCCGGGAGTTATAACCTGATCGGTGCAGAGTCGCCGGCGATTGAGGCGATGACCGATTTGGGGCGGGTCAGTGCCGCCACCATCAGCGCTAGTGCTTCACTGGTCGAGGCTAATTCGACCATGATTGCACGCGGCGTTCGGCTCTTGTTGGTGACTGGCGAAGGTGGCCGGCTGGAGGGGCTGGTGACGGCGCGCGATACGCTTGGTGAAAAACCCATGCAGTTGGCGCAGGCGCGGGGGGTGAAGCCGGGAGAACTGGCGGTTTCGAATTTGATGTGTCAGTTGAGCGATATCGACATGTTGACTCTCAAGGATGTGATGAATGCACGAGTTGTTGATATTCTCGATGCGCTCAAGTCACTTGGCCGGCAGCATATCCTGGTCGAAGATATCGATCCGGCAACCGGTACGCCGCGGGTGCGCGGTATTTTCTCGGCGACGCAGATTGGTCGCCTGCTTGGCGTGCCGGTTCAAGCTTTCGATCTGGCCCGTACTTTCGGCGAAATCGAGGCCGCGCTGGCCAACTGATGACGCCCGACCAACTCCGTGAACTGGCAACGCGTTCGCTGCTCGCGCACTTTGCCGATATGTGTGAAGGTGCAGTGATCGTTGATGAACAGGCGCGGGTGGTCTGGATGAATGATCGTTACCCGGAGCGGCTGGGAATTAGCAACCCGACGTCAGCGATTGGTCAGCCAATCGAGAAGGTAATACCCAATAGCTTGATGCGCCAGGTGGTTGAAAGCGGGCGGCCGATCATGTTGGATATTATGGATTTTGGCGATCAGGCCTTTGTCGTTAACCGTTTGCCCTTGCGTGACGAGGCTGGGGTAATTATCGGTGCCGTCGGATTCATGCTGTATGACGATCCGCGACATCTGGCTCCGGTGTTTTCGCGCTATCAGCGCTTACGCGCCGATCTGGCTGAGACCAAGCGCAAGCTAGCCGAGGCGCGGCGTACAAAATACAGTATTTCCAGTTTTGTCGGGGCAAGCGCCGCATGTAGTGAGGTCAAGCAGCTCGCCCGGCGCGCGGCGCGCACGGCGGCGTCTGTCCTGATTCTCGGCGAAACCGGGACCGGCAAGGAATTGCTGGCTCAAGCCATCCATGCGGCTAGCCCGCGTGCAAATGCGCCTTTTGTTGCGGTCAACATCGCCGCAGTGCCGGAAAATTTGCTCGAAGCCGAGTTCTTTGGTGTCGCACCGGGAGCCTACACGGGGGCGGACAAACGCGGGCGTGAAGGCAAGTTCAAGCTGGCCGATGGCGGCACGCTGTTTCTCGATGAAATCGGCGACATGTCGCTGGCGCTCCAGGCCAAATTGTTGCGTACCCTGCAGGAAAGGGAGATTGAACCGGTCGGATCGAATCATTTGATGAGCGTCGATGTGCGGATCATTGCGGCGACCAGTCGTAACCTCGAAAAAATGGTCAGCGCTGGCGAATTTCGTGCTGACCTCTATTACCGGATTAATGTCATTACGCTTAAAACACCGACGTTACGCGCCCGGCTGGAAGATATGCCGATGCTGGCCGAATACCAGGTTGAAAATATCTGCCGCCAGCAAGGAGTTCCAGTACGCGGGATCAGTGCCGGGGCCATTGAACGGCTACGTTGCCATGACTGGCCTGGTAACGTCCGTGAATTGGCGAATGTGCTCGAACGCGCCTTGTTGATTTCCGACAACGATTGTCTGGAGGCGCCTGACCTTGAAGCTGTCATGCCAGCTCCCTGCGCGGTTTCGGTCAGTAGCAGCCTGGAAATTGCCAATGTTGTGGCGCAAGCCGAGCACGATGCCATTTCGGCGGCCTTGCGTTCAACGCGCGGGAACAAGGCGCAGGCAGCAAAACTGCTGGGGATTTCCCGGGCGGCGCTGTATGAAAAAATTGCAGTATTGGGGGTCAGCGCGACGCTGGCCTGAACTGTCAGGCTGGCTGGACAGGTGTCTGTCCGGCTTGACACTCAAGTCTTACGGTCGACGGCAAAAAACCGCTGTTTTTTTAATCGAGTCAATGAGTTGTCGTTGTTGGCCCGGTATGTGCTGTAGATGCTCCGCTATTCTAATTTTAAGGAGACAAAACCGTGGACTTCCTGATTGTTCTGGCCTCATTGGTCTTTCTGATGTTCGTAGCCTATCGCGGCTACAGCGTCATACTCTTTGCGCCTGTTGCTGCAATGGGCGCCGTTCTTTTCATTGACCCCAACATGGTGGCGCCGATGTTTACCGGCCTCTTCATGGACAAGATGGTCGGCTTCGTCAAAAACTTTTTTCCCGTATTTTTGCTTGGCGCGGTGTTCGGCAAGGTGATTGAACTCTCCGGTTTCTCCAAGGCGATTGTTGCCTCGGTGATCAAGATCATCGGTCGCGAGCGGGCCATGCTGGCGATCATCGTCGTTTGTGCCGTGCTGACTTACGGTGGTGTTTCGCTCTTCGTCGTTGTCTTTGCGGTCTATCCATTTGCTGCTGAAATGTTCCGTCAGGGTGGCATTCCAAAGCGCCTGATTCCCGGCACTATCGCCCTTGGCGCCTTCACCTTCACGATGGACTCCCTGCCTGGCACGCCGCAGATTCAAAATATTATCCCGACCACTTTTTTCAAGACAGATATTTACGCTGCTCCCTGGCTGGGCGTGATTGGCGCCATATTCATCCTGATCTGTGGCCTCAGTTACCTTGAATGGTGCCGTCGTCGCGCTGCTGCTGCCGGTGAAGGTTACGGTGAAGGCCATACCAATGAACCGGAAGCCTTTGCTGCCGAAAAACTGGCGCATCCGCTGATCGCCATCCTGCCGCTGATCATGGTCGGCGTGATGAACAAAGTTTTCACCAACGCCATTCCCTTACTTTACGGTGAGAAGGTTTCCTTCATTCCGGCGGTGATCGGAAAAGTTGCGCCGGTGGTTCAGCAAACCAAAGCGGTTGCGGCGATCTGGGCGGTTGAAGGTGCCTTGCTGGTCGGTATTGCGACGGTATTCGTTTTTGCCGGGAAAACCGTCATCGACAAATTTGCCGAAGGTAGTAAAAGCGCCATTGGCGGTGCTTTGCTGGCGACAATGAATACCGCATCCGAATACGGTTTTGGTGCTGTGATTGCTGCGCTGCCCGGCTTCTTGGTGGTGGCCAATGCGCTAAGCTCGATTCCCAATCCGTTGATCAATGAAGCAATTACCGTTACGGCGCTGGCCGGTATCACCGGTTCTGCATCCGGCGGCATGGGTATCGCGCTGGCGGCAATGGCCGAAACGTTTATCGCCAATGCCAACGCTGCCGGCATCCCGCTTGAGGTATTTCACCGCGTTGCGTCGATGGCTTCCGGCGGTATGGACACCCTGCCGCATAACGGCGCGGTGATCACGCTGCTAGCAGTGACCGGCCTGACCCATCGCCAGTCCTACAAGGATATTTTCGCCATCACTTGCATCAAGACGATGGCCGTGTTTGTCGTGATCGCGGTTTATTACGCGACTGGCATCGTGTAAAAAGGCATCAGTAAAAAATATAAAGGAGACAAAAATGGCCCTTTCCCGTCACCCGGTTATTGCATCGTTACGTGCTTCAGATACCGGTAAAGTTGTTTCGGCCCGCGATGCCGTCCGTCTGATCAGCGATGGCGACACGGTTGCTACCGGTGGCTTCGTCGGCATCGGTTTTGCTGAAAATATTGCGGTTGCCCTCGAGCAGCGCTTTCTTGAAGGTGAGGAATCCGATATCAACGGCCTCGGCAGCCCGCGCAATCTGACACTTGTTTACGCTGCCGGGCAGGGTGACGGCAAGGATAGAGGTCTCAATCACCTCGGCCACGATGGTCTGGTGGCCAAGGTGATTGGTGGTCATTGGGGGCTGGTGCCGAAATTGCAGCAATTGGCGGTGGCTAACCGTATTGAGTCGTACAACTTGCCGCAAGGTGTCATTACGCATTTGTTCCGTGACATTGCGGCGGGCAAACCGGGGACGATTACTCGCGTTGGCCTCGGCACCTTTGTCGATCCGCGTTTTGGTGGCGGCAAGCTGAATGCCATGACGACCAAGGATATCGTCCGCATCATGGAAATCGACGGCGAGGAATACCTGTTCTACAAGGCCTTCCCGATCCACGTCGGCATCATTCGCGGCACGACGGCCGATCCGGACGGCAATATCACGATGGAGCGCGAGGCGCTGACGCTGGAGGCGCAGGCGATTGCGATGGCCGCACGCAATTCCGGCGGTATCGTCATTGTGCAAGTTGAGCGGATTGCCGAACGCGGCACACTTAACCCACGCCAGGTGAAAATCCCCGGCATTCTGGTTGACTGCGTCGTGGTGGCCGAGAAGCCGGAATACCACATGCAGACGTTCGTCGAGCAATACAGCCCGGCCTGTGCCGGCGAGATCAAGGTGCCGATGTCGGCGATTGCCGCCATGCCGATGAGCGAGCGCAAGATCATCGCGCGGCGTGACGCAATGGAGTTGAAAGCCAACGCGGTCGTCAATCTTGGTATCGGCATGCCGGAAGGTGTCGCTAATGTGGCGACGGAAGAAAACGTCATCAATTTGCTGACGCTGACCGCCGAACCGGGCGTGATCGGTGGCGTGCCGGCGGGCGGCCTCAGTTTTGGCGCGGCGACCAATGCCCAGGCGATTATCGATCAACCCAGCCAGTTCGACTTTTATCAAGGCGGTGGCCTCGACATTACCTTCCTCGGCCTGGCGCAGGCTGACCAGCAAGGCAATCTGAATGTCTCCAAATTTGGCCCGCGTCTGGCTGGTGCCGGTGGTTTTATCGATATCTCGCAGAACGCCAAAAAAGTTGTTTTTGTCGGCACTTTTACCGCCGGTAATCTGGAGGTTGCGGTCAACGAAGGTAAACTGCAAATTCTTGAGGATGGCAAGGCCAAGAAGTTTGTTCAGGAGGTCGAACACCGCACGTTCAGCGGCTCGCAAGCTGCCAAGTGGGGTAAGACCGTGCTCTACGTTACTGAGCGCTGCGTCTTCAACTTGACGACAGAAGGCCTGGAGTTGATTGAAATTGCTCCGGGCGTCGATCTGCAAAAGGACATTCTCGACAAGATGGATTTCAGGCCCATCATGCACAAAGAGCCGGTTTTGATGGATGCCCGTATTTTCAGTGATGAACCAATGGGCATCCGTTCTGAAATGCTTGAAATGCCGCTCGAAGAACGCCTCACCTACGATCCGGCTAAAAATCTGTTTTTCGTTAATTTCGCCGGGATGAATGTGCGTAGTGAATCGGATATTGCGCGGATTCTCGACGCCGTTGAAACGCAGTTGGCGCCCGTTGGACACAAGGTCAACGCCATCGTTAACTATGATCGTTTTTCAATTGTGCCGGAGTTGGTCGATGATTACATCGGCATGGTCAAGGGCATCATGGAGCGTCATTATCATGATGTGACGCGCTACACCTCAAGCACTTTCCTGCGCATGAAACTGGGTGAGGCGTTGGAGAAGCGGGCGCTGGCGCCTCACCTTTATGAAAGTGCCGACGAGGCTGAGGCGAATCTCGCCAAAAGCTGAGTCAGTTGGCTGACATCCGCTGGTTGGCGAAGGCCAGGCGGGTGGACAGCACTTCGAGAAAGCTCTGGTAAAAGTGCATGCGGCAGGCTGCGGAGGCCTGCTCCAATGCTTCGCCACGGACGGTAATGATGTCGGCGCGGGTCAGGGCGCTGACGTCGGCACCGCGTGTCGGGTTATGTTTATGGTTGATGACGGCCATTTCGCCGAAGCAGTCACCGTTGGTCAGCAAGTTGAGTATTTTGCCGCTTTTGCTGACATTCAATTCGCCATCCGCCACAAAGCAGAAGAAATCACCTGCTTCGCCATCGCGCATGATGTTGGTGCCGGGCATGATGCGTTCCCATGTGGCAAAGCGCAAAACCTCCCATATTTCGACATCGCTGAAATCGGCAAAAAACGGCATGGCGCGCAGGGTGGCGAATTTTTCGGTTTCGGCAAACTCCGGCTGGGCAATTTTTAGTTGCCGCGTGCGCACCGCTTGCGCCAGATCCTGGGCAAACTCCTCCCAATTTGGGTAACGATCAGCCAGTGTTTTGGCCATTGCGCGCGCGACAATTTCGTCCAGCACTGTCGGCAGTCCGGGGCGCAGGCTTGAGGGCTTGGGGGCTTCGTCATGCACGATCTGGTAGACCATGTTCCAGTTACTGGTGGCTTGGTAGGGAAGTGCCCCCGTCAATAACTGGAACAACACAACACCCAAAGAATAGATGTCGGTCCGATGATCGAGCGCATCTTCATGGATTTGCTGTGGCGACATGTAAGCCGGCGAACCAATGGCGGCAACCTGGGTGCGATCACTGTGCGCTGGTGATGGCGGTGCCGAAATCGGAAATCTTGATGTCGGAACGGCCTGAGAGCAGGATGTTGGCGGGCTTGATGTCGCGATGAGTAATGCCCATCCGTTGCGCGAAATCGAGGGCGCGTGTGCACTTGAAGACCAGTTCGACAACATGGTCGACCGGCAGCAATTTGCCGGGGCGGGCGTAAGCTTCGAGGGTGCCGCCAGCAACGTACTCCATGACGATATAGCATAGCTTGTCGGTGACTACGGCATCAAAAATCTGGACGATGTGCGGATGGTTCAGCTTGCCGACCAGCGAGGCTTCGGTGAGAAACAGGCGGGTGTAGAGTTTGCCTTTTTCCGGGTCCTGCAGCACCTCGGGGGTGGCAACCTTGATTGCCACCTCGCGCTGGGTGAAGGGGTCGCAGCCGAGATAAACCGTGCTGCTGGCCCCTTCGCCGATCTTTCTGATCAGCTCATATTTGCCGAGTTTTTTGAGCATCGGCCTGGTTTGACTTAAAGGCGCTGGCGGGCGCGGGCGATGGCTGCCTTGACCTGCGCCGGTGCCGTGCCGCCAATGTGATTGCGGCTGGCTAGCGAGCCTTCTACGGTCAACACCGCAAACACGTCATTTTCCACCTGCGGGCAGAAGGCTTTGAGTTCATCGAGTGTCAGTTGCGGCAGATCAACCCCCTTGGCTTCGGCGGCCTTGACCGCATGACCAACTGCTTCATGCGCGTCGCGGAAGGGCAGGCCCTTCTTGGTCAGGTAATCTGCGAGGTCGGTGGCGGTGGCGAAGCCCTGGGTCAGCGCAGCTTTCATTGCTTCCGGCTTGACGGTAATGCCGCCCGCCATGTCGGCGAAAATGCGCAGGGTGTCTGTGACGGTGTCGACCGCGTCGAACAGTGGCTCTTTATCTTCCTGATTGTCCTTGTTGTAGGCCAGCGGCTGCGATTTCATTAGGGTCAGCAGCGACATCAACTGGCCATAAACGCGGCCAGTTTTGCCGCGTGCCAGTTCTGGCACGTCCGGGTTTTTCTTCTGCGGCATGATTGACGAGCCGGTGCAAAAGCGGTCGGCGATCTGAATGAAGCCCACTCGAGGGCTCATCCACAGCACTAGTTCTTCCGAGAGGCGGCTGATGTGCATCATCAGCACGGAACAGGCGGCGGTGAATTCGATGGCGAAATCACGGTCGGAAACCGCATCCAGCGAGTTCTCGCAAACACCGTCAAAGCCGAGTTGTTCGGCGACGAATTCGCGGTCAATCGGGTAGGTCGTTCCGGCCAGCGCGGCGGCGCCGAGTGGCAGGCGGTTGGTGCGCTTGCGGCAGTCAGCGAAGCGCTCGGCATCGCGCCCGAACATTTCAAAATAAGCCAGCATGTGGTGGCCAAAAGTCACCGGTTGGGCAACCTGCATGTGCGTGAAGCCGGGCATCGGCGTGGCCGCTTCCTTTTCCGCCAGATCAACTAGCGCGGAGCGGAAGGCCTTGATCAATTCGAGAATGTCGTCGATGGCATCGCGCAGGTAAAGGCGGATGTCGGTCGCCACCTGGTCATTGCGCGAACGGCCAGTATGCAGACGTTTGCCGGCGTCGCCAACCAGTGTGGTGAGGCGCTTTTCAATATTGAGGTGCACGTCTTCAAGGTCAAGCGACCAGACAAAATGGCCGCTTTCGATTTCACGCTGGACGATTTCCATGCCGCGTTCAATGTGCGCCAAATCGTCGCCGCTGATAATCGCCTGCTTGGCCAGCATTCTGGCATGCGCCAGCGAACCGCGAATATCCTGCCGCCACATGCGCTGGTCAAAATCGACCGACGCGGTGTAACGTTTGACGAGATCGGAAACCGGCTCGGAGAAGCGTCCGGCCCAAGTATATTGATTGGCGTTGGAAGTCATGACTAAGGTCTAAAATGGAGCAGTTAAGCGAAAAATCGCACGAAGAATGACAAGTATACGGCACTTTCCCGCGACTTACCCTTTGCCAGACTGGCGCAATTTTGGCGTCATCCTGCGCGTGCTGCTTGGCGTCAATGTCCTGACCCTGATCGGCGCGCTGGTCCAGGCTCCTGGCATCGATCAGTGGCTGCCGCGCTTTATCGAAATGACGGCGCTGGTCGAGCCCTTGTTACTGCTCTTGCTCGGCCTGCTGGCCGGCTTGCGCGATGTGTTACGGCGTCTTCCCCTGCGTCTGGGGCAACTGGCCGTGCTGTTGCTGGTCATGGCTTTGGCGATGGGGCAGCAGATTTACTGGCAATCCCTCGGTTTTCCAGAAGGTGGCAGTATGTTGCGCGTGGTGCTGCTGGCCTGTGTCACCTGTGGTTTGCTGCTGCTTTATTTTGAGTTGCGGGCCAGAGCCTTTTCGCCGGCTCAGGCCGAGGCGCGGCTGGCTGCCCTGAATGCGCGCATCCGCCCGCACTTCCTGTTCAATTCTCTCAATGCCGTGCTTTCCCTGATCCGGGCTCGCCCGCAACAGGCCGAGGCGGCGCTGGAATCGCTATCCGACCTGTTTCGCGCCGCCATGCGCGATCCGAGTGAACTGGTCAGCCTCGCCGATGAGATTGCGCTTGGTGAACAGTATCTGGAACTCGAAAAACTGCGCCTGGGCGAAAGGCTTACGGTCGACTGGAAAATTGACGGAAATTTCAGCAACATCCCCATTCCCCCCTTAATGCTGCAACCGCTGCTTGAAAATGCCGTTTACCACGGCATCGAGCCGGCGCCGGAGGGCGGGTTGCTGGGGGTGAATGTCGAACGGCATGGCGAAGAGCTGATCATTATCATCACCAACCCAACCGCCGGTCAGTCACAGCATGCCGTTGGTAACCATATGGCATTGGCCAATATACGTGAACGATTAGCTTTGTATTACGATCTCGAAGCGCGGCTGGATATTCTGGCCGGCGCTGATCGTTACGAGGTTCGCATCACACTGCCATGCCAAGCCCTGCGCCCCTGAAAATTCTGATTGTTGACGACGAGCCGCTGGCCCGCTCTCGGCTGCGCGAACTCCTGGGTGATATTGAGGCGCAGATGCCAAATCAGGTTGTCGCTGAAGCTGGTAATGGCCTGCTTGCACTCGAAGTTTTGCGTGAACAAGCGGTTGATGTCGTGCTGGCCGACATTCGCATGCCGGGCATGGATGGCATCGAACTCGCCAGCCATCTCGGACGCATGACTAGCCCGCCAGCCGTCATTTTCACCACCGCCTATGACAACTATGCGGTGCAGGCGTTTGACCTCAATGCCGTCGATTACCTGCTCAAGCCGGTACGCGCCCAGCGCCTGCTGGCCGCCTTGCAGAAAGTGCCGGCCCAACATCCGGATCCCGCTTTGCTGGCCGGCATCGGTCAGGAAATGCGGGGCAGTGGGCGTACCCATCTCTCCTGCCACGAACGTGGACGCCTGCTGTTGGTGCCGGTCAGCGAAGTGCTCTACTTCAAGGCCGACCTCAAATACGTCACTGCCCGCACCGTTGAACGCGAATACCTGCTCGATGAAGCGCTGACCCATCTTGAAACTGAGTTCGCCGAGCGCTTCATTCGCCTGCATCGTGCCGTACTGGTCGCCAAACCGGCGCTCGCCGGCTTTGAGAAAGGGTTGGCGGAAGATGCTGATGCCTATGGCTGGGCACTGCTGCGCGGCGTGCCGGAAAAGCTGCCGGTCAGCCGCCGGCAATGGGTGCCCGCCAAGGCCATCGTCAAGAGTATTTAAAACGCCAGAAATTCGCCATGAGCCATATCTGCCCCCATTGCAATTACGTTCGTAAAGCCAGCGATAGCGTGCCGGACTGGCAATGTCCCGCCTGTGAAAAAGCCTACAGCAAAGCCAGCAACCCATTACCGCCGGACAGTCTGCGTATTTATGGCCCGGCAGTTGCCTCGGAACGCAGCGGCGGCATCGGCAAATATCTGCTGGTTTTGCTCATGCTTGGCGCAGCATTCTGGTTTGGCCGGCCGCTCATGCAAGCGCGGGATGTCCACGTAGCCGCCGTTTCTGCCAATCAGCCGGAAGTCATCCTGTATGCGACGGACTGGTGCGGCTACTGCAAATTGACCCGCGAGTTTTTCCACGCCAACGGGATTCGTTACACCGAACAGGATATCGAGAAGAGTTCAGCAGCCCTCGCTGAACGTCAAAAGCTGGGTGGCAATGGCATACCGGTCATCGTTGTTGGCGACAAGGTGATCAAAGGCTATAGCGAGGGTGAGTTGCGGCAAATTTTACGGCCCTGGTTGAAGGGCTGAAAACCGCTAAACAGCTCTGAAGAGTCGAGTCACGCGAGCGTCAGCGTACTCATTAGATCCCGGCCACTAGGTTCGGCGCACGTTTTGCGGAATGGGTCGTCTAGTTGCATTGACTGCTTGAGACTAAATATTAGCCATCAATCAAATAGAAACACTGCAGTGATTGATGCAGGTCAATATGGCCGCATCACGAAGGGGATAGAAATGAGATGGGAGGAGGATGCTCATGCTCAACCGACGTCGCTTCATGGAATTTTCACTGGTCATGGGGACGCTTGCTGTTCGAACTCATGCCTTTGCAGCGGGCAAGTCAATTCGTCTGGGAACCGTGCCAGTCGTTTCGACGCGTACCGCCTATGAAATCTACGCTCCCCTGATCGAGTATCTGAAAACCGGCTTGGAGCTTTCCGCCATTCAGCTGGAAACGCCGCCCAATTTTAAAAGCATGTACCAACGCATTCGGGAAGATGGGTTTGACCTCCTGATTAGTCCGCCACACATTGCACGATTGGCGCAGAAACGACTGGGTTGGCATCCCTTGGTCATGTTTCAGCCAGAGCACCAGTCTGTCCTTCTCGTTCAAATGTCCAATGGCCCAAGCAGTCTTGAGGCGCTACGCGGTGGCACGATTGCGCTGCACGATAGCAGCGCTCTCGTTGTCATGGTGATGATGGAGGCTTTGTCCAAAAAGGGTTTGCAGGTAAACCGTGATTTCAAGATCATTGAGACGCGAAGTTATGAAAGCAGTCAGATTGCTGTCAAGCAAGGTGTCGCGCAAGCCATGATCTTCCGCAGCCAGGGATTTATTGATGCCAGCGTTCGCGAATATTTCAAGGTTATTTTCGAAGCAGGTGTCCTGCCTGGCTATGTCATGATTGCCTCACCAAATACAGCCAAGCAGCAGTTACAGAAAATGCGTGCTCAACTGTTGGCTTTCGGCAATACTCCTGAAGCCAAACTATTTCTGGAAAAACTGGGGTATGACGCCATGACCAGCGTGACCGAAGACAACATGCGACTGAGGTAGGCTGAGAAAAGTGGACGCCATCTGTAAGATGATTTTTACAGGAGGCATCGAATGGAACGGATACCGAGAGCGGTATATACAAAGGAATTCAGGGCGGAAGCGGCGGCGCTGGTGTTACGTGACGGGCTGAGCGCATCGGCAGCAGCAAAGCGGCTGTCAATTTCGAAGAAGACACTGGATAACTGGTTGGCGCTTGCCAAGGCGGGGAAGCTGGCAGCAATTGGCTCAAATCGTTCGCCAGTGACCGAACAGGAGGCCGAGCTTTCCCGGCTACGTAAGGAGTTGGCCGAAACGAAGATGGAGCGTGACCTGTTGAAAAAAGCGGCCGCGTACTTTGCGAGGGAGTCACTGCCCGGTACGCGGTCATGAAACAGAATCGACTCCATTACCCCATCAGCCTGATGGCCAATGCGTTTGATGTCTCGGTCAGCGGCTATCACGCCTGGGATGAACGCCCAACATCGAAGCGGGCGCAGGCAGATGCCCGACTCTGCGTTGCCATACGTGCAGCACATCAACGAACCCGGCAGACCTACGGTGCCGAACGACTACAGCCCGAACTCAAGGCGGATGGCTTTCCAGCAAGTGTTGGTCGCATCAAACGACTCCGTCAGGAAATGAACCTTCGCTGCAAGCAGAAGCGGAGATTCAAGGCAACGACCAACTCGAATCACAAGCTACCGGTGGCCGACAATCTGCTTAACCAAACCTTCACGGCTCAACGCCCAAACGAAGCCTGGGTCACTGATATCACCTATATTCCGACCAGTGAAGGCTGGCTCTATCTGGCTGGGATCAAGGATATCTTCACCTGCGAAATCGTCGGGTACGCACTGAGTGAACGGATGACAAAGGAACTGGTCGGCAAGGCGCTATTCCTGGCGGTCACCACCAAACGTCCACCTTCTGGACTGATTCACCATTCAGATCGTGGCAGTCAGTATTGCAGTCACGACTATCAGCGACTCGTCAGCCAGTTTGGCATGAAGGCATCCATGTCTCGCCGAGGAAACTGTTACGACAATGCACCCATGGAAAGTTTCTGGGGAACGCTGAAAAACGAACTCGTGCATCACCGGCGATACGAAACACGAGCTGAAGCTATTCGAGAGATCAGTGAATACATTGACATCTTCTACAACCGCTATAGGCGGCATTCTCGATTGGGCTATCTCTCGCCCGCAGTTTTTACCCAGCAGTTCTATGCAAAACGGCTGGCAGCATAGCGTTGATGGCGTCTACGATTGACGACCTACCTCAGTCGGGCATCGGGTTGCTGAAAAAGGTCTGACATTATGTATTGAACTCCCGCCGGAAGTGGCTGCCCTTCCACTGGTCGGTGACCCGCAACGCTTGGGTCAAATTCTGCTCAATTTTGTCGGGAATGCAGTCAAGTTCACGGAACAAGGGGCAATTACTGTACGCATCCAGAAACTTGAAGAAACATCGAGCGATGTAAGGCTGCGCTGCGAGGTTCAGGATACCGGGATTGGCATTTCGCTTGATGACCAGAAACGCCTATTTACAGCTTTCGAACAAGCCGACAGTTCGATGACGCGCAAATATGGTGGGACCGGATTGGGCTTGGTGATCAACAAGCGGTTGGTGGAAACAATGGGTGGTCAAGTCGGCATCGAGAGCACAGTAAATCTGGGCAGCACATTCTGGTTTACCGTGCTGCTTAAAAAGGCGAATGATGCGATTACTCCGGTGCCGGCATTAGCCAGACAGACTGCAGATGCCCTACTTAAGAGTACTTATGCAGGAACTCGCATTCTCATTGCAGAAGATGAACCCATTAATCAGGAAGTATCGCGCGAGTTGCTGGAAGACGTCGGCCTGACTGTCGAATTGGCTGAGGATGGCGTAATTGCGGTCGATATGGCGCAACATAATCATTACGACCTGATTCTGATGGATATGCAGATGCCCAGAATGAACGGCGTAGAGGCAACTATAGAAATCCGGAAATTGCCTGGCTACGCCGATCTCCCTATCCTGGCGATGACGGCGAATGCTTTCGATGAAGATCGCCTGATCTGCCTGGCTGCCGGCATGAACGATCATATCGGCAAACCGGTAGATCCTGATGTGCTGTACGAAACATTGTTGAAGTGGTTGCCAATCCGCCATACATAAGAGTTCATTTGTGCGGAGTTGATGGTCAGGCTGTTCGGGTCACCTCAACGGGAAAATCGGCTTTTCTAGAGGTTGACCGTAACAGACTGCTTTACCCCAACGAACGGGTAACTACCTCCAGTACATCCCGCGATAGCTCGGCATGGTCGCGGATGCTTTCCAGCGCCAGGCGGGCATGTTTCTGATGTTCGGCATCAAACTTTTTCCAGCGGTCAAAGCAACGTGCGAGGCGCGAGGCGACTTGCGGGTTTTTGGCGTCGAGCAGGCAGGTTTGCTCGGCAAGGAAGGCGTAGCCGTCGGCGGTGTGGAAGCGGGCGAGGTTGGCGCCGAAGTTGCGGATCAGTGAGTAAACCTTGTTCGGGTTGGTCAGGTCGAAGGCCGGGTGGGTCGTCAGTTTCTTGACCGTGTCCAGCGTGTTGGGCAGGCGGCTGCCTGATTGGACGGCGAGCCATTTGTCGACGACCAGCGCTTCGTGTTGCCAGCGTTCGTAGAACTCGGCGAGGGCGGTTTCGCGTTCGGCGCAGTCGGTTTGGGCCAGCGCGGCGAGGGCGGCGAACTGGTCGGTCATGTTGTCGGCGCTGCGGAATTGCTGCAGGGCGAGCTGGCGGACGAACTCGTCGTTGAGTTCGAGCAGGTAGCTCAGACAAACGTTGCGGAGGGCGCGGTTGCCGGCTTGCTCGCTGCTTGGAGCGTAGGTCGTTTTTGGTGCGAGTGCGGCATAGACGCCGGAGAATTCGCCTTCCAGTTGTTCGGCGAGATGGCGGCGCAGGGCGTTGCGGGCGGCATGCAGGGCGTCGGGGTTGACCACCTCAAGCGCTTCGGCGAGGGTGGCTTCGCCGGGCAATGTGAGCGCTTCGGCGACGAAGGCGGCGCCGCGCTCGGCCTGGGTTTGCAACAGGCGACGGGCGGCATCGATAAAGCTGGTCGGCCAGACCGGCGCCTTGCCTGCGGCGATGGCAGCGGTGGCTTGCAGAATCAGTTGCGTGGCGAGGCGTTGGCCGGCTTCCCAGGCGTTGAACGGGTCGCTTTCAAAGGCCAGCAGGTGGGTGAGTTGTTCCGGCGTGTAGGCAAAATCGAGGATGACCGGGGCCGAGAAGTCGCGCAGCAGGGACGGCACGGGTTCGGCGCTCAGATTATCGATGTGGAATTGCTGGGTTGCCGTGGTCAGTTCGATGGTTTGTTCGCTGCCGTGGATTAGTGCGCCAGCGGCGTCAAAAAGGGCGACGCGGAGCGGGATCAAATAAGGGCTGTCGTCGCTGGCGCGTGGGTTGGTTTGCGTGCAGGTCAGCGTGTAGCGGCCAATTTTCTCGTCAAAAACGCCGTTGACCGTAACCATTGGCGTGCCGGGCTGGTTGTACCAGCGCATGAACTGGCTGAAGTCAAAACCGGAAGCGGCGGCCATCGCGGCAACGAAATCTTCGCAGGTGACGGCCTGGCCGTCGTGGCGGCGGAAGTATTCGTCCATGCCGAGGCGGAATTTGTCGCGGCCGATCAGGGTCTGGATCATGCGGATGACTTCGGCGCCTTTTTCATAAACTGTGGCGGTGTAGAAATTGTTGATTTCGACAAAGCTGGCCGGGCGGATCGGGTGTGCCATCGGGCCGGCATCTTCCGGGAACTGTCCGGCGCGCAGGCCGCGCACTTCGCGGATGCGGGCGATGCTGCGATTGTGCAGATCGGCACCAAATTCCTGATCGCGGAAGACGGTCAGGCCTTCCTTGAGCGAGAGCTGGAACCAGTCGCGGCAGGTGACGCGGTTGCCGGTCCAGTTGTGGAAATATTCGTGGGCGACGACGCGGTCGATATTCTCGAAGTCAATATCCGTGGCGACATCGGCACGAGCGAGCACGTACTTGGTGTTGAAAATGTTGAGTCCTTTGTTCTCCATCGCACCCATGTTGAAGTCGCCAACGGCGACGATCATGTAGTGGTCGAGATCGCATTCGAGGCCAAAGCGTTGTTCGTCCCAGAGCATGGATTTCTTCAACGCGGCCATCGCGTGCGGGCATTGGTCGAGCTTGCCGGGTTCGACGTAGATGGCGAGATTGACCTCACGACCGGAGGCGGTCTTGAAGATGTCGAACAGGCCATCCAGCTTGCCGGCAACGACGGCGAACAGGTAGCACGGCTTGCGGAAGGGATCGGCCCAGCGCGCCCAGTGGCGACCGTTGGGCTCCTCACCGGCGGCAACCGGGTTACCGTTGGCGAGCAGGATGGGCATCGCGCTTTTGTCGGCATGCAGGGTGACGGTGTAGGTAGACATCACATCCGGGCGGTCGAGGAACCAGGTAATGCGCCGGAAACCCTGCGCCTCGCATTGCGTGAAATAGCCGTCCTTGGAGCGGTACATGCCGGAGAGGCGGGTGTTCTTGTCCGGGTTGATGTGCACCACGGTTTGCAGCGTGAAGGTATCCGGTAACTGCTCAATGGTCAGCGTATTTGGTGTGGCAAAAAATACCGCTTTTTCGCCGTTGACCGTAACACTTTGTGTTTCCAGTTCATCTCCGTCTAAAACAAGCGGCTGCGCGGCAACTTCCGGGTTGCGCCGCATGCTAAGCGTTGCGGTAACCGTGGTGGCGCTGGTTTCAATGCTGATGTCGAGATCAACCGTATCCACCAGATAAGCGGGGGCGGTGTAATCCTTGAGGTAGATGGTCTGCGGAGTTTCGGTTTTCATTTTTTATGGGCGTAGCGGGCAAGGGGAGGGCAAGATGATACGTCAACGCCAGCGCAAGAAATCGCCAGAAGCCGAACAAAATAGCCGTATTGCTAAAGTGGTAATTTGATTTATTTGGTGGATAATCGAAGCTTCAGTCAGCAAATCAAGTGCATCTACACTCAACCGAACTGATGCAGTACAAACCTGAAGCACTCAGCGCTCTTTCCAAGCCGGCATTGCCGGGCACAAATCTCACGCTTTGGCTGGTGATTGTTGTCGTTTTTCTCAATCTAGTCGTGATTGCAATTGGTGCCCAAAGTCTGCGTTATAGCCGTGAACGCACGGTGGAGCAGGTGCGTAACGCAACGACTAATTATGCCGAGTTATTGGAAAACAATATTTTCGAATCGGCTCAGCGCATAGATCTGGCGCTACTCAATATTGCCGATACGCTTGAGCATCGCATGACAATGCACACGCTGAGCGATACCGAGATAAACCGTACGCTTGAAGTGCACACCAAGCGCTTGCCGGAGGTGGATGCTTTCCGGGTAAGCAATGTCCAAGGTGACATTCTCTGGGGCAAAGGCGTTAATCGTTCCGTGCCGGTTTCCTATGCAGACCGGCCTTTTTTTGCGGAACATCGTGCCAAGCCTGGTCAGGACATGATCGTTACCGAGCCGGTGCTGGGCCGCGTTTCCAATATATGGGTGGTTGCCTTCACCCGCTCTTACCGTAATCCCGACGGAAGTTTTGCTGGCGTGATTGCTGCTGCCGTGCCGGTTAGTTATTTTTCTGATCACATCGACACCTTGAAGCTCGGTGCGCATGGAACAGCGGTGATTCGCAGTACAAATAAAGCACTGCTGACTCGTTATCCGGCAGTTGATGGCCCTGGTGGAGAGATTGGCAACAAGAAGGTTTCAGATGAATTTATCAACCTGCTTGAGTCGGGTGTTGCCAGCGGTAATTTCCATACATTGAATGCGCCAGATGGCTTCGAGCGGAGCTATGCTTTCCGCCGCGTTGGCAATTTACCGCTGGTGGTTACGGTGGGCATGGCGCCGCAGGATTATTTGCAGATTTGGCATGAGGAACTGCGTAACGTCATTATTTTTGTGGTTTTCTTTTTTGTTGCCAGCCTGGTTGCAGCGGCCATGATTCGTCGAACAAGCACGCAGCGCAACCTGGCTTTGGCGGGGGTCCTTGCCAGTGAATCGCGGTTTCGTACGTATGTGGAAAATGCGCCAGAAAGTATTTTCGTGGCCGACTCGCAGGGTCGATACATCGAAGTGAATCCTGCTGGGTGTCAGTTGATGGGTTATGGCCGGGATGAATTGTTAAACATGACTATCGCTGATCTGGCGCCGCAGGATGTGGTTGAGGAGCATCTGGAGCGATTTGAAGATCACAAAAAAGGCGGGCTGGTTGATACTCAGTTGAAGTTGCGAAGAAAAGATGGGCAACTGATCGATGTGTCCTTACGTGCAATCGCCCTGACTAGCGGCGAAGTGATTGGATTTGTCACAGATATCACTGCACGCCGAAAGACCGATGCCGAGCTGGAGGCCTATCGGCAAAATCTTGAACAGATGGTCGAAAAGCGCACCATTGATCTTTCCATCGCCAAAGAAGCGGCGGAAACGGCGAATATCGCCAAGAGCGCATTTCTTGCCAATATGAGCCACGAAATCCGTACGCCATTGAATGCCATTACCGGCATGGCCCATTTGCTGCGGCGTTCGGGTTTGTCTGAGCAACAAAGCGATCGTATCGAAAAAATTGATAATGCCGGCAAGCACCTGCTGGAAATCATCAACGCCATTCTCGATCTTTCCAAAATTGAAGCTGGCAAACTCTCGCTCGAAGAAACCGATGTTTATCTGGGCACACTGCTGGCCAATGTTGTTTCGATGTTGCAGGAGCGAGCTGGCGCCAAGAACATTGGCTTGCATCAGGCGCTTGATTCGCCGGTTGTGCATTTTCTGGGCGATCCAACCCGGCTCCAACAGGCGCTGCTCAATTATGCGACCAATGCGGTTAAATTTACCGAACAGGGGCAAGTCACACTGCGCGCTCTGATGCTTGAAGAAACCCTAACTGATGTGCTTTTGCGTTTTGAGGTGCAGGATACTGGCATAGGCATTGGGCCAGAGGCGATGAGCCGGCTTTTCGGCAGTTTTGAACAGGCCGATAATTCGACGACTCGGCAATATGGCGGCACCGGGCTGGGTCTAGCGATCACCAAGAAACTGGCTGAACTGATGGGTGGTGGCGTCGGCGTCGATAGCATGCAGGGTGTCGGTAGCACCTTCTGGTTCACCGCACGCCTAAAAAAATCAGCGCATGCTGCGCCAGCCGAAATTGTGCAGAGTGGCTCGGCAGAAGCGCTGCTGCTCGAACATCATCGTGGGCGCCGCGTGTTGCTTGCTGAAGATGAGTTTATCAATCAGGAAATTTCACGATCATTGCTTGAAGACGTTGCGCTGACTGTCGATCTCGCTGAGAACGGCGAAGAGGCGCTGCGGTTGGCCAGTGAAAATAACTATGACCTGATTTTGATGGATATGCAGATGCCGCTCATGGATGGTCTGGAGGCAACGCAGCGTATCCGTCAGTTGCCCGGTGGCGCGCAGACTCCGATTCTGGCGATGACGGCCAATGCCTTCAACGAAGACAAACAGCGCTGCTTCGCTGCCGGCATGAACGATTTCATCGCCAAGCCGGTTGATCCGGAAGTTCTGTTTGCGACACTGCTGCGCTGGTTGTCGAAAGAGCGCATTAGCCCGCTGAGTTAACGCCGGCGCCAGACCTGCCAGCGTTCCTTGCCCAAAAACACCGGAATTGAGTCGTCGACCGCAGCATCCTCAATCCGCTCGAAATTGGCAGCTAATAGTTCATCGAGCTGTTCCGGCTGAATCCCGAAGGGCGGCCCTTTCGGTTGTTCACACAGGAAAAAATAGCCGGCCAGCAGGCCGCCGCCTGGCAGCAGTTCGGCGACGCGCCGGCCCCAGTCCGCCCACAGTTTGCGCGGCAGGGCGCAGAGAAAAGCGCGTTCGTAGATCAATTGGGTCGGTCGACGCGGAATAAAGGTAAAAAAATCGTCGCAAACGAGGTCGACCGGCGCATCACCCAAGACTTCGCGGGCTGCATTAACCGCCAGCGGGGAAAAATCCAGCGCGGTGACCGGCCAACCATGTTCGGCCAAAAAACCGGCTTCCCAGGCGCTGCCGCAACCGGGAATCAGCATGTTGCAGGGCGCCGGCTGGCGGGCGATGAAATCGGCAAAAGCGGCGGGCACCTTGCCGGCATCCCAGGGCGTCGTTCCATCGCCAAAACGTTTGCACCAGAAGTCGGGATGCTCCGGACGTTGCTCGTTTGGCTTGATCTGGGTCGAAGAAGGCGTCTGGTCGCTCATGCTAAGATTGCTCCCCTCAAAAACTCTGCTGCCAGCTGCCACATGTCCGCTCCTTCCAAGATTGTCATCGCCTCCCGCGAATCCCGCCTTGCCATGTGGCAGGCTGTTCATGTTCAAGGCCGCCTGGCGAGTCTAAATCCAGAATCAGAGGTTGTCATTCTTGGCATGACAACCAAGGGCGACCAGATCCTCGACCGCCCGCTCGCTGAAATCGGCGGCAAGGGGTTGTTCATCAAGGAACTGGAAGTGGCGATGGAAGAAGGTCGCGCCCACCTCGCTGTGCATTCGATGAAGGATGTGCCGATGGTGATGCCGGAAGGCTTTGTGCTGGCTGCCATTTCGGCCCGTGAAAATCCACGTGATGCCTTCGTTTCCAACAACTACGCTGCCTTGGACGATTTGCCGGCGGGCGCGATTGTCGGCACCTCCAGCTTGCGCCGTGAATCGATCTTGCGCGCCAAGTATCCACAACTGGTGATCAAAAGCCTGCGCGGCAATCTCGATACTCGCCTCAAGAAACTTGATGCCGGTGAATACGATGCGATCATTCTGGCGGCTGCCGGCCTGATCCGTCTTGGCCTTGAAAGTCGCATCAAATCCGTGTTGACCGCAGAACAGTCGTTGCCGGCTCCTGGTCAGGGCGCGCTGGGCATTGAATTGCTGGCAGGCGCAGCCAATATGCTGGATGTGGTCGCGCCCTTGAATGATCCGGAAACCGCCCACTGTGTCAAAGCTGAACGTGCCTTTTCGCGTGCCTTGGGTGGTTCATGCCAGGTGCCGCTGGGTGGCTACGCCATCATTGAAAACGGCCAGCTTTGGTTGCGCGGCTTTGTCGCGACGGCGGACGGCAAGGAAATGATCAGCGCTGAACTGCGTGGCAATCCGGCTGATGATGAAGCACTCGGTCTGCAACTCGCCGCGCAGTTACGCGCCAAAGGCGCCGACGCCATTCTGGAAAAGCTCGCGCACTGCAAATGAGTCAGAGTGGTCCGCTCGTCGGCAGGACCATCGTTGTCACCCGGCCACGGGCGCAAGCGGCTGCGCTGGCGGAGGCTATCGCTGCGGCGGGCGGAACGCCGCTGATTTTTCCCTTGCTCGAAATCTCGCCGGCGCTGGATACCCAGCCCCTGACCGTTATCGCCGAGCGCCTGGCTGAATACCAGTTTGCCATTTTCATCAGCCCGAATGCTGTTGATTACGCCTTGCCGACGCTGCTTGCGCGCGGCGCCTGGCCCGTTGGGTTGACGCCCGCTGCCGTCGGGCCGGGAACGGTAAGCGCATTGGCCGCCCATGGCGTCACCGGCTGTATTGTGCCAACGGAGCGCTTCGATTCCGAGGCTTTGCTCGCCTTGCCGCAACTTGTTACGGTCAACGGCAAAAAAGTGCTTATTTTTCGTGGCGATGGTGGCCGCGAACTGCTCGCTGATACGCTGCGCGAACGCGGTGCAGAGGTTGATTGCATCACTTGTTACCGGCGCTCCGGCCCGCCTGATGGTGTCTTGCCCTTGCTCCGCGCCTGGCGTGCCGGGCAGCTTGACGCACTGACGATTTCGAGCAGCGAAGGTTTGCGTTACCTGATCGACATGCTTGACCCAGAGAGCCGCGCCTTCCTGCTGCAAACGCCGGTGTTTGTTCCGCATGCGCGCATTGCTGATAACGCAAAGCAACTGGGTTTAAATAAAATTGTGCTGACAGAAGGTGCTGATAGCGGCATTCTCGCTGGCTTGCGTGCTTATAATTGGCCTGAATAACGAAACAAAAAAGGGTGGGGAAAATGCTGAATATTGATATGCGCAAGATTTACAACTTTTACCCCATCGAGCCAGCACCCGATGCCGCCAATCTGCCAACGGGCGGCGATATTTATTACGAATGTGCCGATTGCCAGGTGGTGGTGAATTCGGTGCCATTCATCAAGGCCGCCTGCGCCTGCGGCAATTTGACCGGCGGTGGCGGCAATTTGACGGTAAAAAACCCGGAACGCGTCCGGGTTGTGCGCGGCAAACTGAAATAAGCCTTAAGCCCAGTCCTGTGGCTTGAGAAAAACCTCGTAAAGTTCAGCTTCCGGCGTGCCGGCCTCCGGCTGCCAGTCGTAGCGCCATTTGACGATGGGCGGTAGCGACATCAGGATGGATTCGGTGCGCCCGCCGGACTGCAGGCCGAATAGCGTGCCTCTATCCCAGACCAGATTGAACTCGACGTAGCGGCCTCGGCGATAAGCCTGGAAGTCGCGCTCCTGCTCACCATAAGGCACATCGCGGCGCTTGGCGAGGACCGGCAGGTAGGCCTTGGTGAAGGCGTTGCCAACCGCTTGGGTCAGAGAAAAGCAACGCTCGAAACCGCCTTCATTCAGGTCATCAAAAAACACCCCGCCAACGCCGCGTGGTTCGTTGCGGTGTTTGAGGAAAAAATATTCATCGCACCAGTGCTTGTATTTCGGATAAACCTCGTCGCCAAAGGGCGTCAGAGCATCCTGGCAGGTCTGGTGAAAATGGACTACATCCTCACGCTGGCCGTAATAGGGCGTCATGTCCATGCCGCCACCGAACCAGAAGACATCTTCTTCGCCCGGCTGGCTGGCAACAAAACAGCGAACGTTCATGTGTGCCGTCGGGCAATAGGGATTGCGTGGATGCAGCACCAGCGAAACCCCCATCGCTTCCCAGGCACGACCGGCGAGGTGCGGGCGAACGGCAGTGGCTGAGGCAGGCAGTGATTTGCCGGTAACGTGCGAGAAATTGACGCCGCCGCGCTCGAAGAAATTGCCTTCTTCGATCAGTCGCGAAATGCCGCCACCACCTTCCGGGCGTTCCCAGCTATCGGTGCGGAAGGGCTGGCCATCGAAGGCTTCGAGTTCTGCAACGATGCGGCTTTGCAGGCCGGTGAAGAATGCCTTGAGGCGGGTGGTATCCATAAAATCTCCGGTGTAAAAAACGGGCGGCTCAGGTTTCCCTGTGAGCCGCCCGGATTGTTGGGTGCTGTGGCTGTTTAGCGGTTGATCGCGCGGTAGCCGATGTCCTTGCGGAACTGCATGCCGTCAAATTGAATCTGCACGGCGGCCTCGTAAGCTGCCTTTTGTGCCAGTTTGACGTTCTCTCCGAGCGCGGTAACGCAGAGTACGCGACCGCCATTGGTCACGACCTTGCTGTCCTGGTTGGCGGTGCCGGCATGGAAAACGTGAGCCTCTTCGCCAAAGCTGTTGCCAGCCGGCAGGCCGTGAATGACATCACCCTTCTTCGGAGTGTCTGGGTAGTTGGCGGCGGCCAGCACAACGCCCAGTGCAACGCGGCGGTCCCATTCCGCTTCCACTTGGTCCAGCGTGCCGGCGATGGCGTGCTCAAAGAGATCGACCAGGTCGGACTTGAGGCGCATCAGAATCGGCTGGGTTTCCGGATCGCCCATGCGGCAATTGAATTCCAGCGTCTTGACGCTGCCATCCTTGGCGATCATCAGGCCGGCATAGAGGAAGCCGGTGAAGGGAATGCCGTCAGCCGCCATGCCACGTACCGTTGGCAGAATGATCTCGCGCATCGCCTTGGCGTGAACCTCCGGTGTGACACAAGGTGCTGGAGAATAGGCGCCCATGCCGCCCGTGTTGGGCCCGGTGTCGCCGTCGCCAATACGCTTGTGGTCCTGGCTGGAAGCTAGTGCCAATACGTTCTTGCCATCGACCATGACGATGAAGCTGGCTTCCTCGCCGTCGAGGAATTCCTCGATGACGACGCGCGCACCCGCATCGCCCAGTTTGTTGCCGGACAGCATGTCGTCGATGGCGGCGTGCGCTTCTTCAAGGCTCATTGCGACAACGACGCCCTTGCCGGCGGCCAGGCCATCGGCCTTGATGACAATCGGGGCACCTTGCAGGTCGATATAGGCATGCGCTTCGGCAGCATTGGTGAAGGTGCCAAAACTGGCGGTCGGAATGTTGTGGCGCGCCATGAAACGCTTGGCGAAATCCTTGGAGGATTCGAGCTGCGCAGCTTCCTTGGTTGGGCCAAAAATTTTCAGGCCACGGGCGCGGAAAACATTGACTACACCGGCTGCCAGCGGTGCTTCCGGGCCAACGACGGTGAGGTGGATCTTGTTCTGCTCGGCAAAATCAGCCAGGGCTTCCGGATCGGTGATGTTGATGTTTTCCAGCTCGTGCTCGCGCGCCGTGCCGGCATTGCCGGGGGCAACGTAAACCGTTTGCAGGCCGGGTGTCTTGGCCAGACGCCAGGCCTATGGCGTGCTCACGGCCGCCGGAACCGATGACTAGAAGTTTCATGGCTGATCTCTTTGGGTTCGTTTTTGTTAGTGTCTGAAATGTCTTGCGCCGGTGAAGACCATGGCCAGACCGTGTTCGTCGGCGGCGGCGATGACTTCTTCGTCACGCATCGAGCCGCCCGGCTGGATGACGGCTTTGGCACCGGCTTCGGCCAGCACGTCGACACCATCGCGGAACGGGAAGAAGGCATCCGAAGCGACGACCGACCCGTTCAGGTCGAGGCCGGCGTGTTGGGCCTTGATGCTGGCGATCTTGGTCGAATCGACACGGCTCATCTGGCCGGCGCCGACACCGAGGGTCATGCCGTTGCCACAGAAGACGATGGCGTTGGACTTGACGAACTTGGCGACACGTTCGGCGAAGAGCAGGTCTTCGATCTGCTGGGCAGTTGGTTGGACCTTGGTGACGATCTTCAGGCCGGAGGCCTGGGCCGTGAAATTATCCGGCGTCTGGACCAGCAGGCCGCCGCCGACGCGCTTGAATTCCAGCGTATTGAGTACGCGGGAGATCGGCACGACGAGCACGCGCAGGTTGGTCTTGCCGGCCAGCGCGGCCTTGGCTTCAGCGGTGAAGGACGGGGCGATCAGCACTTCGACGAAGTGCTTGCGCTCGTTCATGGCGTTGACGACGTCGATGCCGACTTCGCCGTTGAAGGCGATGATGCCGCCGAAGGCGGAGGTCGAATCGGTCTTGAAAGCCTTTTCGTAAGCAGCGAGCAGTGTGCCATCGATGGCCACGCCGCACGGGTTGGCGTGCTTGACGATGACGCAGGCCGGGGTATCGAAGGACTTGACGCATTCCCAGGCGGCATCGGAGTCGGCGATGTTGTTGTAGGACAGTTCCTTGCCCTGCAGCTGCGTGTAGGCGGCAATGCTGCCGGCAACTGGTGTGGTGTCGCGGTAGAAAGCGGCGCTCTGGTGTGAGTTTTCACCATAGCGCAGGATTTCGGTGCGGTCGAAGGCCAATTGCAGCTTGGCAGGGAAGATCGCCGGAACCGGGGCGGCTTCGGCCGGCTTGGCTTCGGCACCTTCATCGAGGCCGGTCAGCCAATTGGCGATCATGCTGTCGTAACGGGCGGTGTGGGTGAAGGCTTTCTTGGCCAGGCCGAAACGGGTGGCCAGTTGCAGGGCGCCGCCGTTGGCCTTCATTTCGGCGAGCAGCGGGGCGTAGTCTTCCGGATCGGTGACGATGGCGACGCCGGCGTAGTTCTTGGCCGAGGAACGAACCATGGCCGGGCCGCCGATGTCGATATTCTCGATCGCGTCTTCCAGCGTCACGCCGGCCTTGGCGATGGTGGCGGCGAACGGGTAGAGGTTCACGCAGACCAAGTCGATGGTCGGGATGTCATGCTGTTCAATCGTGGCCAGATGTTCCGGCAGGTCGCGGCGGGCCAGGATGCCGCCATGCACCTTCGGGTGCAGGGTCTTGACGCGGCCGTCGAGCATTTCCGGGAAGCCGGTGTAGTCGCCGATTTCGGTGACGGCGAGGCCGGCGTCACGCAGCATCTTGGCGGTGCCGCCGGTGGACAGCAGCTTGACGCCCTGGGCGGCGAGGCCCTGGGCGAATTCGAGAACACCCGTTTTGTCGGAAACGGAAATCAGTGCTTGCTTGATGGTCATGGCGATTTACAGAAGTTGGTGTTCGGTGAGTTTCTTGCGTAGCGTGTTGCGGTTGATGCCGAGCATCTCCGCCGCCAGCGTCTGGTTGGTGCCCGCTTTGGCGAGCACCACTTCAAGCATCGGTTTTTCGACGCTTTTCAAAACCATGTCATAGATCGCGCCTGGTTTTTCCCCATCCAGATCGCGGAAGTACTGCTCCAGTGCATTGATAACGCACTGCCCCAAATCATGTTGGCTCATGCTGCCAACGCCTCCTCTTTGTCGTATTTTAGATATTCGTTTTCTTCCGCCTGGCGGATGAAAAACTCGTTCACTGCCTGCATCTGTTGTTCGATACTGGGCAGAACGTTCATTTCCTTACGGACGGCCGCCGAACCAACCAACCCCTTGGTGTACCAGGAGATGTGTTTGCGGGCGATCTTGAACCCCGTTTCCGGGCCGTAGAAAGCATAAAGATCGATCAGGTGTGCCTTGAGGATCTCGTGAATTTCAGTGACTTGCGCCGGCGGCAAACGCTCGCCGGTCTTCAGGTAATGCTCGATTTCGCGGAAAAGCCAGGGACGACCCTGGGCGGCGCGGCCGATCATGATGCCGTCAGCGCCGGTGACGTCGAGGACGTGCTTGGCTTTCTCTGGTGTCGTGATGTCGCCGTTGGCGATGACCGGAATTCGGATTAGCGTCTTGACCAGCGCGATGGTGTCGTACTCGGCCTCGCCGGTGTATTGCTGGCAGCGCGTCCGGCCGTGGATGGCGACGGCACGGATGCCGGCCGATTCGGCGATGCGGGCGATGGTCGGCGCGTTCTTGTTGGCCAGGTTCCAGCCGGTGCGGAATTTCAGTGTGACCGGAGTGTTCGGCACGGCGCCGACGACAGCGTCGAGAATGCGGCCGACCTGCTCTTCATCCTGCATCAGGCCGAACCGGCCATCACGTTGCAGATTTTCTTGGCCGGGCAGCCCATGTTGATATCGATGATCTGGGCGCCGTTATCCACGTTGTGACGGGCGGCTTGCGCCATCATCGCCGGATCGGAGCCGGCGATCTGTACGGAAATCGGTGCTACTTCGCCTTCGTGATTGGCGCGGCGCAAGGTCTTGGTGCTGCCGTAAAGCAGCGAGTTGGAGGTGACCATTTCCGAGACGGCCAGCCCGGCGCCCATCTTTTTGCACAACTGACGGAAAGGCCGATCTGTGACGCCAGCCATCGGGGCGACGAACAGATTGTTGCGGAGCTGAAAACCGGCAAATTCCATAGGGGTGCGGGGGCGGGCTAATCGTGGGGAGCCGCGCATTTTACCCGAGGCAGCGCCTAAAAATAGTCAAATTAAAGCTTAGTGTTAACAAGATTGGCGAAAGTCAGTTGCAAGCCGGCGGTGGCGGCCAGAATATTGTTGAACACTGGGCCGGGTGCTTCTAAATGGAAGCGACGGATTAGTTTTAGCGCCAGTGGTAACGACAGTAGCGGCAAGGCTGCCAGCCAGCCGATGCTGTGAAGGAGCGGCAGCAGGGTGTAGGGGGCGAGCATTTCTGCGGTGTAAATGTGGCGCGTCGCCGGGCGACCAAAATGAACGGCCAGTGTGTTTTTGCCGCTTTTTGCATCCCCATCGAGGTCACGGTAATTGTTGACGGTGATGACAGCTGCGGCGTGGATACCGACCAGTGTGGCGGCGATCAGCGCCAGCGGCGATAGCGTTAAGGTTTGCAGGTAATAACTGCCGCCGACGGCAACCAGACCGAAGAACAAAAAAACGAAGCATTCGCCGAGTGGACCGTAAGCAATCGGCTTTGGCCCGCTGGTATAGGCCCAGCCGGCGGCAAGTGAGGCGAGGCCGATAATGACGATAGGCCAGCCACCGTGGGCGACCAAAAAAATGCCGCAGAGGAAAGCGAGGGCAAAACTCAGCCAGGCGCCGGCCTTGACCTTGCCAGGTGTTAGCCAGCCTTCGGCGGTGGCGCGCTTGGGGCCGAGGCGTTCCGGGGTGTCGGTGCCGCGCAGAAAATCGCCGACATCATTGAACAGGTTGGTGCCGATCTGGATGAAGGCGGCGCCGAGTGCGGCAGCGAGCAGCGGTAGCCAGAGCAGCGCACCGCTATCGTGCCAGGCGACGGCTGTGCCGACCAGCACCGGAGAGAGCGAGACCCAAAGTGTTTTGGGGCGACAGGCGAGGAACCAGACTTGCAGGCGGGAGGGCGTCACGAGATTTTGTTTCCCTCGATTGCACGGTAAGCCTGCTGAGGATCGTTCGGCTCCAGAGGGTTGGTCATGGTTAGCAGACCGTCGCGCATGAGGGGGGCGCAGGTAGCTCTGGCGTACAACTTCCGGGTTGCGGTGCAGTAGGGCGGAAAGTTCTCTCGCGCCACGCTCTCAGCTTGCATAAGTCTGCGACCAAGCAGCGTGGTTTTTCGGGGGTGGCGTTTGCCGATTGCGCCAAGCCTTGCCGCCAGAGAGCCGGGCAGGGAATCCAGAAGGGGGCGGGCAAACGATTCATCGAACTGCCAGCTAAGCCCGTTGGCGTGTCCCGCGAGGTGCTGGGGTTACTAGATAAGGGGAAGGGTTGCTAGATAAGAGGAGGTTACTAGATAAGGCAGGGGTCTAGATAACGGGGTCGGGTTTTCCGGACAGTGTGTTGTCTTCAAGGGCCAGTTTTCCGGTCGGGATGTAGTAAGTGGCCGAACCACGTCCTTCTGCGTCAGCAGGCCGGCATCACGCAGTCGGCGCAGCGCCTGGCTGGCGGAAAGCGCATCCACCTTTGTTCAGTTCCCCGGTAGGTCGCATTGTCGATGGCGCCGGCCTCGCGGACGACGATCAGCGCCTTGGCTTCCTCATCGGAAAGATGCAGATCGCGGAAATGGGTCAGCCAAGCGATATCGTCTTCTCCAAGAAAGTGATGGAAAAAATAGCGTGCTACAAACTGGTCGGCGCCCCGGTCGGACTCGAACAAGAGTGGTGTCAGTCCTTCCTGTGCCATGCTCTCGCGCATGACGCGAATGCCGCTACCCTTGGTTTCGGCGAAGCGGGTTTCATGCAGCACGGCGGCAATTTTTGGGTTGCGCGGCTGCGAACCGGGTTCGCCCAGATGTTCCGGTGACTTGAGCGAGAAACCTGGGTTGCGGATCTCCAGCCGGTTGGCGTAACGGATGATCTGCACCGGGCTATGGCTGCGGTAACTGCGGTGCATCAAGGCGTTGACTAGTGCCTCTCGAATGACGCGCAGGGGGATTACCGGCTTATCCTGTCGTTGAAGCTCACCCTCGTCGAGCCCGAAGCTCTTTGGCAAATCATCAAGCACTGCTGCCTGGGCGCCGCGAATCAGGCGAAAAAGCGGATCGCGCAGTTCAACGGTATCGAAACGCCGCTCCGGATCAGGCACCCATTCGCGGCCCGGCACGCGGATGTAATCAACGCGCGTCATCGGGAAACAACGGCGCAGGGCCGTTGGCTTGCCGAACAATATCAGGCCGGCAACCGTCGGCTGCCATTCGCCTTTTGGATTGCGGCGAATGCAACCCAAGGCCTGAAACAGCTCTTCATCAGACCAACGTAGTGCCTCCGCATCCGGATTGGCCTCGGCGAGGGATTTCCGGTAGTCCGCAATTGCCTCAGGCGAAAGATCGTCGAGCGCCGAATCGGCGACGATGCCGGCATCGAAACTTTCCTGCTGGCGCCCCTGGTAGAAAACCGCCAGATCGTCGTCAGTACAGCGTTGGTCGGTGCTGCCGATCCGGCGATAGGCGCCCCGTGGCAAACCTTGTGACTTGAAAAAGATGGGCTTGTCCGGAGGCTGCGCCTCGGGCACAAAAACAACCACGACATTTTTCCCGTCAATGTTCTCCGTCGAAATATCGACCCGCAGCGGCGTGTTGAAACTGTCACGGCACTGGCTGGCGATATCGCTGCTGATCTTGTCGGGATGGACCACCCCCTCGACCTCGTAGGCGGGAAGAGAGCCATTTCCGCGCACGATGCCCAAGGCAATCCAGCCGCCACCCAGGCCAGGCTCGTTGGCAAAGGCGCAAATGCTCTCGAGAACGGACTTGCCAGCCTCCAAGGCGCGTTTGGCCTCAATCCGCTCATTCTCGTCCAACAGATTGAGATTTTCGAGGAGTTCGATGGCGGTCATGGCAGCACTCCTCACAAATAACGCTGCATGATTGCCTGCTTGCGGGCGGGGGCGGCGGCGATGATGGCCTGGGCTTTGGCGATGGTTTGCTCAAGGGCCAGCACTTCGCTGACGACTTGAGTTTGCACCGGCAAGGCAGGAACTGGCACCTTGATATTGCGCATGATCGTAGCGTTGATGTTGGCCTGATTGATCGATTTCGAGGCCTTACCCTTGGCTTCCTGCTGGAAAATTTTGGAATTCATCATTAACGTCAGGAAAAGCGACAACACCTTTGCGGTGTCAGGTACGACGCGGACGAGATAGGAGGCAAAGCAGTAATCGCCTGCCAGATCGAACAGGCCGGTCTTGCCGACATGCTCGATGCTGTTGGTGCGGTTGAACAGCACATCGCCGCGCTTGAGCCGATACTTGGCGAATTCATCGGCGGAAATATCGGCGCACTTCATGGCGCCGCCGTCGAACATGCGACCGCCGATGATTTCGTTCATGCGGAAAATCTTGCAGCCGACGCCACCCTCGTTCATCTTTTCCGACAGACCGTACTGCACGGCGAGGGCAATTTTGTCGATTTCCAGCAAATGCTGCGGTCGACGCGTAAATTGCCTCGATTTTCGGTCGACCGTGGCAGGGCGTTCGCCATGCTGGTTTGGGCGGCGGCTACCTCTTTATCGACGGCTTCGCATTCGGTGACGATTTGTTGCTGTACATCAATTGGGGATTTGGGATTTTACGTTGGCAATCGAGCTGAGAGGTTTTGAATATTTGCCCCAGAGCTTTCGCCCTTGATTGCATTTCTGACTTCAGGCCAATTAAGAATTTCAAACAACATTTTTGAAGTAGCCCAGCTTTTGCGCGGACAATTCCCATGAATCCACCCGCGTAGCACTTCGTTTCTCGATCAATGAATGCAACTTTTCCAACATGATTCCTACTGCCGCTCGACAGACAAATAAATATATCTCCTTCGCCGAGTTGCTTTGATGGAGAAACTGAGAGTGACTCTCGTAAAAAAATTCGCTTACTGATTTCGAATTTACCATCAAGTGAAATGTTGTCGGCGGTAAGAACTACGTTGCTTGTTTCGTCTCGGACTTGATCCGCTTTTGAATAAGTCACACCTTTTTCAATACTGGCCAAATCCCAAGCCTAACAAGCGGAGATCTAATATTTAGCGAAAGAATTATCTTCGGAGTAAGCGCGATCAACTTGTCAAAAGTAACCTTGCCGAAGTCCAGCATATCAACCAATTGTGCTGTCGAAGCGAACTCGCTCAAAGCCGCAGGCACTGCCGCTAACTTGCCATCGCAATTATCTGCGACGCAGCGGTTCAGCTTTTCAACATTCGCTCGGTCACTTTCATCGTAAAGCGGCGTCATATGATGACCAGAACA
>JADJMS010000028.1 GCA_016709495.1 Candidatus Dechloromonas phosphorivorans | reverse complement strand
CATCAACGCCGCTATCGCCAGTGGTTTGGTGCCTACATGGTGGAGCAAGCGTACTGGCCTGGGTAACGTTGCCATGTTTACCTCCTGACCTTCACGATGATCAGTTGCATCACTGCTGTGGTTTTGGCTGGTTCGGCTTCAATGCCGGCTCTGCCCTCGAGGCCTCTGGCGGCGCTGCTTTGGCCATGGTCAATACCTGGAGTTGCCACTTCCTGTGCCGCATTGTCCTGGATGTTTGCTGAATGGATCGCCGGGGTAAACCTTCCATGCTGGGTGCTGCATCCGGTGCGGTTGCCGGCCTGGTTGCGATTACTCCGGCAGCTGGTTTCGTCGGTGTCACGAGTTCCATCATCATCCGGCCTGCTGGCTGGCGTGATCTGTCTGTGGGGCGTCAATGGCTTGAAGAAAATCCTCCCGGAGCAGATGACTCACTCGATGTCTTCGGCGTCCATGGCGTCGGCGGTATCCTCGGTGCCATGCTGACTGGTGTCTTCGCTGAAGCCCGGCACTGGGTGGCACAGGCGTCTATGATTGTATGTGGTAAAGCAAGGGTTGGTGACTACGACATGACTGCTCAGTTGATCCAGCCAGGCCTGGGGTGTTGGTACCGTGGTCGTCTGGTCGGCGGTTGTCTCGCTGGTCGCTTACAAACTGCTGGTGGATATCGTCATCGGCCTGCGTGTGCCGGAAGACGAAGAGCGTGAAGGTCTTGACCTCACCTCGCCACGTGAAACTGCCTACCACCACTAATCGAATCTGTAGATCTCTCCTTTGGGCACCTTCCGGGTGCCATTTCAATGGGGATGAAAAACCGGGTGGGTACGGTTTCGACCGCCCGCCTTAGTAGCAAATTGCCGCATCGGCACGCTTGGTAACATCATCCCGACTCTCGTCGCCGGGCAGGCAGGAGCAGATACCGGCACTGATCGAGAGTCTGGTGCTTTCTGCCTTCGTTTCTGATCTCGATTGCATTGACTGAGGCGCAGATCCGCTCGGCGACCAGTGCGGCCCCGGCAGGTAAGGTGGCTGGGAGGATGATACGAAATTCATCACCACCAGCACGGGGCAAAAAATATCCTGATCACGTAGATTGGTTTTACGGCAAGAACAAACTCGCGCAACGCCAGATCACCAGCAGCATGACCCAGTGAATCGTTTATTTTCCTTGAAAATCCAAGATCGATGACGATCAGTGTGAGATCCTGAGGACTACGAGGTAAAGCGAGCAGGAAATTCCTGCCTGCCAATTCATAAAAGTGCGCAGGTTGCTGGAGCACCTGTCAGAAAATCGATAGTTGCTGCGTGCTCAAGCTTCTTTTCGAAGAGCAGTTTTCGTTCGGTAATGTCGAGTGTGGTACCGGAAATGCCGTCCACTACGCCAGCGGTATTGAGAAAAAAACCGACCCATAGAACATCACATCACGCATTGATCAATCGCCATAGAGCAGCTTGGTTTCATAGCATTACGTACCACCCCGGGCCATCAGTTCCGAGATCGGCCTTGTCGCCGATTTCGGCTAGTTCAGGCGGGGCTATGTGTAAGACGCTTGCGCCGATAATCTGCGAGCGGGGCAAGCCTAACTGGTCTTCAAATGCGCCCATTTGCAGGCTATATAACGACCGCTTCGATTCTTGATGAAAATCGGGCAGGGCAATTTATCCAGCGTAATTTGCAGACGAAAAAAAGCGCCGCTGTCGACCGACGGTTCCCATGGTTGCGAGGTGCTTTCCTTTGGGCGCGGGAGTCGAGCGACAATCAGTTCCATGCGTTCGGGATCATCAGTTGAACAGCAATCCGCCGCATCCTCGGCGAGGGCACGGCGGGCGGGTGTGGGATTGCGTGGATCCAACAAAACAATATGCGGGAAACCGCTCCGGGCACATCAGTTAGGTAACGCTCGCGCCGGTCGTTTATAGGCTGCATGCGCTGTCAATGGCAACAAAGACGGTGAGTGCGCTCCAACGCCCCAAGGCAATTGCCACCGGGTATCGGATTGGCTACTTCAAGACCGGCAAGAGCCGGCAGGTACCGCATCGACTTTGGCGAAGATCAAGGAGGAGTAAGCTGGCAGGGGTTCACAGAAGTTGACATCGCGTGTCTCTCTCTAAAGAAGGTGTCGCCTGGGTCACGACTCAATGTAAGAGAAATGTAACCCAATTACATTCGGCAAAGCCAGTGCTGTTTATTTGATCATCGGTAGTGCAGCGCGGAACGCTTCTGTACCAGCCCTTTCAAGCCATTCGAAGAGCACCATCTCGGTCGACACAATATAGCCTTTCGGCACTGCGCAGGCGCTCGATGGCCGCTGCCCGGTTTTCCGGAGTGCGTGACCGAGGTGGCATCTGCCACTAGAAAAACGTTGAATCCACATTCCAGCAAGCCAAGCGCGGTTTGCAAAGCGCAAACATGCGCCTCCATGCCAGTCCAGGATGATTTGCTGGCGGCCTTTGACTTGAGATGCTCAACGCCGCCGGGTTCGCGCACGTGCAGGAGAAGTGAATTTTTCAGAAAAAATGGGCGTCGACCGCATCATCTTTGATCGCCTCGACGCTAGGCCCAGGCCATGAACATATTGTTCGGAAACAAAACATGGGATGTCGAGCTGACGCGCAACCGTGAGCAGACGCAGATTGTTCTGAATCGCGCTTTGTCCCTGATGAATTGCCGGCGCGAGCTTTTTCCCCTGAATATCAACCACCAGAAGCAGTGACTGATCGCGTTGGATCAGCATGGCTTAACGGAACACCAGGATCTTGTTGCCCTGTACCCAGCACGGGGTCTTCCAGGTGATAGCGCAGGCCGCGCGCGAGGACTGTTTTCTCGATGTCCTTGCCGTAACGGACCATATCTTCCGGTGAGTCAGAATGGTCGATGCGGATAACGTCCTGTTCGATGATAGGGCCGGCATCGAGTTCGCTTGTCACGTAATGGCAGATCGCACCGATCAACTTGACGCCGCGCGTGTAAGCCTGATGGTAAGGCTTGCGCCGGCGAAGCTGGGCAGGAAAGAGTGATGGATGTTGATTATTTTTTCCGGACGGGGCATCGCACAGTTCGGGCGACAAGAATTTGCATGTAGCGCGCCAGCACCATCGTGTCGCCATGGACATCCCGCAAAAATGCGTTGCATTTCGGCATAAGCACCGGCCTTGTTGTCGGCATTCACCGGAACATAATGGAAAGGAATGCCGTGCCATTCCACAAAAGCCACGGAAAGTCTCGTGATTGGAAATGACGCAGGGGATTTCAATATCCAGTTCCTTGGCCTGCCAGCGTGCCAGCAGGTCGTAGAGACAGTGTTCCTGCTTGGAAACGAAGCACGACAACACGCCGTTTCACAGCACTATCGTTGATCCGCCAGTCCATTTTGTAGCGGTTCGCCAACCTCTTTGCGGAAACGCTCGCGGGGTGAAGCAAGCAGGAAAGGTGATGAATCTGCCTTGATCTCGATGCGCATGGGGTAGCGGCTGGTCAGCACATCGGAGAGATGGAAGCTGGACTCCAGAATCCAGCCCGCCGTTGCTGGCGATGAAGCCGGACACCTTGGCGATGATGCCGACGGGGTCGGGGCGGGAGGGCGGAGGGCGTATGGAAACGGTTGCTGGGCATCGGAGACCGAGAGCGGCTTTGGCGAATGCCTTGTCGATTTCCGTGCGTAGATCGTCATAATTCAGAACGACGACCGGGTATTGCGGGGAATTCGCGGATGACGTTTTCCTGGCGGGTGGAACAGATTCCGCCGTGGGCTTCACCAAGCATTGCGGTGTCGTTGTACGAGTCACCGGCGGCAACGATCGTGGTTTTGAGTTCTTTGAAACGTTGCACTGCTTCGCGTTTCTGATCCGGCATGCGCCGGTGGTAGGCAACCAGCATTCCAGAAGCATCAGCTTCGAGAGAATGGCAGAACAACGTCAGCCAGCCCAGTTGGCGCATCAACGGGTGAGCAAATTCGTGAAAGTGTCGGAGAGAATGATGACCTGATAATCCTCCGCAGTTTGTCGGGGAAAGCACGGGCGCCCTGCATCGGACCCCATTTCCGGCGATTACCTTCTGGATGTCAGGCAAGCCCAGCTTGTGCTCGCGCAGGATATTGAGGCGGTAAAGTCGTAACTGTCGTAATCAGGCTCGTCGCGTGTTGTGCGCTTTAATTCGGGAATGCCGGTGCGCTCGGCAAATTCGATCCAGATTTCCGGAACCAAGAACACCTTCAAGATCAAGACAAAACGATTTGCACGGTTACTCCCTGCGGAATGCGAAAGACGGTGATTTTACCCGATCGGGACGGGCTTATCTCGGCTATGGGGCGGGAAAGATAGAAGCCTTGGGCATAATCGACACCGATATCAGTCAAATTTTTAAAGGTTTCAGCATCACCAACGGAATTCAGCTACGGTTTTTGCCAAGACCGCGCGCCACTTCGACAATAGCTCGGACAAAACCTGATGCTTCGCGGCTGCTGGGCAGGTTGTGAATGAACGTACCATCAATTTTGAGTACGTCTGCCGAGAGGTGCTTGAGGTAAACGAACGAGGAAAAGCCGACACCCAAAATCGTCAGGAGCAAACCGTGCGGCCCAGCGCCCGAATCTCTTTGATGAACTGTTCTGAGTCTGCATGTTGGCCAAAGGCCGGGTTTCTGTCAGTTCGACAATCAGCCGGCGCGGTTCCACGTGAAACTCGGCGAGCAGTGACGCTGTCGTGCCGGCCAGCGTTGGGTCGTCGAAAGAACGGGCTGAGACATTGATTACTAAAGCGGCGAGTACCGACAGTTCAGCCAGTTTGGTGATCGCCGCCCGCATCACCCAGCGGTCGACATCGACAATCCGCCCGGTGCGTTCGGCCGCCGGGATAAAGCTCCCAGGTAACAACATAGTTCAGTGGGATTTTTCGGCGGATCGACCGCGCACCGGTGCCTCGCGGGTGCGAAGCGAGGCCGGAGCTGGTTGAACGAACGCCTTGGTAATGCAGAACAAAACGGTTTTCCTTGAGCGCTGCTGCCTGAATTTTCTCGTTTCAGCCAAGATGAGCGAGCATCGCCTCCGATTGATCGTGTTCTGGTCGATAGATTCGCCAGCCGTTTTTTCCACCACGCTTGGCTTGATACATTGCGGCATCTGCGTGAGACCAGTTCTTCAGCGGTTCTGCGTGCTCGGGCAGAGTCGCGAAATCCCAATACTGATTGTTAAACCAAGCCGTCGGTTATCGAAATCGAAACGCATGCCGGAGACGGTGCTGAGCAGGCGTTCGGCCAAGCCTGGGCGCCAGCCTGATCGGCGTTAGGAGCGATGATGGCAAAACTCGTCGCCACCGGGCAGGCGAATATCTCGTTGTTACGGACCGGTTTGCTGACCGTATCGGCGGTGCGGATGAGCACGCTGTCACCAGCGCGGTGGCCAAAGTGTCGTTGATTGTCTTGGGTCGTCGATGTCGAAATAGAGCAGGGCGCCGAACAACCTGGGATCACGCCCGGCCTGATTGAGCAGGCGATCCAGCTCTGCATCAAAGCGGGCACAGTTGGCGAGGTGGTTGGCGGATCGCGTTTGACCGTGAAAACCAGGCGCTCGGCAATCTGGCGTTGCGCCGGTGATACTCTCAAAAAATCCACGGGTGACCGCTTTCGCTACCCCGGTCCTGGTAGCGGGGACGCTGTGTTCGTGATCGTTCGTCCATCGGGTAATAGATATTCGTGCAGGGAGCCTCGCCACTGAATAACTGGTTAGCCGCCGATTCAGAAAGTCCGCTTGCGGATGCTGACGCAAAGGCGCTGACCGGCTGATCAATATATTGCGCTTCAAAGGCGATGGTCCTAATCCCGAGAAACGCCGGATTGAGGAGGATCCGGCCATCTTTGGCTACGAAAACGAGACCAGGCGCATTGCCTTAGAGAGGCATCAAGGCGACCGCGTTCAGTGGCCAAAGTTTCGGCAAGGCGCGTTGTTCCGCTTCGGAATGCCCAAGATCAACATCCGCCGTTCAAGCGCGGCAGCCATGCCATTAAAGGCGTGGGCGACAACGCCGATATCGTCGTCGGTCGATTCGTTCAGTGCTTTGGGCGGCCGGCAGCAAGATCATTGCTGGCTAGACTGAGTGCGCTCAGGCGGCGGGTTAGCCAGAGGGCAATCGCTGCCAGAACCAGCGTAGATAAGAGAATGCCGACAATCGCCAATATGATGTTTGTAACAAAATTTCGCGCCGTGCCTCGTTAAGAAAGCGGAGATCGATGCCGGTTTGCAGCGCGCCGTAGTTACGTCCTTCGAGTTGTATTGGAATGCGTGTATTGAGATGTTGTCGTTGAAAATTGGGTTCATTTCCGCGCTGTCCACCGCAGGCAACTGGGCCTGGGGTTATCGAGTGGACGTTCGCCACCGCTGGCCATCTTCGTCGAACATCACCAGATAGGTCATTCCCTGCAATTTTGGGCACTGCTCAATGTTTCGCTAATATCTGCATAATCGCGCTGCGCCATGGCCGGCGCGCGCGCTGCTTTGGCAGGCTACTGGTTTCAGCACGGCGTAACTCAAACTGACGGATCAGATCGTCTTCCGGCCAGTCGCTCACTGTTCCACAGAATGGCCGAAATCATCACGATTCAACCACAACAGTGAGCGTGATCAGCCTGCCAAGGCAGCGACTTGAGAAAACGAGAGGCTCATTTAGTGCAGAAGTTTCCCAATTGTTGGCGGGTTTCCGGCAGCAGGCGATCAAGCAACTCACCATCTACACGGTTTGGCTCACGATAACCACCATTTGTGTTTTCTCAAAACTGCTGACCTTCTGCATTTTTTTCACAAAGGCCAATAGTGCTGCCTTGATTGCCGTCTGGCGCGAAACTGGAATGCGGTTGTGAGCGATGTAAAACAGCCCAGGAATCACCGCCAGCTCGCGCGAAATGACGGCTTCGTATTTTGCAATTCAGCTGGGGCGAGGGCGAGGGTCGAGTAGGAGATAGAGTGCGGCTCTCGATTTTCCGGAGACCATGGCGTTATATAGTGCGCTGGAATGCGAGATAGTCTCTACGAAAGAATAGGTCGTTACCTTCCATGAGTCCCTCGTCGGCGAGCGTCATCGCGCCGACGATGGCAAGCAGGGCGCTGCGCTCAACAACAGCAATCGTTTGGCCCACGTAATTCCGTGCTGTGGACAGCGGTTTGTTGCGTGCCGTGATCAAAACGCCACGGATCGGCGTTTTATTCACAAGCAGGGCGCTGTAGCGGAATTCCTCGTAGCTAGTCGCGCGTAATGTGGGGCGAGCACGGCGACATCGTATTCGCCGTCAACGACGCGTTTGACGAAAGTCTCGAAATCCGGGGCGGTGAGCAGTTGAATGGGTTGTTTGAGTTCCCGCTCCAGCTTGGCAAGCGGCTGGTAAGTTGGCAAGCAGGGTGCGCGTGCTGAGGTAGGGCATGATGCCAATGCTTAGTGAGCGCGATGTGACTTTTTCCTGTGCAGTCGCTGGCGGCGTAACCAGCACGCAGCAAATAATACCAGAAGGTAGCGCAGCCAGTTCATGGAACTCCCTTTAACCCTACATGTTGTGTAGGAATTATAGATTGGCAGTGTTCAAAGCGCTCGACTAATCAGGGGTCGGCAAGGCTTCCAGCGCTTCATGGACTTCCAGCCAGCGCATTTCGGCTTCATCGATCTGCTCACCCAGCAAGCCGGCCTGACGGTGCATTTCTTCGCTCTTTTGGCGGTCGACCGTAACGTAGTAGTTGGGGTCGGCAAATTGGGCGTCGAGCGCTGCTTTTCCTCGCTCCACTTGGCGATTTTCTTTTCCAGTTGCTCGATTTCCTTGATCAGCGGGCGACGCTGGGCGAGCAATGCCTGACGGCTGGCTTTCGAGTCGGCTCGATTTTGCAGACGTTCAGTTTTCTCGGCAGCCTGCTCTGGCTCCGCTGTCCGTTCGGCATTGCGCTGGCTGGCCAGCCAGGCGGCGTAGTCATCGAGGTCGCCATCGAACTCGACTGCTTTGCCGTCGGCAACGAGCAGCAGTTCATCGGCACAGGTGCGCAGTAGATGGCGGTCGTGCGAGACAAAAACCATGCCGCCTTCGTAATCCTGCAATGCAAATGTCAGTGCCTCGCGCATTTCAAGGTCGAGGTGATTGGTCGGCTCGTCGAGCAGCAGCAGGTTGGGCTTGGTGCGGATCAGCAGAGCCAGCGCCAGACGTGATTTCTCGCCACCGGAGAAGGGTTCGATAGCACGTGTTGCCATGTCGCCACGGAAATCGAAGCCGCCCATGTAGTCGCGCAGCTCCTGTTCCGGCGTCGTTGGTTCAAGGCGGACCAGATGTTGCAGTGGCGATTCGTCAGGTCGTAGCTGTTCGAGTTGGTGCTGAACGAAGTAGCCGATGTTGAGCGCCTTGGCTTCCTTGCGCTGGCCGCCTTGCTGCTCGATGGCGCCGGCAAGCAGCTTGATCAGCGTCGATTTGCCGGCGCCGTTGCGCCGAAGCAGGCCGATGCGGCAGCCGGGGCGCAGCGTCATCGTGATGTTGTCGAAATGTTACGGTCGACGTAGCCAGCCGAGGCTTTTTCTATGGTCAGCAGCGGGTCGGGTAAAGCGTTCGGTTTGCGAAAAACAAAATGGAAGGGGGAGTCGACATGTGCCGCTGCTACCGTTTCCATGCGCTCCAGCATCTTGATCCGGCTTTGTGCCTGCCGTGCCTTGGTTGCCTGGGCGCGGAAGCGGTTGATGAAGCTATTGAGGTGCGCCACTTCACGCTGTTGCGCCTCACAGGCCGATTGTTGCGTGGCAAGGCGGGCGGCGCGGGCGCGTTCGTAGTCGGAATAACCGCCACTGGTCAGCGACAGGCGCTGAAGGTCGATAGCGAGAATCTGGCCGACCACGGCATCAAGGAAATCGCGGTCGTGCGAGATCAGCAGCAAGGTGGCCGGGGTGTTTTTCAACCAGGTTTCGAGCCAGAAGACCGCGTCGAGATCGAGGTGGTTGGTCGGCTCATCGAGTAGGAGCAGATCGGCGCGGCAGGAAAGGGCGCGTGCCAAATTAAGACGCACCCGCCAGCCGCCAGAGAATTCGGCCACTGAGCGCCGAAAGTCGGCATCAGTAAAGCCAAGGCCATGCAGCACTTCGGCGACGCGCGCCTTGGCCGAGTAACCGCCGATTTCGCCGTAGCGATCATGCAGGTGGCCGATTGCTTCGCCATCATTGCGCGCTTCGGCAGCGACCAATTCGCGCTCGATGCGGCGTAGTTCGACATCGCCATCAAGGACGAAATCGAGGGCACTGTCGGGCAGCGCCGGGGTTTCCTGGGCAACGCGGGCGATGTGCCAGCTGGCCGGTAGTTCAACATCGCCGGACTCGGCGTGTAGTTCGTTGGAAAGCAGGGCAAACAGGCTGGATTTGCCGCAGCCGTTGGCACCAACAACGCCGACCTTCCAGCCGGTGTGGAGCTGTACGGAGGCATCGATCACCAACGGGTGGCCGGCACGGGCAAAAGTGACTTGGCGGAGGGCTATCATAAGGCGGCGAATTATAGCGGTGGGCTGCTAAAATCAACGCGTTACCGAATGTTTTGCCAGCTTCTTCCCTGCTTTGAATACTCAGGAAAATGAAAATAAGACTTTTCTCGCTGAACGCCTGTTTGATCGCATGCCTGCTCGTTGCAGGGCCGCTCACTGCTGGCGAAAGCTCGGCACCGGCTGAGCTGCAGGCTGATTGGGATAAGCGTCAGGCACAGGCTCAGGTGTTGCAGCGTGATGGAAGTGCAAAGCAGGCCGAGGCAGAGAAGCTCTACGAGAAAAGCCAACTTGAGTGCCAGAAAAAATTTCTGGTGAATTCCTGTTTGGGTGATGCCCGTAAGGTTTACAACCAGAGCCATAATGAGGCTCGCCTTCTGGAAAATGAAGGCAAGGCGATTGAGCGCCAGATCAAGAAGGAGCAGTTGAGCGACAGTGACCAGCGTCGCGCAGCACAAGCGCCGGAGCGCGAGGCGGATCGGCAGGCACGCGAGGCGGAAACCAGTGCCTTGCGCAAGGAGTCCGCCGAAGAGCAGGCTGCGCAAGAAGCTGACAAGGTAAGGAAAGCGGCTGAAGGTAGCAAACGCAAAGCCGCGGATGCTGAACGTCTGGCCAAAAAGCAGGCGGCGCATGAGGCAAAGGTCGCTGCGCACAAGGAAAAAGCTGCCCGCCGTGCAGCAGAAGCTGAAGCGGCCAACTAAAAGCGCACTAATCATGATCCGCAAAATTGCCGCCAAACAGCTTTTGCCCGGTATGTTCGTGGTCGATTTGCATTGTCGCTGGCTGGAAACAACCTTCTGGCGGACAAGGTTTCTGATTGAGGACGATGATGATGTCGCCAGAATTCAATCGGATGGAATAAACGAAGTCTCCATCGATACGTCGCGCGGCATTGACTTGCCAATTGCCCCCGCCACATCGATGGCCCGGCTCAATGAAATTGAGCGCAAGTACAAAACAATGGCTGAAATCAGGAGCGCCGCGCCGCCCAAGGTTTCACTCGGTGAAGAGCGGCGGCGCGCGGCGCGGCTTTTACCTGAAGCGACGGAGACGGTCACGAATCTGATTGCGACTGCCCGGGCCGGCATTCATGTCGATGCCGGCCTGCTTGAACCGCTGGTGCATCGGATGATCGAGTCGGTGATGCGCAACCCTGATGCGCTGGTCCCGCTCGCCCGGCTCAAGCAGATGGATACCTATGCCACCGAACACGCGGTAGCCACGGCGGCGTTGATCATTGCCTTTGGTCGCCAGCAGGGGCTCAGCGAACCGGAGCTGGAAAAACTGGCCCTGGGTGCGTTGGTCAAGGACATCGGCCATGCCGCCATCGATGCCAAACTGATCGCCAAAACCGGTACGCTCTCGCGGGCCGAGTATTCGGTCATGCAAAGCCACGTCGAAGAAGGGCTCGCTGTGCTTGAGGCAACAACCCGGTTGCCGGAGCTTTCAGTCGCTGTTTTGCTCGAACACCACGAGCGCTTTGATGGCAGCGGCTACCCCTATCGGATGGTTGGTGAAAACATTTCTGCCGCCGGGCGCATGGCCGCGATTGTCGATAGTTATGACGCGATGACCTCGCAGCGACCCTATCGACCAGCAATATCACCCTCAATGGCGCTGGCCCAGCTTTACGACGAACGCGGCAACCAGTTTGATCCGGCGTTGGTTGCTGCCTTTGTCCGCACCGTCGGCATTTATCCGGTTGGCACGCTCGTTCAGCTGGAAAGCGGTCATCTGGCGGTGGTTGACGAGATTCATGATGAAAATACGCTAACACCGGTTGTCCGCGTTATCTACCATACGACTCGTCGCCAGTATGTTGAACCGGTCACCGTTGATCTGGCGCGCAAAGTCGGTAATCACTATGGCCAGATCGTGCGTGCCGAAAGTTACGAGCGCTGGGGGCTTAGTCCTTTGCGCTGGCAACCCGCTTAAGCAATTTTCGAATCGGCGTTGGAACGCCGGCATGGCTGGCTTTCGCCAAATCAACCCATTCCATCCCGGCTTCAGCAGCATTGCTGGTTTTGCTGACCAGGCAAAATATCGGTTCAAGGGTCAGGCGGAAATGGGTGAAAGCATGGCGCAAGGGCGGCAAGGCTTCGGCATTTTCCAGCGTCAAGCCCAGATTGGCCAGCACCGTGCCGGCTTCACCTTCCGGCGGCACCAGCAAACCACCCCAAATGCCGCTCGGTGGTCGGCGCTCCAGCAATATCCGTTGCCCATCGCTGATGATGACAAACGTGCTGCGCCGCTCTGGCACGGCAACCCGTACTTTGGCCACCGGCAATTCCGCCTGCCGGCCTTGCTGGCGAGCCAAACAGGTTTCCGCCAGCGGGCAGCGCAGGCACTGCGGTTTGCTCCGCGTGCACAAAGTTGCGCCAAGATCCATCAAACCCTGCGTGTAGGCCTCGATATCGCTATCCGGCAATAACTCGTTGGCCAAGGCCCAAAGCTTACGGTCAACCGCCGCCTGAGCTGGAAAATCATCAATGGCAAAATGGCGGCACAGCACTCTCTTGACGTTGCCATCGAGAATCGCGGCGCGCTGACCAAAAGCAAAAGCGGCAATCGCCGCCGCCGTTGAGCGGCCAATGCCAGGCAATTCAGTCAGTTGATCCAAATTTTTCGGCCATTTTCCAGCGTTGACCGTAACAAGTTGCTGCGCACAGCGGTGCAGATTGCGCGCCCGGGCGTAGTAACCCAAGCCGGCCCAATGTTCGATCACCGCTTCAATTGGTGCCGCCGCCAGTGCTGCCAGATCCGGAAAACTCGCCAGAAACCGCTGGTAATAGGGAATCACCGTTGCCACCTGCGTTTGCTGCAGCATGATCTCGGATAACCAAACCCGGTAAGGGTCGCGTGTTTGCTGCCAAGGCAGGTCATGGCGGCCTTCGCGCTTCTGCCAGGCAATCAGACGGGTGGAAAAGCGGGCTTGCTCAGGCAATTCATTCTCGACGGGCAGTAAGGGAATGCGGATAATACGGCCTTTTCCGAGCGGCCAAACCACGATGACCCAGCAGCAAACCGACACCCGTGCCCTGCGCAACGCCCTTGGGCGCTTCGCCACCGGCGTCGCCATCGTTACCGCCATCGATCCGGACGGCCAGCCGATCGGCCTTACCGTCAATTCCTTCTCGGCGGTTTCCCTTGAGCCGGCCCTTGTACTATGGTGTCTCGACAATAACTCGCACAACCTGAGTTGCTTCCGCAATGCAACGCATCATGCGATCAATATTCTGTCGGTCGATCAGGAAGATCTTTCCAATCGTTTTGCCACCTGGCCAGTTGATCGTTTCGCCGGCTTGCAGTGGCAGACGGGGGCGGGCGGCGCGCCACTGTTCGACGGTTGTTGTGCCACGTTTGAAGTTGCCAACGAAACCATCCACGCGGCGGGCGACCACACCATTTTTGTCAGCCGCGTTGAAAAATTCAGCGAAATTGCTGATCTCGCACCGCTGCTCTTTCATGCCGGGCAGTACGCGCGTCTGGCCTGATGCTTATTGAGGCTTGCGGGCAATCATGCCGATCAGGGCTGAACGCCCTTGGTGACCGCTGCCTTCGCTGATCTCGTCTTCGTACTCGATGAGTTCTTCAATTGCCCAGTCGGCAAACGCCGAACGCAGTAGTTCTGCGCTGTAAAGATTCTCGACCGCCGAAGGGCCACCAGTAGCATATTTCAATTGTTTTGGCGTGTAGCCCTGCAACAGAATGCGTCCGCCGGGGGCGGTCAGTTGTTGCATCACCTCAAATTGTCGCCTGCGCAATTCAGGGCCGACAAACTGAATGAAAATCCCGAAAACCCAGTCAAATGCTCCGTGCATCTCGGCTGGCGGCCAATCTGGCGCGAGCATGTCGGCCAGCAAAAAAGTCACATTGGCCTGGCGCCCGGCGGCAAGTCGACGCGCCTTCTCGACGGCCACTGGCGAGATTTCAATCGCCGTTACTGCCAAACCTTGTTCGGCAAGCCAAACCGAATTGCGACCTTCGCCATCCGCTACCGATAAGGCACTGCGCCCATTTTTCAGCAATTCCTGACGATGCGCGAGAAAGCGATTGGGTTGGGTACCGAAGAGAAAATCATCACCGGCATCCTGATAGCGTTTGCTCCATATTTGTTCCTGATTCATGTTGCGCATTCCTCTCGCGACAGTTTTTTCTGGCTTGCTGATTCGTCAAGCTCATTGAAGATTGAACCAGAAGGGTTCTACGCTTAGAATGCCGGCTGCAGCCCAGAGCGGGTGTAGTTCAATGGTAGAACACTTGCTTCCCAAGCTGCATACGAGGGTTCGATTCCCTTCACCCGCTCCACTCCTTTCGTTTTACCCAATACTCAGGTTTAACGTCAGGCACTTCGCGCTGCCGCCGGATTTCATAAATTCTGACAGTAATGTTTCCTGCACACTAAATCCCCGCGTTTCCAGTAGTCCGGTCAAGCGCGGTGTCGTCTGATTCATGACTATGGTTCTCCCGATACAAACCGCATTGGCGCAGAATTGCTGCCCCTCATCCGGGGTCAGGGCAATCAGTTTGTTACCGAAGTGCCGCACCAGAAGCTCTTGGGACGAGAGATCGAAGCTTTCTGGCAGGTAAAGGGCGTAACCATCAGGCAAGGGACAGAAGCAGGTATCAAGATGATAGAAACGTGGATCCGCTAAAGTTAGACGGAAGATTGGCGTTTTTATGTGGCAAGCCAGACTGGGTAGCGTCGTCTGATCGGAACGCGGGCCGCCGCCGAGCCAAAGCCGCCGTTCACTATCAAAAAGCGCATCTCCCGCGCCTTCAAAAACGGTTGCATCGGGCAAATCAATGCAGTCCCATCCATTCGCTTCGAACCATGAGCGATTGATTTCCTTCTCACCCTGGCGTTGCGGATGCTTGAAATTGGACAGGATGATTTGCTTGTTTCCGAGCAGCGGCAAACCGGCGTTTGCCGTAAAACCAGATCGGGCCAAGCAGGGTCACCCTTGATCAGACTGATCTCGGCGAGTGCGGACAGTTTATTGAACAGTTGTTGCCACTGGCTCGTTGCTGAATCGGGTGATACGTGGCCGATCTGATCATGCATCCAAGGATTGATTACATAATTGACTGCAAATCCTTCAGGAGTGCACATCAGCAATTTTTCGGTCATCGATTATTTTTCCTTCACAGGTGTTCTTTGATTACCAAACCGAAATTACGTAACCTCGGCACGAAAAACTAGCCGATCATCCGGTCTCGTCTTGCCAGTGCAGGAAATAGTCGAACCCAGATCGCTGCCACCAGCAAGGTGCCAACTCCCCCCATTACTACTGAACCAACCGGGCCGAACAAGGCTGCTGTTGCGCCGGATTCGAATTCACCGAGTTGATTGGAGGCGCCAATGAAAATCGAGTTGACCGCAGACACCCGGCCACGAATCTCATTTGGTGTTTCGAGTTGAACCAATGTCTGGCGCATGACGACGCTAATGTTGTCAAAAGCGCCGGTTATGGCGAGAGCAATCAGTGACAAGCCAAAATGTTCAGACAGTCCGAAAACGACAGTCGCCAATCCGAATATGGCGACCGAACTCATCAACCAGGGCCCGACTTTTCTCCGGATTGGCCAGCGCAGCATGAGTGCCGACATGAGCAGAGCACCGGCAGCCGGGGCTGCACGCAGCAGGCCCAGGCCTTGCGGTCCGGTATGCAAAATATCGCGGGCATAGATAGGCAGTAAGGCCGTAGCGCCACCCAGCAATACAGCAAAAAGATCGAGCGATGTGGCGCCAAGCAGCAACTTGCTATTCCAGACAAAGGCGACACCAGCCAGAATGCTGCTCAGGGTGGTTTTTTCCTTCGAGGGTTGGTACTGGTCATGGACGCCCTGCATTAGTGCAAACGCCAGCAGCATCAGCGCAGTACAAGTGCCGTAGACCTTGGCTGCGCCCGCAACATAGATCGCACCGCCAAGTGCCGGACCGCAGATGATGGCGGCCTGCATTCCCGTCGTGGAGAGTGTAACGGCGCGCTCCAGCAATGCAGGGGGGACCAGCATGGGAACCAGTGCCTGCTGGGTCGGCATCTGAAATGCACGGCAGGCGCCGAGTACGACCGATAAACCCAAAATCAATTCACGGGAGACAAAACTGTTCTCCGTGGCAAACACCAGCAGCAGGGCAACAATGCCCTGAGCCAAAATACAGAAGGCAAAGATTCTGCCGCGCCGCAATTTGTCGACAAGATGGCCGGCGGGTAGCGTCAGCAACAGCGCCGGTACGAATTGAAACAAGCCAACCAGGCCGAGATCCCAGGCACTTTCGGTGATGTCGTACATCTGCCAGGCAACAGCCACCATCAACATTTGCTGCGACAACATGGCAGCCAGGCGGGCAAGCCAGAAAAAAGTAAATTGTCGCTGGGCAAAAAGTTCGGCAAGCATAAAAAAGGCTATTTTCTGTTGTGGCGAACTGTTGTTAACCCGTTTCACGTGAAACGGGGTGCATTCAGCGGTGGCGCTTTATTACATCAAGACGATGTCGTACTGCTCCGGCGAGTAACTTGGTTCGGATTGAAGCGAAACCGGTTTTTCGATGAAATCAGAAAGCATGGCGAGGGACTGGGACTCTTCGTCGAGGAAGAGGTCGACGACAGCCGGGCCGGCGAGGATGCGGTACTCGCGGGCGTTGAACTGGCGGGCCTCGCGCAGCAGCTCGCGGAGAATTTCGTAGGCCACCGTGCGTGCGGTTTTTACTTCACCGCGTCCGCCGCAGGTCGGGCAGGGTTGGCAAAGGACATGCGCCAACGATTCACGCGTGCGTTTGCGGGTCATTTCAACCAAGCCGAGCGCCGTGAAGCCATTGACGGTCAGGCGTGTGTGATCGCTGGCCAGTGCCTTGTTGAATTCATCGAGCACGGCTTTTTTGTGTTCTTCATTTTCCATGTCGATGAAATCGACAATGATGATGCCGCCCAGATTGCGCAGGCGCAGCTGGCGGGCGATGGTGACGGCGGCTTCAAGATTGGTCTTGAAGATGGTGTCGTCGAAGTTTCGCACACCAACGAAACCACCGGTGTTTACATCAACCGTGGTCATTGCTTCGGTCTGGTCGATGATCAGGTAGCCGCCAGACTTCAGATCGACACGGCGGGCGAGGGCTTTCTGGATTTCGTCTTCGACGCCGTGCAGGTCAAACAGCGGGCGCTGACCGGTGTAGTGGTCGAGCAGCGGCAGGACGGCGGGCGTGTATTCCTCGGCAAAAGCGGTCAGTTTCTGGAAATTTTCGCGCGAATCGATGGTGATTTTGCTGGTTTCAGGGTTAACGAAGTCGCGCAAAACGCGCTGACTGAGTGAAAGTTCCTGATAGAGCACGGTTGGCGGCCCGGAAACACGCGCTTTGTCGCGAATATCGCTCCATGTTTTGCGCAAATAGGCGATATCGGTGGCGAATTCCTCATCGCAGGCATTTTCGGCCATGGTACGGACGATGAAGCCACCCGGTTCGTCAGCCGGAACCAGTCGAGTAATTTTTTCGCGCAGGACTTCGCGCTCGGCTTCGGATTCAATGCGCTGTGAAATGCCGATATGTTTTTCCTGCGGCAGATAGACCAACATGCGACCGGCGATGGAAATTTGCGTTGATAGGCGCGCACCTTTGGTGCCAATCGGGTCTTTGATGACTTGAACAACGATGCTCTGGCCATCTGACAGAATCTTTTCGATCGGTCGTTCGGTGGCTGTTTCGCGCGGTTGCCAGATATCGGCGACATGCAGGAAGGCGGTGCGATCCAGTCCGATTTCGACAAAGGCCGACTGCATGCCGGGCAGGATGCGGCAGATGCGCCCGAGATAGACGTTGCCGACCAGCCCGCGACTTGCAGAACGCTCGATGTGCAATTCCTGGACGACGCCCTGTTGCATGACTGCAACGCGCGTTTCCTGCGGGGTGAAATTGATCAGGATTTCTTCAGACATAGTCTCTACAATGCGCGGTTTTGCGGCATTCTACTATGGCCAAAGCTCCCGAACTCCTCGCCCCTGCCGGCTCCCTGCTAATGATGCGCACCGCCTTCGATTTTGGCGCTGATGCGATCTACGCCGGCCAGCCGCGTTACAGCTTGCGCGTGCGCAATAACTCGTTTGGTACCATCGCTGCGCTGAAGGAAGGCATCGATGAAGCGCATGCCCGGGGCAAGCAGTTTTTCGTGGTCAGCAACATCTTTCCGCACAACGCCAAGCTGACCACTTACCTGGAAGACATGGCGCCGGTTATTGCCTTGAAGCCGGATGCGCTGATCATGTCCGACCCCGGTTTGATCGACATGGTGCGCGAAACCTGGCCCGAGCAAGCCGTCCATCTTTCGGTACAGTCAAATACTGTTAATTGGGCAGCAGTTCGCTTCTGGAAGAAGTTAGGGCTTACTCGCATCATTCTTTCGCGCGAACTGTCGCTCGAAGAAGTGGCCGAAATTCGCCAGCAATGTCCGGATATCGAGCTGGAAGTTTTCGTGCATGGTGCGCTGTGCATAGCCTATTCCGGCCGCTGTCTGCTCTCTGGTTATTTCAATCACCGCGACCCGAATCAGGGCAGTTGTACCAACTCATGCCGCTGGGATTACAAAGTCAGCACCTCGGATGGCGCTGCGCCAGCCGGTTGCGGTCAACCGCATCAAGAGCAGGAAATTTTGCTCGAAGAAAAAATGCGGCCGGGTGAATTGATGCCGATCGAGGAAGACGAGCACGGTACCTACATCATGAATTCCAAGGATTTGCGCGCCATTGAACACGTGCAACGCCTGGTTGAAATCGGGGTCGATTCGCTGAAGATCGAAGGCCGCACCAAGAGCCCGTATTACGTTGCTCGCACCGCACAAAGCTACCGCAAGGCGATTGATGATGCCGTTGCCGGCAAGCCGCTCGACCCGAATCTGCTGCGCGAACTCGACGGGCTGGCCAACCGTGGCTATACCGATGGATTCCTGCAGCGTCATCACGATGCCGATTACCAGAATTACCTGCGCGGCCATTCCGAATCCGACCGCAGCCTTTACGTTGGTGATGCCGTCGCTTTCGATGCTGCGCGTGGTTTGATGGAAATCGAGGTCAAGAACAAGTTTTCGTTGGGCGACCGCATTGAATGCGTCCATCCTTCCGGTAATTTCATTGCGCCGGTGCTGCGTATGGAGAACCGTAAAGGCGAAGCTGTCACGGTTGCGTCCGGCAGCGGGCATCGCGTCTGGATTGATTTGCCGGCGCAGTACACCAATTCCTTTGTCGCGCGTTTTGTGTAAATAACTTTACAAATCAAGCCACAATAGGGATTTGTGCACCGCAGCAAACGGTGTACAATTTAAGACATGAGCAACCAAATCAACCGCATGCCGCTGATCGACGCCCTCAAGGCGGTGGCGGCCATGCTCGTCCTGCTCAACCATTTTTCATCCTACGGCCCGCTCGCCGCCACCGTGCGTGAGGCGTTTCCAGGTGTTTTCGGCTGGCTTTTCGACTACGGCCGCATGGCTGTCCAGATCTTCCTCGTTATCGCCGGCTTTCTCGCTGCCCGTACGTTATCGGCGCAAGGGCAGGCGCTGGAGCGTTCGCCCCTGCCGCTGATCTGGAAGCGTTACCTGCGTCTGTCGATTCCCTATCTGGCGGCGATTGGTCTGGCGATTGCAGCGGCGGCGATTGCTGATCGCTGGATGGATGACGAGGCCGTTCCCGCTCAAGCCAGCCTCAAACAGTGGCTGGCCCATGCCCTGCTGGTACAGGGCATTCTCGGCATCGATTCACTTTCGGCGGGTGTCTGGTACATCGCTATCGATTTCCAGCTCTTTGCCTTGATGGCCATGCTGCTTTGGGCCGGTCGTGTCCGCCTGCTGGCGCCGGCGCTGGTAATTGCCGTTAGCCTGGCATCCCTTTTCTGGTTCAACCGCGATGCGAGTTGGGACAACTGGGCGATCTATTTCTTCGGTTCCTATGGTCTCGGTGCTGCCGCCTGGTGGGCTTCCGACCGCAGGCAAATGTCGTCCTGGCTCGGCGTCATTGCGACAATTACCATTGCCGCGCTAGTTGTCGATTTCCGCCTGCGCATCGTGCTCGCTTTGGCTGTCGCCTTGACGCTCGGTTTCGGTCGCCGCACCGGCCTGCTCGAGCGCTGGCCCAACTTCAAACCCCTGGTTTTCCTTGGTCAGATTTCATACTCCGTCTTTCTGGTGCACTTCCCGGTGCTGCTGATCGCCAATGGCCTTTACGTTCGCCTTGGCTTTAGCTCAGTCAATTCAGCAATTTTCGGCCTGATTTTGGCGTTGACCGTAAGCATTGCCACCGCGACGCTGTTTTATCGCTGGATCGAAAGCCCGGCTGCCAGTCAGCGGATTACTGCTGCGCTGAGCTGGCTGTTTGGTAAAGGCCTTGAACTGGCGCGCAGGGTGCCGCTCTTGGCCACCCTGTTTGCCCGTCGCGCCTAATCGGCTAGTTCTGGCCGTTCGCGGAAGTATTCCAGCGCCTCCGGATTAGCCAGTGCTTCGACGTTTTTGACCGGCCGCACATGGACGATATTGCGCACGGCGAGTTCAACGATCTTGCCTGATTTGGTGCGCGGGATGTCCTGTACCTGAACCACCTTGGCCGGCACGTGGCGCGGCGTGGTGTTGTCCCTGATCTGTTTTTTGATTCGGGCGATAAGGTCTTCATCAAGCGTCAGGCCATCGGCCAATCTGACGAAAAGCACGACGCGGACATCGTCGTTTTTGCCAGGCGGCCAGTCCTGGGCGATGACCAGTGCTTCGAGGATTTCCGGTAGCTGCTCGACCTGACGGTAGATTTCTGCCGTGCCGATGCGTACGCCGCCCGGGTTAAGCGTGGCGTCGGAGCGGCCATAGATGATTATGCCGTCGTGGGCGGTGATTTCCGAGAAATCGCCGTGGCACCAGATATTGTCGAAGCGCTCGAAATAGGCAGCATGGTATTTCGCACCATCCGGATCGTTCCAGAATCCAACCGGCATTACCGGGAACGGTTTGCTGCAGACCAACTCTCCTTTTTCGGAACGCACCGGTTGGCCGTTGTCGTCATAGACATCGACCGCCATGCCCAGCCCGCGACACTGGATTTCGCCGCGATAGACGGGCAGCACGGGATTGCCGAGTACGAAGCAGGAAACGATGTCGGTTCCACCGGAAATCGAGGCGAGCAGGATGTCCTGTTTGATTTCGCGATAAACCCAATCGAAACCTTCCGGGCTGAGCGGGCTACCGGTCGAGAACATGGCGCGCAGGGCAGAAAGGTCGTGCGTCTGGCCGGGTTGCAAACCGAGTTTGGCGGCGGCATCGATGAATTTGGCCGAGGTGCCGAAGTGAGTCATTTTTTCGGTTTCGGCATAATCGAACAGCACTTTGCCCTGGTCAGCGAACGGCGAGCCGTCGTAAAGCAGCAGGGTGGCGCCGCAAGCTAGGCCGGAAACCAGCCAGTTCCACATCATCCAGCCGCAGGTGGTGAAGTAGAACAACCGGTCGCCGGGGCGCACATCGCTGTGTAGCTGGTGCTCTTTCAAGTGCTGCAACAACACGCCACCGTGGCAATGGACGATGCACTTGGGCACGCCGGTGGTGCCGCTGGAGAACATGATGAATAACGGGTGATCAAAGGCTACGCGCTTGAAAAGTACCTCTTTCTGTCGGTCGACCTCGACTATCTCGCACCAATGCAAAGCATTGGCGATGTTGCCAATTTCTGGATGTTGATTCAGGTAGGGAACCACCACGGTTTTGAGTAGTGTCGGCATTTTGCCGACGATTTCGGCATTCTTCTCAAGACAATCAACTTGTTTTCCGTTGTACCAGTAGCCATCGACGCAAACCAGCACCTTGGGTTCAATCTGGCCGAAACGGTCCAGTACGCCTTGCACGCCAAAATCGGGGGAGGCGGATGACCAGATGGCGCCAAGCGCCACTGTGGCAAGCATCGCTACCAGCGTTTCCGGCAGGTTGGGCAGAAATCCGGCAACGCGGTCGCCTTCGCTTACCCCAGCAGCAATCAAAAATTGCTGGAAGCGGGCAACTTCGGCTTGCAGTTCGCTACGGCTCAGGCGCCGTTTGACCTTGTCCTCACCCCAGAAAACCAGCGCTTCGCCGTCTTCACGATTTTTCAGCAGGTTTTCAGCGTAATTCAGACGGGATTCGGGAAACCAGCGCGCGCCGGGCATCTTGTTACGGTCGACGAGAATTTCATTGCCTTTTTCGCCGACCACGCCGCAGAAATCCCATAGCTTTGTCCAGAATGCTTCCGGCTGATCGACGGACCATTGCCACAAATCGTCATAACGACCGTGGCCCATGGCCTGCATGAAAATGGCCATGGGTGTGTCGCTAACGGTATTCGGATTGGGTTGCCACAAGGGCTTGCTATCAATCGTGTAAGTCATGTTGTCTCCTTTTTTCGTTTTATCAGGCTTAAGCCTTGGTTTTTAGCGATTTCTTCGGGTAAATGTCGAAGCGGCTCGATTTGCCTTCCAGCACATAGCCTGGTGGCTCGCCGGCAATCGCCGGGGCCTTGCGCGAGCGTTTGACCACAACGCGATGTGTGGCCAGTGCCAACGCCGCCTGCAGCAAGGCGGGTGCATCGTCATCGGCGCCCACCAGCGGCCGGAAGAGGCGCATTTCCTTTTTGACCAGCGCGCTTTTGTCGCGATGCGGGAACATCGGATCGAGGTAAATGACTTGTGGCGGCTCGGCGGACCAGTTTTTCATCAAATCAATGGCATTACCGCACAGCAGATGCATTTGGCCGACGATACCGGCGACTTCCGGGTCGTCCTTGGCACGCAACAAGCCATCTTCCAGCAGGGCGGCGATCACCGGCTGGCGCTCGATCAGCATCACCGTACAGCCCAGCTCAGCCAGCACGAAGGCATCGCGCCCGAGACCGGCGGTGGCATCAAGCACGAGTGGGCGAATGCCGGCCTGGATGCCAACGGCTTTGGCGATCATTTGCCCACCACCTCCGCCAAATAAACGACGGTGTGCCACGGCGCCGGAAACGAAATCAACGCGCACCGGGCCGGGGGCTTGTGGCCCGAGTTCAACCAGTTGCAGGCCGGCATCCCCTAGTTGCAGCGCAAAGTTTGCTTCGCCTGTTTGCGGCAATTGCAAGCGTTCGGCCCAGTTTGCTGCCGCCGGAATATATTTCGCTGCGAGGGCTTCAACGCGGATCAGGGCGGCTTGAGCTGGCATTAAAAAATCAGGGGAAAATCAGGTTGACCGTAACAGATCGGCCAGCGGGTCGTCTGCCGGGAAACGCTCGCCGAGCAAGGGGTCGGCAGCCGGCACGCTGCCGTCGGCGAGTTGCAGGGTTTGGTCGAGATATTTTTCGGAAGGTGCTGCCAGGCGGCGGTAGATTTCTTTGCACAGCAGGCGCGCTTTCTGGCCCGGCCAATCCTGCGGCAGGAGCACCTCGGGCAATTCCGGGTCGCGCAGCAGCAGGCGACGGTAATCGTGAATCAACAAAGTGCGCAACTGGAAGGCGCTTTCGAGATCTGCTTCGGCTTGATGCTCAAAACGCAATTCGTTGAGGATGGGCTCGTAAGTGGCAACAAAGTCGGCATAGGCGGTGGCCAAGGCCTCAAGGTTCCACGCCCGGTTCACTAGATCGGCGTCACTGGCGGCCAGCCCGGAGCGTGAATCGGCCGCAAGGAGCGGCATCAGGCGTGTCAGTTGATCGCCAAGGCCATCGGTAACCAGGGCATCGAAGACGGCGCTCAGGTCGGCGCTGGGGTGCACAAAACAGTCGTTGCCCAGCACGCCGAAACCTTGCCAGAACAATGCCTGGCGTAGCTGTTCGCGAATTTTTGGCTCAAGTTCGCCGACCGCCAGAATCAGCCGCCAGCGGCGGTCCCAGAGCGGGGCGTGCGAGGCATAAATGTGGCGTGAGGCTTCTTCAAAACGGTGGCGGCCGGCGTTGGTCAACACGTAATCGGCGCGGCGGCCGACGGTTTCGGTACGCAGCCATTCTTCCTTGACCAGCCGAAACACGGAAGTTCGGATCAGGCGTTCGTTGAGCGACAGCGGTTCGAGCAGGCGAATCAGGCTGCCTAGCCAGACGCGTCCGCCACGCGGCAGGATGGCATCGCCGAAGACGGAAATGATGAGCGAACCAGCCTGGACGCGGCGTTGCTGCCGAAAATCGTCGAGGCGGGTCTGGATGGGCTGGGTCACGATGGCTTGCGGGGCTGATAACCCGTCAATGTTAGCGATTCCCCCCTTGGCTGAACAGGGTAATACGCAAATCGGGCGTTTAAAATATATGTTGAATGAAGTGCCGTCGGTAATATGGCGACCCATAAACCTCAGGAGAATAAACATGACTCAAGTAGTCCTCAGTGAAATTATCGGCAAAGTAGGCCTGATCCGTATCAACCGCCCCGAGGCAATGAATGCCCTGAATAATGATGTCGTCGACGGCATTGGTGCCGCTATCGATGCTTACGAAGCCGACGAGAATATCGGTTGCATCGTCATTACCGGTAATGAAAAAGCCTTCGCCGCAGGAGCCGACATCGGTTTCATGAAGGATTTCGACTACATGCATGCTTACAAGACGGATTTCATCACCCGTAACTGGGAGCGCATCAAAACGACGCGCAAGCCTGTGATCGCGGCGGTGGCCGGCTTTGCACTGGGCGGCGGCTGTGAAATGGCGATGATGTGCGACATGATCTTCGCCGCTGACACCGCCAAGTTTGGCCAGCCGGAAATCAAGCTGGGCACCTTGCCCGGCGCTGGTGGTACGCAACGCCTGCCACGTGCGGTTGGCAAGGCCAAGGCGATGGATATGTGTTTGACCGGGCGCATGATGGATGCCAGTGAAGCAGAAAAAGCCGGCCTCGTTGCCCGCATTATTCCTGCCGATCAACTGCTAGACGAAACGCTAAAGGCTGCACAAACGATTGCTGCTTTCTCACTACCGGTCGTGATGATGATCAAGGAATCTGTCAATCGTGCCTTTGAATCCTCACTCAATGAAGGCCTGCTCTTTGAGCGCCGCGTCTTCCACTCTGCGTTTGCTCTGGAAGACCAGAAGGAAGGCATGGCTGCCTTTGCCGAGAAGCGCAAGGCAACGTTCAAGAACCGCTGATTTTTTCAGTCAAACGCAACCCCTCCCGGCCTCCCCTTGTCAGGGGAGGAGCAGCCCGGTTATTCGCTCGATCATTCCCCTCCCCTAAGAAGGGGGGGCCGGGGAGGGGTTTTAGCCACGAAGGAAGCTGTGCATCTTTTCGTCGACATCTCCAGCCACGGCCTCGGCCACCTCGCCATCACCGCACCGGTGCTCAATGCGCTGGGAAAAATTAGCCCGAATTTGCGGTTGACCGTAAGAAGTGGCATTCCACCCGCCAAACTGCGTCAGCGCATTCACGTTCCGTTCGAGTTGATCGAAGCAAGCAGCGATTTTGGCTACGTGATGATTGATGCCACGCATATCGACCTCGCTGCCAGTGCCAATGCCTATCGTCGGGCGCACGAAAACTGGTCGGCGCGGGTTGCCGAGGAGTCGCGATGCCTGAAGAAACTCAAGCCTGATCTCGTCCTGAGCAATGTCAGCTATTTGCCGCTGGCTGGTGCTGCCCAAGCTGGCATCCCGGCGCTAAGCCTTTGCTCGCTCAACTGGGCCGATTTGTTCGGGCATTTTTTCGGTCAGCAACCGTGGGCATCCAATATTCACGCTGAGATTCTGGCTGCTTATCGTTCGGCTCAGGGATTTCTGCGCGTCACCCCGGGCATGGCGATGCCTGAACTGGGTAATTTGCAGATTGTCGGCCTGATCGCCGCGATCGGTCAGCTGCACGACCTTGGACTCGGCGAAAACAAGGCTGTTCTGGTTGCGATGGGTGGTATTGCCCATCGCCTGCCGGTAGAAAACTGGCCGCGTCTGCCTGGGATTCGCTGGTTGGTGCCAGCCGAATGGGACTGTCAGCATCCCGATGCGATTGCCATTGAATCTTTTGGTTTGGGTTTTACCGATCTACTTTGTTCGGTTAATGCTGTGATTACCAAACCGGGCTACGGCACTTTCACCGAGGCGGCCTGCAATGGCACGCCGGTCATCTACCAGCGGCGCGAAGATTGGCCGGAGCAGGATTGCCTGATCGACTGGCTGCAGGCCAACGGCAGATGCCTTGAAGTCGATGCGGGCATTTTGCAAACCGGAGAACTGGCGCTCGTTCTGGCGCAATTAAGCCAGCTACCGATTGCTCAACATCCGCCAGCCAGCGGCAGTGAAGAAGCGGCTTGCTACCTGCAATCTGCCCTTTCCCATTCAGGAAACCATCATGCTCGGCATCACTGATTACGGCGCTTTCGTGATTGCCATCATCGTCTTTCTGGCAATTCCCGGGCCGGGCAATTTGGCCCTGATCACCTCGACCAGCAAAGGCGGTATTCGCGGCGGTCTGGCGGCCACCTGTGGCGTCATTCTTGGCGATCAAGTCCTGCTCTGGTTGGCCGTTGCTGGCGTTGCAACGCTCCTGACTACCTCGCCCAGCGCCTTCTACGCCGTGCAGTGGCTGGGTGCTACCTACCTGGCCTGGCTCGGCGGCAAGATGCTGTTTGCCAAAGCGGGGGCGGGGCCGGTGTTGCACATCAAAGCGCATCATTATCTACGCCAGGCGCTGTTGATCACCTTGCTCAATCCCAAGGCAATTGTCTTCTACATGGCTTTTTCCCCTTGTTTGTCGATCCGGCCAATCATCAGGGGCTGACGACTTTCGCTGTCATGGCGCTGACCATCGCCGTGCTGACTTTCTGTTACGGCCTGATTGCTGTTTTGCTGGCGTTTTTTCTCGCCGAACGCCTGCGTGCCAGTCCGCTCATCTCGCGTGGCCTGGAAAAGATCGCCGGCATTTTTCTGATTGGTTTTGGCATAAAACTGGCGTTCAGTCGCTAAACCCGGTTGAATTTGGCACAATCCGGTATGCCCGAAAATGATCAACAAAACACATCAGAAAGCCGCCTGAGCGGCCCCGACTCCCCGGAAATCATTCGTAGCGAAGTGCTGGCGGATCTATTTGAAGCCAGCGCTGCTAAAGTTCCCGAAAAGCCAGCGTTATTGTTCGCGGATCGCCAATTAACCTACGGCGAACTGAATGCCGCTGCCGACCGCGTGGCCTCACGTCTGATTGCTGATGGCGTGCGCCCCGGGCAAATCGTCGGCCTCTGGTTGCCACGCGGTATTGATCTGCTCGTCATGCAATTGGGCATCGCCAAAACCGGTGCTGCCTGGCTGCCTTTTGATGCCGATACGCCGGTGGACCGGATCAAAGTCTGTCTTGATGACGCCGAAAGCGCCGGTCTCGTTACCCTGGCCAACATTGATGATCTGGGCCGCCGTTGCTGGCTGTCCGACGAATTGCAAGCGGCGCACCCCGGCCCGCTCAATCACCGTCACGACGCCCGCCCGGGCGATCCTGCCTATGTTATCTACACCTCCGGCTCAACCGGCAAGCCGAAAGGTATCCTGATCAATCAGGGTGCTATCTGCCATTTCCTGCGCAGCGAAAATGCTGTGCTCGGTATTCGTGAAGAAGACCGCGTATATCAAGGGTTTTCGGTGGCTTTCGACATGTCGTTCGAGGAAATCTGGATCAGCTATCTGGTCGGCGCCACGCTCTGGCTGGCGCCCAAGGAAGTTGCCACCGATCCCGAAGCGTTGCCGATCGCCTTGATTGATAACCATATCAGCGTCTTGCATGCGGTGCCGACACTGCTCGCGCTCTTTGCCGATGACGTGCCAGGTTTGCGTCTGATCAACCTTGGTGGTGAAGCCTGTCCACAGGCCATTGTCGAACGTTGGGCACGACCTGGAAGGCAGGTTTTCAACACCTATGGCCCGACTGAAGCGACGGTTTCAGCCAGCCTCGCCGAACTGCATCCCGGTCAGCCGGTCACTATTGGTCGCCCGCTGCCGAATTACGGCTTGCTGGTGATCAATGCCGCTGTCGAAAACGGTCTGCGCCTGATGCCACAGGGCGAAACCGGCGAGTTGTGTATCACCGGCCCCGGTGTCGCAGCAGGTTATCTCGGTCGACCGGATTTAACCGCCGAAAAATTTCTTGCCAACCCGTGGGCGAACAATCCCCATGAAAGCCGCCTCTACCGCACTGGCGATCTGGCCCGCATCGATGAAGGCGGGCAGATACATTGCCTGGGGCGCACCGATGATCAGGTCAAAATTCGTGGCTTTCGCGTTGAACTCGGCGAAATTGAAGCAACGCTGACCCGCCAGCCCGGCGTCGGCACCGCTGCCGTCATTTTGCGTCAGGATGACGGCATTGAACGCCTGGTTGCCTATCTGATAGCCGAAGATGACGATCAGGCCAGCGCCGCCACTTTGCGCAATGCGCTGGGTGAATCCTTGCCGCCTTACATGGTGCCTTCGCATTTCGAGATGCTCGACGAAATGCCGCGCCTGACTTCCGGCAAGATCGACCGCAAAGCCTTGCGTGCCAGATTGCTGGAACTTCCTGCCGGTGCCCCGGGCGATTCGGATACGCCGGAAACGCAGGCCGAAGAAATCCTTTTTGCCGCATTGGCTCGCTTGTTCCCCGGTCAGGCGATCAAGCGCGAAGCGGATTTCTTTGCCGATCTCGGCGGTCACTCGCTGTTTGCCGCCCGCCTTGCCTCAACGCTGCGTAAAGAGCCACGCTTTGCCGGCTTTTCGGTGCGCGACATCTACGTGCATCGTCGCGTCGGTCTGATTGCTGATGCCCTTTCGGCGACGGTTGAAGTGGCCATCGATACCAGCGCCAGCGAATGGGTTCCGCCGCCGGCCAGCCGCCGCTGGTTGTGCGGCATTGCCCAGGCCTGCGTCCTGCCTCCCTTGCTCGGCATGCGTATGGGTCAGTGGCTCGCCCCATTTTTTACCTACCACTATTTCACCGGTGATCCGGGTGACTCGATTGCCGTTGCCATCGCGGTTTCGGTGGCGGTTTTTCTCTTTGCCACGATGCTCAGTTTCGTACTGGCGATTGTTGGCAAATGGCTGATTGCCGGTCGTCTCAAGCCCGGTAGTTATCCTTTGTGGGGCCTGACTTATTTCCGCTGGTGGTGTGCTGACCGCTTGATTGAAGGCGCACCGGTTTACATGCTGAGCAGTTCGCCACTGAATGTCTGGTGGTTGCGCGCGCTAGGCGCCAAAATTGGCAATGAGGCAATGATCGGTCATGTCACTTTGCGCGCCCATGATCTACTTGAGATCGGCGATGGCGTCAGCATTGGCAATGCAGTCAATATGGAAAATGCACGGGTTGAACGCGGCCAGCTCCATCTTGGCCGGATCAATCTGGAAGACAACGTTTGCGTTGGTTCCTACGCCGTCGTCGAAGGCAATACGACGATTCGTAGCTACGGCCATCTCGAAGGGCAATCGGCCTTGAGCGAAGGTCAGGTAATTCCCCACAACCGGATCTGGCTCGGCTCACCGGCCCACGATGTTGGTGAATTTGACCCGGCTTCACTGCCACTGCGCCCGGAAGTCTCTGAAACACGACTTGCCCGCGAAGGCCTGTTCTACGTTTTCGGCATGCTGGCAACCGCTGCCCTGTTTTTCATGCCGGTTTTTCCCAGCTTTATGCTGGTTGACTGGCTGGATGCCGATCCAACGCCAGTCGAAACAAGCTTGCCCGTTATCGTTCAGGTGATGAAATATTTTGTCCTTGCCTTCCCTGGCACTGCAGTCCTGATCATTGGTACCATGCTCTGTTCGGCGATCCTGCGCTGGACGCTGCTGCCACGCTTGCAGGCCGGCACCTGGGCGATTCATAGCTGGGTTTATTGCAGTCGCTGGGTGGTCAATCAGATTCAGGAATCCAGCCTGAACATCCTGCACGGCATCTACGCCACAGTTTATGCGCCCTTCTGGTATCGCCTGCTCGGGGCCAAGGTTGGCCGCGATGCCGAGATTTCGACGGCTCAGGGTTTGGTGCCCGACCTGCTGACACTCGGTGACGAAACCTTCATTGCCGATGCCGTGATGCTCGGCGATGAAGAAGTCGATGGCGGTTGGATGACGCTCAAGCCCACCGTCGTTTCGCGGCGCAGCTTTGTTGGCAATGGTGCCTTTATTCCGGACGGCACGATCCTGCCGGAAAATGTGCTGATCGGCGTTCAGTCCCGCGCCCCGGCCAATGATCGGATGCAGCCCGGCGATACATGGCTTGGCTCGCCGCCGATCAACCTGTCTGCCCGCGAGCAGGCTGCCGGGTTTGAGGAGCAACTGACCTTCCGTCCTTCGAAAATGCGTCGTTTGGGACGTGCGCTGGTCGAGGCTTGCCGCATCATTTCGCCACATGCGCTGGTCATTGCCGTTGGCTACACGGTTGTCCTCAACGTTATGCCGCTGGCCGGTGCCGGACTTTGGCGCGAAACGTTTGTCGCCCTGACGGTTGCCGCAGTGCTGTTTGCTTGCTCAACCTTTCTTTTCGTTGCCTCTTTCAAATGGTTGAGCGTCTGGCGCTACAGTAAATTTTCGGTGCCGATGTGGACGCCGTTTGTCTGGATTTCCGAGGCCATTACCAGCCTGTACGTCGGTATGGCAGTGCCCAATTTCATGAACTATCTACGCGGTACACCCTGGTTGCCACTTGCTCTCAATCTGCTCGGCTGCCGCATCGGGCGTGGGGTTTATATGGATACGACAGACGTAACCGAATTCGATTGCGTCCAGATTGGTGATTACAGCGAACTCAATGCCCTTGTTTGTCCGCAAACCCATCTTTTTGAAGATCGCATCATGAAAATCGATCAGGTAACTATTGGCGAGCGGGTTTATATCGGCCCACGGACCACGGTTTTGTACGGTGCCGTGGTTGGCGATAATGTCCGCCTTGGCCCGCTTTCTCTGGTCATGAAGGGCGAAAGTTTGCCCAATGGTTCGAGCTGGTGGGGTTGCCCGGCGGCACCAGCGAAGTGAACGCCTGATTTTGAATAAAAATTGGCTAAACCTGCAGATTGTTACGGTCGACCCGCAAAAATTGCTAAAAAATTGAGAGGCAGCCCGCCGTGAGTTTCTCTCCCCTCTCTCGCTTACGGAAGAGGGGAAAGGAGAGAGTCTAAAGCGGCCGAAAGCCGATTTTCTTGAGCAATTCTCCGGTTTCGCAAACCGGCAAGCCCATGACTCCGGTGAAACTACCGGCCAGATGCTCGACAAACATGCCGGCACGTCCCTGTATGCCGTAGGCGCCGGCTTTGTCCATCGGTTCGCCGCTGATCACGTAATGGCGAATTTCATCCTCATCGAGTTGGCGGAAGCGGACTTCACTACTCGACAAAACATATTCTGTGCGTCCCTGATAGTTGACCGCAACGCCTGTCAATACGCGATGGGTCTGGCCGGACAAGCGCTTCAAGATGGCCATCGCATCCGGCATGTCGAGCGGTTTGCCGATAATCTCGCTTGCAAATTCGAGCGTCGTATCGGCGGACAGAATGGGACGCAAAGGTAATTTACGTTCATAGACGATTTTCAAACCATGCTCGGCTTTGGCGCGTGCCACACGTTCGACATACGCCAGAGGCGCTTCATCGGGGTGCGGCGTTTCGTCGGTTTCATTGTCGGCGCGCAGGCCTTCGCGAAAGACCACCGTATCAAAGGAAATGCCCATTTGCGTGAGCAATTCGCGACGGCGCGGGCTGCGTGAAGCTAAATAGATTCGCATTATCCCTCCCGATGATAGGGGTGGTTTTTCAGTACGCTGACGGCGCGGTAAAGCTGTTCGCACAGGACCATGCGCGCCATGCCGTGCGGCAGGGTCAGGCTGGAGAGACGCAACTTGTCGTCGGCCTGCTGCTTGAATTCTTCATCGAGGCCATCGGCGCCGCCGATCAGCAGGGCGACATCGCGCCCGTCCTGCATCCAGACTTCCAGCCGTTTGGCCAGCTTGAGGGTGGTCAGGTCGTCGCCTTTTTCGTCGAGCACGACTATCCGGCTACCGGCTGCAAGGGCGTCGCGGATGCGGCCCTTTTCAGCGGATAGCAGTTGTTCCCGGGTTTTTGAGCCGCGCGGCTCGGGCTTGATCTCGGTAACGCTGGCCGGCAGTTCGCGTGGCATGCGTTTGAGGTACTCGGCGCAGGCTTCGTTCACCCAGTTGGGCTGACGATGGCCAACGGCGAGTACAGCCAGCTTCATTCGGCGGCGGCAGCCTGCTCCACGGCCTTGCGGCGCTGCGCCGGGGTTGCCTGCCAGAGTTCTTCAAGGTTGTAATACTGGCGAACTGAGGCTTGCATGACGTGCACGACGACGTCGCCAAGGTCGACCAGCACCCATTCGCCGCCTTCTTCACCTTCGATGGAGATGACCTCGCCGCCGGCTTCGCGGATTTTTTCAAGGACGTTGCGGGCGAGGGCTTTGACTTGACGATTGGAGTCACCGGTACAGATGATGACTCGATCAAACATTGATGAAATTTTCGCGGTATTGATGATTTCTATGTTCTTGCCCTTGATATCTTCGAGGGCGGCAACGGCGATTTTTTGTAGCTTGCGGATGTCCATTAGGCGTTTCTGTAAAGTTGGTGAAGCTGAATATAGTCGAGAACGGTATCAGGCAGCAAATAACGTGCTGATTTACCGTTCGCCAACAATTTGCGGATTTGCGTTGCCGAGATGGCGAGTTGGGTCATTGCAAAGGTGACGATGCTGCCGGCGGCGGCTTCTCCAAGGCATGAGGCATCAGCCTGATGGCGGTCAGAAAACTCCGTGGCCAGCTCGTGCGGCAGGCTGGATAGTTCGACCGGAAAACCGGGACGATGCGAAATGGCGATGTGGGCAAGGGCAAAAAGCTCGCGCCAGCGATGCCAGGTCGATAGACCGGCAAAGGCATCGGCACCGACCAGCAAGACCAGTGGCTGTGTCATGCCTAGTTCGTTGCGCAGGCGTTCCAGTGTTTCAACGGTGTAACTGGCGCGTTCTGCCTCGACTTCTGCCGGATCGACAGAAAATTGAGGGTTTTTGGCGGTTGACCGTAACACCATCGCCAGACGGTGCTGCGGGGTGACTTGCGGCGTGCCGCGATGCGGTGGCTGGCCGGCAGGAATCCAGCGTACGCTGGACAGGCCAAGATGGCTGATTGCTTCTTCGGCGAGACGTAAATGACCGAAATGGATGGGGTCGAAAGTGCCACCGAAGAGGCCAAGCACGTCAGACAATTTCGGAAATGCCAAAAATGTCGCGATAACTGGCGTAGAAACTGGCATAAATCGTCGGCCCGACAGCCAACAGCATCGGCATCGTAATCAACGCCGTGATGAATCCCTGAGCGCCCGGGAAAAGCGCCAGCAAAACGCCGAGTAGCAGACCGGGGATAATACCGGCGACCAGCAGCAAGCCGATGCCGTAGCTCAGGAAGGGGCGCCAGTTGATCCAGCAGGCGACGATACTGAAGAACAGGGCGCGACCCAGCGTCAGTTTGTGCCAGGCGGCGAGTATCGGCGCGAACCAGTATGCCATCATGACCGGCGTCATTAGCAACATGACGATCAATGCGGGGAGGAAGAAATTGCCTTCTTCAATGGTTTCGCGATCGGCCTTTTTGCCGGAGAGCATGAAATTGAGCAGATCGCCGCCATCGCTGAGGGCTGAGATGCCAAGAATGCCGAGGGTGCAGACGAGATAGAGGGCGCCGAGCGCAATCAGTGTTTTGGTGTTTTCCTTAAGCCCGCCATAGAGTGTTTGGATACCGATAGCCTGGCCGCGTTCAAGGTTGCGCGAGGCCTGCATGAGCCCGACCGATAATCCGGGAATGATCAGCGAGGCGGCGACTGCGCCGATCACTGGCAGCACATTGAGTAGCAGGATGGTAAACCAGTAGGCAAGCACCAGCATCGACAGCAGGATCGGATTGCGCCGGTATATGGCGAATCCGCTGACTAGCCAGTGCCAGCCGGCACTGGCGGGAAGGGTTTGGGCACGCATCAGACGCCTTCGAAAATGTCGCGGTAGGACGCGTAGACCGCGCCGGAAAATACCGGGAGCAGGAGTAGCAGTCCCAGGCCGATGGGCAGCATGGCAAAGAAGGCCATGATCATCAGGATGATGCCGAAAAAGCCCATCGCCATCCAGTTTTTGACGCCGGCTTCAAAGCTCGCCTTCATCGCGTCGACCGGCTTCATGTGGTGAAAGAAGACCAGCGCCGGGGCAAACCACGTCGCCATGATGACCGGGATGGAAAGAATCAATACCAGTAACGCCGCCAGCATGACGCCACCGAAGGCAATGCCGACCCCGGCTACCTTGCCGGTAACCACGCCGCCAAGGATGCCGCCACTGACCAGCAGGAAGGCAATGAATGCAATGCCGAAGACGCCGGCGACATATATCACGCCAACCATGACCAGCGGCCCGGCATTTTTGCGAAAGCCAATGAATATATCGACGATTTCAGCTTGCCCACCCTCGGATTGAACGCGGCACAACTGGAGCAGGCCGGCACCGAAGATCGGCAGCAGTAAATTGGCGCCAATTTGACCAAAGACCGGCACGATTGAAATGGCGAGGAGGATGACCAGCAAGAGCACCGTGCTGCCGATCCAGGCGCCGGGATTGCCGGCAAAGATCGCCCAGCCCTGTCGCAGCCAGTCAAAACAGGCGCCAATGTCGACTTCACGGCATTCACCGGTAAAGGGTGCTGGTGCCAAGGGGAATTGAGGGTTTTCTTCAGTCATTTCAGGATGTTAATGGGGGAGTTCCGCAGGAGCAAGACAGAGTTGCTGTAACAGTCGCCCGAAATGGTCGGGATCCTTGATCGTAACGATGGCGCCGGCGCGCGGACGGTGGCGGATTTCAAGGCGGAGCAGCCAGAAACGCAGGGCGGCGGCACGGCGCAGTGCCGGCCAGGCTTGTGCTTCGTCATCGGCTATGGGCCGCACGCTCTCGTAACCGGCGACCAGTTCGCGCAGACTGGCAGTATCGACACACCAGTCGTTGGCGACAACGGCCAGATCGAAGAGCAGCGCGTCGCTGCCGGCAAAGTAAAAATCGAGTACACCGCTCAGCTGCTCGCCCTGCCACAAAACGTTGTCGCGGAAGAGATCGCCATGAATGATGCCCTGCGGCAGTTTCGAGTAATCCTGAGTGGCCTGAAATTCAAGCTCTGCGAGTAGTCGACCGTACTCGTCTGTATTAACTTGCGGCAATAGTTCGCGTCCGACCGTTTCTCGCCATGCGGCACCACATGGGTTTGGCAGCGGTTTGGGGAAATCTGCGGCAGCAAGATGGAGGCGGGCGAGGGTGGCGCCCAGTTGTGCGCAATCTTCGATGGATGGTTTCTCGATGTCGGTGCCTGGCAGACAACTCAGCAAGGCTGCCGGTTTGCCGGCGAGCATTCGCCAGTAGCGGCCCTGGCTATCGGCCAGCGGTTGCGGACAAGGGATGCCTCGGGCGGCGAGATGGGCCATCAGGGCCAGATAGAAATCGAGCTGGGCGGGCGTCAAGTGCTCGAATACCGTGAGTACGCGGCGCACGCCACCGGCGGTCACAAAATAATTGGAGTTCTGCATACCGGCGGCAATGCCGGCAAAGTCTGAAAGCGCCCCAAGCGCCAAAGGCTCAAGCCAGGCGGCGAGTTCGGCGCGCCCAACCGTGGTGTAAACGGACAATTTTTACCAGGAATGAAGGATCCACATCGGCGGCTTGGTCATCGGCCCGATGGTGTCGGATTCGATGAAATTGCCATCGCCCTGGCGATCAACCAGATAGTAGGGTTTGCCAACCGCAGGCGTGACCTTGACCATGTAAAGCTTGCCCTTGATACGGAATTCCTCGCGGGTTTCCGTTTCGGCCTTGATGATGTTTACGTCCGGTTCCATGGCCGCATCAAACGCCTCCATGCCGGGCGGGGGCGGGGGGACAGCCGGCAGGGGCAAGCGGTCGCTTTGCGCCCAGACGGGTGCGGCGGCGAGAAGGAGGAGGGGAAACAGGCGGCGCATGAAGAATTCCTTGATGTTCTGGGGCTGATTTTATTACAGGTTGAGCATCATCTCCCGTTCGTTTGGCAATGGGCCGAACGGACGCGACTCGTAATGTTTGAAGATGGCCTCGACCACTTGTTCCGGCTGGTCTATCAGTTGAATCAGGTCGATGTCTTCCGGGTTGACCATACCTTCGTCGACGAGTTTCTCCTTGAACCAGTCGATCATGCCTTTCCAGAAATCGGAACAGACCAGAATCAGCGGAATTTTGCGCGCCTTGCCGGTCTGGATCAGGGTCAGCGCTTCCATCAGTTCATCGAGTGTGCCGAATCCACCGGGCATCACCACGTAAGCGCTGGCGAAACGGACAAACATGTATTTGCGGGCAAAAAAGTGGCGGAAGGTTTGCGAAATATCCTGATAAGGATTGGCTGCCTGCTCGTGTGGCAACTGGATGTTGAGGCCGACTGACGGTGATTTGCCGTGAAAGGCGCCTTTGTTGGCGGCTTCCATGATGCCGGGGCCGCCGCCGGAAATAACCGAGAAACCGGAATCAGATAACAGGCGCGCGGTACGTTCGGTCAACTCGTAATATTTGGAGCCGGGCGGGGTGCGCGCGCTACCGAAAATCGTCACCGCCGGCTTGATTGCAGCCAGACGTTCGGTAGCCTCAACGAACTCTGACATAATGCCGAAAATCCGCCAGGACTCCCGGGCCGACGCGCTGTTCAGCAAGGCCTCGGATTCCACTCTCATTACCAGTTTGTCACTTTCCGTCACGTCTCATGCCCCTATTATTGTTGGTGGACGGTTCGTCCTATTTATACCGCGCTTTCCACGCCCTGCCCGACATGCGCAACAAGGCAGGCGAGCCGACGGGCGCCATGTATGGCGTTCTGAACATGCTACGCCGGCTGGAAAGCGACTACAAGGCAGACTACAAGGCGATTGTTTTCGACGCCAAGGGCAAGACCTTCCGCGATGACTGGTTCCCCGCCTACAAGGCACATCGGCCATCAATGCCGGAAGATCTGGTCAAGCAGATTGAACCGATCCATGCGGCGATCAAGGCCGCCGGCTGGCCGGTATTGATGGTCGATGGTGTTGAAGCGGATGACGTGATTGGCACGCTGGCGACACAGGCTGCGCGCGACGGCATAAACACCCTTATTTCCACTGGCGACAAGGATTTGACCCAGCTGGTCAGCCCGTTGGTGCGCTGGTACAACACGATGAGCAATGAGTTGCTCGACGAGGCCGGTGTTGAAGCCAAGTTCGGTGTTCCGCCCAACATGATCGTTGATTACTTGGCGCTGGTTGGTGATACGGTTGATGGCGTACCCGGCGTCGCCAAGTGCGGCCCGAAGACCGCGCTCAAATGGCTGGCGCAATATGGTTCGCTCGACGAAATCGTTGCCCATGCCGATGAGATCGGTGGCGTTGTTGGCCAGAACCTGCGTGACCATCTGGAATTTTTACCGTTGGGCAAAAAGCTGGTGACGGTTGCCTGCGATCTGCAAAATTTACCGGCTCCTGCGGCGTTGACCGTAACCGAGCGCGATACCGAATCCCTGCGCGATCTCTACACCCGCTACGAATTCAGAACATGGCTGCGCGAGCTGGATACCCCAGAACTGAGCTCCTCCCCACTTCCGCCAGCGGGCGAGGGGCAGGGGGAGAGGGCTGCCGTACTGCCCGCCGAAGCCATCCCGGTTATTTACGAAACCGTTCTCACCTGGCCGCAATTCGATGCCTGGCTGGCCAAAATCGAAGCAGCCGAACTCACCGCACTCGACTCCGAAACCACCAGCCTCGATTCCTTCGCTGCCCGCATCGTCGGTATTTCACTCTCGGTTATGCCTGGCGAAGCTTGCTATATCCCGCTCGCCCACACCGCACCCGGTGTTGCTGACCAGTTGCCACGCGATGAAGTGCTGGCCAAACTAAAACCTTGGCTGGCGGCGGTCGACCGCAACAAAGTCCTGCAAAACGCCAAGTACGACCAGCATATTTTCGCCAATCACGGCATTGCTTTGGCCGGCATCGCTCACGACACCATGTTGCAAAGCTATGTTATCGAGTCCGACAAGGGCCACGACCTCGGTCAACTATGCACGCGCCACCTCGGCCTCGCCACCATCGCCTACGAAGACCTCTGCGGTAAAGGGGCCAAGCAGATTACGTTTGATCAGGTCGATATCGAGCGCGCTGCCACCTATGCCGCCGAAGATTCCGACGTCACCCTACGTGTGCACAATGTCCTGCACCCGCAATTTGCCAATGAACCCGGCCTGTCACGCATCTACCACGACATCGAAATGCCGGCCCGGCAGGTGATCTGGCAGATCGAACGCAACGGCATCCTGATCGACAGCGCTGTGCTGGCCCGGCAAAGCCACGAGATGGGCCAGAAGATCATGGCCCTCGAAGCGCAGGCCTACGAATTGGCCGGCCAGCCCTTCAACCTGGCTTCGCCCAAGCAACTGGCGGAAATCATGTTTGAAAAGCTTGGCCTGCCGGTCAAGAAGAAAACGCCTTCAGGCGGCCCATCGACCGACGAGGAAGTGCTTTCCGAGCTGGCGCTGGATTACCCGCTACCCAAGTTGTTGCTCGAGCATCGCAGCCTGTCCAAGCTGAAAGGCACTTACACCGACAAACTGCCGCGCATGGTCAATCAAACAACTGGGCGAGTGCATACTCACTTCTCACAAGCCTCCGTTGTAACGGGGCGCCTTGCTTCGACTGATCCCAACCTGCAGAACATCCCGGTACGCAGCGAGGAAGGCCGGAAGATTCGTACCGCCTTCATCGCTCCACCGGGCAGCAGCATCGTTTCAGCCGACTACTCGCAAATCGAGCTACGCATCATGGCGCACCTTTCCGGCGATGCGCGACTGCTTGATGCCTTCGCCCACGGTGAGGACGTACACCGCGCTACGGCAGGCGAGATCTTCGGCGTTACGCCACTCGAAGTTGGTCCGGATCAACGTCGTGTCGCCAAGAGCATCAACTTCGGCCTGATCTACGGCATGAGCGCCTTCGGCCTCGCCCGCCAGCTCGGCTTGGAACGTAGTGCGGCGCAGACCTATATCGAACGCTACTTCAACCGCTATCCCGGCGTTGCGCTGTATATGGAAGAGGCACGCGAAATGGCCCGGCAAAAGGGTTATGTCGAAACCGCTTTTGGGCGCCGCCTGTGGTTCCCGGAAATTCGCTCAAGCAATGGCAATCGCCGTCAGGGTGCCGAGCGCGCCGCAATCAATGCGCCGATGCAGGGCACGGCAGCGGATTTGATCAAGCTGGCCATGATTGCCGTGCAGAACTGGCTGGAAAAGTCAGCACTGAAATCACGCATCGTCCTGCAAGTGCACGACGAACTGGTGCTTGAGGTGCCGGATGATGAACTCAATGAGGTTCGCTTGCACCTGCCACGTTTGATGGGGCATGTTGCTGAACTAAAGGTGCCACTGGTTGTGGAAGTAGGCGTCGGGCCGAACTGGGAAGCAGCGCACTAACGACGCGACATCAGGCGTCCAAAAGCGTCGGCTGCTTCGTCGACGCTGATTTCTGAAACATCGCGCGACGGCTTTTGCAGCAGTTCGTAAGGCACGCCCCACGGATGCCAGCGTTCGGCTGACGAATTGCCGAAGAAGCAGACCAGCGGTTTGCCGAGGCCGGCGGCGACATGCATGCCGCCGCCATCGGAAAGTACCGCTGCATCGCAAAGTGACAGACCGGCAATCAGCTCGGATAGATGTTCGGTGCGTAATGGCGCCACCGGCAAATCAGCCAAGGCGGCGAGTAATTGCGCGGCCTTGCCGTCATCGCCTGGGTGAAAGGGGTTGTTCTCGTCGCCCGGTGACCAGAAAACCAGAAAGCGCGCTGCGTGCTGTGCGTGCAGGCGCTGTGCCAATTCGACAAAATTTTCCACCGGCCAGCGCTGCTTTTCCTTGCGCGCGCTGATATGCAGGGCGACAAGCGGCCCGCTGCTTTGGGCAAGATTGGCCGGAAGCTGGGTTTGCAGTTGCTGGGCGAGCGTGGCATCGGCAGTTACGGTCAACGGCGGAATCGGGCCATAAATTTTGAGCGGTGCCAGCAGGCGGAACATGTCCTCGGTTTCATGCAACTTGCTGCCTTCGCCATGCGCAATCGGCAGATCAATTTTTGCTGAAGATGCCAGCTCGGTGACAAAACCAATGATGTGTTTTGGCGCAAGCAGCTTCGCCAGTTTCAAGGCGCGCCCGGCAAAGCCGCTACTGGCCAGAATGACGTAATCAAATTTCATCTGGCGCAGTTGCCAGAGCAGTTTCGCCCGGCGCCAATAGGCCTGCCAGACTGCTTCGCCATCGGCATGCTTGCCTTTGGTATAGGCAAAAATGGCATCAAGGTCAGGATTACCCTCAATCGCCGGTGCGTTGTAGCTGTTGACCAGTGCCGCGATATAAGCCGTCGGCTGCTGCTGGCGGATGGCTGTAAACAGGGGCGTTGTGCAGATTAGATCGCCGATGTTGTCGCGCCGGATGATGAGGATTTTCATGCGTAGTGGCCCTGAGCCTTCACTGAGGATTTAACGGACAATTTTCTGGAGTTGGTGTATCAGGTGCCGGTTTGCCTGCCCAATTGGCGACTGCCCGATGGATGCAAACAGGTGTCTGGCAGGCCTTGTTATCGCAATGGGTTTGGCCGAGTGCCTCAAGGCGAACCGCTTCGGTTTTCTGGGCTGGCAGAATGACCTTGTAAGGCTGACTGGGGCCGAAAAAGATAACTGAAGGCAAGTCCATCGCCGCTGCGATGTGATAGATCCCGGTATCACTACCGTAATACGCTGCGGCTTGTCCCAGTTGTTGCAACAGACCTTCGATATTGCCAAATGCCAGAACTTCGGCACCGGCAAATTCGCCACTGACAAAACCACTTTCGCCGCTATTGCGCACCAGAATTCGAAGTTTTAGTCCGGGATGGCGTTGTTGTATGGTTGGTATCAGCCGAGAAACATCCTCGGGAGAAAGCGTGCGCCGGATTTCGTCGGAAACTGGGCAGATGACAACGGTTTCAGGGGTTTTTCGGTAATGGCTGAGGCCGGCTAAATAGAGTTTTTCCGGGCAGACCAGCGCGGCATCCAGTACCTGTAATCCACGCATCGCCGGCGCGATATGTATTTGCGCCGTTTCGCTGTGCTGATCAGGGGCTGCCGGTGAGTTTTCAAAAACTTCTGGATAACGGTTCAACGCGTGTATCCGTTGGGTAGCCGGTAGTGTTTTGGCCAGCTTGGCGACCTTTTCTCCAAAACCACGCAAAACCAACACCACATCAAAATGTTGAAAAGTTGCTCTTTGCCATAATGCCCAGATGATGGCCTGAAGATAGGAGCGATAGGGAATGAGCCGATAACCCTTCTCTCTGGCAAAAATGGGCAAGTAATGAGCATGCACCATGAGCGTGATCTCATCGTCAGGATGTGCCGCCCGGTAAGCTGCCAGCGCCTGAAAGGCAATGACCGTATCGCCCAACTTGTCACGAATCAGGACAAATATTTTTTTCATGCCGGGTTGACCTCACGGTTGCTGGCGAGGGCGACTGAAGTCAGCACAGCAAGTACAGCAAGGTTGTTGTAGTGCGGCTGATCGGTCAATCCGAGCAGTCCATAGGTGCCCAGCCAGCCGGCGGCCGTCCCGGCCAACAGAATGGATTGTTCCGGTAACAGGTTTTTATCGCGCAAACGCTGCAGGCACAGCACAATGCCTGAAGTCACTACAGACACAAAGGCTAGCGCCCCAAGCCATCCGGCAGCCATGGCAAAATTTAAAACCATATTGTGCGCATCACCATAAATCGGGATGTTCTTTTCCTGGTGAGCAGAAGAATAAGCGGCAATTAGTTCGAGATAACGTGCCTGACCAAATCCGTAACCTTGCCAACCCGATTGAGAAATCATGTCGAGTACAGGCCGCCATACGGTTTCCGCCCGTTGTGAATCACCAAATCCACGCTTGATTGCCAGTGCCACAATATTGTCTGCTGATGCCAGTAAGCTAATTGCGCCGACCGATAGTGCTCCGATAACCAAACCAGCAAGGATGCGCCAGGCGCGAAACAGAACCAGCAAAAGCAGGCAGGCACCGGCAAACCCGAGCCATGCGCCACGCCAGCCGGTTGAGGCCAGCAACGCTATTTCAAAAACCATTAACCCAAGGGCGGCGTTGATATGCTTCCGCCAGCAAAAAACAGCGGCCAACACGAATGGGAAGAGCACCAGAATGTGATCGCCCTGGCTACGGTAGCCCAGCAATAAAATTTGATTGGAATAATCAGCGCCGCCGAGAAACACCGGGTGCTGGTAGCCATAAATCATCATGGCAAGATTTCTGGCAATCAGCATCACTAGCAGAAAGCCTAAAAGACGACGGATTTGTATGGGCGAAAACTGAATCGAGACCAGCATCATGGCGCACAGCATGCCTTTGCCGATGGTCTGGTAGCCCCAAAAAGCCCGCCAGCTCATTTGCGGTTCCGGAGACACCTGCATCCCCCACCAACCCGCAAAAAGCATCAAGCCGCATGCCGTTACCCACGCCCAGTTACGGCCAAGCTGCGGGCGATTAATCAAGCTGACTAACCCGGACAGGACAATGCCAGCCCAGCCAAGTGATTGGGCCGTTTTAACCGGGAAGAACAGGCCGATCAAAAAGAACATCAGGGAGATTTCGGCAAGCAACGGGGCTGCGCGGCGAGCCTTGTCAAATAGTCGGAGCATTATCAATTTTCAATCATAGCGAACCGGTTTGACCAAAAACCGGTTTTTTAGATAGCGCCGAAAATTGCTGATCAATTTTCTCAACGGATTTTTTTGTACGCTTTCCCTTCTGGCGTGGGCCTGACGAAAGCCGATGGTCGATCCTTGTATGCCTGATTCACGTGGAACAACCGCTTCGGGCCAGACGGCACGCACCGGGGTTACACCACGGAATCCGGGAGTGCTGTACCAGCAGTCGATTGGGAACCAGATGGGATTGGAGGCTGCGAGCAAGCGCTGCGCCGCCAGCGGTGTGACGTAATAGGCAGTTGCGGCGATAAAGGACTGGTTGGGATAAACCAGTTGGCGCTTGCCCAGTGCTGTCTGCCTGAAAAAATAGGGTGTCGGACTGGTGTGAACGAAAGGAATGACGTCGCCGTCATGTGCCTGTTCGAGAAGTTGTCCCAGCCATTGCGCTACGTCGGGGGCGAGAACGGCATCGTCCTCCAGCACCAGCCAACCGTTATCACCGGAATCGAGCAAGGCCTGCCAGACGCGACGGTGGCTGAGTGCACAGCCGATTTCTCCGCGCGTCAGCACGCCCCATTCGGTAGTTGCCGCCCGTTTCTCATCGTAAACCACAGCAATCTCGGCATCTGTCATCTGCCGTCCGTCGCTGGCCGGAAAAAACTCACCCTGAAGACCGAGCGTGGCAAGATGGGCCGTCATCAGCGCTCGCCGATCAGCCGATGATTCGAGGTTGATGATGATGATTTTTGGAGCTGTGGTCATGGCCTCAACACCCCTTTGTGTTCGGACAGTAGCGCGAGTGCCGCATCGGCGATGGTTCCGGCCTGAACGTTGACAATGCATGCGCGGGTACCGATATGGCAGGAATACGGCGCCTTGAAGATATGGGCGCAAGGCACGCAGGGGAGTTGTTCCTGCAGGATGACCGCGTGGGCATTGACTGGGCGGGTTTCCTTCATGTTGCAGGGGCCGGCGAGGGAAACCAGCGGAATGTTGAGGGCATCAGCCATGTAGGTCAGACCGGAGTCGACACCAATAAAGACGTCCAGGCGTTGCAGCAGAGCCGGGACTTCTTCGAGGGCAAATTGTCCGCAACTATCGATTACCCGGGGCGAGGCGAGGTCTTCTTTCAGTGCTTTGGCGAGGGCTTGGTCGCCGGGGCCGCCAAGCAAAATAATGGAAATTTCCGGGTCTGCAGCAAGAATCTGGTGACAAACGCCAGCCAGCAGTGGCTGGCCAAGTTCCTTGAGTTTGTTGGCGGCGCTGATGGCGATACCGGCCAAACGGTGGCTTGTTGAGTGTCCGGCTGCAGCAAGAAAGATGGAAACATGTGCGGCAGCGTCGGGTGATCCGGCGATAATTTTGGCTGGCGTTACAGGATTGATCTCAAGGCAGCCAAGCAGCCGGGCGTAGGTGCTACCGATCAGCTGTTCGCCGTCGTGGCGTGCGCTATCGGTCCACAAACGCTGGGCAAACCGAGTGCTGCGGCCCATGAAGTTGGGTGTCACGCCGAGGCGGCGGGGAATTCCACTCATCGCCAGTATGAAAGGCCAGGCTAGTCCGCCGCTGCAGCAGATGGCGAGACCAAACTGGCGTGATCGGAACTGGCGAATCCATTGCCATTTGTTCTGCCAGCCGGAAAGGCTGCCTGAGGGGATGGCGATGATCTCGTCAAAGAAGGGCAATTGGCGGGCCAGCGTGACATTGACCGGGTGCACGGCGAGGACGATGCGGGCTTCGGGAAAGGCGCTGCGTACGGCGCGAAAGAGCGGGGTGGTGCAGACGAAATCGCCGATCTTGCCGGTCTGCACAAGAATTATGCTGCGCACCATGCCGCTCGTCCGGCGGCGAACGAAGGGTAGGAGCAGCAGCGCGACGAGAACGTATAGCAAGTCTTAATCCTTAACGGTGTGCATCATGCCAGAGCTTCTTCCAGAACCCGGGCCACGCCGGCAACGTAAGTATCGATTGAAAACCCTTCGACAACTCGTCGTCTTCCCGCTTCGCCCATCGCCCGGCGTAGCAGGGCGTCGCCGAGCAGGCGGCGCAGGGCGGCGGTCAGCGCCGGCACATCGCCATAACCGTAAAGCAGCCCGGTTTCTTCATGCACAATCAGTTCGCGGGTGCCGGTGACGTCGGAGCCAATGACGGGTTTGCTTGCCAGCATGGCTTCGAGCACGACGCGCGGCAGGCCTTCCTTGCTTGAGCAGAGGACGCAAACATCCATTGCCTGCACCCAGGCCAGCGGCTGCGCCTGGAAGCCGAGGAAACTTACCTGACCGGTAATGCCCAATCGTTTGGCTGTGCTTTCCAGTTCGTTGCGTTGCGGGCCTTCACCAAGAATCAGGCAACTGAGCGCCAAGCCTTCGCCCTTGAGCGTGGCGACGGCCTGCAGCAGATGGTGGACGCCCTTGCGCGTCGTCAACTGGCCAACAGTGAGGCATGCAGTGTCGGTTCGATGCGGCAATGCTGGACGACCGGCACGCCCGCCATTTCGCCAGCCAGATAACCTTCGAGATTCGAGGCCGGCTGGTTGTTCATGTAGAGCAGATCGTATTCATTTTCCCCGAGCAAATGGCGCAAGGTGACGACGCGTGGCTTGATCCGCCATTGGACTTCAACGCCCAGTACGATCTGTTTCTTGAGGCGTGGCGACCAGGAAAACAGGCCGCGCCCAATTTCCTTGGCCAGCTTGGCCCACAGCGGTTGTTTGATGGAGGGAAGGACGATCAGGGGAATGCCGATGTCGGCCAATTCTTCCGAAAGCAGGCGGCCTTCCTTGCCCTTGCGGTAATCCTTGTAAAAGCAGCAGGTCACGGCAAAACGGTTACGATCGAGGCGTTTGAGCAACTCGAACATGCTGTTGGTGCCGCCGCCCCATTCGTTGCCGGTATCGAGCAGCAGAATACGTTTAGGCTGGCTCATGAAATTTTCCGGCGCAAAATGGTGTCGACCGCAACAGTTACTTCGTTAGTGCTGATGTTGTCCATGCAGATCGGTTCGGGATAAGGGCAGTTTTTTGAAAAGCAGGGGTCGCAGGTCCGCCATTTGCGGATGATCAAATGTTTATCAAGATCATAAGCCGGCCCCGAGCGTGCCGGGTCGGAAACCGCAAACAGGGCAACAACCGGTGTGTTGACGGTGACGGCCAGATGCATCGGCCCAGTATCGCCAGTGACCAGCAGGCTGGCGCGCTGGAGCAGGGCGGGCAGGGCAATCAGCGGCAGTTTGCCGGCCGAGGCCCAGGCTCGTGTGCCACCAGCCAAGGGTGCAGCTGCTTCGATACCGGCGGCTACTTCTTGGCACAGCAGCGCTTCGGCGGGTGAGCCGGTAACGACAAAGCGTAAATCCGGGTGCAGCGCAGCTAGTTGTTGGGCGGCAGCGATGAAACGCGAGCGCGGCCAGCGTCGGCTCATGGTCGAAGCGCCGGGCTGGAAGGCAACGATATTGGCAGTTTGCCAGCCGAGTTCGGCTAGGGATTTATCCAGCGCCTCTTGACCGGCAGCATGTAAGGGAACTGCCATGCGCCGTGAAACATCGCCGCTAGCGCCGGCCAGCTTGGCCACGGCCAGCCGCTGCTCGATCCCGTGAGTGAAATCGTCCCAGCTCAATAGCGGCTGGCGGTTGCTGAGCAGAAAATTCCAGCGGTTGTTGTTGGGCAGTTTGAAAATATGACGCGCACCGGAAAGATAGGCCAGCGGTGTTGCCTGCGGTTCGTTGCCGTGGAAGATGGCAGCCAGATCGTAGCCCTGGCGCTTGAGCAAGCTGGCGGTACGGCGAAAACCGCGCCATTTGCCGTCATAGGGAATCAGTTCGTCGACTTCGGGCAAGCCGGTAAAAAGAGCTTGCAACGAAGGATGGACCAGCAGGGTGATATGCGCCTGTGGATAGGTGGCGCGCAGGCTGTGCAAGGCCGGCGTGGTCATCAGCGTATCACCCAGTGCCGTGCAGGAAATAGCAAGGATGCGACGAATCGCCGCTGTGCCAAGTTCGCTGCTCGGGCGGGGCCGCTTGTCGAGCGCCCGCTTGATGCGTAGCCAGCGGTAAAGCAGAGGTTCGCGCAGGCGCAGGCGCATCTCAGTGCGCCTTGCCCGACTTCAGGCCGAGATAGAGCGCAGATAGCAGCGGCTGGCCATAAAGTGCCATGCGTTGGCCAAACCACGCCGCCGGCTTGTCTTTGACGACGAGGCGCGGGATGCGGGTCAGATCAAGGTCACGGCGCACGACGCCAGGCTCGGTGGTGTATAGGTGGGTGAAGCCGGCGGCTTTGGCGACTTGCTGGTAGTGGCTGTCGAAATAGCCTTGCGGCCAGCAAAGATGCGGGCTGGCCTGGCCGAGGCGGTGGCTCAGCGTTGCCCGCGATTTGGCCAGATCGTCAGCCAGTGCCGCATCACGCTTAGACTGATCGGCTATCTGGTGATCCCAGCGCGTGTGGCTATGGGTGTGCGAATGGAATTCAGCGGTGCCGGCAGTGCGCATGGCTTCGATTTCGGACCAGCACATGAAGGTGGCGTCGAACTGGCCCACTGCTGCAGCCGACATTGCCTGCTTGTGGTTGGGTACGTCGGGAACGTTTGACTGTCCGGCATGCGGTCGTTTTTCCCCATCGCCTATCCAGCCGGTGATCAGGAAAATCGTGGCCTGCAGGCCAAATTCCTGCAGCACCGGGTGGGCGTAAATCCAGTTGTCGAGATAGCCGTCATCGAAGGTAATCAGGACGCTTTTCTTCGGAATTTGGCCACTGGCCAGTGCGGCGGCAAATGTTGCGGTCGACAGCGTTTTCCAGCCATTTTTTTTCAGCCATTCCATCTGCGCCCGGAAGTTTTCCGGGGAACAAGTCACCAGCCCCGGTTTGGGGCTGATGTGGTGGTACATCAGCACGGGCAGCGGCTGCCCAAGCTTCATCTTGCCTCCAGCAACCGCTGGTAGAGCCGTTCCATGCCATGCGCCATGACTTCGCGGGAGAACTTGCGGCGGACAAATTCGGTGGCGTTGGCGCCCATGCTCTGGCGAAAAATCGGGTCACCCAGCAAGCGGCAAATCGGTTCGATCAGCGCCTTGCCATCTTGCGCCGGAACCAGCAAACCGGTCTGACCGTCGAGAACAACTTCCGGCACGCCGTCGACGTTGCTGGCCACCGCCGGCACGCCCATCGCTGCCGCTTCAATGAAGGCGGTGCCCAATGCTTCCTGATGCGTGGGCAGGACAAACACATCGAGCGAAGCCAGTACGTTGGTCACGTCACGGCGCAAGCCGAGCATGTGTACGCGACCAGTCAGGCCGTCAGCGGCGATGCGAGCTTTCAGGTTCTCGGTTTGCGGGCCGTCGCCGGCAAAGACGAAGTGGGCATTGGGGAAGCGTTTGAGCACCTCGGGGGCGGCATCGAGAATCTCGTTGTGGCCTTTTTTGGCGCGCAGAATGGCGACGGTGCCGATCAGCAGGCTGTCTGCCGTCAAGCCCAGTTCTTCGCGCAGATTGCCCTGAACCGTCGCGCGGTCATAACGCGAGAAATCGACCCCGGTTGAGACCGTGCTGACCTGATTGCTCGGCACACCGGCTTTAACCAGATAGCTTTCAACGTATTTGCTGACCGTCACGACATGGTCGGGGAGAATGCTGTAACTGAATTTGGAGGTGATCGGCAGCGCCAGATGGCGCGTGCGGACGATTAGTGGCCGCCCGATCAGGCTGCGTGCGGCCATGCCGGCCAGTTGGGTATCGCGGCCGCTGTGCGTATTGACGACATCGGGGTGAAATGTGTTCATCACGCGACGCAGCTTGAAAATTGCCGGGAAATCCACTGCGCTGCGCATGTTGACTGCAAAAGTCTGAAATCCGGCTTCTTTTGCACGTTCCAGGATGCGTGCGCCGGGGCGGCTGAGGACGGCCATTTCGTGGCCGCGCTCGCGCATCGAGATCAGCTCGTTCATCGTGCGGTTTTCCTGCCCGCCCCAGCCGGTCGATGATTCGGTATGCAAAATGCGCATTAATTGATTCCTTCTTCGGCTTTTTGCATCCGGTAGAGACGCGCATAAAGCCCATCCTGTCCGAGGAGTTCGGCGTGTGAGCCTTCTTCCTGTTTCTCGCCATGCGCCAGCGTCACGATGCGGTCGGCACGTTCGATGGTGGACAGGCGATGGGCGATAACCAGCGTCGTGCGGCCGCGCATCAGTTCATCGAGTGCAGCCTGAACGTGGCGTTCGGATTCCGTATCGAGCGCCGAAGTGGCTTCGTCAAGAATCAGGATAGGCGCATTCTTCAACAGGGCGCGGGCGATGGCCAGACGCTGGCGCTGACCACCGGAAAGCTTGACGCCGTTTTCGCCGATCATCGTATCAAGGCCCTGCGGCAAGGCATCGATGAATTCCAGCGCGTGGGCTGCCTTGGCGGCGGCACGGATCTCATCCTTGGTCGCCGTGCGCTTGCTGCCGTAGGCAATGTTGGCACCCAGGGTGTCGTTGAACAGCACAACGTCCTGACTGACCAGTGCAATGTTGTCGCGCAGGCTGGCGAGCTGGATATTTTGCAGGGCATGGCCATCGACGCGGATTTCACCGCCATCGATCTGATAAAAGCGCGGCAACAGGTTGGCGGCGGTGGTTTTTCCGCTGCCGGAGGGGCCAACCAGTGCGACGCATTCACCCGGGCGTACGGTCAGCGAAACGCTGTTGAGCGCCGGACGATCAGCGCCGGGATAAGTGAAGCTGACCTTGTCGAACTCGACCAGACCCTGGGCGCGACCCAGATTTTCTGTGCCGGTGTCGGCCTCGGTTTCGGCATCAATCAGGGAAAAAACGCTTTCGGCGGCGGCCAGGCCGCGCTGGATAGGCGCGTTGATGTCGGTCAGGCGTTTGAGCGGGGCCATCACCATCAACATGGCGGTCACGAATGAAACGAAGCTGCCGACAGTAGTCTGGTCATTCGACGCCTGCTTGAGCGCCACCGCCATGATGATCGCTACGGCGGCTGCCGAAAAGAACTGGACCAGCGGGGTCTGGGCGGCAGAGGCCATCGTGGCGCGCATGGTCAGGCGGCGTTGTTCGCGGACCGATTTGCCGAAGCGCTCTTCCTCGTATTTTTGCCCACCGAAAATCTTGACGACCTTGTTGCCTTCAATGCTTTCCTGCAGGACCTGGGTGATCTTGCCCATTGATTCCTGCTGGCCGCGGGCGACGCTGCGCAAACGCTTGCTGAAGGTGCGCACGACGAATGCAATGAAAGGAACGACAGAAAGCGTAATCAGCGTCAGCCGCCAGTTCAGGTAAACCAGCCAGCCCATGAGGCCGATGATAGACAGGGAGTCCTTGACCAGTGAAGTGAGGGCTGAAGTGGCTGCACCCGCAACACCGCTGACGTCGTAGGCAATGCGCGACATCAGGCGGCCAGAGAGGTTGTCACTGTAATAGCTGCTCGGCAGGCGGATCATGCGCTCGAACATTTTCTGACGCAGTTCGGCAATGACGTTGTTCGATACCCAGCTCATGGCGTAATCGCCAATGAAACCGAATATCGCCCGGGCCAGAAAAATGCCCATGATGGCCAGTGGGTAGAGCACCCAATCCCAAGTGCCACTGGCTTTGGAGAAGCCATCATCAAGCAGGTATTTCATCATTGCCGGGAATACCGGCTCGGCCAGCGAGGCAAGGCCCAGGCAGACAAGCGCCGCGACAAAGGCTTTCCAGTAGGGGCGGACATAGCTTAGCAGTCGGAGATACAACTCGCGGCTGGTCATGTCATTCGACATGCAAATCCTTGAAACGAAAATGGAAGCCGGGATTATACCTGTGCGTCAGTTGCCTGACCGAGCGAACGGTAGAGTGCCAGCAGGCGTTCGGCCATTGCTGGCAGGGTGAGCGCCTCAACGCTGCTGCGAGCAGCACTGCGCGCGCTCTCGTTGCCGGCCAGTGCAGCAAGATCATCAAGGCGCCGGGCCAGTTCAGGTTGATTGATGGCATCAACCACCCAGCCATTGACACCAGTTTGTATCCATTCCTGCGCGCCGCAGGTGGTCGATGTCACCATCGGCAGCCCGCAGGCGAGTGCTTCCAGTGCCGCGTTCGGGCAGGGATCGTAAAGGGTGGGCAGGACAAAACCATCGGCCGCACTGTACCAGGGGCGAACATCATTGAGCGGGCCGGTGAAGTGGACGCGTTGGCTCAAGCCCAGTTTGTTTGCCAGCGTCTGCATGGCTTTCAGCTTGCGGTCGGCGCCGACGATAACGATGTGTGCCGCGCGGTTTTGCATCTGTGCTGCAGCCCGTAGCAACTGTGGCACGCCCTTGCGTTCGAAACCGCTGCCGACGAAGAGCAAAACCGGTGCCTCTGCCGGAATGCCGGCCTCGGCACGTGTTTTCAAACGGAACTCATCGGCCAGTGCCGGGTGAAACACTGTCGTATCGACTCCGTTGTAGATTACCGGCAACTTGTTACGGTCAACGCCGTAAAGCGTGAAATTTCTTCAGCCACCATCTGCGAATTGCAGATCACCGCCTGCAGCGCCGGGTGGGCAAACATCTCGCGTTCCGCCGCCAGCACATAACGGTGATAGGGCGAACAGTGCTGGGCCAGCTTTTGCGGCGCACTCAGCACGCGCGCTCGATGAGCCAGCCAGGCGGCATGCACGCCATCGCCGGCACGAAAAATCATGCAACCGGGAATGCGCTCATGCGATTGGGTGATGTCAAAACCGCCCTTGACCATTTCGCTCTGTGCTGCCGTCGCAAAACTCCGGTCACGCGCTGCCCGGCCACCGAATAATCGCGAATACGCTGGGTCGCAGGTGATTTGTTTGAAACCCTGGCGTGGCGCGCCATCCCAGTTGCGCGTAATCAGCGTAACTTCGGCGCCTTCATTTGCCAGTGCGCCAAGTGCCCGCTCGACAAAACGCTCGGCGCCGCCGAACGGGTTGTAGCGTTGGCGAACGATGGCAATTTTCACGGTGCCAGCAGTTCGTGCGCGGCGGCCAGGACTTCTTCAACCGTCAGCGACGTCAGGCAATCGCTGACCTTGCCGCCGCCGCAGCCATCGACGCCGCATGGGCGGCAGGGATGTTGCGTGCTGGCAATCACGCGGAAAGGCACGCCCCACGGCCCCCACTGTTTGTCACCGGAAGGCCCGAAGAGCGCGACAGTCGGTGTGCCAACCGCTGCAGCAATATGCATTGGTGCCGAATCGACGCCGATAAACAGTTTGGCGGCTTGCGTCAGTGCGGCCAGTTCCTTTAGCGACAACTGGCCGGAAAGGCTGAAGGCCGGGGTTTTCAGGCGAGTCTGAATGGCCTCGAGCATGGCTTTTTCATCCTTGCTCGGTGCGGCGGTGAGCACTACGGCATGGCCTTCTGCCTGCAGGCGGTCAACCAGCGCCGCCATACGCTCGACCGGCCAGCATTTGAAAAACCAGCGCGAGGCCGGGTGAATGTGGATGAACTCGCCACCCGACAAGCCAAATCCGACCAAGTGACGAGCCACTGACGCATCGGCTGCCGGCCCCGGCACCAGCGTCAGGCGTCGTTCATCCGGCCCCGGTTGTATGCCGATGCGGCGCAGGGCATCGAGATTGGTTTCCGCCATGTGGCGCAGTGGATTGTGCAGGGATTGCAGGTGCGTGAAACTCTGCTTCCAGCGCTTGCTGCGCCCCTTGACCACCGGCCCGACCGACCAGCGCGGCTTGAGCAGCCGGCACAACCAGGCACCACGCCAGTGTTCCGTCAGGTGAATCACCAGATCGTAAGCGCGTGATTTCAGCGTGCTGTAGAGCGCCAGTTCAGCCTTGATCTGACCGATGGTGCCGAGTTGCTTCCACTTGCGGTCGATGCAATGGACCTGTGCAATCGCCGGGTGCAGGGTCAGCATTTCAGCTGTGTCGGCATAGACCAGCGCGTCGATTTCGACCTGCGGCGCATGGGCCTTGAGCACGGAAAAAACCGGTGAACTGACCAGCACATCGCCGTGATGGCGCAATTTGATGACCAAAACACGCTTGACTTCGCCAAGCGGTACGGCATCGCGCAAAGGATTGAACGTTTCCATGCCGCTCATTTTACCGGGGGACGTCGACCCGCGTGCAGGAACCGTAAGCGAAGACCAGTTCCGTCCAGCGTTCCGGCGGTAAATCATGCCAATGGGCGAGCAGGGTGCGAATGACGCCGGCGTGGGTGACGATTACTGCCTCCGGCACATTCAGGTCAGCGACAAAATCAAGCGCCCGGCGCTGCAGGCTGAGTGGCGATTCGCCACCGGGTGGAGCATAGCCAGCCACATCCGCAGCCCAGGCGTCGAGTTGTGTACGCGGGATGTCGTCCCAGGCTTGACCTTCCCAGTCACCAAAATTCATCTCGGCCAGCCGCTCGTCAAATAGCGGCTGTATGTGCAGGCATGCCGCCAGTTCACGGCAACGCCGCAGAGGGCTGCTCCACAGGGGCAGGTTGTCGGGTAACTGGCGTTTTAATTGACCTGCAATGGCGGCTGAATTTTCAGCCGAAATATCGAGTTGACCGTAACAAATGCCCGGTTCTATGCAGGGTTTGGGATGGCGAATGAGGTGAAGAATCAAGGCGAATCGGTTCCGCCATGGGGTGAGTAGAGATTCAGGCGAATTGCCGTTTATTTTCGCGTGCGCCGCTCAAGCGCATCCATTTCGTCCTTCAGTTTCTTGATTTCGTCATGAATCTTTTTTTGCTCGGACATTGGTAAAAATCCGGTATTCATCAGCTTGTCTTCCAGCTTTTGAATGTTGTTGACCAAATTTTTAATGCGTTCGTAGGGTGTAGTGAACATTTTTTTCTAACTATTTGGACTGATGGTTCAATTCTAGGGTATTCGCCGGTTAATTTTCTAGAGTTTTAACAGTCATTACCAGGTTGCCAATAAACCAAGATAAAAGAAAATCTCACTGACCTGTTGCGTTGCCCCCAAGCAGTCGCCTGTATAACCACCCAGCCAGCGCCTGAATTTGAGTGCAAGCCAGAATGTTGAAATGGCGGCGAGGCAGCAGGCAGAAAGTACATTTGCTATCGGCAGTAAAAAAAGAACGGGAATTACGGAGCCCAAAGCGACCAGCAAGGCACCTGTAGACAAGCGTGTTGCCAGTGGTTTGGACTTGGCGAGCAAATCTTCACGAACGTAATCCATCGTTGCCAGCAACAGCGTCGAGCACAGGCGGGAAAAGGCATGGCCGGCAAGTAGCGCAAAAGGAATCAGCGCCGCATCCAACCCATTGAGCAGCGTGAATTTGCCGAGCAGGGCAAGCACCATGGCGACAACACCGTAACTGCCGACCCGCGAGTCCTTCATGATTTCGAGGATGCGCAGTTTTTCCCAGCCGCCGCCAAGGCCATCGACCGTATCAGCCAGGCCATCCTCGTGGAAGGCGCCGGTAGCGTAAATGGTGGCGGCCATCGATAGCAAAACAGCAACCGGCTGCGGCCAGATCAAGGCTGCGCCCAAATAAATCAGCGCACCAATCCCGCCGACCAGCAGGCCAACCGCTGGAAAATAGCGCGCCGACTGGTTCAGCGCCTCCGCCGAATGCCCGACCCAGCCGGGCACCGGCAAGCGCGTGAAAAAGCGGATGGCGCCGAAGAAGTATTCCAGCTCGCGCTTGAGCATCAGCTCTTTTCTGCCACACCGGCCGACGCGAAGCTGGCCATGTCGTTGAGGAAGTTGAGTGAGGCCAATACCAACGGATAAGCCAGCGCGGCACCGGTCCCTTCGCCCAGACGCAAGCCGAGATCAAGCAGCGGTTCGGCGTTCATTGCCTGCAATTGTGCGCTGTGACCAGCTTCAGCTGAGCGGTGGCAGAAGACGCAGTAATCGGCCAGCGCCGGATACAGCTTTATTGCGGTCAACGCGGCAGAACCGACAATAAATCCGTCGATCAGCAAGGTCATTTTGGCCTCGGCGGCACCGAGCATGGCGCCGACCATCATGGCAATTTCAAAACCGCCGAATTCGGTGAGCACCGCCAACGGTTCGTTGCTGCCGCCGGTGCTGCGATAACGGGTCAGGGCTTGTTCGAGCAGGCCTTGCTTGCGCGCCAGTCCGGCATCATCCAGCCCGGTGCCGCGCCCGACGCAATCGGCCAGCGCTACACCGGTCAGGCAATGCGTGATCAAGGAAGCCGCCGCCGTATTGCCGATGCCCATTTCACCAAAGCCGACGACATTGCAGCCGTTGATGGACAAATTGCGGCTGATTTCCGCGCCGCGGGCGATGGCCGCCACACATTGTTCTGGGGTCATGGCCGGCTGCTCAATGTAATTGGCCGTGCCGAGCGCCACTTTGGCGTTGATCAGACCGGTGCGCTTGCCAAAATCATGCGCAACGCCGGCATCAATGATGGCGAGATGCATATCGTTCTGCCGGGCGAAAACGTTGATCGCCGCGCCGCCGCTGAGAAAGTTCTCGACCATCTGCCAGGTCACATCCTGCGGGTAGGCAGAAACGCCGGCCTTGGTCGCACCATGATCGCCGGCAAACACCAGCAAATGCGGTTGGCCGAATTCCGGGTCCAGACGCTGCTGGATCAGGCCAACTTTTTGGCCACTTTTTCGAGTTGACCGAGCGCACCAAGTGGTTTGGTCTTTTGATCGATTTTTTGCTGCAAGGCAGCCGCCAAACCCTGATCCGGGGTGACGATGTTGAAACTTGAATGCATCCGATTCTCCAGTTCAAAAAAGCAAAAGGGCCTCGCCCCGGCATTTTTCAATGCAAGCGCGAAACCCTGTCCACAGGCTCCCTGTACCGATGATTCGACACGTCTTCTGGCTTTCGGATCAGCCGGTTTGTCGCGCCTTCCCGGCCGGGTTTCCCCTTGGCCAGTGGCATCCTGCGACAACCGTCCCCGATTACAGCGGCGGGCCCGCCACGGATTTACACCGTGTTCCGTAATTTCGAATCGGTGCCGATTATACCGGTTGCGACATCGCCGCACATTCGCCCACAATACCGGCCATGAAAGAACTCATTTTTGGTGGCGCCCGTTCCGGTAAAAGCCTGTTGGCTGAACAGCGTGCCCTTGCCTCCGGTCTGCATGTCGTTTATCTGGCCACCGCACAAGCCGGTGATGGCGAAATGGTGCGCCGTATTGCCCACCATCGCGAACGTCGTCCAGCCGACTGGGGCTGCGCCGAGGAAAACCTGCTGCTGGCTGCCAAGCTAAATGAACTGGCGGCACCCGATACCTGCATATTGGTTGATTGCCTGACCTTGTGGCTCTCCAACCTGCTTTTCGCCGGACAGGCAGCGACTCAGGCCGAAGCTGGTCTAGCCATTGATTGCCCCGTTTTTCGCAATGAAACCGATGCCTTGATTGATTTGTTGCCGCACTTGCCTGGCCACATCATTCTGGTATCGAACGAAGTGGGCTGGGGCATTGTGCCCATGCATCCGGTATCGCGATTGTTTGCCGACGAGCAGGGGCGCCTGAATCAGCGCGTGGCAGCGGTTTGTGATCAGGTCACGCTGGTTGCCGCTGGCCTGCCTTTGCTGCTCAAAGCAGCGGCGCTGGCTCCCGGTTGATATGAACTCGGAGTATCCTTGCGGCCAGCGACACAACAGATGTCATTCGATGGGGCGGTTTCAATGAACAATTTGCTGGATATTCTGGCTTCAGGGATACATGACGCGAAAAACCAGCTGTTTCTCGCCGAATCATTGATCGCAGCGACTGAAGCCAAGCATGGATTATCTCTCAGTGAAGCGCGATATGCGATTGAGGCGGCCTCTGATCGGCTGTCGCGTGCCCTGGCCGCCTATCAAATCACGCGCCACGACGCGACGCCAGCTATAACGCCAGTTATTCTCGAAGACCTCTGCGACGAGGTGATGCTCGCACAAAAGCTTCATCTGGCCAGCCGGGAGGTCACCCTGACGGTCGATTGCCAGGTCTTCGATGCCTTACCACTGGACCGCGATCTGGTCACCGATATGCTCAATAACGCTGTCCAGAACGCCGGTCGATACGCCCGCAGCATGGTCAAAATGAGCGTCACGGCTGAAGATCAATGGTTGTGTCTGGTCGTCGAAGACGACGGCCCTGGTTACCCTTCATTGCCACCTGAATACGGCATCGGCCTGATGGTGGCTGATCGTCTGGCAGCGCTGCATGTCCAGCATGGGCGAAAGGGTAGTCTGACACTAAGTAACAAGTCTGCCCTGGGTGGTGCCCGTTTTGAATTGAGGTTGCCCTGATGGGGGATTACAGCAAGAAGCGTTTTCTCGTGGTCGATGACCAGCCGATGGCACGCGAAGCCTTGCGCAGCATTGCGCTGACGGTCGGCGCGTTTGCCGTTGAGTTTGCCTCCAGTTATCAGGATGCGCTCTACCGTATTCGCAACAATGTGCCGGATATCATCCTCAGTGATTACATGTTGGGCGATGGTCGTTCCGGCCAGCAATTGCTCGAGGAGTTGCGCCGCTTCAACATGTTGCCGGACGAAACCATATTCATGATGGTGACCGGTGAACAGGCTTACGAACAGGTTGTTTCAGCCGTCGAACTGGTCCCCGACGACTACATCATCAAGCCGTTTTCACCGGACAAGTTGGTGTTGCGACTGGACCGCATCACGGCCAAGAAAAATTTCTTTGCCGGGTTTTATCGCGAGAAGCGTAAACAGGATTTTGCTGCGGCGATTGCCTTTCTACAAGCGCAACATGACACCGAGGCCGGCCGTCCTTACCGTTTCGAGATTCTTCGCCAGCAAGCAGAAACGCAACTGGCGATTGGCGACCTAAAGGCTGCTGAGGCAACTTACCGCAACATTCTCGACAAATACGAATTCCCCTGGGCGCGCGCCGGCATGGCGCGTACCATGCATCGCCAAAGTCGACTGGTCGAGGCGCGTCAGGAAATCGAGCGAGTGGTTGCCAGCACACCGCATTTCTTTGATGCAGCGGATCTCAAGGCGACCATTTGCATGGCGCAGGGCGAGCATGCAGAAGCGCAGCGTGTACTCGATGAAGTCGCCAAACGAACACCGCGCAACTACCTGCGCAAACGCCTGCTTGCCGAGGCGGCTACCCTGAATGGCGATACCGAGACTGCGCGCGCGGCGATGACGGATGTCATTACCAATGACACGATGCCCGGCGCGATTGCGCCGGAGGATAGGCTGGCGCTGGCGCGCAGTCACATCAACAGCGGCGATAATATTTCAGCTGAAAAAATACTGCTCAGCCTGCGTGATGGGGAGGTTCGTAGCCTGAACCTGCCTGAACAGGCAAGCTATGCGGCCTTGATGGCGCTGGCTTCGCCTGAGCGTGGCACCAGCCGTTTTTCCGGTCTGCGCCCGGCAATGCTGGCCAGCAAGCTGACCCCAACCGCACAGATGGATATTGTGCGGGCAGCCTTATCCGTGAAGGATCACAAACTGGCTGACTTGCATACCGACTATTTGATGAGCAGTCTGGATGCGAAGAAGGTTTTCAGCAATATACGAGCGCAGTACGCGTTGCATGGTCGCGAGCAGGATTTCCGTACCATTCAAAAGGAAGTTGCACTCCGGCGTATTCAGCAAGAGGCCGCTGCGCAGTCGGCATCGACAATGATCGATTTCTAGATGGGGGGCAGCAAGCCTGCCATCTTTTCCCAGTCCAGCGCCGCTTCGACCGAATCTGCCAGACGATTCAGATCTGCCTCACGGCGAGCAGCAAAATCGATCTGTTCACTCTCTTCCATACCGGCCCAGGCGAGCAGGGCAGTCAACGCTTCGGGATGGTCAAAAACACCGTGGCAGTAGGTGGCAAAGATTTGATTGTCGGTAGAAATGGCCCCGTCGCTGCGCCCATCCGTCAGTTGCACCGCTGCCCGTTCCAGCCCGTCGCCACTGGTCAAACCCAGGTGAATCTCGTAGCCGTTCATGGCGGGTGCACCCGGCAAGGCAAGGTGGCCGCTGACATTGCGCAGTTGTTTTTCACTTTCCAGTGTCGTCATGCATTCCAGCACGCCGAGGCCGGTGTACTGCCGGGCTGTCCTTCGAGGCCCAGCGGGTCGTTGATGGCGAGGCCGAGCATCTGGTAGCCGCCGCACAGGCCGATCACCTTGCCGCCGTAGCGCAGGTGTTTCTGGATGGCTGTATCCCAGCCTTTGCTGCGCAACCATTCCAGATCGGCACGCACGGCTTTTGAACCGGGCAGCACAATCAGGTCGGCCGGGGGCGGTGTTTCGCCGGGACCGATCCAGCGGAAATCGACTTCCGGATGCAGGCGTAGCGGGTCGAGATCGTTGTGATTGGAAACGCGCGGATAAGCTGGTGCGATTACCTTGATTTTTGGCGCTTTTTGGCTGTCGACCGTAACCGTTGCTATCGCGTCCTCGGCATCGAGCATCAAACCGTGTAAATAAGGCAAAACGCCAAGTACTGGCTTGCCGGTGCGTTCTTCCAGCCAGGTCAGGCCGGATTCAAGCAGGCTGATGTCGCCGCGAAAACGGTTGATGACGAAACCTTTGACGCGGTTTTGCTCGGAGGGCGAGAGCAAATCGAGCGTACCGACCAGATGGGCGAAAACGCCGCCGCGATCAATGTCGGCAATCAGGATCACCGGGCAATCGACTTCCTCGGCAAAGCCCATGTTGGCAATGTCGCGGTCGCGCAGATTGATTTCGGCTGGTGAGCCAGCGCCTTCAACCACGACGCATTCATAAGCGGCGGTCAGGCGCCCCCAGGATTCCAGAACGGCGCCCATCGCGCGGGGTTTGTAGTCGTGATAGGCCTTGGCATCCAGATCAAAAGCTACCTTGCCGTGAATGACCACTTGCGCCTTTTTGTCAGTGGTTGGTTTGAGCAGCACCGGGTTGAAATCGGTATGCGGTTCCAGCCCGGCGGCCAGCGCCTGCAAGGCTTGCGCCCGGCCAATTTCGCCACCATCGACCGTCACCGCTGAGTTCAGCGCCATGTTTTGCGGTTTGAATGGCGCCACGCGCACACCACGACGTTGCAAAATACGGCACAGAGCAGCAACCAGCGTCGTTTTGCCGGCATCGGAGGTGGTGCCTTGAACCATGAGTGAAATGCAGGGCATGGGTGACTTCGTTGGAAAAGCGGAAATTATCCTTTAAAACCTGCTCGCATCTGAATCCAAAATCATTTCGATTGCGTATTCTTTATCAAGTGCAATCAAGCAGAACTCAGCAAAAGGCGAGGGCGTGGAGACAATGGATGGACCCTGACAGCAATTTAACCGACGATTTTCTGCCCGACGCGACTGTAGATGACGAGTTGGAGGCAGCAACACCGCACGGGTTGCGCTATGCCCGGCCGGTTGCCGATGCAGAGCTGGTCAAATGGATTGCGCAGGTCTGCGAGCGCGACGAAAAAGCCCCTGGCAGCTTCCTGCGACGCGCTGGTCGCAAGGTTTACGGATTTGTCCGCGCATTGTCGGGCAGCGACAACTCGCGGAAGAAGTAACCGAGGATGTGTTCTGGCAGATCTGGCGTCAGGCACCACGCTTCGACGTCGAGCGGGGATCGCCACGCGCCTGGGTAATGACCATGGCGCGCTCGCGGGCGCTTGATGCCCTGCGCCGGCTGAAGTCAGTGTCCACATTTGAAAGCGAACTGGTCGGCGAGGAGGAATCAATGGAACAAAACCCGATTGACCTGCTGGTGGCAGTCGAACAAAACACCCATCTCCATCAGGCGCTGGGCAAAATCGAGGCGCTGCCCGTCAACTCGTTTCCCTGGCTTTTTTCAAAGGCTTGTCCCATGAAGAAATTGCCAGCCACACCGGCCTGCCGCTGGGTACGGTCAAATCACATATCCGCCGCGCCCTGCTCCGCCTGCGCGAACTGCTTCCCGGGCTGACTTCAGCCATGATGGTGACGCCATGAACGACTTGAACAACGACGATGAGATCAACATGCTGATTGCTGCCGAGATTTCCGAGACCCCGCTGCCCGGCACCTTGCGCCAGGGTTTGCGCCAACGTTTGAGCGAGCGCCTTGATGACAGTCTGCGTCGACATGCCGGGCGCTGACGGTGCATGGCCGTGATGGTGGATGGAGCGAGCTGAAGGCTGGCGTCCAGTCCAAAATATTGCGTGCTGGCGCAGGCGGATCGTCGGTACTGATCCGCCTGAATCCGGGCGCCACGCTGCCGGTGCACCGGCACCGCCATCTTGAAGAGGGTATCGTTCTGACCGGCAGCATGCAGATGGGCGAACTGGATCTCGGGGTGGCCGACTATCATGTTTCCGCCCCCGGCAGCCGCCATGCCGTCATAACCTCACGCGATGGCTGCCTGACCTATTTGCGCGGCACCTCGCTGGGCAACACGATGGGATTGGTGATCGAATTGCTCGGCGGCCTGGTGCCCGGCGCCGGCGAAGCTCCGGTCACCATCACCGGCAAAGACGGCCAATGGCAGCCGATTGCCGAAGGCGTCGAGGAAAAGCGGTTGTGGCGGGATGGCCAACAGGCATCGCGCTTCATCCGCTTCGCCCCGGGCAGTTCGCTCGCCGGACACCGCGCATGCGCAGGACGAGGAAACGATGGTTGTCGATGGCGAAATCTTCTTTGGCGATCTCCTTGCCCGCAGCCACGAATTTCACTTTGCCCCGGCCGGTACGCACCATGAAACGCTGTTCAGCGATACCGGCGCCCTGATCTTTGTCCATGAAGGCGTGACGCCCGCCGCCTAGACTGCATCCATTCCGCGCCGCGCTGCGTATATCAGGCTGAGGGCACTGGTGCCTGCGGTCGGCCCGACCGGGCTGACCGGTTGCTGGCAGAGGAATGGATCATGAAAAAACAACTCGCTGCACTCTGGCTGGCGCTGCTCTTGCCGCTGGCCAGCCTGGCGGCCCCGGGTACACTGATCGACTGGCAAGCCTATTCACCTCAGGCGTTTACTCGGGCCAAGGCGGAAAGTCGCCTGATCCTGCTCGAACTGGAGGCGGTCTGGTGCCACTGGTGCCATGTGATGGACGAAAAGACCTGGAACGATCCGCAGGTTGCCGCCACCATGCGCAAGCACTTCGTCGCCGTGCGTGTCGATCACGATGCCCGGCCGGACCTTGCCGAACGCTACCGCGACTACGGCTGGCCTGCTCTCATCATCCTCGACGGCAATGGTCAGGAAATCGTCAAGCGTGCCGGCTACATTGCCCCGGCAGCAATGCAACGCCTGCTCACGACGGTCATCGGCGACCCCCGCCCGGAAAGCCCGAACGTCACAGCACCAACCAGCTGGGCCTTGTCGCCGCTGCTGGCCGAGGCCACGGCACGCGAACTGGAAGCGCGACTGGTTGCCACGCATGACTTTGCGCTGGGCGGCCTGATCGGCGAGCAAAAGATGGTTGACCGTGATGCCACCGAATATGCCCTGCAGCAGAATAATCCGCAGGCGCTGGCCATTGCCCGGAGCAATCTGGCCGCTGCACGGCAGTTGGTCGACCCGGTCTGGGGCGGCATCTACCAGTATTCAACTGGCGGCAACTGGGCGCATCCGCACTATGAAAAACTCGGCTTCATCCAGGCCGACTA
>JADJMS010000027.1 GCA_016709495.1 Candidatus Dechloromonas phosphorivorans | reverse complement strand
CAACACGAGTTACGGTCCAATATTCCTTGAGCTTTATCCTGCCAATGCACCGGAAACTGTCAGCAACTTTTTAAGTTATGTGGATGAGAATTTTTACGATTGGACTATTTTTCATCGGGTTATTGATAATTTCATGATCCAGGGTGGTGGACTAAACCAATCGTTGGCAAGTAAACCTACCCATAGTCCAATAACTCTCGAATCAAAAACGGGTTTAAGCAATCTGGCGGGTACCATTGCAATGGCCCGTACTGCAACTGCCGATTCGGCTACGTCACAGTTTTATATCAACACAGTTGATAACCCTTTTCTTGATTACAAAAGCCCAAGCAGCCCTGGCTATGCGGTATTTGGCAAGGTGCTTGAGGGCATGGATGTGGTTAATGCCATAGGCTCCACGCACGTTAGCAGTGTCACGGTGAATGGCGTCGCTTATCAGAACTTTCCTTACCCATACGTGATTTCAATTTATGGTGTGGATCGTTACGTGGCATCTGCTACGCAGTTGCCTACCACGCATACTTTAAAGGCCAATGAATATGGGGTCGCCATTGCCAGTTTTTCCGGCAGCCGGCTGGATTACGGCATTAAAGTTAACGCAAATAACACGTTGACCGTAACAAAACTGGATGGGCAGCATACGAGTGAAACGTTTGGCGATGCGCTGCGTGTCGAGTTTGCCGATAGCAAATTTGCCTACGATCTTGACGGAAATGCCGGAAAACTGCCTTGCTGATCAATGCGGCCTTTGGCGCAGACTACATGAAGCCTAATTTTTTCAGTGTGGTGATGGGTTTGTTTGATCAGGGAATGTCACTTCATGCAGTTACTGATCTGGCTGTCCCCATCATGCATGATCTTGCCGGGAATGGCGATAATGCCACGTTTGTCAAAACCATTTACCAACATGTGATTGGTACTGCACCTGACGCGAGCGCCCAAGCGGCCTTGCAAGGGATTCTGGATCGCGGTGAAATGACTCAATCCACCATGCTGGAAATTGTAACCAACACCGATTTTAATGAGTCAACAATCAACATCGTTGGCATATCAAATTCGGGACTTGGCTTTGTTTGAAGGCATCTTGAGAACACTAACCCTGCATTAAGCTGACAGACGAAAACGCCTCACTCTTCAAGGGGTGAGGTGGGGATCGAGCGATCTATATGGCGCTTGCAGAAACCCATCCCCTCCCCAGCCCTCCCCTTGAAAGGGAGGGAGTTGCCTAGCCATTTGGCCATTCAGGCTACAATTATCACGTACAGGCCGGGCAGATCAAAACCCCTCCCCCTTCAAGGGGGAGGTTGGGTGGGGATGGGGTCACAAAATGCAAGGACAAGCTCAGGACTGGATCAAAGCACAACATATTCCGCAGAAACTGCGAAATGCTGCAACAGATGCCGAGCGGCGGCTTTGGCAATTCCTGCGCGGCCAGCAACTTAATGTGAAATTTCGCCGGCAACATCCATTCAACAATTACGTACTGGATTTTGTCTGTCTGGAGAAAAAACTGGTCGTTGAGCTGGACGGCGGACAGCACTCAGAATGCGTTGCCAGGGACGAAATCAGAACACAGGAACTTGTAGCAGCTGGCTTTCGGGTTTTACGTTTCTGGAACAATGAGGTTTTTCAGGAAACAGGTGCAGTCGTGGAGACTATCTTGGCAGCTCTTGCTGAAACCCCATCCCCTCCCCAGCCCTCCCCTTAAAGGGGAGGGGGTTAAGGCCCCATTCGTCCTTTCAAATCAACCCATGCTTGAGTGTTGGTCAATCAATTAATCAGCCACTGTTGAATCAGGCTCACGTCTTCTTCGGCAAGCAATCCTGCTGCCGCTCTTAGCCTTAATCGTGACAGCACATAGCGGTAGCGCTCTTGTGCCAAGTCGCGTTTGGCCGAGAAAAGTAGTTGCTGTGCATTTAATACGTCGAAGCTTGTTCTAACGCCGGCCTCTTGACCTTTTTAGCTGAATATAAGGCTAGTTCGTTTGATTTTACGGCTTGTTCCAGCGCTTTGACTTGCGCGACACCGCTTACAACATTCAGATACTCTTGGCGGGTGCTTTGAATTACCCCGCGCTTGGTGGTTTCAAGTTCTGAACGTGTACGTTCTTTTAGTGCAGAGGCTTGATTTACCCGACCTTGCATAGATCCACCCGAAAATATGGGCATGGATACCTGAATGCCGACCGTATTGCTCCAACTGATGTTGTCAATCATGGTGAAGCCTGGATTTTCGTTCCTGCCTCTTGATGCAACGATGTCTACCGTAGGTAAATGGGCAGAAAAATTCTTGTATACCTCTTTTTGGGAAACATCAAAACTTGCCTCGCGCGCCTTGAGTTGAGGGTTGTTGGCCATTGAAAACTCCAGCCATTGCTCAACATTGGCTGGCGCAGGAGACTCCAGCGCCAGTGTTGGCCCTAGTGGTGCCAGGTAGCGATACACTTTGCCAACCAACTGTTCGATGGCGCGGATTTTGACTTCAAGATTATTCTGAACAGCTATTTCCTGGGCAACTGTGGTGTCGTACCGCGCTTGCGCTTCGTTGATGTCAGTAATTGTCCCAACGCCTCCTTCGAAATAGCGTTTTGCTTGTTTTAGCAGCTCACTAATCGCGGCCTTCTGTTCTGCTGCCAACAAGACGTTGTCTTCTGCAAGCAAAACATCAAAGTAGGCTTGCGACAAACGCAGGATCAGGTCTTGCCCCGCCTGACGAAGCTGTTCATCCGCCTGGCGTACCTGATCTTTGCTTTGCGTATAGTTAAGCCATGCTTGTGGTCGAATTACGGCTTGGCTGAGGTTGAGGCTGGCAGATTTTGAGATGAAGTCGTATTGAGTACTCCGGCCACCATTTGGGTTGGTGCGTACTTCATTCACCATGTCATTTTTGATACGCGACCCGGAAAGACTAAGTTGCGGCAATAACTGACCAAGTGCTTGCGGCACTGTGGTCTTTACTGCTTCCCAATCGGCCACAGCTGCTGCGTATTGCGGATCACTGGCCCGCGCTTCTTGATATAGCTCGGCAATTCCGGCCGCATGGCCAATATTTCCCCAGCCGACAATTAGCGCACTTGCGAAAAGTTTTGAAATGCGAGATCCGATTGTCATGTTATTGCTCCTTCATCCCGGCATTGACGCGCGACATCAGGGGCTTGAGCAGGTACTGCAATACGGTTCTAGCACCGGTAACAATCACGACATCGACCTGCATGCCGGGCTGCGCCTGAATTTTGTGCCTGAGCAGTTCGGCTTCACCATTTTCGGTTATCTGAATACGCGCAGAGTAATAGGGGTTGCCGGTGCGTGGCTCGGTCAAACGGTCGGCCGAAATCTGCGCGACTCGCCCTTCAATGGCGGGTTGTGCACCACCACTTAATACGATTTGAAGATGCATGTTTGCCAGTTGGCCAACGCGTACCTTGTCGATCAGGTTGACTGGTAGTTGTGCTTCTACTATCAGCACGTCGCCTTCCGGAACGATATCCATGATGCGATCACCGGGACGGATGACGCCACCTACGGTATGTGCTTCCATTCCCACAACTGTGCCATCGGTCGGTGCCTTTATGACGCTTCGCTCAAATTCCTCGGTTAGTGCGGTCAATCTGTCGCTTTGATTGCCGACTTCTTTTTGTACGTCGGACATCTGGGTTTCGACTTCTTTGCGGAAGTCCTGAATACGTTGCAGTTTGCGCAGTTTCATTTCATTGATCGATGCCTGGGCTCGTGCAATCTGGGCCAGATCGCCGCCTCGTGTTCCCGAGAGGTCGGCCAGTACTCGTTCCAGTTCATAAAGCTTGTTCCTGGGGACAAAGCCTTCTTCAACCAGACTGCGATATGAGTTGGCTTCCTTGAGAATCAGATCAATCTGCTTCTTTTTGCCTGCTTCTATAGATTGGAGACCAATAATTTGTTGATTGAGGCCGACAATGCTTTCATCCACAGTTCCTAACTCGCTGGAGAGGGCTGACTTACGAGCGGCAAACAGTTGTCCTTGGGCACTAATTGCTTCAGCTGTACGACGATCTGTTTTTGCAGCCTCAAGTAGTGCAGGGGAAAATGTCACTGTTGCCTTGCCATCTCGTTCGGCAAGTAGACGCGCTTCTGTCGCCTTTACGACAGCGTATTGCCCACGTGTAATGTCTAGTTGAGCCTTGATGTCGGTATCGTTCAGGCGTAACAAGACGTCGCCAGCTTTGACACGGTCTCCCTCGCGTACTGCAATACTTTCGACCAAACCGCCACGCAGATGTTGAATTGTCTTGCGTTTGGTGTCGACGCTGATGATCCCGGTGCCCGGAACGCCTTCGTCAAGCGGGGCGATTGCCGACCACAGGAGAAACCCACCAAACCCGATGATCAAGGTGAGCATGCCAAAGCGTACTATCGGCTTTTCGTCGGTATTGACTTGCGAGTTTGTTTGCTCAGGAGTTGGTTTGATCAGTTCGACGTCAATGATTTCTTTGCCATCAGTGGCATTGTTGAGTAGTTTTTTGATCATGCTATTTTCATCCACTATAACTTCAGGCCGTCATTACTGCAGTGACTGCAGCAGGCGGTGTCTGGTTGGTTTGGGCGGCAGCCGTCTGGGCGCGTTGCTGGATTGCGAGCAGGACTTGATCACGGGGACCGAATAATTGCACGGCACCATCGACCAGGAGCAGTAATTTGTCGACTGCTCCGATAATGCTGGTTCGGTGTGTTATCAAAACGATCGTCGTGCCGCGTTGTTTCAGTTCTTGTACTGCCTTTATGAGTGCCGCTTCACCAACATCATCGAGATTGGAGTTGGGTTCGTCGAGTACGATGAATTTCGGATTGCCGTATATGGCGCGAGCCAAGCCGATTCGTTGACGCTGACCACCGGACAATCCACTCCCGGAGTCTCCAATATGGGTGTCGTAGCCTTGCGGAAAATGCAGGATCATGTCGTGCACACCAGCCATTTTGGCTGCTTCTACAACGTTGATCGGATCAACCTCTCCAAAGCGGGCAATATTTTCTGCAATGCTGCCTTCGAAGAGTTCTATGTCCTGAGGGAGATAGCCGACGGATGGCCCTAGATGATTTTTATCCCAGGTGTAGATGTCAGCACCATCCAAGCGGACCTTGCCACCCAATGTTGGCCAGACGCCAACAAGCAGGCGAGCGAGTGTTGATTTGCCGGATGCCGAGGGGCCAATTACGCCTACAACTTCGCCTGGCGATACGTTGAAGCCGATGTTTTGAGAATCATGACCTGGCTGCCCGGTGCAGCTGCCGTCACTTCTTCAAGCTGCAGAGCACCCATCGGGGTCGGTAGCAGCATGCTGTTCTTTCGTTCCGGATTACTCTGCAGCAAGGACTCCAGTCGGTGAAAGGCGGTACGCGCTCCAAGCAATTGTTTCCAGACGCCAATCGCCAATTCAACCGGGCCAAGTGCTTTGCCAAGCAAAATGGATGCTGCAATCATGCCGCCTGGGGTAAGTGAACCATCAATTACAAGCAAGGCACCACCACCGAGAACCAGCGATTGAACAGCAATGCGGACTGACTTGGTGGCTGAAGAGATCACTGCCGCTTTGTCGCTCGCTTCATTTTGCAAGGCAAGGAAGCGCATTTGTTTTTGCATCCAGCGACTGCGAAGGTTATCGAGCATTCCCATGGCTTCGATAACTTCAGCATTGCGCAGGTTGTTGGTGGCGTAATTGTTGGCACCTGCAGCAACGTGTTGCGCTTCTGCCAATGGCTTGCGGGTACTCAACTCGGTCAATAATGCGAGTGAGAAGAGGACCAGGGCTGCAACAATAGCGAATACACCTAGCCAAGGATGGAACATAAAGATAACAACAAGATAGATCGGCGCCCACGGGGCATCAAAGAAGGCAAACAAACCATTGCCCGTCAGGAATTGCCGGACGTTGGTCAAATCCCCCAGTGCCTGCCCAGCATTTCCACCCGCACGCTTCAGATTGCTTTCAAAAGACGCGACGAATACACGATTATTCAGTTTCATGTCGAGTTGTGCGCCAACCCGAATCAGCAGCTTCGAGCGGGCCAGTTCGAGCATACTGAGCATGACATAGAAGCCAAGCATGATGACGGTCAACATGATCAGTGTTGTCACATTCCTGCTCTGGAGAACCCGGTCGTACACCTGGAGCATATAGATCGACGGCACCAACCCAAGCAGGTTAATAAACAGACTGAACAAGCCCGCGGTGTAGAAAGCTTTGCGGAACGAGAAGAGAACCGTGGCAAGCTCGGTTCGAGGCATCATATTTTTTTTCATCATTTAAGTACCAAAAAATCCATTAGGCCGCCAGCACTGCCGGCTCGACAACAATCAGGTATTCCGGGAGTTCCGCGCTTTCCTGAACCACTTCATCGCCCCCGAGTGAAAACACCAAAAAAAACCCTTGTCCGTCACGCGAGAGCAGAATTTCCTTTAATTTTTCTTCCCGAAATAGTTGCTCGTCTCCCGGTGTCAAACCAACCTCAAACCGCAGCCGACCGTCCAAGGTATACATCGACAGCCCCCCCCGGCGAAGACTGAGCGTATGCCGGTCGAAATAGACAGGCGCACTTTCTGCAAAGCGCAGCAAGGGAAGCGGCTGATCGGGACGTTTATCTACGCACCAAGGACTGGCTCGATTCTGAAACATCTGGCGAGCAGAGCGTGAAACCGAATAAATTGCATTGCAAACCATTTGCGATCCCAGCGCAGGAAACTGCTCACGCAATTTGCGATAGGTTAGGTGATGAAGCGCTACACGATTCCAGCAACGTGTTTCCTGAACAATGGGCCCTAGTGCGGTGCAAACCTCGGCAAAAGCTGCCTGCAAGCGCTCCAGGCATGCCAATTGCTCTGCACCCGTATCAAGTCGAAGAACGATCTTTGAATTCATATAGGACTATTGTACTGTATTTTTACTCCTATATGAATATATTTGTCCAAATCCGTGCATACTCTCATTCATTTACTTAAATTTTCTTAACTTCATGGCTACTCTTGCAATTGGCGATATCCAAGGCTGTTTTGATTCCTTTCGACGCTTACTTGATATTTGTCATTTTGATCCCGCACGTGATCGACTCTGGCTGGTCGGGGATCTGGTAAATCGTGGCCCGAAATCGCTGAAAACCTTACGTTTGATCAAATCACTAGGTTCAGCAGCACAGATCGTGCTGGGAAATCATGACTTATATCTGTTGATGGTCGCCGAAGGTGGTGCCAAATATCGTGGCAAGGACGATACGCTACAGGGCATTCTCGATGCAAAGGATCGTGAAGAGTTGCTCGACTGGCTTAGGCACCAACCACTCTGCTACACCGAGGGCAACTATTGCATGGTGCATGCAGGACTTTTACCACAATGGTCGGCAATCCAGGCTCGCGAACTTTCGTGAAGTCGAGAAAGTGCTTCAGGGCCGAATTACCGAGAGTTCATACTAAACCTATGGGGGAGCGAGCCCGCGAGCTGGTCAAACGAACTCAGCGGCTGGCAGCGTTTGCGCGTGATCGTAAATGCCATGACGCGTATGCGTTTTGTACGCCGGATGGCGTCATGGAATTCAAAACCAAGGGCGAACTGGTCAATGCCCCGGCTGGTCACCTGCCATGGTTCGAAGTACCCAACCGCCAAAGTGCTGACAGTGTGCTGGTGACTGGTCACTGGTCAGCACTAGGCCTGCAAATCACGCCAAATCGGTTGGCATTGGATTCAGGCTGTTTATGGGGTGGTCATCTGACGGCTGTACGGCTTGAAAATAGGCGGGTGTTTCAGGTGGATTGCCTGCCAGGGGAAGCCCTGCCGCTAAAGAAATAGCCGCACGGGCTTCTGCGGCAACCTGCTTACGGTTTTCCCCGTTCAGACCAAGCAAAGGTGTCGTTTGCAAACGGGCAATCAAGCGTTTGCGCCCGAGAATGGCACGCGTGCATTGGCCTAGCGAGATATCCCCATCGTAGCGAGGGGCGAGACTGCGCCTGCCATCAACTTCCCAGTAGGAAAGTGCCACCGGCAATACCGGCTTCCCGGCCGCCAAGGCAGGTTGTAGCAGCGCAGCGTGAAAATGGAGAAGCGAGCGACCGTCGGTCGTCGTGCCCTCAGGAAATACTGCAACATGCTGGCCTTTAAACAAGCGCTCTGCGACCTCCTGATTGATGATGCGTGCGTGCCCACGGCTTCCCCGGCGCAGGAAAATCGTTTCGTTGCGCGCTGCCAGCCATCCTAGAACAGGCCAATGACGAACCTCTTCTTTTGAGACAAAGGCAGCAGGCAAAGCGGCGTTGATGACATAAATATCGATCCACGAAATGTGGTTGGCGACCAATAAAGAACCGGGAACCGCATATGTCAGATCTGCATCAAGTTCGACACCCAGTGCATCAAGTAAAGCCAGCGCCCAGCTGGACTTCAGACGTAAACGTACCGCATCTCTACAAATAGGGAAAAGACACAAGGTGAGCAGCAAACCACTGAGCACCAAAAAAACAAGGCGAAGTATTCGATAACCACGAATCAGAAAATTTGTTTCGTACAGTGTTGTTACTCCAAATAGTGCTTGGCATAGCGGCTGGATATTTTTGCCATTGGCAGCAAAATTGGCAGGTCAGCGGTATTGAAGTCTGGATCCCAAGCCGGTTCGCCACAAATCCAGGCCCCTGCGCGAAGATAACCTTTGATCAAAGGCGGTGTTTCAGCCGGCCGGTCATTCTGCAATGCAGCCAACGGCAATGGACAACGCGGGAAAACACGGTATTCCTGCGGTCCCATATGGTCAGCCAGACGATTATACAGACTGGCTGCAGCATGCCCGCCATCTGCCATGCTTACCGAAGCACACCCCATCAGATAATCATAGCCATGCTTAAGCATGTATTCCGCCAAACCAGACCACAACAAACTAATCGTCGCGCCACTTCGGTAGTCTGGATGCACGCAAGAACGACCAATTTCAACAAGGCGAGGGCGCAAGTGTTGCAAGCGGGTCAGGTCGAATTCATTTTCGGAATAGTAACCAACCTTCCGCGCCTTTTCCGGCGACAGGATACGGTAAGTACCTACCACCTCACCACTATGGGTATCGCGCACCACCAAGTGTTCGCAATAGGGATCATAGATATCGTGATCAACCCCCGGTGTGCGACTCGGCAAATTGGCGCCCATTTCACCGGCAAAAATACGGTAACGTAACCGCTGCGCATCAATAATTTCGCTTTGCCCGTGAGCAAATCCAACAGTCAGACTCGGCCGTTTTTTTCGCTGGACCTCGCCAGCTGTTTGTATATGTTCCATTTTGTTCTCCATCGGGTTGATGGAGAACAAGTCTGAAAGACTGTGGTTACACAGCTATTGCAGAACTTTTACGCGAACGTTTCAGCGCGTAATGCGTGACTCGCCGCCACTGGAAATAATACGCACGCGATCACCGGGCCGAAATTCACGGGGATCCCCCTCCTGCACAATAGCGACAATATGCCCATTATCCTGCCTGACCGTGATTTCCAGCGCCATTTTGCGGGTAGTTCCTTCTTCAACAGCCGCACCAGCCAGTCCACCGGCGACGGCGCCAATAACAGCGGCCACCGCTACCCCCTTGCCGCCGCCAAAGTACTGCCAGCGATACCACCAACCGCCGCCCCAGCAACTGTACCAACCCCTGATTTAGTGCCTTCCATAAGCACCTCGCGCACCGATTCGACAGTTGCCATCCGTACAGTTTGTTCACGACGTGCTTGGTCCCGGGTATAAACATCACCCGATTTGCTGCTGGCGCAACCACCAAGTATTACAACTGCAAGCAGAATCAAGGGCAGGAAAGATTTTTTCATCATTTCACCAAGGCATAGTGCCAAAGGCACGTTGATAACGAGCGGCGATTTCTTCACGGCTCGGCTGATGGCTCTGGCCACCGCGATGAGCAATCTTGATTGCCCCCATCACTGCAGCCAAACGCCCTATCGTCGTCCAATCATAACCGTTCGCAATTCCATAGAGCAGACCTGATCGGTAAGCATCACCACAGCCTGTAGGATCAATCACATTATCAGCTTCAACGCATGGGATGTCATAACGTTGACCACCGGCATAAATTTCCGAGCCGGCACCACCCCGCGTCACGATCAACGCTTGAACTTCGGTGGCAAGCTGTTCAATGCTGCGTCCGGTACGATCACTCAGCAACTTGGCCTCATAGTCGTTAAAACAGGCGTAATCCGCCAGCGCCATGAACTGCAGTAGTTCGTCGCCACTAAACATTGGCAGTCCCTGGCCCGGATCAAATACGAAGGGAATACCGGCTGATGAAAAATCCCGTGCGTGTTGCATCATGCCCTCGCGACCATCCGGTGCAACGATACCTAGTTCAACACTCTTGGCATGCTCAACCTTGTTGAGATGGGAGAACGTCATCGCTCCAGGGTGGAAGGCGGTAATCTGGTTGTCATCGAGATCGGTAGTAATGAAAGCTTGGGCTGTAAAGGTACCTGGCACGAGACGCACGTGATCGCGTGGCAAACCCAAGCGATCAAGTCGCTCAAAATAAGCCGGCGCATCGTCACCCACCGAGGCCATAATTAGCGGATTGCCGCCAAGCAGCATCAGGTTATAGGCGATATTGCCCGCACAGCCACCAAATTCTCGACGCATCTCCGGCACCAGAAAAGCAACATTCAGGATGTGAATCTGCTCCGGCAGGAAGTGAGTCTTGAAGCGGTCAGGAAAGACCATGATGTTGTCGAATGCGAGCGAGCAGCAGATAACCGTATTCATTGTGGAATCTCAAGGATAAAAAACGTAGAGACGATAACCTGCCGCACCGAGATCTTTGGCTTCAATCCAAAGACGGATGGCAAACTCGGCGTTGGCAGAAAAAGCAGGTGGCTTTGACCCGGAAGGAAGATAATCATCAACCGACAGCACCCGGCGCGAGAGAACGGCATCCTGCGTATCCGTCAGAGTCAGCTCAAGTGTCGGCCAAGCCTGATCGTATAGTGCGCGATTGTGCAAAGTTGCTTGCAACACGAGAAGGCCGCGAGCGTTATCTGACTGCAGATCAGAAGCTTCGATTGTCACTAAATCAGAATTTCGCGGCAACGGCACGTCGACCGCAACAGCTTCGTAAATCTCGAGCATGCTTGAGTAGCGCTGCACAAACTCTGTCTTGAAATGCAACATTAGCTGCACGATCAAAACAATAGAGAGCAACAAGACAACCGTAACGTAGGGCCACACAGCTGAACGACTCGGCTCGTTAAACGCACCAAGTGAGTTGCCAGCTAGCGTACCTTCTGCCCAACGGTTGTATGCCGGGGTATCAGTGAGTCCTCGCGCGGCGACCAGTCCTGGACCGCCGACCTGCTTGACGGGGCGCCTGCGCCAAGTGGCTCTGCTTGGCTTTCTGGCGTTCCGGCGCTGGCTCTGGCTCTGGCTCTGGCTCTGGCTCTGGCTCTGGCTCTGGCTCTGGCTCTGGCTCTGGCTCTGGCTCTGGCTCTGGCTCTGGCTCTGGCTCTGCTTCCGGCGTGTAATGTTGCGCTACTGGTTCAATGACCGGTTCAGGAAAATCATCAAACGAATGGGACTCCTCAGGTGATTTGTCAGCATCTTCCGTTATCAGTGCATCAAAAGCATTGAATACAAACTGACACTGCCCGCAACGCACCTTGCCCATCTTCGCTCTCAACTGCTCGGACGTAACACGGAATACCGTGTTACAGCCCGGGCAGCGGGTGCGCATCAGGGTTTTATACCGCTCAGACATACCCAGTCCTCGCGCGTATCAGCTACCGTCAAGGGCAGCCAGGCCGAATAAATGCCAATAATTTCCTCAGCCTGTTCACGCAGGATTCCGGAAAGCGCAAGTTGCCCACCGCTACGGACATGGGCACAAATAGCAGGAGCAAGAACGCGCAATGGGTTGGAAAGAATATTAGCCACGACAAGATCATACTCGCCGGCAACCGGTTGCGCCGAGTCGGCAAATAAAGCGCTAACCCCGTTACGTTCAGCATTGGCATAAGCGGCTTCTACAGCCTGCGGGTCGATATCGACCCCGGCTACTCGCCCAGCACCAAGTCGTGCTGCGGCGATGGCCAAAATTCCTGAACCACATCCGTAATCCAGCAGGGAGCACTGCGCGCTAACCTTGCCCTCCAACCACTCCAAGCAAAGCCGGGTCGTCGGATGAGAGCCAGTTCCAAAAGCCATGCCTGGATCAAGAATCAGATTGACCGCCGCCGGATCTGGTATTTGATGCCATGAAGGAACGATCCACAAACGTTCTGAGATTCGAATTGGGTCGAATTGCGACTGTGTCAGCTGAACCCAATTTTGTTCTTCAATCTCATCAATGGAAAATGACGGCGCTTTGCTCAAACCGACTTCGAGGGCAGCAACAGCCAGCATCATAGCGACGTCAGCATCCGGCTCGAACAAGGCCAACACTTTGGAGTGCGTCCATCCCGGTGAATTGACCGAGCCAGGCTCACCAAACTGCGGTTGCTCGTCCGGCGTCCCCGCATCCGCATCTTCAATACTGGCGGACAACGCCCCTGCCTCAAGAAGGGCGTCGCACAAAGGCTCTGCGTGCGACGCATCGGTCAGAAAACTGACATTTTGCCAGCCCATCGCCTACTTCTTCACTTCGCCCTTGTCGGCAAGCTTTTGTTCCAGATAGTGAATGCTGGTACCGCCTTCGACAAACCGGGCATCCTGCATCAGTTCCTGGTGCAGGGGAATATTGGTCTTAATGCCTTCGATGCTCATTTCAGAGAGTGCAATCCGCATCCGGCGAATGGCCTGCTCACGGGTATCGCCATAAGCAATCACCTTGGCAACCATGGAGTCGTAATGTGACGGTACGGTATAGCCTTGATAAATGTGTGAATCAACCCGGATACCGGGGCCGCCCGGCGGATGATAAAAGCTGATCTTGCCGGGACATGGCACGAACGTAAAGGGATCTTCGGCGTTAATGCGACATTCAACGGCATGACCACGGAAAACAATATCCTTTTGGCGATAGCGTAGCTTCTCACCTGCCGCCACACGTATCTGCTCTTGAACAATATCAACGCCGGTGATCATTTCAGTCACCGGGTGCTCAACCTGAACCCGAGTATTCATTTCGATGAAATAAAACTCGTTGTTTTCGTAGAGGAACTCAAAGGTACCAGCACCACGATAACCAATCTTGCGACAGGCATCTGCACACCGCTCACCAATGCGGCTAATCAGACGCGCAGGAATGTGGGGCGCCGGCGCTTCTTCAATAACTTTTTGATGGCGGCGCTGCATCGAGCAGTCTCGCTCACCAAGATAGATGGCGTTTTTGTATTCGTCAGCCAAAACCTGAATTTCCACATGGCGTGGATTTTCCAAGTATTTTTCCATGTAGACCGCAGGATTATTGAAGAAACTTCCCGCTTCCTGACGAGTCATCTGTACCGCATTGAGCAGCGCGGCTTCAGTATGCACAACGCGCATGCCGCGACCACCGCCACCACCTGCCGCCTTGATGATTACCGGATAACCCACGGCGCGGGCAACTCGAATAATCTCCTTGGGATCTTCCGGCAATTCGCCTTCAGAACCTGGCACGCAAGGCACACCCGTGGCCTTCATGGCAGCTTTGGCCGAAACCTTGTCGCCCATCAGGCGGATGGTTTCAGCGCGTGGGCCAATGAAAACAAAACCGGATGTCTCCACGCGCTCAGCAAAATCGGCATTCTCGGAAAGAAAACCGTAGCCAGGGTGAATCGCCTCGGCATCGGTTACTTCGGCTGCCGAAATAATTGCTGGTACGTTCAGATAACTGGCACTCGATGCTGCCGGGCCGATACAAACCGACTCATCAGCCAATTTGACATATTTCGCGTCGCGATCAGCTTCGGAATGGACAACAACGGTTTTGACACCGAGTTCACGGCAAGCGCGTTGAATGCGCAGGGCAATTTCCCCACGATTCGCGATCAGGATTTTCCCGAACATGGCGCGATCAACCAATAATAAAGAGGGGTTCGCCGAATTCGACCGGTTCGCCGTTGTCTAACAAAATTGCCTTGACCACGCCCGATGCATCAGACTCAATTTCGTTGAGCAACTTCATGGCTTCAATAATGCACAAGGTTTCGCCTTCCTTGACTGTTTGGCCAACTTGCACAAATGCATCAGCACCCGGCGATGGCGAACGATAGAAGGTACCGACCATAGGCGACTTGACAGCATGACCTTCCGGCAAATCATCATCGAGATCAACCGAACTAACAACAGGAGCACTTCCCACAGCCTGCATCACTGGCGCATATTGCTGCATCGGCATTTGACCAACCGGACCGTAATTTTTGGCGATACGAACTTTTTCCTCACCCTCGGTGACTTCCAGTTCGGTAATGCCTGATTCCTGAACCAGATCGATGAGTTTTTTGAGTTTACGTAGATCCATGTCGATTCCCCCTATTGAAGGCGCTGTGGCAGCAAGGCCACCAAAGCGCTATTCGACGTTTAGTTTATTAAGCAGGTATTCGAGAGCCAGCAAGTAACCCTCATGACCCAGACCGCTGATGACGCCAATGGCCAGATCAGAAAAATAGGAGTGATGCCGGAATGACTCACGGGCATGCACATTAGAAAGATGCACTTCAACAAAAGGAATGCTCACCGCCGCCAGCGCATCACGCAAACCAACGCTGGTGTGCGTGTAAGCGGCCGGGTTGATGATGATTGCACGAACGCCCTGTTCGCGGGCGGCATGTATGCGCTCAATCAGCGCGCCTTCGTGGTTGCTCTGAAAGCTTTCGAGTTCGACACCGACGTTTTCAGCCATGCGTGCCAGAGCCAGATTGATATCTGACAGTGTCACTCGACCATAATGCTCAGGCTCTCGAGTGCCTAGCAGGTTGAGATTTGGCCCATGCATCACCAGAATAATGGGTTTATCGACCGCTTTTGAAGTGGATTTTTGCTTCTTCATAGCTGCAAGTTTGCCGCAAATAGCAACAACTTGTCCAGTCTACTCGGCAAGCATGGCACGCAGGGCATCGGCTCGTATCCTTTCTCGCGCTCGCCCATCACGATACTTCAGACTGACTCGCTCAAGACGCGGCGGATAAATCACCAGATTGGCATCCGCTGTATCGGTTTCCAGCACAAGAACAGCCTCAGCCTTGTCATTTCGCGGCTCCACATGCTCGAAAACCATCTCGCGATTCAACAAAAATATTTCGACCTCTTTCGCACTGTCAGCAAAGAGTTGGATGTCGATATTTGAATGCTCACCGGCCGTACCATCCAGCACCGAGCCTGTCAGATAGGGATGGAAATCGGCTAACAAATCGAAGCAGTTCAAGTGCTGTATGGCGCATTTCCTGAAGCAACTCAAGATGCTCTGAGTCCTGGTAAATGCTGCGATAGACACGCAACTCAGCCTCAACCTCGGCATTATCCGGGTAGTTGGCATGCTCTTCGGAAATACCCAACTGACGGGCCGCCTTGTGTTTGGCCTGGTGGTAATCGGTGATGCCATCTTCGGCCATCAAACGGGCGGCAGCTATGGCGATGCTGGCCCGGACGCCGGTCATCTGGCGTGTTCTTTCGTGACGGGGCATGTCGGCTCGATCAGGGTAAAATCGCCCCCATTCTAACGGGTCTATGTGACATGCACATTCATATTCTGGGTATTTGCGGCACCTTCATGGGCGGCGTCGCTCAACTTGCAGTTGCCTCCGGCCACAAGGTTACGGGCTGCGATGCCAACGTTTATCCGCCAATGAGCGACCAGTTACGTGGCGCCGGCGTTGATTTGATTGAAGGATTTGGACTTGAGCAACTGGCGCTCAAACCCGACGTCTTCGTTGTCGGCAACGCCATCTCACGCGGCAACCCGTTGCTCGAAGCCATACTCGACCAAGGCTTGAACTATGTTTCCGGCCCGCAATGGCTGGCTGAAAATGTACTTCAGGGTCGCTGGGTACTCGGTGTTGCCGGTACGCACGGCAAAACGACAACCAGTTCGATGCTTGCCTGGATACTTGAAGATGCCAACATGGAGCCCGGCTTTCTGATTGGTGGTGTGCCGCTTAATTTTGGCGTTTCCGCTCGGTTGGGCGAGACACCATTCTTTGTTATTGAGGCGGACGAATAGGACACCGCCTTCTGCGACAAGCGTTCCAAATTTGTTCATTACCGCCCACGAACAGCTGTTTTGAACAATCTTGAATTTGATCATGCAGACATTTTCGCCGATCTTGCTGCGATCGAAACACATTTTCACCACCTTGTGCGCACCCTGCCCGCCACCGGACTGATCGTCAGCAATGCAGACGAGGCGAGCCTTGAACGTGTATTGCAGCGCGGTTGCTGGACACCAGTCGAGCGTTTTAATGGCCAAACAGGCTACCGGGTCAGCGGTGACGACGCTAGTGGCGAACTGATTTTGACCGGGCCGGCAGGAGAAATTGGCCGCAGCCAGTGGCAGCTTTCAGGTGAACACAATCGCGCCAACGCCTGCGCTGCGCTGCTGGCTGCCCGTCATGTTGGCGTCCCGTTCGACAAGGGACTGGAAGCGCTGTCACGCTTCGTCAATGTAAAACGGCGCATGGAAATCCGTGGCGAAGTGCGTGGCATTACGGTTTACGACGATTTTGCCCATCACCCGACGGCCATCGCTACAACGGTTGCCGGTCTGCGCCGCAAGGTCGGCAGTGCGCGTATTCTTGCCGTGCTTGAGCCACGCTCCAACACCATGAAGCTTGGCACGATGAAGAGTCAATTGCCGGCCAGCCTGAGCGAAACCGATGCCGTATTCTGTTATGCCGGCAACTTGGGATGGGATGCCCGTGAGGCATTGGCACCCATGGGTGAGCGTGCCGTGATTGAAGATGACCTTGAACAGCTGACACGAAAAATTGTCGCCGCAGCCCGCCCCGGTGACCATATTCTGGTCATGAGCAATGGGGGTTTTGGTGGGATTCACGGCAAGCTTCTGGAAGCACTAGGCAACTAACTGTTACGGTCAACTGAAAAAATGGCCGAAAAAATTGCGGGAAGGTTTCCCTTCCCGCAATTTCATTAAAACAACTTCAGCTTAACGAACCATTGATTCAAGCACAGCCAGCGCGGTCATATTGACCAGACGGCGAACCGTTGCAGTCGATGTCAGCACATGCACCGGACGAGCAGCGCCAAGCAGGATGGGGCCGATTGTCACGCCCTCACCGGCCGTCATCTTGAGCAGGTTGTAACAGATATTGGCCGCATCGATATTCGGCATGATCAGCAGATTGGCTTCGCCTTTGAGCGGTGATTCAGGATTGGCTGCGAACCGAACTTCTTCGGAAAGTGCAGAATCTCCATGCATCTCGCCGTCAATTTCCAACTCGCCATGAGTCATCGCAGAAACAATTGCAGCCGCACGGCTCATTTTTCTTGATGATTCGGAATTGCCGGAACCAAAATTGGAATGCGATAGCAGGGCAACTTTCGGGTGTATGCCGAAGTGCTTGACCTGCTCTGCGGCCATCAACGTCATTTCAGCAATTTCTTCAGCGCTAGGCGTCTCATTGATGTGCGTGTCACAGATGAATATCGAACGACCTGGCAACATCAGGTAGTTCATGGCGGCCAGCGTATTAACGCCTTGCCGCTTGCCGATAACCTCCTTGATCACACCCATGTGGTGGCTGTACTGGCCGGTCATGCCGCAAATCAGGCCATCCGCGTAGCCCAGTTTAAGTAACATTGAGCCGATCAGGGTTGGTTTACGGCGCATCGCCTCTTTGGCAATCGCTGGCGTAATCCCGCGCCGAGCCATCATCTTATGGTACGTAGTCCAGCATTCACGATAACGCTCATCTGATTCGGGATTGACGATATCAAAATCAACCCCGGACTTGATGCGCAGATTGGCTTTTTCGAGACGATGTTCGATGACTTCTGGACGACCAATCAGAATGGGGCGCGCAAATTTTTCTTCGATCACGACTTGAACTGCACGCAAAACGCGCTCATCTTCGCCTTCAGCAAAAATAATTCGCTTACCTTGCGCCTGACGTGCAGCCTGGAAGATGGCACGCATGCCAACGCCGGTGTGATAAACAAACTCGGAGAGCTTGGCGCGATAAGCGACCCAATCAGTGATCGGGCGTGTTGCAACACCTGAATCCATCGCCGCCTGAGCAACCGCCGGGGCAATCTTGACGATTAAACGCGGATCAAACGGTTTGGGAATCAGGTATTCCGGGCCAAAGGACAGGGTATGGCCGGGATATGCCATCGCCACTTCATCCGTCACTTCGGCTTCAGCCAGCTCGGCAATGGCGCGCACCGAAGCCATCTTCATCTCTTCAGTAATACGGGTAGCGCCTACGTCGAGCGCACCACGGAAGATGAAGGGGAAGCAGAGTACGTTATTAACCTGGTTCACATAGTCGGAACGGCCTGTAGCGATAATCGCATCCGGGCGAACTTCCTGAACCAGTTCCGGCATGATTTCCGGAGTCGGGTTGGCCAGCGCGAAGACCATCGGCTTTTCCGCCATGCTGACAACCATGTCCTGCTTGACGACGCCAGCGGCAGAGAGGCCGAGGAAAATATCAGCGCCAACCATGGCATCAGCCAGTGTTCGTTTTTCTGTATTCTGGGCGTAACGGGCCTTGGTTTCGTCCATGCCGCCTGGGCGACCGACATAGATGACACCCTTGGAGTCACAAATGGTGATGTTCTCGCGCTTGACGCCGAGATCGCACCACAAGTTTACACATGAGATGGCTGCAGCACCGGCACCGGAAACAACGACCTTGACCTCGTCGATTTTCTTGCCAACGACCTTCAGGCCATTCAGCATGGCCGCGCCGGAAATAATCGCGGTGCCATGCTGGTCATCGTGGAAGACCGGAATATTCATTCGTGCCTTGAGCTTCTCTTCAATATAGAAGCATTCCGGCGCCTTGATGTCTTCAAGATTGATACCGCCGAGCGTTGGCTCCATGGCGGCAATCATGTCGATCAGCTTATCCGGGTCGTTCTCTGCCAGCTCGATGTCGAAGACGTCAATTCCGGCGAATTTCTTGAACAAACAGCCCTTGCCTTCCATCACCGGCTTGGCTGCCAATGGGCCAATATTGCCAAGGCCAAGAACGGCAGTGCCGTTAGTGATAACACCGACCAGATTGGCGCGCGAGGTGTACCAGGCAGCGGTTGCCGGATCTTCGACGATGGCATCACAAGCTGCCGCGACACCCGGCGAGTAAGCAAGCGCGAGGTCGCGCTGGTTAGTCAGGCCCTTGGTCGGGCGTACAGAAATTTTGCCTGGCGTAGGCCAGCGATGGTATTCAAGTGCGGCTTCGCGCAAGTCCTTTTCCACAGGGTCTCCTTGGAATTCGTCGGTAAAGGGAAACCCCGTAGGGTACTCCAAAGGTTTACGGGCGGCAAACCATAATTATGAATTACCGGGATCAGAATCGATGCAAAATTGACGGGCGCAGCGTTCGTGGTTCGCTCGGGTGTATGTGTCGATCAGCCTGTGGAAACGTTTCATTGCTTAACTGTGATTCGTACCAGTATTCGACATCGTTCACCCTGCGGTCGAACAGGTTATACACATCCATCGCCACCTGCGTACGCTTGTCGAACTTGTACCCCAACCGCAGATTGGTCAGGGCCGAGCCGGATGAACGTACCGAGTTATCTTCGATCAAGTGGCGCGGACCAAAGTAGCGGAACCGCAATGTGCCGAACCATGGCCCAAGCTGATCTAAGGTCAATCCCAGATTGACCGTGCATGAAACGGCACCGGGAATGTAGTTTCCGGCAACATCGGAATCACGAAAACGGGCATGCGAGACGGCCAGATCGGCATCGATAGCCAGCCAGTCGGTCGGCACATATAGATTGGTCCACTCGACACCGTAACGTCGTGAGGGACGCGAGGCTTCGGTTGTTCCTGAATCGCCAATAAAGAGCAACTCGGAGGCTGCTTCCAGTTGCCACAAGGCGACAGTCGACTGCCAACCCTGAACAATTTCCGTACGCAGGCCAATTTCGCTGCCTTTGGTACGCACCAGCGGCTTGACTCGACCCACCGGGTTACCGCTGCCCGGATCCTGTGTGATGGTGGCGCCACGCGCATCGTTGGAGTGAAAACCGTGACCATAATTGAGATAAAGCTCTGTTTTTTGCCAAGGGTCGAAAATCAGGGAGAATTTTGGCGTCAACATCTGATCGCTGGCCTTGCCGGAATTGGCACTCAAATTCGAGTCGACCGTAAAATCGTAGGCATCGCCGCGCAAACCTGAAATCGAGCGCAACCAGGACGTCCAGCGCAACTCGTTTTGCGCCCACAGCGAGACTGCGTTGGGTGACATAGTCTTCGCGCACGGTATTCCAGATATTACGCTGACTGGTGTTATAGAGGCCGACCGGGCGGAGACGGTCCATACGCCCCTGCACACCGAAGGCATTGCTCACATCAAAATTGCCCCAGCGATCATATAGTGTGTGTGATGCAGCGAAACCACCAGCCTGTCGACGTTCACCCTGCTTGAACTGATCACCCATATCGCAATTACCGTTAGCCGCAAAATCATTCAGGCAATATTGGAAATTGGACCAGAGATCGAGGCCGGAGCGTAACCACCAGACGTTGGCCTTGCTTTGGCTATTGTCACCGCGTTTTGCCCACTCACCGGACAAACTATAGCGATAGGTTTCACCGCCCGTCGTCGAGTCGAGCGTGCCGTAGCGGCTAACTAAACCGCTATCGATGGCTCGCTTGGCGATCTGATCGGTGGATGTCCAATTTCCCTTGTAGGCCATACCGGTCAGCGAAAAACCGTCGTAACGCGTGCCTTCGCTGTAACGCAGAAGACCATTCAATTTGCGGTAATTTTCCGCTGCCTGCCATGGGCCGTCGTTGTGAAATAGCTCAAGCCCGTAGAGCAGATTTCCGTTGCCAACCACAGGGGAACCCGCCAACAGGCTGCGCGCATAGCCATGCTGGCCAAGCGTCACTTGCGCCAAAGTCCCGTCAATTTTGCGGAAATAGTCGATATGTGCGGCGCCAGCAGAGGAAAAATCGCCTTCTTCGGCGTAATACGGGCCTTTACGGTAACTGATACGGTCAACCAGTTCCGGGATCAAAAAATTGAGATCGCTGTAACCCTGCCCGTGAGCGTGGGTCGGCATATTGACCGGAACACCACCTACATAAGTGGCGAAATCCGTTCCGTGATCAAGATTGAATCCACGCAAAAAATACTGGTTGGCTTTGCCGTCGCCGGCATGTTGCGTGACGATCAGACCCGGCACCATTTCCAGCGCCTCACCGGGGCGCAAAATCGGCACCGTCGCCAGTCGCTGGCTGGAAACCACACCCTGGCTACCGGCAGCAGCGATGCCTTCAAGATTTTCAGCCTTGGCACGAACTTCAACCACCGATAACTCGCCTGTTTCGCCGGCAAGAGCGGACGAGGTAGCCAGCCCGATATATGAATAAATTAATAATTTTCTTACTCTCATCGCTTAAAAAAGCCGGTTTCCCGGCCACCCCCTTATTTTGCTTAAACCATCGCTGGCCGGCGAGTCAGCCTGACCGCGGCAAGAAAACTGACAACGATGATCGCCACCAGCATAAAGCCGAAAACCAGCTCTTTGCCTTCGCTCCAGGCATCAATTGCCGGCGACCACAGTTTGGCTGCACCAAAGGCGGCGACCAATAAGCTGACCCCGGAAACAACCAAACCCATGACCCGCGAAGCAACCAGCGCTACCTGATCGGCTCGCGCAATCAGACGGGCAATCCACAGGCCGTTGATGCCATCGGTGAGCAACATGCCAAGCATGAAAAGTAAGGCCAGCATCAATGCGTGCTGCCAACCACCGTATTGCGTGGCGGTTAGCGCAAAGAATGCGGCCTGAGAAAGGGTGTCGAAAGAGAGTGCGAACAATGCACCAACCAGAGCGATCAGAACCGGATGCGAGGCATGGCGCAGATTGCCTAGCAGTTTGCCCTTGAGGCCGACCGGTTGCACCAGTTGATCCGGTTCGGCACGCAGCACGGCGGCCAGGTTGAGACTGCCGAGGGCAACCAGAAAAACAATTGAAATCAGTGAACCGAGGGTGCCAAACCAGGCCGGGACTTCCCACTGGCCAGCGAGGGCCGACACACCCAGCGCAATGGCCATCACCACCGCCCCATGACCCAATGAAAAAGAGTGCCGCAATAGCGCGCCAACCGGGTTTGCTGCGGATGTTGTAGCGTGTCAGGCCATCGATGGTTGCCAGATGGTCGGCATCAAACCCATGCTTCATGCCGAGCACGAAGGTCAGGATCAGCAGCGAAAGCCAGTCGGTGGGAAGGTTTTCCATGGCACTAGTATGAAGTTGTAAATAATCTTCATACAAATAGCGTGCCAATGCAATAAGTCATTGTTCGTATTGCAATCGGCTTTGCCAAGGCCAGGCCAACTGATCAGCAACTTTCCAGTGGAAGTGCAAGGTCAAATTCCGCTCCGCCATCCACCGAGTTTCTAGCGCTCAGCTTTCCACCGTGCCGATCAACGATGCCATAGCTAATCGACAGGCCCAAGCCCGTGCCCTGACCGACTGGCTTGGTGGTGAAAAATGGCTCGAAGAGCCGGTTTACATGCTCCTCGGCAATCCCCGGCCCGTTGTCGATAAAGCGCAGGCTGACCCTGCCATTCTCTGTGGTGCCAACTATTTTCAAGGCGGCATCCGGCTGGCTGGCGGTGGCATCGCAGGCATTCTGAATGAGGTTCATCACCACTTGCTGCAATTGGCCCGAGGAACCGGAGCAACATATATTCGGCGGCAAATCGACGTCGACCGTAAACTTTGCCGAAGCGCTCTGCACCACCCAGCGCACCGAACGTTCGATGACCTCATTGAGATTAACTTGCTCGGGCGCCATTTTATCGACGGCAGAAAAACGCTTCAGAGCGTCAACAATATCGCGGGTGCGCTCGGCGCCTTCGATCATGCCGTCGATCAGATGCGGCATGTCGGCCAGAATGCGATCAATGCGCAACTCACCACGCAAGGCTTTCAGCGCATCACCTTCTGCCGCATCACTGGCATGGACGGCTGCGAGATAACCTTCAAGCCGTTGACTGTAGCGCTGCAGTGAAAGCACGTTGCCCAGCACGAAACTGATCGGATTATTTAGCTCATGCGCAACGCCGGCCACCAGCCGGCCCAGCGAAACCATTTTTTCTGCATGCAGCAACTGACCTTGCGTACGCTTGAGATCATCATGCGCCTGGCGCAATGCCTGATAAGCACGACGCAATTCGCCGACCGGGCGGCCGGTGACGACAACGCCCATCAATTTACCGGTTTGCGAGACGCGTGGCGTGCAGTTGATTGAAACTGGTACGGTCGTCCCATCGCCAGCACGCAAAAATAGCTCGCAATCATGCACACCTTCGCGCGCGAAACGACTGAACAACTCGCGCGCCTTGGCACGTTCGGCTTCATCAGCAAAGAGATCGAATAGCGGCTGATGCAGCAATTCTTCAGAAGTTTTGCCGGCAAAATGGCAGAGCGACGAGTTGACCTCTTCAATACTGCCGTGCCGATCACAAACGATCAGGATGTCCGACATCGAGGTCAGCACGCTCTCGATGAACTGGTGCGATTCCTCCAGCGCGGCGTTTTTCTCTTCGAGGGCGACTTCGTACTGGAGGAGGTCGTTATAGACCTCGTCCATTTTCTGGATCACTTCGATCCAGGCCTGCTCACCGAGCTGTTCGGTGGAATCAGGCAGCGGCGATCTAGCGGGCGGGGCGGTAGTGGACATGGGCGGTGCCGTGTTCATCATGGGCGTGATGGTTTTCAGGCTCAAGGGCAATCAGGTTGAGCTTGCCATGACGAACACCGCTTTCTGCCATCAATACATCGGCAAATTGCCTGACCTCGGCCGTGGCGCCTTTCAAAATCACCGATTCAAGGCAATTATCGTGATCAAGATGGCTGTGCATGGCCGCTACCGTCAAATCATGATGATCATGCTGCAAACCGGTCAAACGTTCGGCCAGTTCACGCTCGTGATGGTTATAAACGTAGGAAAGATTGGCCACGCAATGCCCGGCCGGCGGGTCGCGTTGGCGGTCGCTTTCAATCGCCCCACGAATCAGGTCACGCACGGCTTCCGAGCGGTTGCTGTAGCCGCGCGCTGCAATCAATTGGTCAAATTGGCTGGCCAATGCTTCATCCAGAGAAATTGTGAAGCGATCCATTTGTATATCTACTCCCTATCAAAACAAGGATGAAAGCAAGGTTTGTAAGCCATTACCTTGTTCAGTTTGAAAGAACTTCAACCAATGGAAAATCAGGGACGGTCAACAGAACCGGCGTCACAGGTGTTTGCAAACCATCCGTCAGATCGCTGACACGATCAGATACGTAGGCATCGAGTTGCTTGTAGCTGATTCGACCACGTTTCATGAAATCAGCCCTGCCCTGCAAACCTTCGAGCAAAGCCTTGGTAAAAGCGCCGTTGCCCCAGTCATCTTTTTCAATGGCCGCCTGATCACCCGATGAGGAGGCAAAGACAATGATGTTATTTTCCGGGCTGGCCAGTTCGTTGATTGCCGAACTGTTGTTCTGGGACAAACCAGTTGCGCCACTGCCAATGACATTCCCGGCGTGGCAGGTATCAACAAACAGCAGATTACGCCCGGGAAGCTCTGCCAGCGTTCGCCGGATATCGCGGAACGAAACTCCCGTATCGCTCAGGCGCTTGATGTCAGCCTCCCTGGGCATGAAGTAATACCCCTGCTTGAAATCATTTACGCCATGTCCGGCCAGAAAAACGAAGGTTGTATCCTCTGCGCGAACCTGTTTTTTGAGATTGGTGAAAGCTTTCTCGATGGCTGACTTGTCAGCCGCCTTATCGGTCAGCATTGCGATTTCGACTTTATCGTAGAGTTTTCCTCGCTGGCCGGAAAGCAGCCGGCCAAAATCGTTGGCATCCTTGGCTGCCAGGAAAAGACGATAACTTGGATTGTCATAATCCGACACCCCTATCGCCAGAATGCGCAGTGTTCTCTGCTTGATAATCGGAGCGGCGACGGGCCCGGCATAGCGAACCCGAATCACTTTCGGGAGCGAACTTCCCCAGCGATTTTCTGCGACAAGATGCACCTCAACATCTTCCGGCGGCAATTTGAGATTTAAGGTTTGTTCAACCGAGGTAAGCCCGGGATGCAATCCCCGCGTCACCTGCCCGGATGAAACTATCCGCGAAAAGACGCCTTTCAATGGTGCATCTTTTGGGGTCAACACTCGCACATTGATGGAAAGCTGGTTGCCCGTGAGGGTTGTTTCAAAACCAGGGCTGACAATTTCGATTGATGGCGGCACCTGATCAATTTTCGGCGACTCAATCTCAACCAACTCCGATGCTGGCGTGAGCTTTTGCGGAACAATTAGCACTTCCTGTTTGGCAACCTGTTCAACTACCACCGCACCCATAGGCGACGGTTGCCATTCAGCCAAGGCACGCTGAACCCCCTGGTTGGGATCATTACTCGCCAGAACATGCCTGGTCATGCCTGGCAATAAAAATTGATCACGAAACCGCGACAAGGGGAAAAACTCGGCTGTCTGCTGTGAGTCCTGACGTAGCACCCAGCCACCAAGATTGTCGCCGCCAACGCTTGCCTCGTAGTGCCCCGTATCGGCAATGCTCAACCATTTTCGTTCACCCGGTTGAATGTAATAGGTCAGGATGACGGCACCATCGCGCATGCGTAACAGACGCAGCATACCGTCGGATGTCGCGACAACAATCAGCCCCCTCTCCTCAATCAGATTCAGCGCCACCACATCGGAACCCAGCAGACGAACCCACATCATCAAACTCTGGCTTGTTGTGTATCGCCAGTTTCTGACGTAGCTGGGTGTTGCCTTGTAAAGCCTGCCTGCATCAGTTCCGTAGAAAAAACTTTGGTCGCTGGAAACCCACTACGACTTACCAGAGGTTCACGCCAATCCTTGATGCTCGAAATCGCTGCGAAGCGGCCGCTTTCGAGATGAAAAGCAAGCTCTTGAAATCCATCTGCCGATTGATAGCGCAATCCAACCCATTGCCCATCCCCTGAAACACGAAGACGATCAGGCTTTTCCTGAAAACTGATGCCCCCGGATGTTTTGCGCCAGAGCATCTGACCATCAGCACCGAGCATGGCGAGTGTTCCGTTGTCCGTCACATAAGCAATTTGACCGCCCGAAAGAAAACGCATGTCTTCAAGATTGCTATCGGGAATCTGAATTACAGACTTGGAAGAGTGCCACTTGGCATCTGTCAGCGCCTTGATTTCACCCTGTCCATTATGTTTCGTACCAAATGCCGCAATGGGTGTTCCATCAGACAGAAAACGAACGGCACTGATATCCTCTCTCGAGGCATGGAAGGCTGGCGCCACTTCGTTGATTGTATCGGCACCAAATTCTCCATCCTGCCCAAGCAAAATCGTTTTATTGTCGTTTCGCCACACCAGCCCTGATCCAGCATGCCGAACGACATCGGCCTTGGCCTGGCGCTCGTAGTTACCACCCGGTTTTCGATAGATGGCGAGACGTCCGTACCCCTTTGCCTCATGCGTAGCAACCGCGAGATTCCCCGCGTTATTGAAAACCATGGACACAACGGCCCCAATGCTGAGCGGGTCGCTGTAGATAAGACGTAAATCGGCAACACCATAAATTGCCACGCCATTTTCAATGGCATTACTTCCCTCTTGCGCACTCGTAATCAGATTCGCCAGATCACCGACCTGACTCCGCGAAATATCGCGCGCGCCACCAAAACCTACTGCCAGATTTTTGCCATCCAGCGAGAAAGCCAGCGAACTGACTCGCGCCCGAATGCCCGTCAATGTTTTAACAATCCGCCCCGTCTGCAACGACAGCAACAAGACCGCCCCATCCGAACCTGAACCAACAAGATCGCCACCAACGGCAAGCAACTTGTTATCGGGCGAGATGGCCAGCGCATGAATGCGGTCATCTTCATTCGGCAAGATCCAGCGCTGCACTTGCTGTCCGGTCTTGCTGTCCCAGACTCGAATTGTGCGATCCACCCCGCCTGTCAGCAGAAAACGCTCATCGCCGGTAACAAGGATTTGCCTGACCATCCCGGCATGAGCCGGCGTATCAATATGAAATTTCGGGCCGGCATCTTGCGCAAAAAGGGGAAAAACCACCAACACACAGAGAATCACAAGCAAACCGAATTGCCGGCAAGCAAAACCTGAAAACAGATTCAGGCGCAATTGAAATCGGCAGTCATGAACCTGATTGTTCATCTTTTCATCCTGTGTTGTTGCTCAGCCCAACATCTGAACTTCTAAATTGTCAGCCCAATACCTCGTTTCAAGATATCGCAAAACCAGCCAATTATTTGTTCCCTGCTAAATACCGGCACCGGCATCACTGCTACGATGCCCTTCATCACATTCTAACGTCTAGCCACCATGAGCGCTTTCCCCGACACCGAACAGATTCGCGATGCCCTGCGCCGTGTGGCTGACCCTGAAGTAGGTGCCAACATCGTCGACCTCGGTCTGGTTTATCGCATCGAATTCACCGGCTCCGATCTGTTGATCGAAATGACCATGACCTCGCCGGCCTGCCCGATGGGGGAAATGATCATCGACGACGCCTACGCCGAACTCGACCGCATTTTGCCTGACGAATGCCAGCCGGAAATCCGCATCGTCTGGGAACCGTCCTGGAACCCAACCATGATGAGCGAGCAATGTCGTTTGCGCCTGGGCTGGAGCGATCCGCCAGCAGACCAGCAATGAGCGATCTCAAACCCGCCGGTCGGCTGCCGCTGCTGTTTTTTGGCATGCTCTCGCTGCTTGGCGGTGTTCTCGCCGGCCTTGCCCGGCTCGGCTGGGAAGTGCCCGCCCCCGCAGCACAGGCCGCCGGCTTGCATGGCCCGTTAATGATTGCTGCATTCTTCGGCACCGTGATCAGCCTCGAACGGGCGGTTGCCATCGGCCACGGCTGGGCCTATCTGGTTCCGCTGGCTGCCAGCGCTGGCGGACTGGCGCTACTTGCTGGCGCTCCGCTGATCGTCGGCCAAACTCTGGGTAGTTTGGCGGCCTTGGGCCTGGTGGCGGCAAGCGGAGTGGCCATGCGCCGCCAGTTCGCCATTTATACCGGAATACTGACGCTGGCCGCCGGTTGCTGGTTGATCGGCAACCTGATCTGGATCAGCTCCGGCGAGATCAGCGGCGCCGTACCCTGGTGGCTACTTTTTCTGGTCCTGACCCTCGGCGGCGAACGCCTTGAGCTGACCCGCTTTTTGCCAACACCACCCGCTGCCCAGAAAATATTCATCGCCATCGTGGGACTGTTGCTGGTCAGTGCAACGATTACGGTCAACCCGCTCTTTGCCGCCGGTTTTTTTGCACTGGCGCTCTGGCTGCTGCGTTACGACATTGCCCGGCGCAATGTCGCCAGCGACAGACTGACCCGTTTCATCGCCATCTGCCTGCTCTCCGGCTACGTCTGGCTGGTCATCGCCGGGCTGCTCGGCATGGCTGGCGCCTTCACGCCCGGTCATATCTGGCGCGATGCCGCCTTGCACTCGATTGGCCTCGGCTTTGTCTTTGCCATGGTTTTTGGTCACGCCCCCATCATCTTCCCCACCGTCACTCGCATCAAAATCCCTTACCACCCGGTGCTCTACCTCCCACTCGTGCTGCTCCACCTGACGCTGGCGCTGCGGGTATTCGGCGGGCTGTTCGACAACTTCGCCCTGCGTCAGCACGCCAGCCTGTTCAATGGGCTGGTGCTGGTTGTCTTCATCGCGACGATGGTATTACTGGTGCGCAGCAACACCAAACGAGGTACCCGATGAAACGCCATGCCGACCTGTTGCAACTCTCCCGCGAACATCACACCGCCCTCAAACTGGCGCGACTTGCCCGCTTTGCCAGTGATGCCGGCAATCCGGAAGCCATTGCTCAAGCAGCACGGACGATCACCAGCAAGTTTGCTGAAGAAATCGAAGCTCATTTTCTGGCAGAAGAACAGGTTGTGCTTCCCGCACTGCTTGCCCATGGCGCAAACGAACTGGTCAATCGCACGCTGGAAGAACACAAAATCTTGCGTGCCCTCAATCAGCAATTGCAACAAGCAGACGGCCCCATCCTCGCCCACTTTGGCCAGATGCTTTATGACCATGTCCGATTTGAAGAACGGGAGTTGTTCGAGCGCGCCCAGGAGTTGCTTTACTCCGAGCACTAATTGTTACGGTCAACTACCGAAAAACGCCGATTTTTTCTAATGCACGGTACAGACCATGCACGGGTCAAACGATCTGACCACGTGCTGAACTGTCGGCAAAGCCCCATCACCCGCTGGCAAACCGACCAGCGCCTGTTCGAGTGGGCCGGGCTGTCCCTCGCTATCGCGTGGAGAAAAGTTCCAGGTCGTCGGGGCGATGATCTGGTAACGCTCAATACGGCCGCGCTTGATCGACAGCCAGTGGCCGAGGCTGCCACGGGCGGCTTCGACGATACCGACGCCTTGCGCCTCGTCAGGCAGATCCGTGGGGTTGCAGAAGGCTTCGCCGAGAACAATCTCGCGTACCCAGCGCTCCATGGCTGGTAGCACCGTGGCCAGCTCGATCATGCGCGCCGTGACGCGCGCCGTCACACTACCGCCGTGGCGCAATACCAGATCGCGCAGCAGGGGGTGGCCGGCAACCACTTGACGCGCCAGTGCACCAGTCTCGACGACCTGCCCGGCATAGCGCGGTGCCTTGCACCAGGTGTAGGCGCCCGTTTTTTCGGCATCGACGATGGTCTGCCCGATGGCTGGCGGCAAGGGGCTGCTGTCCGTCATCCAGGCATGGCGGGGGTCTTCGGTAATTTTTGCCAGACTCAGGCTGTCGACAGCAAGACTTGGCTGCCAGAGGCCCGCTGCGAATAAATCATAGGCGCCGTAAGACATGTAGCGGTCGCTGGCCCGCCCAATCTGTTCCAGCCGTAAATCATATGCTGCCTTCAGGAATGCAGGAAAATCACCAGAATGGCTGGCGCTCCAAGCGCGTAGGGCATCTTCCGAATCCAGTGCGGCGAAATTTTCCAGCGTATCGCCGAGCAAGCCGCTTTCGAGAAAAGAGCGAAAATCACGCAGAACGGCGAGGATGCGGATGCGTTCGGCAGGCGTCATCGCCTTGGTGCTGCCGCCTGGCTGGATGGCCAGCGTGTGCGGCCAGCGTCCGGCAAGGAAACCGATCAGCTTGAAGAAATTGGCGCGGGCAACCAGTACCCCCGGGTTGGCGCTGCCCTTGACTGCGGTAAAACGTCCGGCGACGCTGGCATACCAGTTGCGGTCAACATAGCTGGCGCGGGCAAAATCCGGCATGAAGAAAAGGTAAAAATGCGTGAGATGGTCGGCCAGATTTTCAGTGGCCTGAATCAGATGCTGCGCCAGTCGGCCATTGGGTGCCGGCTCAAGTCCGGCTGCAGCGGCCAGCGCGCCAGCGGCGGCGGCGGACTGGGCAACCGAGCAGATGCCGCAAATGCGCGGCACGACAGCAAGCGCATCTTCCGCTGCGCGACCGATGAGCACTTGCTCAAACCCGCGAAAGAGCGGCGAGTTGACGCGCGCCTCGACAATCTGCCCGCCTTCCACATCCAGGCTAACTTCCAGATCACCTTCAACGCGGTTGAATGGGCCGACCAGAATCCGCTTCATTTGCCAGCCTTTTTGACTGATGGACGAATCACTGGATGATCGACCACCGCATTGTCGCGCACCCGCTTCGGGGTCGCTGATTTGGAGAGTGCCGCCAAGGCAACGAACCAGGCCTTGGGCATGTCAGTGGGCAAACCGATGGGGATACCCGCCACCTTGGGGGTTTCCTGAAAGGGATGGCCCGGTGCTTCAAAGCCCGGTTCGGTACAGGCGATGCAGGCAAACCCGCCGCGCAGGCAGGAACCGCTGCCATTCCAGGTCCGCACATTGCAATCGGCATGCGCCTGAGTACCTTTGCAACCGAGATTTTCCATCAGGCAGCCGAGGTCGGATTGCTTGATGGCGCTGGCCTTGAATTCGTAATACTCATTGCGCGGGCAGCCGTGGTGGACCAGTTGGTCAGCATAGAGCAGCGGCCGACCAAATTCATCCAGATCACTGGCCGACAAACCTTCCAGCGCCAGCTTTTCCAGCGTATCGACGATCCAGCCGGGATGTGTCGGGCAACCGGCAATATTGACGACCGGCAAGCCGCAGCCGGAAACAAAGGCCTTGCCGAGCAGGCCACCCATTTCGTTGGTGTCATATTGCAGACCGCAAGCTTCCAGCGGATTGCCCGGTGTGCTGGCCGAAAAGCCACCGTAAGCCGTACACGAACCGATAGCAAAAACCCATTTGGCCTGGGCAGCAAGACGCTCAACCCATTCGGTCAGCGGTCGCCCGCTGCCGGCCATCAGGTGGAACTTGCCAGTCCCGTTGGGGCCACGCAGCATCGCACCTTCAACACACAGCACATCAAAGGCCATTTTGCCATCGGCGCAATCACTCAACACCTGTAGCGCCTCTTCGCCACTTTCCTGTGACAAGGCCGGATGCCAGACTAACTCGATGCCGGCATCGCGCAACTCGTCGAACAGCGGACGCGGTTCAGCGCAGAGCAAGGACTGCGTGCAACCACCACAACCGCCGCTTTGCAACCAGAGAACGCGCATCACGCCGGCTCCAGCCCATAGCGGTTGAGCTTGCTGCGCAACCCGACGCGTGACAAACCAAGCTCCTTGGCGGCGCGTGACTTGTTACCGCGATGGCGCAGCATCGCCTCTTTGAGCACCTGAGCCTCTAGCTGCTCCATGCGCTCCTTGAGCCCGCCATTCAGGCTGCCCAGCCAGGCCAGTTCCTTCTCCAACCCCTTGCTGACCGGCACTTGCCTGACTCGTAGCGAGAGCAAATCGGCAACCAGCTTTGGTGTATCGGCCAAGGCCAGCATACGCAGGATTTCATTCTGCAATTCACGCACATTGCCTGGCCAGCGATAGGCGGTCAGGCCGGCCAGCGCCTCCGGCGAAAACCCGGAACTCGGCTTGCCCAGCACGGTGCTGCTGCTTTCCAGCAGGCGCTGGGCGAGCAAAGGCAGATCCATCGCACGCTCGCGCAAGGGCGGCACATGCAGGGCGATAGTTGCCAGCCGATAGTAAAGATCCTCGCGGAAACGCCCGGTATGCACGTCCTCTTCAAGATCGCGATTGGTCGCCGCGATAACGCGTACATCAACCGTCAGCGAGCGATTGCTGCCCAGCGGGCGGAACTCGCCTTCCTGCAGGACGCGCAGCAGTTTGACCTGAAACGCCGGGCTGGTTTCGCCGATTTCATCGAGAAACAGGGTGCCGCCATCAGCTTGCTGAAAGAGGCCAACTCTATCCTCGACGGCGCCGGTGAAGGCACCACGCTTGTAGCCGAAGAGTTCGGACTCCAGCAAAGTGTCGGGCAGCGCAGCGCAATTTTCGGTGACAAAGGCTTTGCTGGCGCGCCGGCTTTCGTAGTGGATGGCGCGAGCAACCATTTCCTTGCCGGTACCTGATTCACCGGTGACCAGCACCGAGAGATCGTAAGGCGCGATGCGCGCGATCATGTCGCACACCCCATTGAGCGGGCTGTCCGGGGCGCGGATCAGACCGGCCAGCCCGAAGGCGTGTTTGGCTTTCTCGAATTTGGACTCAACCCGGCGCTTCAAGACCGGTTCGGCGGTGCGCAGGTCGAGTGAAAGGCGCTGGTTTTCCTGCTGCAGACGCCAGACTTCGGCGGCACGCTGCAGGGTCAACAGCAACTGATCCGGCTGCCATGGCTTAAGCAGGTATTGCCAGATGCCGGCCTCGTTAACGCCGGTAATGATGTCTTCGGCGTCGGTGTAACCGGAGAGAATGATGCGCACGATGTCCGGCCAGCGGTGGCGCACCTCTTTCAGGAATTGGACGCCGGTGATGCCCGGCATACGTTGATCGCAGAGCACGATGCGGATGGCTGCGGTCGACTGCTCTTTTTCGAGAATTTCCATGCCTTCCGCCGCGCTGGAAGCACAAAGCACCTCGAAATCCTCTTCCAGCGTGCGGCGCAGCGCCTCCTGCGAACGCACTTCGTCATCAATCACGAGGACGGCAGGCAGTTTGCGCAGGCTGGTCAGGCTCATTGTGTAATTTCCCAGTCTAGATCACGGTGTCGGGCAAGGTGGCGCGGCGTCCAGGAATGCAAGGTGCGCGTGACAAAATGATAGCGTGCGACATGGTACGAAGGATCAAAACCGTAAAAATTGCGTCGCATTTCCTTGAGTTCTTCCGCACGGTAGTCGGCCAAGGGCTTGGCGGCTTCATCGGCCTGACGCTTGGCCTGCTTCTCTGCCAGTTGCGCAGCAAAGTCGTCCGCGCCAGCCAGCTCTGCCGCCCGCCGGGCGACATCGACGGTAAAACCGGGACCGGGCAGGCAGGAGTCATAAAAGCCCAGCCTGACCGCAGCCTGAGCCGTCATCGGCAAGCGATGGCGCATGATGGCTTGCGCGCCCGCATCGCCCACCCGTGGCGGCAGCAGGTAAGTCCAGAACTCCGAACCGAACAGGTTGCCCATGTTTTTATAGTGCGGGTTGAGCATGACGCCATCGCGCACCCAAACCTGATCGGCAGCACGTGCCAGAAAACAGCCGCCGGCGCCGGTGTTGCCGCCGACAGCGGCTACGGTCAACTGCGTTTCGCAGCGCAATATGGCTTCGGCCAGATCATCGATGGCGTTGATATTGGCCCATGATTCGTCCGATGGGCTTTCTGCCGCCTCGATGGTGTTGAGATGAACTCCGTTCGACCAGAAATCTCGGCCGCCACGTAGCACAATCACCCGCGTCGGCCGACTGCTCGCCCACAGAAAAGCGGCCGTCAGGCGCTGGCACTGCCGCGTACTCATCGCGCCGTTGTAGAACTCAAAACTGAGGAAACCGACACCGGCGACTTCTTCATAGGCGATGTCCTGCCAGGTGGCGTGCGCTGACTTCCCGTAGTCTGCCAAAGGCAGCTCCGGCAAGGCCAGCGCCTCAGGAAAAGCCTGCGTGGCGGGCAGCTTGATCCCAGCCGGCTTTTTGACATGGCCGATCCACAGGGCACCATCCACCGTCGCCCGGCAGATTGCCGTTTCACGATAACCGAGCAGGCTGCCCGGCTCACCTTTTAGCATTGCCTCCGGCCAGGCATCGAAAAGATGGCAGGGCTGGCCGAACAACTCGTTGGCGATGCCGGGAAAGCCATCGGCAGCATTCAGTTTGGCTAGGATGACGGCGCTGGTTTCTGTCTGCCAGTTGATGGCGCGGTCTTTCTGTTTCATCAACTCATGCGCTTGCCCCGCTACGCGCAGCGGCTGAAAATTTCCGCCGTTTACGCGGTTGACCGTAACAATGACTGCCTGAACCACTGCTTCTGTGGTTTCGTTGCGGTAAATCGACGATTTTTTTTCTTGGCGCAGCGGGAAGTTGGCTGACGCCCAGACCGGGCCAGCATCCATTTCGGCTTCGGCCTGCAAGACCGTCACGCCCCATTCCCGCGCACCATTCTGTATCGCCCAATCCAGCGCGGATGGGCCACGGTCACCGACGATACCAGGATGGACGACCAGGCAAAGATGGCGCGACCAGATAGATTCGGGAATCGCCCGTTTGAGAAACGGCGCGAGAATCAGATCCGGCTTGAACAAAAACACCGCCTCTTCACTAACCGAATCGGTGATGTCGAACTCAATACTGATCTGATGGCCGAGCTGACTCAATTCGCAATACAAGCGTTGCGTCAGGCTGTTGAAACTGTGTGTGAGGAAAAGAATTCGCATACCGATCGGGTTTTTATGTTCTATGCCAGTGCATTAGATAACGGCAATACAAGGCTTGGCAGGCAGGAACTTTTCATGCTGCATAAAACTATCACCTTTGCCATATTTTTCAAATGCTTAAGTTTGTTTACGATGCACTGCAACAAAGCAAAGGGGATGTAAAAATGCACGCGCAACGCAAACCAGCAACGGCCCGCAGCACTCGCTCCAAACCCGCTCCGCGGCCTGAATACACCGCAGCTATTCGTTACTTTGACGGTAGCAGTGATCTTTTTCATGTGCGCAACGCCGACGACATGGACGATGCCCGCGCGCTGGTTATCGCCGAAGTGGGTGAAGTCCGCTCTCTGGTCATTGCCCTGCGCCATTAAATCGCTTCCATCAACAAATACGCGGCAATTGCTCGCCGCTTAACCAATCGACGATGCGCTTGCCGCCGAAACCGGTGGTCATCTGCACAAAATGATGGGCGTCTTCATGCACCGCGCCAACGATCGCCGCATTCACCCCCAAGGGATGCGCTCGCATCGTCGCCAATAGCTTTTCCGCATCACTTTCGGCGCAGATCGCTACCAATTTTCCTTCATTAGCCACATAAAGCGGATCCAGACCGAGGAATTCACAGGCGGCATCGACGGCTGGCAGTACCGGCAAGGCTTTCTCCTGCAACATCATCCCAACCCCGCTTTGTTTGGCGATTTCGTTGAGCGTCGTCGCCAAACCACCGCGCGTCGGGTCACGCAACACATGAATATCCGCCCCGCTGGCCCGCATTGCCGCAATCAGACCATGCAGCGCCGCCGTATCGGAAACAATAGGCGACTCAAAACCCAGGCTCTCACGCTCGGCCATGATCGCCATGCCATGATCGCCCAGCGTACCGGAAAGCAGAATCACATCACCCGGCCGCGCCTTGTTGCCGGAGAGTTCCATGCCCGGCACCACAACCCCGACGCCGGTGGTAGTGATGAAAACGCCATCGGCCTTGCCGCGCTCGACCACCTTGGTATCGCCGGTCACGACCGGCACCCCCGCCGCCTTCGCCGCCGCCGCCATACTCTGCACGATGCGCGCCAGATCGGCGAGCTTAAAGCCCTCTTCGAGGATGAAGCCAGCCGCCAGCCATAAAGGTTGGGCACCCATCATCGCCACATCGTTGATCGTGCCATGCACCGACAGACAACCAATATCACCGCCGGGAAAAAAAAGCGGGGAAACGACATGGCAGTCGGTAGCCATCACTAGCTTGCCCGCGCCCGGCGCTGGCAGCAGGGCACCATCATCGCCCTGAGCCAGGTATTCGTTGCCAAGGTATTTGGCAAACAGCTCCTCGATTAGCTGCGCCATCGCCCGGCCACCTGAGCCGTGCGCCATGTCAACCTGGCCGTGCTTGATGTCGAGTGGTCGGACGTAGCCCGTACGAACCTTGCTCTCGCTCATATCATCTCCGCATTTTTCTGTGTTTTATAGCGTCGCCAAAGCCAGACCAAAGCACCCAGCATCAGCACATAGGCAAGCCAACGAGTCAGGCCGGCAATTTTTACGTCCTTGGCCAGCACGCCCCAACGCATGAATATTTCGGTCCAGTCATGCTCGCCCCCGCCAACCAGTGGCAGCTCCTGAGCGCGGGCATCTGCCATGTAGCGCGCGATATTCAGCAGGTTTTCACCCAGCCAGACCAACCCGATGACGAAACCAGCCGGCTCCCTCTGGCGCGAAAAATGGAAGACAACGGTAATCGGGAAAATCAATTGAAAGAGCGTGCCGCCATAAACCATCAATCGATCACTGAAAATACCAACCAGGGGATGACCGGCTTCATGCAGAGCCAGATTGGCGCTGTCCAGAATCGGCACCCAGCCATCACGTGAAGCACCGTGAATAATCAGTATGACGAGCGTCGCAAGCAACACACCCCCAAACGCCGTTCCGGAGACCGACTTCCAGGCATCTTCATCATCGATGACGCTTTCACCAAGTCTCACGCCACATCCTTGTAACGTCCATACGTATAGTGAGCGGCACAAGCCCCTTCCGATGACACCATGCACGATCCAACCGCATTCTCCGGCGTACAAACCGTGCCAAACAGCTTGCAGTCCTGCGGCCTCTTAACCCCACGCAAAATCGCCCCACACTCGCAAGCCTTGTGGTCAGCCACCGGCTGATAACTCAAAGAAAAGAGTTTTTCAGCATCAAATTCGGCGAAATGGCTGCGAATGCGCAAGGCAGAATAGGGCAGGACATTCAAACCGCGCCATTCAAACTGCTTGCGCATCTCGAACACCTCGGCAACCAAGTTCTGCGCCTTGAGGTTACCTTCACGATCAACCGCCCGCGAGAATTCGTTTTCGACTTCAGCGCGCCCTTCGTTGACCTGGCAAATCAACATGCGGATCGCCTGCATCACATCGAGCGGCTCAAAACCGGCGATTACGACGGGCTTGCGGTATTCCTCGGCGAAGAATTCGTACGGTCGACTGCCAATAATGGTCGAAACATGAGCCGGGCCGATGAAGCCGTCGAGCGGCACGGTGCCCCATTGGCGCACTTCCGGCGATTCGAGAATGCTGGAAATGGCCGATGGCGTCAGCACATGGCAGCACAACACGGAAAAGTTTTTCAGCCCAAGCGCTGCAGCCTGCTTGATAGCAACAGCGGTCGGCGGTGTCGTTGTCTCAAAACCTATGGCAAAAAATACGACCTGCTTTTCCGGGTACTTTTGCGCCAAAGCCACGGCATCAGCACTCGAGTACACCATGCGAATGTCGCCGCCACGCGCCTTGGCTTTCATCAGCGACAAACCATCGGAGGCGGGCACGCGCAGGCAATCACCGTAAGTACAAAGCGTGACGCCCTGTTCGAGCGCCAGACGGATGGCCTGATCGACGCGCCCGATTGGCAGCACGCAAACCGGGCAACCCGGGCCGTGAATCATCCTGACGTTATCCGGCAGCAGATCAGACACGCCATAGCGTGAAATGGCGTGCGTGTGGCCGCCGCAGAATTCCATGAAATGGTAGCGGCGCTCGGGGTTGGCTTCGCGGCGGATGGCCTCGGCCAAGCCTTTGGCTACCTCGCCGTCGCGGAATTCGTCGATATATTTCATCAATGGACCGTCGTATCGTCACCCAACTGACCAATTTCGGCAAACAGTTCCAGGGTCTTGGCGGCTTCTTCCGGATCGAGTTTATTCAGCGCGTAGCCAACATGTACGATGACGTAGTCGCCAATTTCAATATTTTCGACCAGCGCCAACGAGATTTCCTTGCGCACCCCGGCAAGGTCAACAACCGCGTTGTCGCCGTCACGTAGTTCGACTACTTGGGCAGGTATCGCCAGACACATTTTTTACTCCTTTCGCTTCAGTCGCGCTTGCCGGCCAGGCGCCGGAAAAAGCCGCGTCTTGAAAAACCCCTCGCCTCGTCGTCGGAAGCTGCCATTTCGCCCGGCAGATGCAATATCGCTTGCAGGGCATCATCCGCCACGCGCTGCGCGGCAAGCATATCTTCAGCCTCGCTGATTTGAGCCAGCAGTGGCGAATATTGATAGGCTCCGATGCCCATGACTTCGGCAGCCGTGAAAGGCAGGGTGGCACCGGGCAAATCGAGGTAGCGGCGTTGGCCAACGGGAATATCGCCCCACAGCGTACCGCCGCCCGCCAGCAACATCAGTTGAACAAACCACGGCGTTACCATGACGCCCACCCAGTCGCCCTGAACGCGGGCAAAGCCGATGGCCTTGATTGCCAATTTTGGATTCACCACCGGAAAGTCATCCCCACGCGCCGCCCAAAATTGATGGAAATGCGCCTCAAGAACGCTACTCGGGTTGTGTTCTCGAATGGCTGAGTAAGCGGTTTCAGGCTGCATGGTCTGCGACATTTTCAAAAAATCCGTCTTTCCAGGCACAGCGGGCAACCCATGCCTGACCTAGCGACAAACCGCCATCATTAGCTGGCACTTGTTGCGCTTCGAGCAGGGTAACACCCGTGCCGCCCAATGTTTCGGCCAGAGCCGACATCAAGATGCGATTCATTGCGCAACCGCCACCAATAGCAATTTTTGTCAGTTTTTCGCGGTCGACCGCAACATTTATCCATTCACTCAAGCCCGCGGCCAGCGTGGCATGAAATAGTGCCGCACCATAAGCGGCATCGTCACAATCAAGCAGAGCCGCCAGCAAAGGCGAAAAATCCGGGCCGCTAGCCTGCAACACCATGCCGCCTGCCATCGGCGCCACCTGGCCATGCCTTGCCGCCAGGCTCTCAAGCTCCATCGCCGCTTGCCCCTCGAAATGCGACTCCGCCCGCAAGCCGAGCAGGCCGGCAGCGGCATCGAACAAGCGGCCCATGCTGGTTGTCGGCGGGCAGCGCAGCTTGCGCGCCAGCATGGTGAGTAGCGGCCCGGCCTCACGCCCCGGATAGTGCTTTTGCTGCCAGCCGGCGATCCGGTGCCCGAGGCCCATGCCCTGCAGGACTGAAACCGCCATGCGCCATGGCTCGCGGGCGGCGCGATCACCACCGGGCAGGTTGAGTTCGGTCAAATGACCTATCCGCTGACACTGCGCGCCATCAACACGTAGCAGTTCGCCCCCATGCTCCGCCATCCGCCCCCAGACCGACGCCATCGATGGCCAAACCAATTATTGGCTCTTTAACGCCATGTTCGGCACAAATAGCAGCAATGTGGGCGTGATGGTGCCCGACGGCGAGCGCCGGAATACCGAGTTCGCCGGCCACACGCAAGGCCTGATGGGTCGATGGAAAATCCGGGTGCAGGTCGTGGGCAATCAGATCGGGCTTGACGTCGAGGATGGCGAGCAAATGGGCGACGCTCTCCTCAAGAAAGGCGATGGCTGCCGCGTTCTCAAGACCACCAATATGCTGCGACAAGAAGGCTTCCTTGCCTTTCATCACGCAAACGGTGTTTTTCAGGTAGCCACCCAAGGCCAAGACCGTCGGCCCATTTTGCTTTAGCGCAACCGGCACCGGCACATAGCCACGCGCCCGGCGGATCAAGGAGGGGCCACTGCGAAGTACGGAGTCATCGCAGCGTACAACAATAGCGCGGTCATGCAGCAAATAGGCATCGGCAATCCCTGACAAACGCACCAGCGCTTCATCATTGCCGATGACCAGCGGCTCGCCATGCGGGTTGGCGCTGGTCATGACCAGCAACAATTCATCGGCTGGTTGCAGCCAGTCCGTTCCCGCCGGACGCCCAGCCGCTTCGTGCCAGAGCAGCAAGTGCAGCGGTGTAGCGGGCAGCATGAGGCCAATTTCGGCCAGGCCCGGCGCGATCCCCGGCAATTCTCCAACCCCCTTGGCGCACAGGACGATAGGCGCCGCCGCGCTGCTCAACAACTCGACATCAGCTGGGGATAGCGTCGCGTAGGCAGCCAGCGAGGCCGGGTTGAGCGCCATCACGGCGAAGGGCTTTTCCTCGCGCAGCTTGCGCTGGCGCAACTCGCCCACCGCCTGTGCATTGCGCGCATCACAGGCGAGATGAAAACCGCCCAAGCCCTTGAGTGCGACAATTTTTCCGGCGCGTAACAGGCGCAGGGTTTCAGCGAGCGGATCGCCACCGATCACTTGACCAGCGGCGTCATGCAGGCTCAGTTGCGGGCCACAATCCGGGCAACAGGTGGTTTCGGCATGAAAGCGGCGATCGGAGGGCACGGTATATTCGGTGGCGCAGGGAGCACAGAGCGCGAAGGGTGCCAGGCTGGTTTGCGCGCGGTCATATGGGATGCGCCGACTGACGGTGTAGCGCGGGCCACAGTGGGTACATGTCGTAAACGGATAGCGCCAGCGCCGGTTGCTCGGGTCGCAGATGTCGGCGATGCAGTCGGGGCACAGTGCCGCATCCGGCCCGATGCTGGTGGCAACCGCGCCGGCGACGCTATCGATGATGGAAAATCCTGCGCCATCGACGGCAAACGCTTCGTGCTCAATGGCATCAATACGCGCCAGCCGGGGAATTTCCTGTGGCAGGCGCGCCAAAAATTCCGGCACTTTGTCACCGTCGACCGCAACAGTCACGCCCGCGCCATCGTTACGCACCCAGCCGTTCAAGCCCAGCTCATTGGCCAGCCGCCAGACGTAGGGCCGAAAGCCGACGCCTTGCACCAAACCACGGACGCGTATCTGGCGCGCCGTCATTTTCCGGCCTGGGTCTGCTCCAGTTGGCGCTCCAGCTCGGCAACCCGTGCTTTTAGCGAATCGACCGTTTCGACACGCTTGGCGCGTTGCGCTTCCAGACCGGACTTGATCCACGAGACCCAGGCCGACAGTCCGTCACCACTGCTCGCCGAAACGCGGAAGATGGTCAGATGCGGATTGACCCGTCGCGCATTGGCTTCGGCCAGATCGGCATCGAATTCGAGGTAGGGCAGCAGATCACATTTGTTAAGCAACATGACATCGGCTGCAGCAAACATATCCGGGTATTTGAGCGGTTTGTCTTCACCTTCCGTCACCGAGAGGATGGCAACCTTGTGGTGTTCGCCGAGATCAAACGCTGCCGGGCAGACCAGATTGCCGACATTTTCGATCAAAAACAGCGACTCATCAGCCGGCTTCATACGCTGAATGGCATGGCCGACCATGTGGCCATCGAGATGGCAGCCTTTGCCGGTATTGATCTGCAGGGCGGCAACACCCGTGGCGCGGATGCGTTCGGCGTCGTTCGAGGTCTGCTGGTCGCCTTCGACGACACTGATCGCCACCTCGGCCTTGAGCAGCTCTATGGTCTTGACGAGCAGTGAGGTCTTACCCGAACCGGGGCTGGAGACCAGATTCAGCGCAAAAATGCCGCGCTCGTCGAACCAGGCGCGATTGGCGCTGGCATAGGCGTTGTTCTTGGACAGAATATCCTGCTCGATCTGCACCATGCGTGACTGGCTCATGCCTGGAGCGTGTGCCCGGGCTGGACCGGTGCCGTAGTCGAGATCACCCGAAACCAGGTGCTCATGGTGATGATGCGCACCAGCGTGATCGTGCTGATGTTCGCCACTATGCACGTGGTCATGCGTGTGTTCGCTGCCATCTGCATGGCGGTGTGCATGTGTATGCGCAGCAACCGGAACAGCGTCATGTGGATGGGCATGATCGTGGCTGTGCTGGTGGTTGTGGCTGTGTACCGTGCCATCGGCATGAACGTGGGTATGTTCGTGAGCATCGCCCTCAATCCGGGTTTCACCTGCCCCGCATCCGCAAACTGTGCACATCGCCTGACTCCTATTCGATTTCGATTTCTTTGACGCGCATTTCACTACCACCCGTCGTTTGCACCTGATGGCTGCCACACTTCGGGCAGGCACCGTAAAGCTCTTCCATCGCCACGGTTTCCCCGCACGGCATGCACCAACCTTCGCCCGGCACCGCAACAATTTCCAACGCCGCCCCCTGCGCAATACTGCCATGGGTGACCACATCAAAGCAGAACTTCAACGCCTCCGGCTCGACCGACGACAGCTTGCCGATTTCCAGCACCACAGTTTTGACCCGGGTCGCCGCCTCACGGTTTGCTGTCTCGCTCACCAGCTGCAAGATACCTTCGGCGAGAGACATTTCATGCATCGTTCAATTCCACGCTATAGGGCAGGCAGGGGTCAAGCGCAAGAATAGCCTGATCAAGCGCCTCAAGCGCTTCATTTTTCGACAAAAACTCGCGCCCGGCAAGCAGCGCTGTCAACGCCGAGTCATCAGCAAAATGCAGATCGGTCGGTGCCCAGACACGATAGCGTGCCACCAGCCCGTCGACGACATGCACAGCATGGGTCAGTACCCCACGCGCTGTGGCACTTTGCCCGATGCCCCAGCCATCGCACCCCGCTGCCGCAATCGGGAATGGCGTAGCGCTGGCCAACGCCTTGATCGCTGCCGCGACTTCAGCCAGCCGGGCGCGGTAGGCGATCTTGACCGACAGCGGCGACTCGCCGCGCGGCACCTGATCACTACGTCCCTGCCAGTAAGCCAGCCAGGTTTCAGCATTCAAGGGTATCGCCACATGCGGTACCAGACTGTCGCGGTCGACCAGTTTTTTCAGGCATTTTTCTGCAAGTTCATGCAGCGTTTCTCGCCACAACTTTTGCGTTGCCGCCAGGCAATCCTCGCCCAGACGCAGCGCACGCCAGGCAATGAAGGCATCCTGCGCCGGCTCCAGGTCGAGCGCTTTCGGCCAGTCGAGCAGCAGCCGCCAGAAGTCTTCGTGCAGCATTTCCACCCACAGGGCGGTGTCATCCACCGCCCGCCGTGGCTCGCCCAAGGCGGCAGCACAAGCCGCCTGCGCCGCCGCACGCTGCGCTTGGGCGCACAGGGTATAAAGATACGGAACCGCCTTGACCACCGCCTCCGGCACCTGCCCGAAAAAAAGTTGCGTCACGGGCGGGCGCTTGAGGCGCACCGCCAATTCAGTGCACTGGCCATTCTGCAGCAGGGCATGCACGGACAACAACCCGGCAGAGTTCAACTGCGCAGCCCCAGAAATGAGCGCCGGCTAGCGGTTGCAGGTGGCGCAACCGGCAGCGGTGCAATCGGTTCGGCATGCAGGGCATGGGCAATGGCCAGGGCCGTCAGGCGTGCCTGTTCGTGGGTTGCGAATTCCAGGGCCGGCGAGAACAGCGAGCAAAGATGGTAGGTGCCGAGGCGCTCTTCCTCGGCCACGGTAAATTCGTAAAGACCGGAGGCAAACTGCCAGTCATGCTTGCTGCAAGCCGGCGCTTGCGGCCAACCAGTTTCCTGCCCCGGCAGACAAAGCAGGTTGATCGCCCAAGGCGTAATCATGACGCCGGCCCAATGGCCCGCTGGCGTCAGTTGGAAACCGATGGCCTCGACCTGCAGATGGGCATTGCAGATCGGCACATCCGCCATCCGCGTTCGGGCGATGTCGCCAAAAACCTCAGCCAGCCCGGATGAGGGATCAAGCGCCCAAATCTTCACTCGCTCAACACCATAAATTTGTGTTTCGGCGCATCACAGCCCGGACAGCACCAGTCATCCGGCAAACTGGCGAATGCAGTACCGCCGGGAATGCCACGTACGTCATCACCGCTCGCCGGGTCATAAACCCACCAGCAGATGCCGCACTCCAGCCGATCTTCCGGCTTGACGTTGAGAAAGGAGCCTTCGAAACGCATGGCCTCAGACTAAAGCGGGTCGAGCATCATGTCGAGATACTCGCGCAGGCGCTCGACTGAATCATCGAGATCCTCCGCTGAGGCCAGCGCCACTTCGGGCATGCCAACCACCTCGATGGAATTCAGGATCAGCGTATCCATACTGTTGAAATACTGCACCCACCAGACGTTCTTGAGGCGCGTGCTGGTGATCCGGCAATTGCCGTAACCGCGTGAAAGGATAGAGACTTCGCGGTGGCCCAGCCAGTTATAGAGCGTATCGAGATCGGCATCGCTGACCGGCAACAGGGTCAGATTGATGATGTGCGCCGCATCGCCGGCTTTCCATGAGGCCGCTTGCAAGCGCAATTCCTCGACCAGCGCCGGTGCGTTCATGGTACCCGGCGGGTAATCCGGCGCCGCCAGATCGCTGCTCGCCATGCGCAGCATGGTTTCGGTCAAGGCGGCAGGAATCGCCCCGGTTTCCAGGCGATCAATCTGCATGCGACCATCCTCAGCCAGTTTGAGCACCCGCCACAAACCGGCAAAAGCCGTTTCCTGTACCCGCCAATGCTCGGGCGCCGTGGTAAAGGCGCTCACTTCGCCGAAACCCAGCGACTGATTGATTACGTCGCGCAGTGGCATTTCCAGGTTGAGCAAGTCGAGCTGAGCACCACCGGCAAAGCCGGCGCGCCTGGCCGAGTCGAGATAATCGCCAAGCAGATTGGCGGCATGCGCCACCATGTCGGGCGCGGCGTTTTCTGGCAGACGGGGCTGCGAGAAAGTTTCCATCCCTTGCGGCATGGCGAGATATTCTGGGGCATCGTCACCCTGCGAGCCGGGGCCCATGGTGACGACAGAAATCGGAAAAGGACGCATCGTCGACGGGTTCATGCACAAGCTCCCTGATTGGTTTCAGCACGTACCGGAATGCCGATTGGTTTGGGTTGCGCCGGCCCGTTCAGCAGGCGAGTCACTTCATTCTGGTACTCGCTCCAGTCGCGGATGCCATTAAGCATGCCGACAAACTGGCCATCGCGTAGAAAAACAACAGCCGGCGCACGCGCCACGCCATATTGCTTCATCAACGGCACGCTTACTTCGTGGTCAGCCACCCAGCAAGACACGTGTTCACCGAGCGACTTCAGTGCCTCGGGCAGAATCACGCAGGCATCGAGCACTTCCAGATTGCGTTGCGGGTCGTCTGTCAGCAACAGAGCGGACATACCAGCCGGAAAATCCGAACCGTTACGGTCAACAAGCAAAAAGCTATGTTTTTTTATCATCCGGCCTATCGCTGTTTCCAGCCGATCCAGCGCGGTCGGGCCACTCATCAGGGTCATCGTCATGGTTTTGCTGTCCGTAGAAATTCTGGCAATTGGGGTTCGCGATTGAGATCAGCGAAGAAGGCGTCAAAATTGGTTTCACCGCTACCGACCGCTTCCAGTGCAGCGAGTGCAGCATTGATGGCAAAAGCACGTTCCGCCGGAATGACTTCACGCGCCGCATCGAGAAAACACAGCAACCAGGTACCGACCGGCTGCTGACCAACCAGACTGAGGTCAATGCGCAGTTCTTCATGGCGTCCCTGGCAGCGGGCAAAGAACTCGCCACACTCAAGTACCTGAACGGGAATGCCGAGACACATCTCAATTGTTTTCCATATTGAGGAAGCGCGCATCACCCAGGCGATAAGCCTGATTGGCCGGCGGGCGCTCACCTTCATAAACATCCATGGCCAATGCCGAGTCATTGATGCGCTCGGCACCCGCGGTTCGCGCCACCGGTGTTGCTCCCCAGCGCGCCAGCCAGGCAAAGGCGAGTTCGAGCGCCGCCGGCATTTGCGCCTTGACCACATCGCGCAAACTGCCACCGTAATCTTCCAGCTCTTCCGGCTGGACGCCGATCAGGACCAGTTCGGCCGGCAGTTTGCCGGTCAGTTCGGCCGCCATCAGCACCTCCTGAAAGCCGGTCTGATGCAGACTCATTTTTTTGACGCCCATGAAGCGCGGCACCTGATCACCTACCACTTCACGCAATGTTCCTGGTGGATCGGAATAATCGACCGCATCAAAAACCAGCAGGCAATCAGCCTCCTGCACATAGGGCAGCAGGTAAAGGCCCTGCGTACCGCCATCCATCAACTCCACCTGCGGCGGAAACTCCCAGTTGGCGTTGAGCGCCTCGACACAACGCACACCGAAACCCTCATCAGCCCAAAGAATATTGCCAATACCCAACACCAGAATGCGTTTGGAATTCATTATCGCCACCTGAAAAAATGCCCCGGGCGCAGGTTTATGCGCACCGGGGCCAACGCAAAGCAATCGTTAATCCTTGAACATCCGCCAACCGGAAATCATCGTCGAGATCAGCGACTGCCGGCTCATGATGTCCTCGCGGATCGCGGCATAGACATGAACCAAGGCAAAGGTCATCATGATCCACATGCCCAAGCGGTGCAGGTTATGCACCTGCATCGAACCACCGAGCGCCGGAATGACCCAGCCGAACAATGAATCCTGCCAACTACCCAAGCCAGCGCCTTCGCTATACAGCGCGAAGCCGGTAAAGACCATGCCAACCGCGAGTACGGTGAAGAAGAAGAACATCATCAACTGGGCCATCGGGTTGTGACCGACATACTTCTTCGGCGTCTTTTCGAGAAACAGATACCAGCGTAGCTCGAAGAACACCTCACTCCACCACTGTGCATTGGTGATCGGCAGCTTGAAAATCTGCTTGGCGTGATGATTGCCGACGAAAGCCCAGTAAATCCGGCCGAGCAAGCCAATGGCAAAGATATAGGCCGCCGCGAAATGGGCGAAACGAATGTAACCCAGCAAAAAGTTGTCAGAAGCTTCACCGGGCATCGTCGGCAAGGGTTTGCCGATGAAATAACCGGTAACCGCCAGCGTCACCATGGCCAATGCGTTAATCCAGTGCCACAGCCTGACCGGTGCTTCATAGACATAGATCGAACGGACTTGTTTACCGTGCCGTTCGGCCTCCAGCATGTCCTGTTGAGAGAGCATGATTAAGCCTCCTGACGGGCCGCCCCGAAGGAGGCAGCGCCCCCTTGGGGGGCAGCGAACATAGTGAGCGAGGGGGTCATACCACTCTCCTTAGCGGACTTTTACCGTGGTCATTTCCTGTCCATCCGGGCTCATCACATGCGTCGAGCAGGCCAGACAGGGGTCGAAGGAATGCAGTGTGCGGAGGATCTCCAGTGGTTCATCCGCCTTGGCCACCGGAGTATTCATCAGCGCCGCTTCAAAAGCGCCGATCTGCCCTTTGTGGTCACGCGGGCCACCGTTCCAGGTCGTCGGCACAACACACTGGTAATTGTCGATCCTGGTGTCCTTGATCTTGATCCAGTGACCAAGCGCACCGCGTGGCGCTTCGGTAAAGCCGGCGCCCTTGGCTTCCTTCGGCCAGGTTGAAGGCTCCCACTTCTCGATGTTGGCCGTGTTCAGATCACCCGCTTTGAGGTTGGCCATCAGCTTGTCGAACTGCTGAGTCTGCAACTTGACGCAGTATGCCGTTTCAAGGCCGCGTGCAGCGGTACGGCCCAGCGTCGAGAACAGTGCAGTAACCGGCACATCCAGCTTCTTCAACGCACCTTCGACGAGGCCGTGGATTTCCGGGTATTGCTTGGGCTGCAAATATCCCAGAACCATGCGTGGCAGGCAGCCGACTTCCATGGCATGACCACGCCAGCGCGGGGCCTTGATCCACGAATACTTCCCGCCTTCGTCGATTTCCTTGATGTTGGTCTTGCTACCCTTGGTGTTCTTGCCCAGTTCGAAATTAGGTTCGGTGATGCCGTCAAAGGGATGCAGACCCTTGGTTTCATCCGGGTATTTGTACCAGGAGTGGGCGACGAATTCCTGCACCTGTTCCGGGTCTTTCAGGTCGACCGGGTGGATTTCATCGAGCTTGCCGTTGATGATGGCGCCGCGTGGCAGGAGCAGGTTGCCCGAGGTGTAATCGTTGGCTTTTTGCGGGATGTCGCCATAGGAGAGCATGTTCTTTGACGACAGGCCGCCACCGTAGCCCCAGCCCTTGTAGAAGCTGCCAATGGCGAGCAGGTCAGGTACATAGACTTGTTCGACAAACTCGGTGCAGCGGTCGATGATGCTCTTGACCAGATTCAGGCGCTCCATGTTGATCGCGCCGACGGCGCCAACCCCTTCGAGGTTGATCGCACACGGTACGCCGCCAACCAGCCAATTCGGATGCGGGTTCTTGCCGCCGAAGATGGTGTGCACCTTGACGATTTCCTTCTGGAAATCGAGTGCTTCGAGGTAGTGCGCAACCGCCATCAGGTTGGCTTCAGGCGGCAGCTTGTAGGCCGGATTACCCCAGTAGCCATTCATGAACGGGCCAAGCTGGCCGGATTCAACAAATTTCTTGAGGCGGTTCTGGATGTCGCGGAAGTAGCCCGGCGACGACAGCGGCCAGGACGAAATGCTCTGGGCCAGTGCCGAGGTGGCTTTCGGGTCGGCCTTCAGCGCCGAAACCACATCCACCCAGTCCAGGGCGTGCAGGTGATAGAAGTGCACCAGATGATCGTGCACATACAGATTCAACTGCATCAGGTTGCGGATGGTGTTGGCGTTTTCCGGGATCTTGATCCCCAGGGCGTCCTCCACCGCCCGCACCGAGGTCAGCGCATGGGTAAGCCGGTACAAAACACCACAGATGCGCTCGGTGAAGGCCCAGGCATCACGAGGACTGCGGCCCTTGAGAATGACTTCGAGACCGCGCCACATGGTGCCGGTCGATACCGCGTTGCGGATCACATTGTTGCTGTCGAGATTGACCTCGACGCGCATATGGCCTTCGATGCGGCAAACAGGGTCAACGACGACACGTTTGCCGGAATTATCGACGTTGAAGCCTTGAGTTTCGTAGGCCATCTTATTTCTCTCCCTTTTGTTCGTCAGTCTCGCCGGCCTTCTGGCGGGCGCGGGCCAAGGCGGTTACCGCAGCGTGTGCCGCGATCGCTGCACCGACGGTGCCGGCAGCTGCCTTGCCGACGGTGTCGGCATTGGCTTCGACGCCAAAAGCCTTGATGTCGGTCACCCGGTCATAGAAGCTACCCTTGTCCCAGAACCCCTCCTCGGAACAACCGATACAGCCGTGGCCGGACTGCACCGGCCAGGACACGCCGCCGTTCCAGCGCATCGACGAACAGGCGTTGTAGGTGGTCGGTCCCTTGCAGCCCATTTTGTACAGGCAGTAACCCTTGCGCGAACCCTCGTCATCCCAGGCTTCAGCAAACTGGCCGGCATCGAAGTGACCGCGGCGATAGCACTTGTCGTGAATGCGCTGGCCGTAGAACATTTTTGGACGACCCTGACGATCCAATTCGGGAATACGGTCGAAGGTCAGCATGTAAGTGACGACACCGGTCATTACCTCGGCAATCGGCGGGCAGCCCGGCACGTTGATGATCGGCTTGCCGGTGATTACTTTTTGCACCGGTGTGGCGCGCGTCGGATTCGGCTTGGCGGCCTGCACGCAACCGTAGGAGGCACAGGCCCCCCAGGAAATGATGGCCTTGGCATCGGCACAGGTTTCGCGCAACTTCTCGACAAAGGGGCGGCCGCCCTGAATGCAGAACATGCCATCTTCGTTGAGCGGCGGATTACCTTCAACGGCAACGATGTAGTTGCCCTTGTACTTCTTCTTGACCTCGTCGAGGATCGCCTCGGCTTGATGACCTGCAGCGGCCATAAGCGTATCGTCGTAATCGAGCGAGAGCATCGAGAGCACGACATCCTTGGTCAGCGGGTGGGCCGAGCGGATGAAGGACTCCGAGCAGCAGGTGCATTCCAGGCCATGCAACCAGAGCACTGGCGTCCGCGGCTTGGTTTCCAGCGCATGAGCGATGGTTGGCGCAGCAGCACTTCCTAAGCCAAGCGATGTCGCCGTCAGGCTGCAAAATTTCATGAAACTGCGTCGGGTAATTCCCTGGCGGCGCAGCACTTCGTAAAAGGTCTCGGTCACGACTCATTCCCCCGATGTTTGTCAGACGTTAAGTGGACGAGTCTTTTGCAAGGCCCGTGCCACAAACATACACACGGTGTTTTTTGTTAATGAATCAGTTACTTATAACGTTTGTAACGAGGAAAACACTGGCGGCCATGGCTGTGTTCGAAAAGAAGTCTTTCACTCCATTGCAAACAAAGTAACCACTCGTGCCAACTTCCTTGATCAGCGCTTTGCACAGACCTGCAATTGCCCAAACACTCGCTCGGGCAAGCACTTATAATCAAAATAATGCTGACCATTTGCTGATCAGTAGACTCACGAAACAATGTTGTAACGCTACCTTGACAACAATCAAGGCCCTTTCACCACAACCGCCTTAGCATCTGCGCATGCCCACTGTTGCCGAACTTATGTCCCATCGCACGGACCGCGTTGCGCCTTCTGCCACCATTGCCGAAGCCGCTCAGTTGATGGTTGGCGCAAAAATTTCGTCAGTTATTGTCGTTGACCGTAACAGCGTGGTCGGCATTGTGACCGAAGGCGACATGATGCACGCCATGCGCAAGCGATGCGACCACGCGCAGCCAATCACCACAATCATGACCGCCCCGGTACATACGGTCAGCGCCGATTGCGATTTCCGCGAGGCCTACCGCGATGCGGCGCGTCACGGCATTCGCCATCTGGTGGTTGCCGATGCGCAGGGAATGCCGCTTGGGGTTGTCGCAGAAACCGATATTCGTCACCACCTCGGCCTCGAATTCTTCCGTCAGCTTAACAATGTAGACACGCTGATGGAGCGCAACTTTCCCCGCCTGCCCGCCTCAGCCACGCTCGAAGATGCGCTGACTGCGATGGAAGCAGTCCGCCTGACCTGCGTCGTCGTCGTCGACGGCAAAACCCCGGTCGGCATCGTCACCGAAAGTGATGTCGTTCGCCTCTACCTCAACATCCAGGACAATCCGACGCTCGGTGCAGTGATGACCGCGCCGATTGCCACCATTGACAGCGACAGTGCCCTGACAGATGCCGCACAGCGCATGCTCGATTCAGGATTTCGGCACCTGGCAGTGGTTGACCGTAATCATCAGTTGATTGGCCTGCTCACCGAACACAGCCTGATGCGCCCGCTGGAACTGGACCTGCTCGACGATGCGCTCGCCGAAAGCATTTCCAGCCAGAACACCTTGTCGCACAACGAGCGCTACCAGCGCGCCCTGCTCGACAACTTTCCGTTCATGGTCTGGCTCAAGGACACTGAGTCGCGCTTTCTCGCGGTCAATCAAAAAATGGCCGAGGCCGTCAATGCGCCGAATAGCGAAGCGCTGATCGGCAACACTGACCTCGACTATTTCCCGCCCGATCTCGCCAATCTCTACCGGGCTGACGACAGCGCGGTCATGGCCAGCGGTGAGAAGAAAAGTGTCGTTGAGCAAATCATCCAGAATGGTATGCGCGTCTGGCACGAAACCTACAAAGCGCCAGTTTGCGACACCGCAGGCCGGGTCATGGGCACCGTTGGTTTTGCACGCGACATCTCGCACGGCAAGCGCGCTGAAGAAGCCACGCTCATCCGCAATGCCGCCCTCGCCGGTCTCCTGCGTGGTGAGCGCCTGGAAAATCTGCTTGAGCTGATTGCACTTTCCGCTGAAGCCGAATTACCCGGCCTGCGTTGTTCAATCTCTGTTGGTTTCAGAAGACGGCACTCATCTGCGCCTTGGCGCCGCACCCAACCTTTCGGAAAACGGCCAGAAGGCACTTGATGGCATGGCCATAGCCGAAGGCGTTGGCGCATCCGGCACGGCCGCCTTCCGCAAGGCGCGAGTCGAAATTCAAAATATTTTCACCGACCCCAAGGGGCAGGCCTTCCGCCAAATTGCCGAAGAAAATGGCCTTTTTGCCGGTTGGGCAGAGCCGATTTTCGGGACAGCCGGCGAACTCCTCGGCACCTTTGCCGCCTATCACGCCGAAGAATATACCGCCAGCCACGAGCAGCAAAACCAGTTGGCGCTCGCCAGCCAATTGACCGCGATGATCATTTCCCATCGCCAAAATGCTGATCGGCTGGAAGACAGTCTGACCACATTTCACGGCATTTTCGACAGCATCAGTGAAGCCCTGTTCATCATCGACGCCGACGGCAAGTGCATGGACGTTAATCCAGGTGCCGAAAAGTTAAGTGGTTTTACCCGTCAACAGCTGATCGGGAAACACTACAGCAGGCTGGGCGCAGCAGGGCTAAATAACTTTGAGCAAATCACTGTCAACATTGCCAAAACCATCAACGGTACGCCTGACTCCTTTGAGTTTTGGGCGCGCGACGCCACGGGTCGCATTTTCCCGACCAGCGTCAAGCTGCATGTTGGCGTCTATTTTGGACAACAGGTTGTCATTATCTCTGCCGTCGATATCAGCGAGACGAAAGCGGCTGCCCAACGCCTCGAAATTGAGAACGATCTGGCCAAAGCACTGGCCTCCGGGGCGCAACGCGACGAGTTGTTGTCAGTCATGCTCGCCATTGCCCTGCGTTTTCCAGAATTCGATAGCGGCGGCATTTATTGGGAAACGGCAGACCATGGTTATCAGCTTATTCGCCACCAGGGCCTATCGCCCACGTTTGTTGAACAAGTACAAATCTACCCCCCAGATTCCAACAAAAGCCAAATTATCCGCAACGGCAAGGTGATTTGCAGTTGCTGCGACGAAATCGACCAGTGCACCGACTTCAGCCTTGTCAGCCAAGAACACATAACAACAGAACAGATCCGCTGTCTGCTGATCTTGCCGATTGTGGTCGACGGCCAAGCCATTGCCTGCATCAATCTGTCCGGCAAGCAAACCAGTAAAATTTCGCGCGGCAGCTTTGTTGCGCTGCAAACGCTGAGCAGTCATTTTGCCCAGGCCTTGCGCCGCCTTGATGCCCAGGAAGAAGCCAACCGGCTGCAGCAAAACCTCAGCGGATTGTTCAACACCCTGCGCGACTTCCTTTTGTGCTCGATCTGCAAGGCAACATCCTTCACCACAATTCAGCGGTTAGCGAACTACTCGGCTATGCGCCGAACACCCTGATCGGCAAATCAATTGTTACGGTCCACCCGCCGGAGTCGCATATTTTTGCCCGGCAGGTGGTGAGCGAATTGATTGCCGGCAAACGCAACACCTCCCCCTTGCCGATCTTGCGCGCCGATGGCCAGCAGTTGATGGTCGAAACCCGTGCTGTCATGGGTTACTGGAATGGCGAACCAGCCATTTTTGGCGTCTCGCAGGACATCAGTCAGCGCCTGCTAGCCGAAGAAAGGCAGCGCCTGGCAACCAGCGTTTTCGACAATGCCCACGAAGGCATCATGATCACCGATGCCCAGGGGATCATCATCGAAATCAACACCACCTTCAGCGAGCTAACCGGTTACTCGCGCGAAGAAGCCGTTGGACATACCGCAGACCTGCTCAAGTCCGGCCATCACGACAGCGACTTCTACAAAGCCATGTGGGCAACCATAGGCAGTGTCGGTTATTGGCGTGGCGAAGTGTGGAACCGCAAGAAATCCGGTGAAATTTTTGTCGAATTGCTGACCATTTCCAGCGTCCGCAACCCGAACGACGAGATCACCCACTTCGTCGCCATTTTCTCGGACATCACCCAGATCAAGCAACATCAGCAGCGCCTCGAACATCTGGCGCATTTCGATGCGCTAACCCAACTGCCCAACCGCATTCTGCTCGCCGACCGCTTGCAGTTGGCGATGGCACAAACCGAGCGCGACCAGAAAATGCTGGCGGTTTGCTATCTCGATCTTGACGGGTTCAAACCGGTCAATGACGTATACGGCCACTCCGCTGGCGACCACATGCTGATCGAAGTTGCCCAGCGCCTGCGCCAATGCGTGCGTGCCGGCGACACCGTTTCACGCCTGGGCGGTGACGAGTTCGTTCTGCTCTTCGCCGGCATTGATGATGTTCATGAATGCGACCATGCCGTCAGCCGGGTTCTTGCCGCACTCGCCACGGCATTCGCCATTGGCGGTGAGAGCATCAACATATCGGCCAGCATCGGTATCACACTCTACCCAACCGATGGCTCGGACGCTGATACGCTGTTACGGCATGCCGATCAAGCGATGTACACCGCCAAGCAAGCCGGACGCAACCGTTTCCACCTCTTCGACCCGGAAAGCGACCGCCGCGCCCGCGCCCGCCGTGACGAAATCAGCCGCATTCGCCAGGGGCTGGCCGAACGCGAATTTGTCCTCCATTACCAACCCAAGGTAAATATGCGCGAAGGCCGCGTATTTGGTGCCGAAGCGCTGATCCGCTGGCAACACCCGGAACAGGGATTACTCGCACCGAATCAATTTCTGCCGGCCATCGATGGCAGCGAAATGGACATTCTGGTTGGTGAATGGGTCCTTGAGGAAGCGCTCACCCAGCTTGAGAAATGGCAAGAACAAGGGCTGAAGATGGTGGTCAGCGTCAATATTTCCGGCACCCACTTGCAATCGCCGAGCTTCGTCGAAAACCTCGGCAAATTGCTCGTAGCCCATCCCCTTATCGCGCCCCATTGCCTCGAACTGGAAATTCTCGAAACCGCTGCACTTAGTGACATGGCAATGGCCGCCGACATTTTTGTCGCCTGCCGCCGACTCGGCGTCAGCTTCGCTCTTGATGACTTCGGCACCGGTTACTCCTCACTCACCTATTTCCGCCGCCTGCCAGCCGACACCTTGAAAATTGACCAATCCTTTGTCCGCGACATGCTCGATGACCCGGATGACCTGGCCATCGTCGAAGGAGTCATCGGCCTGACCAAGGCTTTTGGCCGCAAAGTGATTGCCGAGGGCGTTGAAACCGCCGAACACGGCATGGTGCTCTTGCAACTCGGCTGCGATCTCGCCCAAGGCTACGGCATCGCCCACCCGATGCCGGGTGCAGATATTCCTGCCTGGACCAGAAACTTTGTCCCCGACAAACTATGGGGGTCAATCGCCGCCTTCAAATGGGCGCGTGAAGACCTGCCCATGCTGGTCGCCGAAATCGACCACGCGCGCTGGGTGCGCAGCCTCGAAGCCTACCTCGCCGACAGCACAGACAAACTTGGTGCGCCAGTGCAAAACCAGCACAATTGCCGCTTCGGTCGCTGGTACTATGGCCCGAGCAGCCAGCGCTATGCCGGACTTGAAAGCTACATCAACATCGAGAGCACGCACACCCGAATCCATGAATTAGGCAAGGAGCTGATTGAGTTGAAAAAGGCCGGCGATCACATCCTGCTCGCCACGCGCCTCAGAGAACTGCACAAGACAAGCGAAGCCCTGACCGAACACATTCAGATGATTCAAGCCGAAGTACTGCTTTCAACACAAATGCAGCGCCATTAAAAAACAGGCTGTTTTGACCGTTGACCGTAACCATTGCTGATTTTGACTCTGCGAACCACACAACATAAATCTTTACAAAACAAAACTTATGAAAAAATAAAGCCCGGCATTTGAATAGTGGCCATATCCCAGCTGATTTGGCACTTCCCGGGAACAACAACATGCGCACTTGCAAGCACAATCGACTGGCCGCCATTCTGGCCGCCCTTTCTGTCAGCCTCCCTGCTCTTTCCCAAAACATAGAGCCGGTTCCCGACATGAGCCTGGAGGAACTGCTCGATACCGATGTCGTCAGCGCCTCGCGCAAAACACAAAATCAGCAGCATGTCGCCGCTGCCGTATTTGTCATTACGCAGGAAGACATTGCCCGCTCCGGCGCCCGCGATCTGCCCGACGTGCTGGCCATGGCACCCGGCATAGAAGTAGCGCGCATCGGGAACAATCGTTGGGCGGTTTCGGCCCGTGGTTTCAATGGCCGCTTCGCCAACAAGCTACAGGTACTTAAAGACGGTCGAAGCATCTATTCTCCCCTCTTCTCCGGCGTGTTCTGGGAAGGCGAAGACACCGTCCTGGAGGATATTGAACGCATCGAAATCATCCGCGGCCCCAATGCGGCCATGTGGGGTTCGAATGCGGTCAATGGCACGATCAACATCATTACCCGCAAGGCTCGCGATACTCAGGGTGGTCTGGTTGCCGTACGTACCGGCACGGAAGACAAAGCCAGCATTACCGCCCGCTATGGCATGGCACTCGGTGATAGCGGCCACATGCGCATCTATACCAAAGGCACCGAGCGCCGGGGCGGCTACGATGCCGACGGAAATCGCGCCGTAGATAAGAGCGACTCGGGACTACTCGGCTTTCGTGCTGACTGGCTGCCGTCTTCAGGCACCCGGGTATTTGTGAATGGCGAAACCTTTCGCAATCGCAACAATGATATCTACAACTTTGCCGACCCGCTGGTGCCCGGTTACATCAATCCAGTCGAGTCGACGATGACCTTGAGTGGCAGCCATCTGCAGGGTCGTTTCGAATCCTTGCGCGACGATGGCTCGGAAGTCACCATCCAGGCCTATCTCACCCAGCGCCTTCTCGAGGCTGATTACATATTGCGCGAGGAGCGAACCACTGCCGATCTGGATATTCAGTATCGTCTGGCACCGATCGGCAGCCACGAAATCCTCGTTGGCGCCAATTACCGGAATTCTCGCGACACCATTTCCAATGCCTCGAAATATGTCAGCTTTAACAGCCGCCATGAGGACTTCCAGCTCTCCAGTATTTTCATCAATGACGAAATCACGGTCATTCCCAAACTATTGCAGGTCACATTGGGCGCTCGCCTCGAGTACAACAACTTGACCGGCAGCGCCCTGCAGCCGACCGCCCGTTTTCTCTGGACGCCGAATCCCCAGCAGACAATCTGGGGGGCTTTGTCACACGCCACCCGTACACCTTCCCGAGCCGAGGAGAGCGCCTCAATGGCAATGCAGGTCATCCCGCCCAGTTCGCCCTATTTGCCCTTCCCGACACTGGTGACCTTTGGCCAAAACCCTGGTACAAAGCCTGAATCGGAAAAGATGGACGCGGCCGAACTCGGCTATCGCCATCGTTTTGGTCAGAATCTCTCGCTCGATACCACGGCCTTCATCCTCCGTTACCGTGACGCTATGTCGGTGGTCCAAGGATCAACTGACCTCAGCCATCTGCCCAGCTATATTGAGCAGTACGTGGTCAATCTCAACGGACAGCGTATACGCATCTATGGCCTTGAAATGGCCATGTTCGCGCAGCTCAGCCCATCCTGGCGTCTGCAGCCCAGCTACACCTGGCAGCATGGTACTGCCAGCGCCTTTGGCGATCCCATTTCGGAGGCCAGTGCCGAGCGCGATGCAAAAAATCCCTCGCCATCTGCTTTCCTTGCGTTCGCAGCACAACTTCGGGCAGACGCAACGCCTCGACTTCTGGCTGAAATACAAGAGCCGCAATGAAGCGTTCAACATTCCCGAACGCATCAACCTGGATGCTCGTTACGCCTGGCGAGCCAGTCGCTCTACCGAAATATCGCTGGTTGGCCAGAATTTGCTGCATCGGCACGCCCTGGAATACAACTCCGACCAACTGCCATCTGTGCCGGTTGAAATCGGCCGTAGCGCCTATATACGTCTCGAGTATCGTTTCTAAGCATCGTGCACAGCCGTCGTCGGCTCCTTCGCAGCGTACTTGCCGCGGGTAGTGCTGCACTGCTCGGGCTGCCCTTGGCCTACGGACAGCAGGCACCACTTAGCGATCAGCAATTGCGGGCAGCTTTTGTCCTCAATTTCATTCGCTACACCGAATGGCCGGAACGCGCCTTCGCTGCACCCGATACACCGCTCATGCTATGCGTCCTCGGCAATGACCCGACAGGCGTAGCGCTGGGCGGCCTTGCCGGAAAAACGGTCAAGGGTCGTACGATTCAGGTACGCACCGTCAATACGGCCGACGAGGCGCGCAACTGCCATGCCTTGTTTTTCGCAGACGCCGACGCGCGTCGCCATGTCAGCATCTTGCGTGCTGTCCAGACTTTGCCGGTCCTGACCATCAGCGATAGCGACAGCTTTATCGACATTGGCGGCATGATCGGGCTGCTTTATCTCGACAGCCGTCTTCAGTTTGAGGTCAATCTGGCCGTTGTCCAGCATTCCCAGCTCAAATCAAGCTCACAATTGCTGCGTCTGGCGCGCAATGTTATCGAGAGCAAGGCACGATGAGCGCCCAACCGGATTTCGCCAGTCGACCACTAAAAAATCAGTTGCGGGCCATTGTCGCCATTACAACTGGCTTTGGTCTGCTCTTGACCATGCTCTACTTTGCGCTGAGCAGCGTTGTCCGCGAGCAAGGCTCAATGATGCGCCAACTCGACAGCATTGCCGAAATCATCGTCAGCAACAGCGCGGCGGCCATCCGCTTCAACGATAACGCGGCAGCAAATGTTGTCCTTGCCGCCCTCGGTAACCGCAATGAGATAAGAGCGGCCTGGATTACTCTGCAGGACGGCAGCGTACTGGCGACTTATCCAGCCGATGCCGATATCAAGTCCCTGTCATTAGCCGAAGTACCGGGTAACCGACTGTCGATCCTGACCGTCAGCCGGGAAATGCGCCTCAATCAACCGATTGTGCATGAAGGAGAAACCCTCGGCAGCCTGAACATGACGGTGGATTTGCGCGACATGTGGCGACATATCCTTGAAGATGCGCTGCTCGGCCTGCTGACCACCGCCATTGTTTTTGCCTTTGCCCTGCGCCTGGCCAACCGTCTGCAGCGACGGATCAGCGAGCCGCTGCTCGAACTGGCCAATGCGACTCGGCAGATCGCCGAAGATGGTCGCTACGACCTGCGTGTCGAAGCCAAACCCCAAGCCGCTGAAACAAGCACGCTGATCAACGGATTTAACCGCATGCTTGAGGAAATTGCGGCGCGCGACCGGGAGTTGCAGTTGAGCCGCGACGTACTTGAACAGCAGGTAGACGTCCGCACCGGCGAATTACGCATCGCCAAGGAGCAGGCCGAAGCAGCCAATCGCGCCAAATCGCAGTTTCTGGCCAACATGAGCCATGAAATCCGAACGCCGATGAATGGCGTCATCGGCATGACCGATCTGCTGCTCGAAACGCCATTGAATCGCGAACAACGGCATTTTGCCGATACTGTTCGCCTGTCAGCCAATTCTTTGCTCCATCTGATTAACGAAATACTCGATTTCTCCAAGATAGAGGCAGGCAAACTGGTACTGGAAGAATCTCCCATTCATATCGGTCCGCTTCTGGAAGAGGTTATTCTCGGCCAGGCCGGGCGCGCTCAGGCCAAGAATGTCGAAATTGCGGGCCACGTCAGCGCCGGTATGCCGGAAATCCTGCTTGGCGACCCCCATCGCATCCGGCAGATGGTCGGCAATCTGGTCAACAACGCCGTCAAATTCACAGCCGAAGGTGAAGTAACCGTCTATGTCACGCAGCGCAGCGAGGAGGCTCCGGCAGAATTGACACTGGGGGCCAACGAATATGCCATCGTGGTTTGTGATAGCGGACCAGGGATTCCGGCGGCAGCCAAGGAGCAACTGAGGTAGGTCGTCAATCGTAGACGCCATCAACGCTATGCTGCCAGCCGTTTTGCATAGAACTGCTGGGTAAAACCCGGCGAGAGATAGCCCAATCGAGAATGCCGCCTATAGCGGTTGTGGAAGATGTCAATGTATTCACTGATCTCTCGAATAGCTTCAGCTTGTGTTTCGTATCGCCGGTGATGCACGAGTTCGTTTTTCAGCGTTCCCCCAGAAACTTTCCATGGGTGCATTGTCGTAACAGTTTCCCTCGGCGAGACATGGATGCCTTCATGCCAAACTGGCTGACGAGTCGCTGATAGTCGTGACTGCAATACTGACTGCCACGATCTGAATGGTGAATCAGTCCAGAAGGTGGACGTTTGGTGGTGACCGCCAGGAATAGCGCCTTGCCGACCAGTTCCTTTGTCATCCGTTCACCCAGTGCGTACCGACGATTTCGCAGGTGAAGATATCCTGATCCCAGCCAGATAGAGCCAGCCTTCACTGGTCGGAATATAGGTGATATCAGTGACCCAGGCTTCGTTTGGGCGTTGAGCCGTGAAGGTTTGCTAAGCAGATTGTCGGCCACCGGTAGCTTGTGATTCGAGTTGGTCGTTGCCTTGAATCTCCGCTTCTGCTTGCAGCGAAGGTTCATTTCGACGGAGTCGTTTGATGCGACCAACACTTGCTGGAAAGCCATCCGCCTTGGAGTTCGGGCTGTAGTCGTTCGGCACCGTAGGTCTGCCGGGTTCGTTGATGTGCTGCACGTATGGCAACGCAGAGTCGGGCATCTGCCTGCGCCCGCTTCGATGTTGGGCGTTCATCCCAGGCGTGGATAGCCGCTGACCGGAGACATCAAACGCATTGGCCATCAGGCTGATGGGGTAATGGAGTCGATTCTGTTTCATGACCGCGTACCGCAGTGACTCTCGCAAAGTACGCGGCCGCTTTTTCAACAGGTCACGCCCATCTTCGTTTCGGCCAACTCCTTACGTAGCCGAGAAAGCTCGGGCCTCCTGTTCCGTCACTGGCGAACGATTTGAGCCAATTGCCGCCAGTAGCTTCCCGCCTTGGCAAGCGCCAACCAGTTATCCAAGTGTCTTCTCGAAATTGACAGCCGCTTTGTTGCTGCCGATGCGCTCAGCCCGTCACGTAACACCAGCGCCGCTTCCGCCCTGAATTCCTTTGTATATACCGCTCGGTATCCGTTCCATTCGATGCCTCCTGTAAAAATCATCTTACAGATGGCGTCCACTTTTCAGCCTACCCAATCCATCGCGAAGGTGAATTGCGTCAGGCAATGGCTGGCAATCAACTACTGCTTCATTTTCAACCCGGTAGACATGGCTTCCGGTCGCATTATTGGCGCCGAGGCGCTCGTCCGCTGGCAACACCTGAAAAAGGCCTACTCTACCCGGGAGACTTCATCTGCTGGCAGAAGAATGTGACCATCGTCCACATGGGACATCATATTTTTCTCACTTGCCTGCCAGCAGATGCGCAGTTGGCGGGAACAAGGCGTGATGCCCGGAACGACTGCCGATTGCCGTCAATCTCTCCGCCCTCAGCTTTAATGAAGAGGGCTTGATCGAACAATTGATCCGGTGCGCCGAGGCACATGCCTTGCCGCTGGACTCCATATGCCTGAGCTTTCACCGAAACCTCCTTGATGCAACAGATTGAAAGCACCACAGCGACTGGAAAACCTGCGTATTGCGGGATTTCGCCTGGCACTGGATGATTTCGGTACCGGCTACTCCTCACTCAGCTACCTAAAACGCTTCCCTATCGATCAGATCAAGATAGACCGCAGTTTCGTTCGGGACATCATCACCGACCCGCAAGATGTGGCCATCGTCGAAACCATCATCACACCCGCCCGAAAACTGGGTTGAGGTTGTGGCCGAAGGTGTCGAGACTGTCGAACAAGCAAACCTTCTCAACAGCATGGGCTGCGGTACCGCGCAGGGATATTATTTTGCACGCCCGATGCCGGCGGCTCAACTGACACTTTTGCTCACTGCGCAAAAATAAGGCTTGATTCACTCTCTTGCGCCAACCAAGTACGCG
>JADJMS010000026.1 GCA_016709495.1 Candidatus Dechloromonas phosphorivorans | reverse complement strand
CGACGAAGTGATGGGTGCTTCGCGCAACGACGCCAAGGCAGCAGTCAGCGGGCAGGTGGTTAATCTTGATGCGCGCAAAAAAATCGCCGATCTCGAACTGCCTGGCATGCCGCACCTCGGTTCCGGTATCAGTTGGCAGTGGCAAGGCAAAACGGTGATGGCGACGCCCAACCTGAACGAAGGCCTGATCAGCATCATCGACATGAAAACCTGGAAAACGGTGAAGCAGATCAAAACGCGCGGCCCTGGCTTCTTCATGCGCAGCCACGAAAATAGCCGCTACGCGTGGACCGATTCGATGATGAGCAAGGAGTTCAAGGACACCATGCAGATCATCGACAAGGAAACGCTGGAGATCGTCGCCGAACTCAAGCCCGAGCCGGGCAAGACTTTCGCCCACGTTGAATTCACCAAAGACGGCAAATACGTACTGGCCAGCCTGTTGGAAAACGACGGCGCGCTGATCATCTACGACGCAGCGACGCTGAAGGAAGTGAAGCGGCTACCGATGAAGAAGCCGGTCGGCAAGTACAACGTCTGGAACAAAATCACGAAGTCGGAAGGCACCAGCCACTAAGCCGGATTCGTTTTTTGAGCAAAATTTCAGGTCGACCGTAACCAAGCGTTGTCGATGCCCGCCGCGGTAGGCAATACCTGTACACGAGTTTGCATTCCCGTTCGAAACAGAGTTCAAACGGGCGATTCTTGTTGTGTTTCCTTCAATTCAAACCCCATACCTTGCACCCTCCGGCGCCGCATCGGACAGAGGGCACCGTTGCAGAAGCGCGCAGCCCTGTCGAGATCACGATGGCGACACTCAGGAGGCAAGGCATGCATGACACTTATGCCACTGCCGCTGACGAAGAATGGGTCATCTGGAATGGTGGGCACGGCCTAGTCACCACGGCCACGCTCGGCCGTATCGAGATTGGCAGCAGTGGCCGAAATGCCTGGCTGGACGAACCCTTCGACATGGTCGGGCCATTCCTGCTTGATGAGCTCGAGACCCACGGCAGAATAGCCTTTGCTGCCTGCATCGTCATGTCACGCCAGCGTTGGCAAGCAGACCAGGCGGCATTGCGGCGCGAATCAATGAACCTGCGCCGTGCCGCCCAGGAGCGCATGAACGAGGAATTTGCGCACTTCTCCAGCCGGCAGGGCAGACACCACGCCAAGCGCCAACCCCTGGACGAGCGAAAACATCGTGAAGTACTGAATCTGCCGGCGAGCGGGAAACTTGAACGACGCCAGGTCAATACCGCATTCCGTCGGCTCGCCCAGAAGGCGCATCCCGATGTCGGGGGAAGTCACGAACAGTTCGTACGCATCACAAAGGCACGCACTGCCATGGTCCTTGAACTTTCCTGAAGGCGGTGACGAAACGCTTAAAAAGCAAATCTATGACCTGGCGCATCAGGAACATGGCCGAAAAATACGCATGCTGAAAGACATCATGCTGCTCAAGGCAAAAGTGCTGGTTTCGGAATTCCATAAATCAAGGTGATTTGGCACTTCAGCCATTGAGCTGGTTTTTGAGCAAAATTTCAGGTTGGCAGCAACCAAGAAAATGCTTGGTTCTAATTGCAGACTAACCATTGTCACAATCAAGGGATGATGCGCGTACAGTAAACAACCAATACAATAAGAACAGATAAATGGCGAGCGATATCATCAACGTGCACAGTGCCGCCTGTTTGTAGATCAACACTATTGTCATTAGGCAATTTAGCGAAGTCATAGATGAGTAATACGCAAAACCGCCACTGGCAAGATTGAGTACTTCAGCACTCAGGATCTGAACTTTGACCCCTGAAAACCTCGGTTCGCTGCAGACTCAACGGGAAGGCAATCGACGGCTGGCTGCCACCAAGCTGCTTAACGGCGATATCGATCCGCCCAGAAGGAGACAGGCCAGCGTCGACATCATCCGAAGCGAGGCGACGTACAAGCCTAATGCCTTGCCATGCATCCGCTACCCAAACCGAAAGGACGTCCTCCGCTATCTTGGCTATCGTCATATTACCGGCGTCAAGCAGTGGGATTCGCTCTCAAAAGCCAAATACCTGGCCCAGTTGCGCGACGATTTTTACGCCTCTGATTCACACGCACGGCAGCTTAAAGCACTAGCCAACGATATCGGGAGCAAGCCCGCCTATGTGGGGAAATTGCTCACAGCACTTGCGCTCTACAACCGAGCGGAGAATCAAAAGTTCTTCAAGCTTGGCATCCACCAAGAAGACATCGAGTTTTCGTATCTAACCACGGCGCTGAACTACAACCCGATCATTGAATGGCTGGGCTTGGAGTCCGGCAGCGACCACGACATGCCAAAGCTAAATGAAGAGCGGCTCAGGCTGGCTTTTTCGTGGATGTTTGCCAAGGACCAGAATGGGCGTACCGTGCTTGGTGAGTCCCGCAATCTCCGCGAACTTGCCTGCATCGTGGAAAGCGAGGATGCCACGCAGGTACTTATTGACACCGGCCGCATAGACGAAGCCTTTCTTTACACCGATGGACCCCAGGCAGCGTTACAGCGTGCCATGGAAGATGCTCCGTCTAAGCTGCTCACCATCTGGAACATGCTGCCAAAAACTCGGCCGCTGACAGAAGAACACGGCAGCATGGCGCAAACGCTCTTCGAAGATGCAAAGGATATTCGCAATTACATCCGCGAAAAGATGGATGAGGGATGATCCATGCTACAAAACATCGATGTTTTGCCAGACGGCACGGATGCCTTTTTTTGGAGCGACTTTGCTGAATTTCGGGCACTAATTCACCCGGATAAATGCTTCTCCCGCGGTGATATGAAACGGCTAGCCGATCAAAACGCAGTATTTGATCGCGTGATTGATGCCGAAGACCGCTGGCGGAGCCTGATCGATTTTTGCGGCATTCGGTGTCACGAATTCAAGGATGATTACCCGTTTGAAATCTCCCCTGATCGAGATACGCTGCTACTCCGTGCGAGTGACACCCCTGCTCGACGGCTTTACTTATGATATTCGCGGCAATCCCAACATCAAGCCACGGACTTCAAGGAAAACAATACCGGTGATGGTGGCATAGATCTGATTGCCTGGCACCCATCGGATGACGAACGCAAAGGCATCCCAATTGCCTTTGCTCAATGTGGATGTTCACGCAATGACTGGACATTTAAGCAAGCAGAAGCCTCCCCATTTCAGCACGGCAACAAATTCAGTGTCCATCATGAATGGGCAACCTATTACTTCATGCCTCTCGATTTGCGCGAATTCGACGGCGACTGGGCTTATGCAAGTAAGATTGGCCGTGTCATCATGGTCGACAGGCTGCGGATGACGCGCCTTGCCAAACAGTATTCGCTTTACCCCAGTTGCCCGCGTTTGATTTTGTCGACGAAGCCTTGGCAATGGCCGAGGTGTAATCAGTCCCAAATATTAGGGAGTGCCTTGGCGACGGCCTCGAAGAGCGGCGGCGGCACCGCGTTGCCCGCGACCTTATAGCGCATGTCGAGACTGCCTCGTTCTGTGTCGGGAAAGACGAAATCACGTGCGAAGCCTTGAAGCCGCGCGGCTTCACGGTAGCTGAAGCGTCGGGCCGGGGCATCGGATTCAAAGCGCCAGACGTTGTGCTCCAGTTTTTTGAGCGCCGGGCTCATGGGATGGAGTGGCATGTGGCGAGGATTTGCCACAATAGTTTTTGACGCCTGATGCCAATCCTGCCGACGGTTACGGCTGAGGTAATACCAGTGAAAATCACGTGCGTAGAACTCACCTTCTGGCCATGCAGGCAAGTCGCCAATCGCGTCACGAATGGTCAGATGTGCCGCTGCTCTCCCCTCGCCGTGTGTAGGTTGGGGGAACTCATAATCCACGCCTAAGTCATCACGCACTCCGACAATGAAGATTCGCTTTCTTTCCTGTGCTACGCCGTAGTCAACAGCATTCAGCACTTTGGCCTTGACGCGGTAGCCTGCAGCCTTAAAGACTTTGAATTGGTCTTCGAGCAGGTGAGCGAAATTCTTGCGCACCATGCCAGAAACATTTTCAACAATAAATGCTTTGGGTTGAATAGCGCTCAACGCACGTGCAAACTCAAGGTAAAGTGTGTTGATTTTACGGGATGGGTCACGTAGTCCACCTTGACTAAATCCTTGGCAGGGGTAGCAACCGACAAGCAGTTCAGCAGATGGAAAAGACTCCACTTTGGCTACATCGCCAACGATATAGTCGGTTTCTGAATGATTTGCGAGGTATACGTCACGGGCATACGGCAACAGATCATTGGCCATCACGACATCAAATCCTGCCGCAATTACCCCCGCATCCGATCCGCCACATCCAGAAAATAACGAAACAACTTTCGGCATACACATTCCCTTTTGGGTGCGAATTGTAACGGCAAGGCGTTAATTTTCAGACTGTTTTATGCGCCAAATCATTCCTTCCGACAAATCGCCGTAGCAATGTCCAGCGAGCGCAGGCGCAAGGCCGGGTCGAAGATGTCGCAGACGAACATCATCTCGTCGGCAGCCGTGGCTTGTTGCAGGGCGTTCAGTCCTTCGCGGATGCGGGCTGGGCCACCGATGACGGCGGCGCCGAGGAAGTCGGCGATGGCCGAACGCTCGTGCGGGCGTAGCTTGGCCATGAAGTCGGCGACCGGGGCCGGCAGTTTACCGCGTTGCCCGGTGACGATGCCGAGCACGCGCTGGAAAACGCTGCTGGCGAGGAATTCGGCCTCGTCATCGGTGTCTGCGGCGACCAGCGGCACGCCGATGATGACGTAGGGTTTATCGAGTTGGCTGGAAGGACGGAAGTTGCGCCGGTAGAGCGTTATCGCATCGAGCAGCATAGCTGGTGCGAAGTGCGAGGCGAAGGCGTAGGGCAGGCCGCGTTCGGCGGCAAGTCGGGCCGAGAAGAGGCTGGAGCCAAGCAGCCAGATCGGCATGCTGGTGCCGGTGCCGGGCACGGCGACGACACGTTGTTCCGCTTGGCGCGGGCCGAGCAGGCGCTGCAGTTCGGCGACGTCGCGCGGGAAGTCGGCTTCGCTTTCGATGCGGTCGCGGCGCAGGGCGCGCATGGTTTCGCCATCGGTGCCGGGGGCGCGGCCGAGGCCGAGATCGATGCGGCCAGGGTAGAGTTCGGCGAGCGTGCCGAAGGCTTCGGCGACGACTAGCGGCGCGTGGTTGGGCAGCATGACGCCGCCCGAGCCGACGCGAATGTGCGAGGTGCCGCCGGCGATATGCCCGACCAGCACGGCGGTAGCCGAGCTGGCGATGCCGGGCATGTTGTGGTGCTCGGCCAGCCAGTAGCGGGTAAAGCCGAGCGCCTCAACGTGGCGGGCGGTATTGAGCGAGATGGCCAGCGCTTCGCCGACGCTGCCGCCTTCGCGGACGGCGACCAGGTCAAGCATTGACAGGTGCGTGTTGATTAGCGGGTTCATGCGGTTTTCTCCACGATTTTTGCAGCCAGAGCCGGTTGCGGGTTGCGTCGGCTGGCGGCCCAGCCGAGTAGTGACAAGAGTGCGAGTCCGCCGCCGATGAGCAGGATGCCGGCGATTTCAGTGCCTTTGAATTGCTCGCCGAAGGTCAGCCGCGATGCCAGGATGGCGACGACCGGTGTGCCCAGAATCGACAGGCTGGCCTCCCAGGCGGGGACGCGGTCGAGGATGTAGATCCAGAGCCACCAGCACATGGCCGTGCTGAAGATGGACATGAAGCCGAGGATGCCGATGTATGACATGGTCCACTGGGTTGGCGGTTCCGGCACGATCAAGCTGAGCAGGATCAGCGGAACGGCGCCGAGGAGCATCTGCCAGGTGGTCAGGGTGAGCAGATCGACTGGCGTGTTGGCGCGCAGGCGCTTGATCAGGATGGTGCCGATGGCCCAGCACAGCGCAGCCATCAGGCCGAGGAATTTGCTGAACAGGCTGGCGTGCATATCCCAGGGCTCGATGATCATCAACAGGCCGCTCAATGTGCTGACGGCGGCCAGCCATTGCTTGCCGCGTACCCGTTCGCCGCGGATGGGCCAGGCGAGCAGCAGGGTCCAGATCGGCATGGTGAAGATCAGCACGGCGGTCTTGCCCGGGCCGCCCTCAACCAGCGCCCAGGTCTGGAAGACCATGAAGCCGGCGACTTGCGTCAGGCCGATGCCCAGGGTTTGCCAGGGCGCGACCAGTTTGAGCGGGCGACCGAGCAGCTTGAGAACAATGAGCAGGGAAAGTGCGCCACCCAGGCAGCGTTCGGCAGCGAAGGCAAAAGGTGGCGCGTAGGCCAGGCCCCGCTTGGCGATGACCCAGGTGTAGCCCCAGGTCAGCGAGAGCACGACGAGGGCAAGGGCGGGCAGCCAGTGGCGATGTTTTTCCATGTTTTTCTCGTTGACCGCAACCGCCTGAAGCGGCTGCGGCCCGGGGTTGGCATGCGTGTTTCAGGCAGTCAGCGTCGGGTAATCGATGTAACCCTTGGCGCCGCCACCGTACAGCGTGTCCGCCTGCAGTTCATTGAGCGGGGCGTTTTCTGCAAGCGGCGGACAAGATCCGGATTGCTGATGAACGGGCGGCCAAAGGCCACCAGATCAGCCTGGCCGGCGGCGACGGTTTGCAGCGCCAGCTCGCGTGAATAGCCGTTATTGACCATCCACACACCGTTGAAGGCGTGACGCAGTGCTGCGTAGTCGAAAGCCTTGCCCTCCGGTGTGCGGGTGCCGCCGGTTTCGCCCTCTATCATGTGCAGGTAGGCCAGGCCGAGCGGTGCCAGTTGTTCAACAACGTAGCCGTAGAGCGCCTGCGGGTCGCTGTCTAGCGCGGCGGTAAAGGTGGTCATCGGGCTGAGGCGGATGCCGGTGCGGCCCGCGCCGATTTCGGCGGTGATCGCTTGCGTCACTTCGAGCAAGAGGCGGGCGCGATGAGCGATGCTGCCACCGTAGGGGCCGCTGCGCTCATTGACGCTGTCACGCAGGAACTGCTCGATCAGATAGGTGTTGGCGGCATGGATCTCGACCCCATCGAATCCCGCAGCAATGGCGTTGCGGGCGGCATGGCGGTAGTCATCAATCAGGCCGGGAATTTCGTCGTCGCGCAGGGCACGCGGTGTCGACACCGGGATGAAGCCCTGGCTGGTGTAAGTCATCGCATCCGCCTTCTTGTCGCTGGGCGAGACGGGGACAGCTCCGTCGGGCAGCAACGAAGTGTGCGAGATGCGGCCGACGTGCCAAAGCTGCAGCACGATCTTGCCACCGGCCGCATGCACGGCGTCAGTCACTTGGCGCCAGCCGGCTACCTGTTCTTCGGAATAAATCCCCGGGGTGTCGAGGTAACCTTGCGCGATCGGGCTGATCTGGCTGGCCTCGGCGATGATCAGGCCGGCGCTGGCGCGCTGGCGGTAATACTCGACGGTGAGCGGGCCGGCGACATTGCCGGCGATGGCCCGATTGCGGGTCAATGGGGCCATCACCACGCGGTTGGCGAGGACGATGTCGCCGACCTGAATTGGATCAAATAGATTGCTCATGTGTTGCTCCTTTTAAGTCTTGTTGTTGAATAAATAGACCGGTCGTCTATTGAATGGCTGCAAAAAATGGCCGCAGGTGGCGGCCGGTGGGGCGTACAACAAATTCAGGTTAACAATTGGCGGGTGAAGGTCATGGCGTTTTCCAGTGCCTTGGCGTTGCGGTGCAGCTTGCTGATCAGGCTGGCGCCCAGCCACAACTGGTACAGGGTCTGTGCCGTGGCCTGCGAGTCCTGTGGCGGAATCGATCCATCCGCCACGCCGGCCTCGATGATGCGAGCGATGCGGCTGACAATCTTGTCTGTGCCGTCACGCAGCGTGATGCGCATGGCGTCGGAGAGGTCGGAAACCTCGGCGGCCAGTTTGACAACCAGGCATTTCTGATCGGTGCAGGCATCAAGTTGCTTGTCCAGCCAGCGTTGCCAGTAGGCCAGCAGGCGTTCCTTGCCGCTGCCGGTGTCAGCTGCGAACAGCGCATCAAGATCGCTCAGGTAACGGTCGAAGTATTCCTGCAACAAGGCTTCACCGTACTGTTCCTTGGATGCGAAGTAGTGATAGAACGAACCCTTGGGCACGCCGGCCGAGCTCAGTATTTCGTTCAGGCCAACGCTCGCGAAGCCCTTGCCGACGATGATCCGTTGGCCGGTTTCGAGAATGTGCTGGCGAGTATTGTCGTGACGTGCGTTCATGTGACACAGAATAGATCAAATTAGACCGGTCGTCTAGTGCGACATTGATGGCGTCAACTTGGAAGGTTGCAGCTGTGATTCAGCGAATGATTAGTTGCCCATCTCCGCGCATGACGGGCATGGCAAAGTTGAAAAGATCCGGCTGAGCGGCGAGATCGAGATCGGCGAGTGGCAAGTTCGGCCAGGTGCCGGCCGTAAAGCGCTGGCCGAAGTCGGAGTTGCGCACCCGTTGGGCAAATTCCTCCGGCGCGGGCTGATCGCCACTTAGTAAGGATTGAATGTAATCGGCACAGGCGATGTCTTCATCGCCATCGCGATCCACCCATTCGCCGGTGATGACGAAGCAGACTTCTTTGGCCCCGGCCGCACGGATCGCCTCGGCAGTGGCCCGTGCGCAAACCAGGCTGGCGGCATAGAGTCTTGGCGCCCGGCGATACCGCTGCAGGCCGCAAACACCGGCAGCGGTACTCAACACGACATGCTTGCCGGCAAGATCGGCCTGCATCAATTGCGATGGCGAGTTGCCAAAATCGAATCCGGGCGCCGGGTCGCCGCCAGCAAGTGCGCCTACCGACACCGGGTTTTGCATGCTGCTTGCCCGCAGCCTAGCTGCCGCGACCCCTTCCACCGGATGAACGGCCGAGGCGCCTCGGGCTAGCGCAACCGCGGCCGTCGTGAACGAGCGCAGAACGTCGATGACGACGACCGTATCCTCAGCCGCCGGCTGGTTTTGCAGGCGATTCAGGAAAATGCGGGAAAACTTCATGGCCCGGTCGGATGCTGGCGGCCTTGCTGAGTGCCCTTAGCGGCCGAGGTGTTGCAGCGCGGTATGCAGACGTTCCGCCGCATAAGCGGCTTCTGGATCGTTTTCAGTCTGTTTCAGGACTTCTGCCCAGTTGATGTAGCGATCAAGCCGAACAAGCGCCTTGCTGCTGACCGAATCCAAATCGATGCCCAAAACAACTTTGTCACCGGTGGCATCAATTTTGTACTCAAACGATCCTTGCATTTTTATTCTCCAGGTTGTGAGGCGATAAACGGCGTCAGTCTATAGATCGGGCGCTGCAAATGAAATGCTGTTCCTCAAACTTCAGGCATAAAACGGCTAAATTAGATTTTTGTGGGAGGATGGTGATCTGTTGCGGTCAACGAGGAAAAGCGGCTGATTTTCTATTGGCCGAATGCCGCCAAGCTTGCGTAATATTGGGAAATGCTGCATTTCATCTTTGACCAGAAGGACGAAATTTCAAATGAAAATACTGGCCCCCGTTACTGCCCTTACCGTGGTTATTCTCGTCCCCATCTATATTCGACTGGCGCTTGCCGTGATTGGTAAACGCAAAGCCCACCTCGTGGCGGTCGGTACGGGAAATCATGAAGACCTCGAAACGGCAATCCGGGCGCACGGCAATTTTTCGGAATATGTACCATTTGCCTTGTTGTTGATGTTGGGCGCCGAGGTCAATGGTTCGCCGGTCTGGTTCGTTGCGCTGGTGGCTGCAATGCTGGTCAGCGGGCGTTTGCTCCATGCCGCAGCGATTCCTGCTGGCAACATTCCAAAGCGTGTCAAGGCCATGAAACTGACCTTTGGCGCCCTTGTCTTTGGCGCGGTCGCCAATCTAATCCCTTTGGCGGGGGCGGTTTTTGGCTGAACGGCGGGCGGCGTCCATGCAGCGTGTAGTTTCCCCTTGCGCTGCCGCGTGCCAATTGATTTTGGTCATCGCCCCCGACTGGGCGAGCACGACGGCTCAATTGCAACGCTACACGCGTGCAAGCCCGGATGCTGATTGGTGGCCTGTCGGCGGCCCTATCAAAGTCAGTCTCGGTCGATCCGGCCTGGCTTGGGGCGTTGGCTTGCATGGTGCCGTCAGTGCCGGGCGGCCAGCGAAAAGAGAGGGTGACGGTTGCGCTCCGGCGGGTGTTTTCCTGATTTCGTCATTATTCGGCTACGCCGACCAGCGCAGCCAGTTCGCGCTGAACGCCAGGCTTCCTTATCAAGTCGCCACCCCCGATCTCAAGTGCATTGATGATCCCGCGTCGTGTCATTACAACCAGATTGTTGAGCAAAATCGCCTGCCCGAGATCGATTGGCAGTCGCATGAAGACATGCTGCGCGCTGACCAGCGTTATGCGCTAGGCGCGGTCGTTGCGCACAACGCTGGGCAGTCGGTGCCGGGGGCAGGGTCGTGCATCTTTCTGCATGTCTGGGAGTGCGAAGGGGCGCCGACGGCCGGCTGTACGGCGATGGCGCTGGCCGACATGAGCGAGATCGCCACTTGGCTGGATGGGAGAGCCTCTCCTGTCTTGGTGCAACTGCCGTTGGTCGAATATGAAAGGTTGCGTGAAGCTTGGGGGCTGCCGGCGTTTGTGGCACAAGGCTGAGCTGGGCTAGACTGGCGGGCCTTCAACCTTCCCGCCAATTCGCCTGTGCTCAACAAGATTTGGGTCTCATTCATCCTCGTCGGCTTTGCCGCGGCCTTGGCGCAGTTGCTACAGGGCGACCTCGATATCTTTGCGCGGGTGTTGAACGGGTTGTTCGATACCGCCAAGACCGGTTTCGACATTTCGCTCGGCCTGGTCGGCGTCATGAGCCTCTGGCTGGGGGTCATGAAAGTCGGCGAAAAGGGTGGGCTGATCCAGCTCTTCGGGCGGTTGGTGGGGCCGTTCTTTCGCCGTGTCTTTCCTGATATTCCGGCCGGCCATCCGGCCAGCGGCAGCATCGTGATGAACGTCAGCGCCAACATGCTCGGCCTGGACAATGCGGCGACGCCGCTCGGCCTCAAGGCCATGCGCGAACTGCAGGAAATCAACCCGCAGCCGGACACGGCGAGCAACCCGATGATCATGTTCCTGGTGCTCAATACGGCCGGCATTACGCTGATCCCGACCTCGGTCATCGCCATCCGCCAGAGCATTGCGCTCAAGCAGGGTTTGGTTGGCTTCAATGCTGCCGACATCTTTCTGCCGACGCTGCTCGGCACCTTCGTTTCCTTTTGCGCCGGATTGGTCGCCGTCGCCATCTGGCAGCGCATCAACCTGTTCTGCAAGCCGGTACTCGCTTTCTTCGCCGGTTTTGCGGCGCTCATGGGCGGCCTCTATTTCTGGCTGGCCGGCATGCCGCCGGAGCAGATGGCGCAGATGATCGGCCTGCTCGGCAGCGGCCTGATCGTTTCGATCATCGCGCTTTTTGTTGCCGTTGCCGCATGGCGCGGCATCGATGTCTATGAGAGCTTCGTCGATGGCGCCAAGGAAGGTTTCGGCGTTGCCGTGCAGATCATTCCCTACCTGATCGCCATGCTGGTGGCGATTTCGGTCTTTCGCACCACCGGCTGTATGGATTACGTAATCGCCGGCATCCGTAGCCTCGTCCTGGCGCTCGGGATGAACGACGATTTCGTGCCGGCACTGCCGGTCGGCCTGATGAAAACCCTGAGCGGTAGCGGCGCGCGCGGTCTGATGGTTGATGTGATGACGACCTACGGCGTCGAATCTTTCCAGGGCAAACTGGCGGCGATTATTCAAGGTTCGACTGAAACGACTTTTTACGTGCTGGCTGTCTATTTCGGTAGCGTCGGGATCACCAAGACCCGCTACGCCGTGGCCTGTGGCCTGATCGCCGACGCCGTCGGGTTGGTCGGGGCGATTCTGATCGGCTACGCCTTCTATCATTGAATGTTACGGTCAACGGCAAAAAATCGGCGAAAATTGCGCTTTAATCAAAGCCCTGATCCGTGTCCAAATTAGTCTTGTTCAACAAACCTTACGGCGTTCTCAGCCAGTTTACGCCGGAGGGAAAATGGCGGGCGCTGGGCGAATTCATTACGCTCAAGGGCATCTATGTTGCTGGTCGGCTTGATGCTGACAGCGAAGGCTTGTTGATACTGACCGATGACGGCATGCTGCAGGCGCGGATTGCCGATCCCAAACACAAGCTGGAAAAGACCTATTGGGCGCAGGTTGAGGGTGTGCCGGCTGAGGCTGACCTGAAGCGCTTGCGGCTAGGCATCAAGCTCTCGGATTTCACCGCGCGGCCGGCTAAAGTGCGGCTGATCGATGAACCACCGAGTCTTTGGCGCCGAGAGCCGCCGATCCGTTTTCGTGCGGCGATCCCGACCGCCTGGCTGGAGATTAAAATTGCCGAGGGCAAAAACCGGCAGGTGCGGCGGATGACCGCGGCCATCGGTTATCCTACGCTGCGCTTGATCCGGGCCGCGATTGGCGCGCAAACCGTGGCCGGTTTGGAGCCGGGTGCGTGGCAAGAGATGGAAGGCGGTTTCGACCGTTTCGTCAGCAAATAAATGAAAGAAAATTCATGAAGAAAATAATCCAGTTACTTTTGGCGCTGGCTTTTTGCCGGCGCTGCGGTTAGCAGCGGTGCAGCGCCACGTGCGGCAGAGGACCCGACGGCAGTGGTAATCAGCACAACGGCGTCGGCACCTCGCGTCAAGCGTGAAGCAGCGAGCGCACCGCAGACGAAAAAATCCAAGTCGAAAGCTTCCAAAGCAAGCGGCAAGAATATGGGTGGCAAACACACGGCGACCAAGAGCAAGAATGCCAAACATGGCAAGAAGGCGCGCTGAACGATGAAAAAAATTCTCACTATGCTTGCTTTGGCTGCCTGGGGTGCTTCTCCGCTGGCCGAGATGCCGGTCATGGAATTGACGGCCGGTTTTCACCGGATTGAGGCGGAAGTCGCGGCGGATGCGCAAAACCGTCAGGTTGGCCTGATGAACCGCAAGGCCATGCCACCGCAACGCGGCATGTTGTTTGTGTTCACGGAAAAAAATACGCATTGCATGTGGATGCGCAACACCTTCATTCCACTGTCGGTCGCCTTTATCGATGAAGAGGGTGTCATCATCAATATTGAAGACATGCAGCCGCAGACCGAGGACAACCACTGCGCCAAGGTGCCGGCGCGCTATGCACTGGAAATGAATCTTGGCTGGTTTGCCCAGCGAGGTCTCAAGCCTGGCACCAAGCTCGGCGGTATCAGTAAAGCGCCGCGCCCACAGTAATGAAACGCCGCCAGTGGCGTTCCAGGCTCGGCCCCGGTGCGCCGGATTCGCGGCTGGCATCGTGGCTTAGCGAGCCGGATTCGCTGACGGCACGCTGTCGGCGGGCCTGCACGCAATTCCGCATCCGCTTGCTGCGTTCCGGCCTGATGCGGCCGATTGCCGATGAGGCGACGCGGCAACAACTCGCCCGTGTGCGAGAGGTCTTGCTCGAATGCGATGGGGTGCCGGTAATTTTTGCCCATTCTGTGCTGTCGACCGCAACCAATGGTCGTTTGACCCGCTGGCTGGCCGGTTTGGGCAGTCGTTCGCTGGGTTCACTGTTGTTCAGCTTTCCCGGCTTCAAACGTGGCCAGCTTGAGTTTTTGCGGCTGGATGCGCGCCATCCGCTGTATCGTCTGGCGGCCCCTTGGGCGGCTGGCGAGCGCCAGTTGTGGGCGCGGCGTTCCGAACACCGCTTGGGTCGGCAGGTGCTGACTGTTACCGAAGTTTTTTTGCCGGCTATTTACCGGCTGGAAAAATAGGTTTTGCTTCGCCGATTGTTCCCGCCATCGATCCATAGCGCCGAGCCGCATCAACCGCCAGACCAGCGCCGATACTGCCGAACAAATCCCCTTCAACAACCCGAGCCTGCGGTAGCAAGGCAGCAATGCGCTGGCGCAGGAGCGGGATGCCGCTGGAACCGCCGGTAAAGAAAACGGTGTCAATGCCGCCGACTGGCAGGCTCGCGTCGCGCAGGATCTGGCTGACGGTAATCTCCACCTTTTTGACCAGTGTTTCGCTGGCCAGCTCCAGCTCAATGCGCGTCAGTTCTTTTTGCTCGCCCGGTGCAAAACGATCCAGCGGCAGCATGGCACTGTCGTGGTTTGAGAGCGCGATTTTCGCCTGTTCAACCTGATGCGCCAGCCAGTGGCCGGCACGCTCACGGATCAGGGCAAGCAGGCGCGTGAAGCATTCCGGTTCCATCGCGTCGACGGCGAGGCGTTGTTGCTCTGTCCAGACCTGGCGGGCGTAAGCCGAATTGATGGTGTGCCAGGTAGCAAGGTCGAAATAGATGCCGGACGGTAATTCGCGCCCGTTGGTCAGCCGGCTGCGATAGCCGAGCAAGGGCATGGCCGCCGCCAGGCTCAGTTGCTTGTCGAAATCGGTGCCGCCGACATGCACGCCACCATTGGCCAGCACATCGCTCCAGCGCTCGGTGATTTTGGCGCGTGTCGGGGAGAGGCGAACGATGGAGAAATCGGAGGTGCCGCCGCCGATATCGGCAACCAATACCAATTCTTCACGGGCCAGGGTGGTTTCGTACTGAAAGGCAGCCGCAATCGGCTCGTACTGGAAACTCACCTCCTTGAGGCCGACGGCACGGGCGATATCGCCCAGCGTTTCCTCCGCCACGCGATCCGCTGCTGCATCATCGTCCACAAAAAACACCGGACGACCGAGGACGGCCTGCTCGAAACTGCGCCCGGCTTGCCCTTCGGCGCGTGATTTGACGTTGGCAATGAACTGGGTGAGCAAGTCACGAAAGACAATGGTGTTGCCATGAACCTCGGTGCGCCCATCAATCAGGCTGCTGCCAAGCAGGCTTTTGAGCGAACGCATCAACCGGCCCTCGTAGCCATCGAGATATTCGCGCAGCCCGGCGCGGCCAAAACTCACCGAGTTATCTTCCGCGTTGAAGAAAACGACCGAAGGCAGCGTCGGCTTGCCATCCTCCAGCGCCAGCAGGGTCGCTTGCCCCGGCCGCAGCCAGCCGACAGTGGAATTGGAGGTGCCGAAATCGATACCGCAGGCGCGGGCGTGAGAGGAGTTGGACATTGGAGGGCAGGGCTGGCGGGGCGGCGATGCTAACCGCTGCCGCTGAAGCTGTCCAGACAGGAAGCGGCGATTTGCAAGTTGTTACGGTCGACGGGTAAAAATGGCTATTTTTTTTGCATGAACGGGCGCTAACGGCGGTCCTCCGTTTGGCACCGAAAGTGCTTACCCCCTGCCGGGTACGACCATGACCACTGTTTTGTCTGTCATTTGTCGCACACACATCCTGTCCTTGTCGCATTCAATACCACGGAGAACATCGTGCTCGTACTGACTGAAAATACCACCCTGATTGAACTGAAAACCGCCAAACCCACTGGCCTGGGCATGACACAGCTTGGCATACCCGTGCTCGACAGCACGCTGGTGAAGAAGGGCAAGTTGAATGAATTTCTGCAATCCACCGCGGATGGCAAGGTCGGTCGCCGCTACCAGAACATCCGCGTAACTGCGGTGAAGACAGCCGAAGGTGGTATTGAGTCGGCCAAGGTCTTCCTGCAGTTCGAGGCCTTTGGCGACGACAATGTGCCGGTTGGCGCCAATGGTGGCTACACGGTGGCGCTGCTGAGTAGTGCGGACGCCCTGCTGACGCTGCCGGCGAGCAGCCTCTTCCTGCCTTATGGCCGCGCCTGGTACGAGAACCAAGCCGTCTTTGACGTGCCGCTCGAAGTTTTCGACAAGGCCGACCAACTGCAACTCACCGTCAACACCGATCAGGTTCGGGCAATCTGAAGCCTGACGACGGTTCAGGCGGGCGGCGCGATGCCGCTCGCCACCAGTTGCCGTTCCAGCGTATCAGCGGCGGCAGCGATATCCACAACGCGCCGGCGCATCAGCGCCAGCATTTCGCCGAGCAGCAGCGCCGGCGGTGCTTCCATGATGCCCTGGCCAACCAGCCAACCGGCCAGGGGCGCCTCGTCACGACCAAGTGCCCGCGCGGTTTCGCGTTGCCAGTCGCTACCAAAGAGCAGGCGTGCATTGTCACGAAAGAGCTTGCGTGCCATCTCGTCGCTGGCCACAGCATCAAGAGGCAGCGCCGTGGTACCGGCCGCCTCGGCAACCACCGGCTGCGTCTGCATCGCCTCAGCCAGCCGGCTCAGCTCCGGCAGGATGGAACGCACTAGTTCCAGGCCGCTCAGCGGCACGATCCAGCAACGGTGCTTGGCACTCCAGCGCGTCTTCGGCGCCCAGCGCAGCAGTCGCTCGATGGTGTCGGTGTACTCGGCCTTGATGATGATGGCGCGGTCAGTGGCATAAACCCAGGCGTTGGCCGGCAGCGGATGGGTGGCGAGGCGGAAGCGGGCTTCTTCTTCGGAGAGCATGGCGGGTGACGTGTTGTTGATTCAATACGACACAAGCAAATTAGACGCCAGTCTGACCATACAGAGAGAACGAGCTTAATGGCGTCGTACCGTTTTGAGCGATGACTTGATTTCCAGGAGTGGCCATTACCAAAATTAGAGTTCGAGGGCAGTAAAGTCTCTGTGATCGGCTGAATGTCGGCCTTTGCCCCCGTTGGCCCGAGGCTCTGCATCCGGCAGCAATACGCCGTTAACCCGTCGTTCCGCCATGAGATGTTGCCTGATCCAGGGCTGGAACTTGCGTCAGGCTATCCGGAGATGCCGGGGGCAGACAAGAGCCTCTGTTCTCCTCGCTGGATCATTTCATCGATCGACACGGGTGAATTTGCTTGTCGCTGTTTGCGGCTTTTGTCATTGAGATCAGCCAAGAGCTTGATCAAGCACTTCGCTATCTGTTCAGCTTGGGCACGGCTCCACCATGGTACGAACGCATCAACCAGCAGCGCCTCGGAAAGCTCGTCGGCCGAAACATGGAATAGCAGCCCGGCCAAGGTGCGCAGCCCCTTATCGAAACTAGCGAAGAGTAGGCGGATCTGACTGTCGTTCGCTTCGTTCACCTTCCTGATCATCTCGCTCAAGTGCGTCAAGTCCCAGGCCGTGTTTCGCACGCCGTCGACAGCTCGTAGCCGGTTGGAGGAGAAAAGTTGCTTAAAGAGGCGCTTACGGGGCGGAGAATTTGGGGCGAAGTAGATGCTGGCAAGCAAAGCCGCAGGCCCTGCGATTATGAAGTCGTCTCGCATCCAAGACAGCAACGCCAGCATCCGATCCAGGTTGGGTCGGCCGGATAATTCGAGTTCGGCAATCTTTAAGGCAGCGATGTAGTTGCGCCGCCAGCGGCGCAATGGGAAAGCCAGGTCGTGGGCCTCTGGTGGATGTTGAGGTTCCATCGGGTCCAGCGCATTCAGATCGCCAAAGGCCAGATTCAGCCACGGGTAGGGGATCGGCATTGTCGGCGTCCCGAAATCGGGCTAGCTCTGGGTTTGCCGCATCGTTGCCTTGTAGTTGGGCGAGCTCATGGAAGGCAATGGAGGGCTCTATCTGAATGTCGAGGAAATGGCAGAAGGCCTTGATCGCGGCGATCTTCCGAAGCGTTTCATCCATCGGTGCGCCGGCCACGATCTTGGCCATTCGGGAAGCGATATTCCGATCCGGTAGAAGTATGGTCTGGATATTTTCGAACTGTGCCTCGAAGATGAACGCATCGGGGTGGCAGAGTCCCACAGGAGGAGGTTGGTAGCCAGGGACAAACACGCCTTCGGCCTCCAACATTTCACCGAGGGCACGAAGCTCCATGTAAGGGAAGTCGGGCGGGAGGATGACAGTTCGCTCGATGCGTTCGAGGTCGTCATCGTCGGGCCCGAAACTCAGAGCGACGCGTTCGGGACTTTGGGGGCGGCGAGATAGGCTCATCCCTAAGTTAGGCTCGAACCGTCGAATTGAGCCTGCATTGCGGGGCCATCTCATAGGCAGTTTGTGGCTGCAAAAAGTCCGGCATGGCATGAGGCTGAAAGTAGAAAACGTGGGATACCACTTTCTGCCGGAACGCAGCATCTAGCGCGGCTGAAAAGCTCGCCACGTTCGCGGTGACCCGTTCCTTCCGTAGCAACCCGCGCCAGTGCGGCCGGTTATCGTGGGGCGATTCCCAGTTCAGCAGTCGGACCAAGGCAGTATGGGCGAACTGCATTCCCTCGCCTCCTGCGATGAAGTGCATGTGGACGTGGGAGTCGGTGTGCTCCTCCTTGTCCTCCAAGTACCATGTGGTAAACAGCGACTGGACATCGCCATCAAGGTCTGTGCGATAGGCTCCCTCGCGGTCGGTGAAGCTCACATCGTCAATGGTCATTGCCCACTGCTCAGAGTAGCCCTCGTCGGACTTCTCGATCCCGAGCAGCTTATCCTTGCGAAAGCGTAAATGTATCCCCGCGCCGGCGCCGATCTTGTAAGCGACGTCGCCGGCCAGGGCGCCGAGCAGGTTCTCCTGCATCGCAGTATTCAGCGTGATGTTGAAGTTCTTGGCAGCCTTCTTCATGTGCCGCACCTCGAAAAGCATCCATACGCTGTGGAACTTCCACGCGATTAGTAGAGGCATGCCCACTAGGTCGGCGTAGTTCTGCAGGCGTTCCAGGTAGTCGGGCCTAAACGACAGACGAGGCTCGTTCTTTGATTTCACCTCGATCAACATGGGGACTTACTGGTCTGGGTCGAGAACTTGGTAAGCAGGTCAGGCACCTGAAACTTCTTCTTGGAGGCTATGGGCACCTGGTGCTGGTCGAGTTTGTGCAGGAGCTGGCACTTTCCGAGCCAAGCGCAAACGACCGAGAACTCGTCCTCGACCGGCAGGCCGATGTCGAGGCGGCGAACCAGCTCAGCTACTGCGGCGGCATCTGCGTCATACCCCAGCTCAGCCAAGACGTCTTGGATTAGCCGCGGCAGGTCGGGTGGTGTGCCCCGCTTCTTGGGCTCAATTTCCATGGTGCTTCCTCCAACGACAAAACCAAGGAGCATATCCCCCAATTCGGAAGGCATCAAAAGATGCGATCCGCCGGATTGGGTCAGGTCCGGCTGCAACTCGAAGTGAAAAGCCGATATTGACTTCGGCCAACGACTGAACGGCGGTTGAATGGTGCAGTACAGCCGGACAAAACGTTGGATGCCAACGACCGCTAAGGCCGATCAGTTGCCTGCGAAGGCTCAGAAACGAAAAGGGAGCTATCCGCTCCCTTTCGTTCATCAGCAATCAAATCTCGAATTACAAGATTTTCATCCTGAAGTTTCGCTCAAAACTCAGGCGAAGTTGGCTTCAGCAAATGCCCAATTGACCAGCGAGGCCAGGTAGGTTTCGACGAATTTCGGACGCATGTTGCGGTAGTCGATGTAGTAGGCGTGTTCCCAGACGTCGACGCAGAGCAGTGCCTTGTCGCCGGTGGTCAGCGGGGTGCCGGCGGCGCCCATGTTGACGATGTCGACGGAACCATCGGCCTTCTTGACCAGCCAGGTCCAGCCGGAACCGAAGTTGCCGACGGCGGAAGCCTGGAAGGCAGCCTTGAAGGCGTCGAAGGAACCCCACTTGGCGTCGATGGCAGCAGCCAGGGCACCCTTCGGAGCGCCACCGCCGTTCGGGGTCAGGCAGTTCCAGAAGAAGGTGTGGTTCCAGACCTGGGCTGCGTTGTTGTACACGCCGCCGGCCGGGGCCTTCTTGACGATGGCTTCGAGGTCGAGGTTCTCGTACTCGGTGCCCTTGATCAGGTTGTTCAGGTTGGTGACATAGGCCTGATGGTGCTTGCTGTAGTGGTAGTCAAAGGTCTCGGCCGACATGTGGGGGGCGAGGGCATCCTTGGCGTAGGGCAGTTGGGGCAGTTGATGTTCCATTGTTTTCTCCGGTTTCTATCTGAGGGGGTAAAGCGAAAATTCTAGTCAGCTTCGGGCGTTGCGACAACCTGATTGACGGTGCTCAGTGCGCTGCCTCGGGCAAAACTGAGGTGAAGCTCGCTACCGATAGTCAGTGTGCCGGCATCGCGAACCGCCTTGCCATCAGCGCCGATGGCGATTGCGTAGCCGCGCGTGAGTACCGCGAGTGGGTCAAGTTGGCTGAGACTTGCAGATAAGCCATTTAGTTTCATTTTGGGCGCGGATATTTGCCAGCGCACCGCATTGGTCAGCCGGAAACCCTGATGGCGCAAGCTTTCGCGCTGCTGTTGCAGGCGCTGGGCGGGGTGCGTCAGGCGGCTGGCCAGCCAGTCAAGTTGCTGGCCGCGTTCGGCGAGTGAGCGGCTGGTTTGCTGGCGCATCTGGCGATTCAGCTGGCTGAGCCGGTTGAGCAGCGCTTCGCGGTCCGGGCTGAGTAGTTCAGCGGCAGCGGTGGGGGTTGGCGCGCGCAGATCGGCGGCAAAGTCGGCAATGGTGAAGTCGGTTTGATGGCCAACACCGCTGACGACCGGGATTTTGCTGGCGCGAATGGCACGGGCGACGGCCTCGTCGTTGAAGGCCCAAAGATCTTCAATGCTGCCGCCACCACGACAGAGAATGATCGCATCGCAGCCGCTTTGGCCGGCCAGGGTGATCGCTGCGGCAATTTTTGCGCCAGCACCTTCGCCTTGCACCGGCGTTGGGTAAATCTCGATGGGCAGATGCGGGGCGCGACGGTGCAATGTTTTGAGCACATCCTGCAGGGCGGCAGCCTGCGGGCTGGTTACGATGGCCAGAGCACGCGGATGGGCCGGCAAGGGGCGGCGGGTAGCCGGGTCGAACAGGCCTTCGGCTTCCAGCTTGGCTTTGAGGCGCAGGAATTTCTCGAAAAGATCGCCTTGTCCGGCGCGGCGGATGGCTTCTACATTGAGCTGAAATTCGCCGCGCGGTTCGTAAAACGAAACCAGCGTGCGGGCTTCAATCTTTTGCCCGTTTTCCAGTCGCCAGCCGAGCAACTGAGCACGACTGCGCCACATGACGCAACGCACCTGGGCGCTGGCATCCTTGAGCGAAAAATAGATGTGACCGGACGCGGCGTAGGTCAGGTTGGATATCTCGCCCGCCACCCAGGCCAGCGGGAAACTATTTTCCAGGCATTCGCGCACCATCCGGTTGAGGACGGCAATGCTGAGGACCGGGGGCGAGGAGGCGAGGCTTTGTTCCATGGTGGGTAATTGTAGCGCGGCATGACGACTTGAATTGTTAAGTGACTGATTTTTAGTGAGTTAAACAATATGCCTTGTTTTGCGGCGGCGTAAAGAAAAGCCTTTTTATGTAAGGGCTTAGCGCGTTTGATGACATGCCATTCACAGACTTATCCACAGATTTTGGGGATAAACCCGGCGAGGCCCAATTTACGGGGCTTGCCGGCAGGCAGAGGGCAGGGCAAAATCGGGGGTTATTATTCCAGCGAGGATTCACCGTGTTCGCGATTGTTCAGGCCGCCGGTTGGCCAATCTGGCCGTTGTTGTTGGCCTCCATTATTTCCGTAGCGCTGATTATCGAGCGTCTGGTTGCCCTGCGCCGCGTCAAGGTTGTGCCCAATGGCTTGCTGCAGCGCGCGGTTGGCGAGTACAAACGCGGTGCCAATAACGACAAATTGCTGGAGGATCTGGAGCGCCATTCACCGCTTGGACGTGTTTTGTCGGCTGGTTTGCGCAACGTCAATGCCTCACGCGAAATCATGAAAGAGTCGATTGAGGAAGCTGGCGGGGCGGTTGCCCATGATCTTAATCGCTACCTGACGACGCTGGGGACCATTGCCTCCGTCAGTCCGTTGATGGGTTTGTTTGGCACTGTGGTCGGGATGATCGAGATTTTTGGCTCGCAGTCACCCACCGGCTCAAACCCCCAGCAACTGGCCAACGGTATTTCCATTGCGCTCTACAACACCGGTTTCGGTCTGGTTATCGCGATTCCCAGTTTGATCTTCTGGCGTCATTTCCGCGCTCAGGTTGATGGCTTTGTCGTCGAAATGGAGCAGCAGGCGGTTCGTCTGGTTGAATACATGCACTGTGACCGGAAGTAAATCATGAACTTTCAGCGCGGACGCCCTCGCGAAGAGCCGGAAATTAACCTGATCCCGATGATCGACGTGTTGCTGGTCATCATCATTTTCCTGATGTTGACGACGACTTATTCAAAAACATCGGGACTTGAGATCAACCTGCCGACGGCGGATGCCACCAAGCAGGCTGAGCAGCCGAACGAGATTGATGTTGCGGTGACTTCTGCCGGTCAGGTTTTGATCAATAAAACGCCGTTGAGCCGTAACCGATGTCAAAAACATCGCTGATGGCCTGCGTCGTGCGGCGGGTAGCCGTCCAGACCCGGTGATCGTCATCAATGCGGATGCCAAGGCCACCCATCAGGCGGTGGTTGATGTCATGCAGGCCGCGCAAACGGCTGGTTATCCGCACATTTCCTTCGCGACACAAACGCCACGCTAATGCTGACACGCTGGTTGCAGCGGCAATGGTTTGAACAACGCCGGCTTTCGCCGGCGTTGTGGCTTTTGCTGCCGCTGATGTGTTTGTTTATTTGCCTAGCCGCACTGAAGCGCTATTTAACCAAGCCTGAAAAATTGTCGGTGCCGGTGATCGTGGTTGGCAATATCACGGTCGGCGGCGCTGGCAAGACGCCGCTGACGTTATGGCTGGCGCAGCAATTGAGCGTGCGGGGGTTGAGGCCGGGCATCGTCAGTCGGGGTTATGGCGGTGCGAATGCCTCGCCGCGTGCCGTCACTTTGGCGGCTAGTCCCGAACAAGTTGGCGATGAACCGTTGTTGCTGGCGCGGCGCAGTGGCGTGCCGGTCTGGGTGGCGCGGGATCGTGCGGCGGCTGGCCGTGCTTTGCTGGTTGCACATCCTGAAGTTGACGTCATCCTCTGCGACGATGGTTTGCAGCACACTCGCCTGGCGCGTGATATTGAATTGGCGGTTTTTGATGGTCGCGGAGCAGGGAAATGGCTGGCGCTTGCCGGTTGGTCCGCTGCGCGAGCCTTTGTCGCGACTTGTTACGGTCGACGCCATTATTTGCAATAATTTTTCCGGCCAGCAGATGCCGGCGCAGGTGCCGCAATTTGCCATGAGCTTGCAGGCGGAAGACTTCTATCGCCTGGATGATACGCGGCAAACCTGTCATGCCGAACAGTTGGTGGGCAAAAAACTTTACGCAATGGCTGGCATCGGTGACCCCAAACGCTTTTTCCGCACTCTGGAAACCTTGGGCTTGTCTTTTGAAGAACATCCATTTCCGGATCATCACGCCTATTCCGCTGCTGAACTATCTTTTGCCCAAGACGGCATCCTGCTGATGACGGAGAAGGATGCAGTAAAATGCGGCGGATTAACGCTCGGTGAAACCTGGGTTTTGCCGGTCGAGGCCGAGCTTGCGCCGGCCCTTATTGATCTTATTCTGGAGAAACTCCGTGGACGCCAGGCTGCTTGATATCCTCGTCTGCCCGATTTGCAAGGGCAACCTCGAATACCGCAAAGCCGAAAAGGAACTGGTCTGCAAACCTTGCAAACTGGCTTTCCCGATTCGCGACGACATTCCCATCATGCTCGAAGACGAGGCGCGCCAGCTGGCAGAAGGCGAGTAATCATGCCGCATCTGGCTTTCAAGGTTGTCATTCCGGCACGCTACGCCTCGACTCGACTGCCCGGCAAGCCGCTGCTTGATCTTGGCGGCAAGCCGATGGTGGTGCGTGTTGCCGAGCAGGCTAAATTGTCCGGCGCCGAAGAAATCTGGGTGGCAACCGATGATCTGAGGGTGCGTGACGCCGTCGAGGCGCATGAATTTGCCGCCCTGATGACACGTACCGATCACGCCACCGGCACTGACCGCCTGGCTGAAGTGGTCGAGCAACGCGGTTGGGCCAGTGACACCATCATCGTCAATGTACAAGGCGATGAGCCTTTGATTGACCCGGAAGTAATCATCCAGACTGCGCGCCAACTGGCCGTCAGCGGAGCTGACATTGCTACGGTGGCGCACCCGATTCACGACCCGGCCGAGTTTTTCAATCCGAATGTAGTCAAGGTGGTTTGTCGGGCAGATGGCGACGCTGCTTATTTTTCCCGTGCGCCGATTCCTTATGCCCGCGATCATTTTGCCAAAGAGAATGGTGGCGAAACCTTGCCGGCCAATTTCCCCGCCTATCGTCACGTCGGGCTTTACGCTTACCGGGCCAGTTTTTTGAAGGCTTACGCCGGGTTGACCGTAGCACCTACCGAACAGTTTGAATCGCTGGAGCAACTGCGTGCGCTTTGGCATGGCTATCGCATTAGTGTGACCTTGGTCGATTCCGCGCCAGCGCCGGGCGTTGATACGCCGGAAGATGCCGAGCGAATGCGCAAACTGTTTGACCGAGCCGAAAATAGCGAGTAATTTTTCGCTCTTAGAGAGCGGCTCCAAATAAAGCTGATAACAATATTTTTCCGATACACAAACCGAGGGACTTTCAATGAAATTGATTCTGTTGGGCGCACCGGGCGCCGGTAAGGGTACGCAAGCTACTTTCATTTCCAAAAAATTTGGTATTCCCCAGATTTCTACCGGCGATATGTTGCGCGCGCAGGTCAAGGCCGGCACCCCGCTCGGTCTGGAAGCCAAGAAACACATGGATGCGGGCGGTCTGGTGCCGGACGCTGTGATCATTGGCATGGTCAAGGACCGTCTGACGCAGGATGACTGCAAGAACGGTTACCTGTTCGATGGTTTCCCGCGCACCATTCCCCAGGCTGATGCCATGAAGGATGCTGGCGTACCGATCGAATTCGTTCTCGAAATCGACGTGCCGGACAGCGACATCATTACCCGCATGGCTGGTCGTCGTGCTCACCTGGCTTCTGGCCGCACCTATCACGTCAAATTCAACCCGCCGAAGGTTGAAGGCATTGATGATGTGAGCGGCGAGCCACTGGTACAACGTGACGATGACAAGGAAGAAACCGTCAAGAAACGTCTGGATATTTACCATTCGCAGACCAAGCCGCTGGTTGATTTTTACGGCAAATGGTCGGCAACCGGCGATGCCAATGCCCCGAAAGTTCTCAAGGTGGCTGGTGTCGGCAGTGTTGATGACATCACCAAGAGCGTTTTTGACGCGCTGAAGTAAGGAGCTAACATGACGGTGAAGAATGCCTTCTACGCGCAGTCAGGGGGCGTTACCGCCGTCATCAACGCGACGGCGTGCGGCCTGATTCAGGAAGCACGCCGCCATCCCGAGAAAATCGGGAAAGTTTACGCCGGGCGCGATGGCATCATCGGTGCGCTGACCGAAGACCTGATTGATACCAGCCTCGAATCCGACGAGGATATCGCCCGCCTGCGCAGCACGCCGGGCGGCGCCTTTGGTTCCTGCCGCTACAAGCTCAAGAGTCTGGAGCAGCATCGTGCCCAGTACGAACGCCTGATCGAGGTGTTCAAGGCGCACGACATCGGCTATTTCTTCTATAACGGTGGCAACGATTCGATGGACACCGCCTGGAAGGTGTCGCAGATCGCCGAAAAAATGGGTTATCCGGTGGTTTGCGTTGGCGTACCCAAAACGGTCGATAACGATTTGCCGCTGACCGATTGCTGTCCGGGCTTTGGTTCTGTCGCCAAGTATGTCGCAACCTCGATCCGCGAAGCCGGTTACGACGTCGCCTCGATGGCGCGGACGTCCACGAAGATTTTTGTACTTGAAGTCATGGGGCGTCATGCTGGCTGGATTACTGCTGCCTGTGGCCTGGCGTCAGAAAAAACCGGTGAGCCGCCCCATATTTTGTTGTTCCCGGAAGTGCCGTTCAATCCGGAAAAATTCCTGGTTCGAGTTCAGGAATGCGTGACGCAATATGGTTATTGCACAGTTGCCGTTTCGGAGGGGTTGTCGGATGCTGATGGCAAACTGATTGCTGATTCAGGGACCAAGGATGCTTTTGGTCATTCACAACTCGGTGGCGTCGGGCAGATTGTCGCGCAGTTGATCAAGGACAAACTGGGCTACAAATACCATTGGGCGTTGGCGGATTATCTGCAACGCTCGGCACGCCACCTGGCATCGCGTACGGATGTTGAGCAAGCGTATGCTTTGGGTGTTGCTGCGGTCGACCTCGCATTGCAGGGAAAAAATGCTGTGATGGCAACGATTAACCGCCTGTCTGACGAGCCATATCGTTGGGAAATAGGCGATGCGCCGCTCAAGGATATTGCCAATGTTGAGCGCAAAATGCCGCCTGAATTCATTACGGCTGATGGCTTTCACATCACCGACGCTTGCCGCACCTATTTGCAGCCGTTGATTGAAGGCGAAGATCCGCCGCCGTATCGCAAGGGTTTGCCGGACTATGTTCGTTTGAAGAACATATCCATTGAAAAAAAGCTGGAGACGTTCAAGGTCTGATTGTTTGTTTGCCACAAAAAGGGGGGAATGATGTCGAATCCGTTGCTACTGGCGCTTGCATGCGCTGTATTAGGCGTCCTGTATGGCTGGATTTCCAGCCGGCAGATCCTCGCGTTGCCAGCAGGCAACGAGCGAATGCAGGAAATCGCCAAGGCGATCCAGGAAGGGGCTGAGGCTTACCTTAGCCGACAATACAAAACCATCGCCATGGTCGGTGTTGTGCTTTTTCTGCTGATCGGTTTTGTCCCGCAATTGGGCTGGCTCACGGCTTTTGGTTTCCTGATCGGTGCCGTGCTTTCCGGTGCGGCGGGCTTCATCGGCATGAATGTATCAGTGCGGGCCAATGTGCGGACCGCAGAAGCTGCACGCAAGGGTATTGCAGCGGCGCTTGATGTTGCCTTCAAAGGCGGTGCAATCACCGGCATGTTGGTGGTTGGCCTCGGTTTGCTCGGCGTTGCCGGCTATTACGTTTTTCTGAAATCGGTCAATGGTGCGGGGGCGGATCTGCACCACGTGATTGAACCGCTGGTCGGTTTGGCTTTCGGGTCCTCGCTGATCTCCATTTTCGCCCGACTGGGCGGCGGTATCTTTACCAAAGGCGCTGACGTCGGCGCTGACCTGGTTGGCAAAGTCGAAGCTGGTATTCCGGAAGATGACCCGCGTAATCCGGCGGTTATTGCCGATAACGTCGGTGACAACGTTGGCGACTGCGCAGGCATGGCGGCTGATCTCTTCGAAACTTATGCCGTGACGGTGGTGGCAACAATGGTTTTGGCCGCGCTGATCATCAAGACGGCGACCGGCCTCGGTGAGAACCTGGTGGTCTACCCGCTGGCGCTGGGAGGTGTCTCGATCATCGCTTCAATTGTTGGTTGCTATTTCGTCAAGGCCACTGAAGGTGGCAAGATCATGGGCGCCCTCTATCGCGGCCTGATCGTTGCAGCCGTGCTTGCTCTTGCTGCATATTACCCGATAACTGCCTGGCTGATTGGTGCAGGCGACCCGGCGCTTAAGATCACCACGATGAGCATGTTTGGCTGTTCTGTCGTTGGCCTGGTGCTGACTGCTGCGCTGGTCTGGATTACCGAGTACTACACTGGTACCGATTATGCCCCGGTCAAGCATGTGGCATCCTCCTGTCAGACGGGTCATGCGACAAACATCATCGCCGGTATCGGTATTTCAATGAAATCAACTGCCTGGCCGGTTCTGTCTGTTTGCGCCGCGATTTTTGCAGCGCATGCCATGGGTGGTTTGTTTGGTATTGCGATTGCCGCAACCTCAATGCTGTCGATGGCCGGTATCGTCGTGGCACTTGATGCCTACGGCCCGATTACCGACAACGCTGGCGGTATCGCCGAGATGGCTGGTCTGCCGAAGGAAGTCCGTGACGTTACGGACCCGCTGGATGCCGTCGGTAATACGACCAAAGCAGTCACCAAGGGCTACGCAATCGGTTCCGCCGGTCTTGCCGCCCTGGTGCTTTTCGCCGATTACACGCATGGACTGGAAGCCGTCTCGGGCAAGGCATTTACCTTTGACTTGTCGAACCATCTGGTGATCATTGGCCTCTTTATTGGCGGTCTGATTCCTTACCTGTTCGGCGCCATGGCGATGGAGGCGGTGGGCCGTTCGGCCAGCGCCGTGGTCATGGAAGTTCGCCGTCAGTTCAAGGAGATTCCGGGCATCATGGAAGGTACGGCCAAGCCGGATTATTCCAAGGCTGTGGACATGTTGACCGTAGCTGCCATCAAGGAAATGATGATTCCGTCCATCCTGCCGGTTGCCGTGCCAATTGTTGTCGGCCTGGCGCTTGGCCCACAGGCACTGGGTGGCTTGCTGGTTGGTACGATTGTCACCGGTTTGTTTGTCGCCATTTCGATGACAACGGGTGGCGGTGCTTGGGATAACGCCAAAAAATATATCGAAGATGGCCATTTTGGTGGCAAAGGCTCAGATGCCCATAAAGCGGCTGTTACCGGCGATACGGTGGGCGATCCCTACAAAGATACAGCCGGCCCGGCGGTCAATCCGCTGATCAAAATTATCAACCTGGTAGCCTTGCTGATTGTTCCATTGATCGCCTAATACGCCGAAAGTCTTAATAAGGCGGCCTAGGCCGCCTTTTTTATGCAAATTTTCACATCTTCAGTGACTGATCTGGGCTATGATTTTCGCCATCAAAGGGTGGGTCGATGGAAAAAGAACTGAAAAAGAATCCGGAACCGGGAAGTATTGGTGTGCGTGAAGATATTCTTCACCTTGATCCCTTGCTCGATTGCCTGGTTGAACTGACCAGAATTCATGGTCGCCCCAGCACGCGAGCCGCCTTGGTTGCCGGATTGCCGCTCGAAAATGGCAAATTGACGCCTTCCTTGTTTGCCCGCGCAGCAAGTCGTTCAGGCTTGTCTGCCAAGGTGCTGCGCCGTTCTCTGGATAAGATTGATGCGGTTTTGTTGCCTGCTGTGTTGTTGACCGCAGGCGATGAGGCTTGTGTTTTGCTCGGCTGGGATGAAAGCGGCGAAAATGCCCGACTGTTATTCCCGGAAGCCGGTCAGGGTTCAGTTTCCTTGTCACGCGCCGAACTAGAGCATCGTTATATCGGCATTGCGATTTTTGCCCGTCCGCATTTCCGTTTTGATAAACGCACCCCGCAGGTTGGTGATGTCAAATTGCGTCATTGGTTCTGGGGTGCGCTGGCCGATCAATGGCCGGTTTATCGCGATGTGCTCGCCGCTGCATTACTGATCAATGTTATCGCTTTGGCGATGCGCTTGTTCTCGATGAATGTGTATGACCGGGTGGTGCCTAACCGGGCGATGGAAACGCTCTGGGTGCTGGCGCTCGGCGTGCTTCTACTGCTCGGAATTGATATGACCCTGCGCATGTTGCGCGGATATTTTATCGACTTGGCGAGTGCACGAATTGACTTGGAGTTGTCGGCCAAAATCATGGAACGCGTGCTCGGTGTGCGTATGGAGTCGCGCCCGGCGGCCGTTGGCGCCTTTGCTTCCAACCTGCGTTCATTCGAGACCGTGCGTGATTTCATTACTTCGGCAACGGTGACAACATTCATCGATTTGCCATTCGCGTTGCTTTTTGTCCTGGTGATTGGCTTGATCCACTGGGTAATGGTCATCCCTGTACTGATCATGCTGGTGCTGGTGGTCATCTACGCCTACATCTTGCAGCACAAAATGCACGAACTCTCCGAGACGACCTATCGCGCCGGTGCGCTACGTAACGCGACACTGATTGAAAGCCTGACTGCGCTGGAAACGATCAAGACGCAAGGCGCCGAAAGCGTGATGCAGTCGAAGTGGGAAAAGTCGGTGGCTTTTGTCTCACGGGTCAATAACCAGATGCGCTTTCTTTCGGCGGCCGCGACCAACGGTGCTATGGAAATGCAGCAAGCTGTGAATGTCGTTGTGATCATCATTGGTGTTTACCTGGTCGCCGACGGCAAGCTGACAATGGGCGGCATGATTGCCTGCACCATGCTGGCTTCTCGCGCTGTTGCGCCACTTGGGCAGATGGTTGGCTTGTTGATGCAGTATCACAACGCCAAAACCTCGCTCAGTTCCTTGGAAGAGGTGATGGCAAAACCGGTTGAACGGCCGGCCGACGCTTCATTTGTTCATCGCCCCGAATTGCGCGGCAATATTGAATTCAAGGATGTCGGTTTTAGTTATCCAAATTCCTCAGTGGCTGCTTTGAAAGGCGCTACGTTCAAAATCAACGCCGGCGACAAGGTGGTGATCATTGGTCGTATCGGCTCCGGTAAAACTACGTTGCAAAAGTTGTTGCTCGGCTTGTATCAGACGACTTCGGGGGCGGTAATGATCGACGGTGTCGATGTGCGCCAGCTTGATCCGGCAGATTTGCGTCGAAACATCGGTTACATCGCCCAGGATCTGACTTTGTTTTATGGTTCACTGCGCGACAACATAGCGATTGGCGCACCCTATGCCGATGACGCATCGATTGTTGCTGCCGCCGAGGCTGGTGGTTTGACCGAGTTTGTGAATCGCCACCCGGATGGTTTCGACATGCTGATCGGCGAACGTGGTGATTCGCTTTCGGGTGGCCAGCGCCAGGGTGTGGCTGCGGCACGGGCTTTTCTGATGGACCCGCCGATTTTGCTGCTCGACGAGCCGACCAGTTCAATGGATTTTTCTTCTGAAAACGCTTTCAAGCAGCGACTAAGAGAAATGGCGGCGCACAAGACGATGATCATCGTCACCCATCGCAACAGTCTTCTGGAGTTGGCAAACCGCGTTATTGTCCTGGATGACGGCAAGGTGGTGGCTGATGGCCCACGCGATCAGGTGATCCAGGCGTTGCAAGGCGGGCGCGTCGGGAGGGGCTCATGAACTTCCTGAAACGTATCCACGCCAGTCTCGAACGCATTGCTGTTCGTAACAAAAAATATGTCGAAAAGGTGCTTGGTCGCTTGCCAAGTAGCGATGAGGTTGATGCGGTTGATTTTGCGACCGATGCGGATCTTGCGATTTTGCGCCAGGAGCCGTTGCGTGCTCGCGTTTTGTTACGTTCGATCGGGATTGTTGCTGCCCTTTTTATTGCCTGGGCCGCCATCGCTCAGCTGGATGAAGTAACACGCGGCGACGGCAAAGTAATTCCTTCCAAGCAAATTCAGATTTTGCAGAGTATCGACGGTGGTCTGGTTTCTGAAATTCTGGTGCGCGAAGGTGACATCGTTCAGGCCAACCAGCTTTTGGTGAAGATTGATGAAACGCGCTTTGTCTCCTCGGTCAAAGAAAACCGTGTTCAGTATTTGGGGCTGGTAGCCAAGGCGGCGCGTTTGAAAGCAACTTCAGATGGCAAACCCTTTATTCCGCCACCGGAAGTGGTTAGGGATGAACCGAGGTTGGCGGAGCAGGAGCAGATGCTTTATGAAGCCAAACGTTCCGAAATGGAAGCCGCAGTTTCGATCGCCCGCCAACAATTGATCCAACGCCAGCAGGAATTGAGTGAGGCGCAGGCTAGGCGGGCTCAGGCAGGGCAGGGCTATGACCTGACTTCCAAAGAGCTTTCAGTGACCAAACCGTTGATCAACTCAGGCGCAGTCTCTGAGGTTGAGCTGCTGCGGTTGGAGCGCGATGTGTCCCGCTATCGTGGTGAGCGTGATATGGCTTCGTCACAGATCAGCCGGATTCAAGCGGCAATTAATGAGGCGCAGCGCAAGATTGAAGAGGTTTCGCTAACTTTTCGAAATGATGCTGGCCGAGAATTGTCGGAAACGGTTTCCAAGCTGAATGGTTTGGCGGAAGGCAGCGTTGCGCTGACTGATCGTGTCAAGCAGTCGTCGATCCGTTCGCCGGTCAAGGGTACTGTCAAACGCTTGCTGGTCAATACTGTTGGCGGTGTCGTTCAGCCAGGCAAGGACATGATTGAAATTGTGCCGCTCGAAGATGCCTTGCTGCTTGAGGCGAAGGTCATGCCCCGCGATATCGCTTTCCTTCGGCCTGGTCAACAAGCCGTCGTCAAATTTACAGCTTACGATTTTTCCATCTATGGCGGGCTGGAGGGCACCCTCGAACATATCGGCGCTGATACGGTCATGGATGACAAGGGCAACGCCTTTTACATCGTTCGGGTTCGTACCAACAAGGCTGGGTTTGGCGATGCCAACTTGCCGATTATTCCCGGCATGGTTGCTGAGGTGGATATTCTGACCGGCAAGAAGAGTGTTCTTTCTTATCTGATGAAGCCGGTATTGCGCGCCAAGAGCGTGGCGCTTTCGGAGAGATGATGCAGCACTGGATAATTGATTCCGATCCCAATGGCTTGCCCGGCTGGCATGAGGCCTTCCCTGGCGCAGAAATTGTTGGTGCGGCAAGTGAAATGCGGGGATTGAACAAGCCTGGCGTGATCTGGTGTCGTTTGCGGGCCGGTCAAATACTTGCTGAAGTATTGTTTGGTGTCGATTTTTCCAGTGGGCATCCGGTCGTGGTACTAAGTGACGAACCGGACGAAGAGCTGGTGATGAGTGCGCTTTCCGCTGGCGCTGCTGGTTGCTGCAATAGCCGAGCGGCGCCAGAGGTGTTACGTCAGGTCGCTCTGGCTGTGGGCAATGGTGGACTATGGATTGGACAATCATTATTGCAGCGGATGGTGGGCGCAACGGCAAAGACTCTCGGTCAACGTCCCAGCCAAGCCAGAAATGAACGCTGGAGCGATAAGCTTTCTGATCGCGAGCGTCAGGTTGCCCGACTGGTTGCGGGCGGAGCAAGCAACAGGGAAATCGCTGCTCAGTTGAATATTTCTGAACGTACCGTCAAAGCGCACATGACAGCGATTTTCGAAAAGCTTGAATTGCGCGATCGTTTGCAACTCTCTTTGCGTATCAACGGCCTGCAGGTTTAGACGAGACAAGCCCCTGCTCATGCTGAGACAGGGGCAGAAAAACTGTACTTTGGTCCAATAGATTTGTCTGGACAGTTTTCCTACACTGGCGACATCGTCAATAAATCTGGAAAACTGTCATGGCCCAAATCATCGCTAAAGTTGGTAACCTCACTGGTGAAGCTTTTGCACGGGATGCTGCAGGCAACGCCCGCCGCCTGAAGTCAGGTGATGTCATCCGTGAAGGTGAAACGGTTGTTGCCTCTGAAGGCGCGCAGGTCCAGCTGAAGATGGCAGATGGGCGTGAAATGACAGTGCGTCCTGGCGAAACCGCCAAAATGGATGCCGAAGTTGCTGCCGAGATCAAGCCGGATGCGGCTGATAGCGCAGTTGCCAACAATCCAAAAGAGTTCCAGAAAATCGCCAAGGCGATTTCCAGTGGCGGCGATCTTGATGCGCTACTGGAAGACCCTGCGGCTGGTGCTGCTGCGGGTGGTCAAGAAGGCCACAGTTTTATTGAGTTGTTGCGTATTGTTGAAACCGTTGATCCGCTGGCATTTCAGTTTGGTACTGATCGTGGACGGGTGATAGATACGATTAATGGTGCCCCGGTGCTCGTTGTGGCACAGTTGTCTGAACCGACGCCGGTGTCTGAACCGACGCCGGTGCCTGAACCGACGCCGGTGCCTGAACCGACGCCGGTGCCTGAACCGACGCCAGTGCCTGAACCGACGCCAGTGCCTGAACCGACGCCGGTGCCTGAACCGACGCCGGTGCCTGAACCGACGCCGGTGCCTGATCCGACGCCGGTGCCTGATCCGACGCCGGTGCCTGAACCGACGCCGGTGCCTGATGCGACGCCGGTGCCTGCTCCGGTGCCCAGTCCGGCACCGACCATCACGCTGGACGCCAATATCACTGCGGATGACATCATCAGCGTCACCGAAGCCGGCCAGACCATTCCGGTCACCGGCGTCGTTGGCGGCGACGCCAAGGTCGGCGACACCGTCACCCTCACCGTCAACGGCAAAGACCTTCACCGGGCTGGTAGCGGCCGACAAGACCTTCTCCATTGATGTCCCCGGCGCCGACCTGGCCGCTGACCCTGACAAGGTTGTGGACGCCAAAGTCACGACCACGGATGCCGCTGGCAACACCGCCAGCGCGACCGACACCGAAGGCTACACCGGCTCCAACGTGCCGTCGGTAGTGGTCAATATTGTTGACAGTGCGCTCAATGTGGCAGACACCACCTCGGTGGTCACCTTCACCTTCAGCGAAGCCCCCCGTCGGCTTTACCGCCGCCGACATCACGGCCGCCAATGGCACCGTGACCAACCTGCAGCCGACAGCCGATCCGCTGGTGTTTTACCGCTACCTTCACGGCCAGTTCGCCGTTTGAAGGCACCGGCTCGGTCTCGGTCAGCGCCAACTCCTACAGCAACGCCGTGGGCAACCTCGGTGGCGGCTCGACCGACACCGTGGGCATCGATACCCAGCCCGCCGGCACCGACCATCACGCTGGACGCCAATATCACTGCGGATGACATCATCAGCGTCGCCGAAGCCGGCCAGACCATTCCGGTCACCGGCGTCGTTGGCGGCGACGCCAAGGTCGGCGACACCGTCACCCTCACCGTCAACGGCAAAGACTTCACCGGTCTGGTTCAGCCCGGTAAAACCTTCTCGATCAACGTCCCAGGTGCCGACCTGGCCGCTGACCCTGACAAGGTTGTGGACGCCAAAGTCACGACCACGGATGCCGCTGGCAACACCGCCAGCGCGACCGACACCGAAGGCTACACCGGCTCCAACGTGCCGTCGGTAGTGGTCAATATTGTTGACAGTGCGCTCAATGTGGCAGACACCACCTCGGTGGTCACCTTCACCTTCAGCGAAGCCCCCGTCGGCTTTACCGCCGCCGACATCACGGCCGCCAATGGCACCGTGACCAACCTGCAGCCGACAGCCGATCCGCTGGTGTTTACCGCTACCTTCACGGCCAGTTCGCCGTTTGAAGGCACCGGCTCGGTCTCGGTCAGCGCCAACTCCTACAGCAACGCCGTGGGCAACCTCGGTGGCGGCTCCACCGACACCGTGGGCATCGATACCCAGCCGCCAGCACCGACCATCACGCTGGACGCCAATATCACTGCGGATGACATCATCAGCGTCGCCGAAGCCGGCCAGAGCATCCCGGTCACCGGCGTCGTTGGCGGCGACGCCAAGGTCGGCGATACCGTCACCCTCACCGTCAACGGCAAGACTTCACTGGTCTGGTTCTGCCCGGTAAAACCTTCTCGATCAACGTCCCAGGTGCCGACCTGGCCGCTGACCCTGACAAGGTTGTGGACGCCAAAGTCACGACCACGGATGCCGCTGGCAACACCGCCAGCGCGACCGACACCGAAGGCTACACCGGCTCCAACGTGCCGTCGGTAGTGGTCAATATTGTTGACAGTGCGCTCAATGTGGCAGACACCACCTCGGTGGTCACCTTCACCTTCAGCGAAGCCCCCGTCGGCTTTACCGCCGCCGACATCACGGCCGCCAATGGCACCGTGACCAACCTGCAGCCGACAGCCGATCCGCTGGTGTTTACCGCTACCTTCACGGCCAGTTCGCCGTTTGAAGGCACCGGCTCGGTCTCGGTCAGCGCCAACTCCTACAGCAACGCCGTGGGCAACCTCGGTGGCGGCTCCACCGACACCGTGGGCATCGATACCAAGCCGCCGGCACCGACCATCACGCTGGACGCCAATATCACTGCGGATGACATCATCAGCGTCGCCGAAGCCGGCCAGACCATTCCGGTCACCGGCGTCGTTGGCGGCGACGCCAAGGTCGGCGACACCGTCACCCTCACCGTCAACGGCAAAGACTTCACCGGTCTGGTTCAGCCCGGTAAAACCTTCTCGATCAACGTCCCCGGTGCCGACCTGGCCGCTGACCCTGACAAGGTTGTGGACGCCAAAGTCACGACCACGGATGCCGCGGGCAACACCGCCAGCGCGACCGACACCGAAGGCTACACCGGCTCCAACGTGCCGTCGGTAGTGGTCAATATTGTTGACAGTGCGCTCAATGTGGCAGACACCACCTCGGTGGTCACCTTCACCTTCAGCGAAGCCCCCGTCGGCTTTACCGCCGCCGACATCACGGCCGCCAATGGCACCGTGACCAACCTGCAGCCGACAGCCGATCCGCTGGTGTTTACCGCTACCTTCACGGCCAGTTCGCCGTTTGAAGGCACCGGCTCGGTCTCGGTCAGCGCCAACTCCTACAGCAACGCCGTGGGCAACCTCGGTGGCGGCTCCACCGACACCGTGGGCATCGATACCAAGCCGCCGGCACCGACCATCACGCTGGACGCCAATATCACTGCGGATGACATCATCAGCGTCGCCGAAGCCGGCCAGACCATTCCGGTCACCGGCGTCGTTGGCGGCGACGCCAAGGTCGGCGACACCGTCACCCTCACCGTCAACGGCAAAGACTTCACCGGTCTGGTTCAGCCCGGTAAAACCTTCTCGATCAACGTCCCAGGTGCCGACCTGGCCGCTGACCCCTGACAAGGTTGTGGACGCCAAAGTCACGACCACGGATGCCGCTGGCAACACCGCCAGCGCGACCGACACCGAAGGCTACACCGGCTCCAACGTGCCGTCGGTAGTGGTCAATATTGTTGACAGTGCGCTCAATGTGGCAGACACCACCTCGGTGGTCACCTTCACCTTCAGCGAAGCCCCCGTCGGCTTTACCGCCGCCGACATCACGGCCGCCAATGGCACCGTGACCAACCTGCAGCCGACAGCCGATCCGCTGGTGTTTACCGCTACCTTCACGGCCAGTTCGCCGTTTGAAGGCACCGGCTCGGTCTCGGTCAGCGCCAACTCCTACAGCAACGCCGTGGGCAACCTCGGTGGCGGCTCCACCGACACCGTGGGCATCGATACCAAGCCGCCGGCACCGACCATCACGCTGGACGCCAATATCACTGCGGATGACATCATCAGCGTCGCCGAAGCCGGCCAGACCATTCCGGTCACCGGCGTCGTTGGCGGCGACGCCAAGGTCGGCGACACCGTCACCCTCACCGTCAACGGCAAAGACTTCACCGGTCTGGTTCAGCCCGGTAAAACCTTCTCGATCAACGTCCCAGGTGCCGACCTGGCCGCTGACCCTGACAAGGTTGTGGACGCCAAAGTCACGACCACGGATGCCGCTGGCAACACCGCCAGCGCGACCGACACCGAAGGCTACACCGGCTCCAACGTGCCGTCGGTAGTGGTCAATATTGTTGACAGTGCGCTCAATGTGGCAGACACCACCTCCGTGGTCACCTTCACCTTCAGCGAAGCCCCCCGTCGGCTTTACCGCCGCCGACATCACGGCCGCCAATGGCACCGTGACCAACCTGCAGCCGACAGCCGATCCGCTGGTGTTTACCGCTACCTTCACGGCCAGTTCGCCGTTTGAAGGCACCGGCTCGGTCTCGGTCAGCGCCAACTCCTACAGCAACGCCGTGGGCAACCTCGGTGGCGGCTCCACCGACACCGTGGGCATCGATACCCAGCCCCGGCACCGACCATCACGCTGGACGCCAATATCACTGCGGATGACATCATCAGCGTCGCCGAAGCCGGCCAGACCATTCCGGTCACCGGCGTCGTTGGCGGCGACGCCAAGGTCGGCGACACCGTCACCCTCACCGTCAACGGCAAGACTTCACCGGTCTGGTTCAGCCCGGTAAAACCTTCTCGATCAACGTCCCAGGTGCCGACCTGGCCGCTGACCCTGACAAGGTTGTGGACGCCAAAGTCACGACCACGGATGCCGCTGGCAACACCGCCAGCGCGACCGACACCGAAGGCTACACCGGCTCCAACGTGCCGTCGGTAGTGGTCAATATTGTTGACAGTGCGCTCAATGTGGCAGACACCACCTCGGTGGTCACCTTCACCTTCAGCGAAGCCCCCGTCGGCTTTACCGCCGCCGACATCACGGCCGCCAATGGCACCGTGACCAACCTGCAGCCGACAGCCGATCCGCTGGTGTTTCTCGCTACCTTCACGGCCAGTTCGCCGTTTGAAGGCACCGGCTCGGTCTCGGTCAGCGCCAACTCCTACAGCAACGCCGTGGGCAACCTCGGTGGCGGCTCCACCGACACCGTGGGCATCGATACCCAGCCCCGGCACCGACCATCACGCTGGACGCCAATATCACTGCGGATGACATCATCAGCGTCGCCGAAGCCGGCCAGACCATTCCGGTCACCGGCGTCGTTGGCGGCGACGCCAAGGTCGGCGACACCGTCACCCTCACCGTCAACGGCAAAGACTTCACCGGTCTGGTTCAGCCCGGTAAAACCTTCTCGATCAACGTCCCAGGTGCCGACCTGGCCGCTGACCCCTGACAAGGTTGTGGACGCCAAAGTCACGACCACGGATGCCGCTGGCAACACCGCCAGCGCGACCGACACCGAAGGCTACACCGGCTCCAACGTGCCGTCGGTAGTGGTCAATATTGTTGACAGTGCGCTCAATGTGGCAGACACCACCTCGGTGGTCACCTTCACCTTCAGCGAAGCCCCCGTCGGCTTTACCGCCGCCGACATCACGGCCGCCAATGGCACCGTGACCAACCTGCAGCCGACAGCCGATCCGCTGGTGTTTACCGCTACCTTCACGGCCAGTTCGCCGTTTGAAGGCACCGGCTCGGTCTCGGTCAGCGCCAACTCCTACAGCAACGCCGTGGGCAACCTCGGTGGCGGCTCCACCGACACCGTGGGCATCGATACCAGCCCCGGCACCGACCATCACGCTGGACGCCAATATCACTGCGGATGACATCATCAGCGTCGCCGAAGCCGGCCAGACCATTCCGGTCACCGGCGTCGTTGGCGGCGACGCCAAGGTCGGCGACACCGTCACCCTCACCGTCAACGGCAAAGACTTCACCGGTCTGGTTCAGCCCGGTAAAACCTTCTCGATCAACGTCCCCGGTGCCGACCTGGCCGCTGACCCTGACAAGGTTGTGGACGCCAAAGTCACGACCACGGATGCCGCTGGCAACACCGCCAGCGCGACCGACACCGAAGGCTACACCGGCTCCAACGTGCCGTCGGTAGTGGTCAATATTGTTGACAGTGCGCTCAATGTGGCAGACACCACCTCGGTGGTCACCTTCACCTTCAGCGAAGCCCCCGTCGGCTTTACCGCCGCCGACATCACGGCCGCCAATGGCACCGTGACCAACCTGCAGCCGACAGCCGATCCGCTGGTGTTTACCGCTACCTTCACGGCCAGTTCGCCGTTTGAAGGCACCGGCTCGGTCTCGGTCAGCGCCAACTCCTACAGCAACGCCGTGGGCAACCTCGGTGGCGGCTCCACCGACACCGTGGGCATCGATACCAAGCCGCCGGCACCGACCATCACGCTGGACGCCAATATCACTGCGGATGACATCATCAGCGTCGCCGAAGCCGGCCAGACCATTCCGGTCACCGGCGTCGTTGGCGGCGACGCCAAGGTCGGCGACACCGTCACCCTCACCGTCAACGGCCAAAGACTTCACCGGTCTGGTTCAGCCCGGTAAAACCTTCTCGATCAACGTCCCCGGTGCCGACCTGGCCGCTGACCCTGACAAGGTTGTGGACGCCAAAGTCACGACCACGGATGCCGCTGGCAACACCGCCAGCGCGACCGACACCGAAGGCTACACCGGCTCCAACGTGCCGTCGGTAGTGGTCAATATTGTTGACAGTGCGCTCAATGTGGCAGACACCACCTCGGTGGTCACCTTCACCTTCAGCGAAGCCCCCGTCGGCTTTACCGCCGCCGACATCACGGCCGCCAATGGCACCGTGACCAACCTGCAGCCGACAGCCGATCCGCTGGTGTTTACCGCTACCTTCACGGCCAGTTCGCCGTTTGAAGGCACCGGCTCGGTCTCGGTCAGCGCCAACTCCTACAGCAACGCCGTGGGCAACCTCGGTGGCGGCTCCACCGACACCGTGGGCATCGATACCCAGCCCCCGGCACCGACCATCACGCTGGACGCCAATATCACTGCGGATGACATCATCAGCGTCGCCGAAGCCGGCCAGACCATTCCGGTCACCGGCGTCGTTGGCGGCGACGCCAAGGTCGGCGACACCGTCACCCTCACCGTCAACGGCAAAGACTTCACCGGTCTGGTTCAGCCCGGTAAAACCTTCTCGATCAACGTCCCGGGTGCCGACCTGGCCGCTGACCCTGACAAGGTTAGGACGCCAAAGTCACGACCACGGATGCCGCTGGCAACACCGCCAGCGCGACCGACACCGAAGGCTACACCGGCTCCAACGTGCCGTCGGTAGTGGTCAATATTGTTGACAGTGCGCTCAATGTGGCAGACACCACCTCGGTGGTCACCTTCACCTTCAGCGAAGCCCCCGTCGGCTTTACCGCCGCCGACATCACGGCCGCCAATGGCACCGTGACCAACCTGCAGCCGACAGCCGATCCGCTGGTGTTTACCGCTACCTTCACGGCCAGTTCGCCGTTTGAAGGCACCGGCTCGGTCTCGGTCAGCGCCAACTCCTACAGCAACGCCGTGGGCAACCTCGGTGGCGGCTCCACCGACACCGTGGGCATCGATACCAAGCCGCCGGCACCGACCATCACGCTGGACGCCAATATCACTGCGGATGACATCATCAGCGTCGCCGAAGCCGGCCAGACCATTCCGGTCACCGGCGTCGTTGGCGGCGACGCCAAGGTCGGCGACACCGTCACCCTCACCGTCAACGGCAAAGACTTCACCGGTCTGGTTCAGCCCGGTAAAACCTTCTCGATCAACGTCCCAGGTGCCGACCTGGCCGCTGACCCTGACAAGGTTGTGGACGCCAAAGTCACGACCACGGATGCCGCTGGCAACACCGCCAGCGCGACCGACACCGAAGGCTACACCGGCTCCAACGTGCCGTCGGTAGTGGTCAATATTGTTGACAGTGCGCTCAATGTGGCAGACACCACCTCGGTGGTCACCTTCACCTTCAGCGAAGCCCCCGTCGGCTTTACCGCCGCCGACATCACGGCCGCCAATGGCACCGTGACCAACCTGCAGCCGACAGCCGATCCGCTGGTGTTTACCGCTACCTTCACGGCCAGTTCGCCGTTTGAAGGCACCGGCTCGGTCTCGGTCAGCGCCAACTCCTACAGCAACGCCGTGGGCAACCTCGGTGGCGGCTCCACCGACACCGTGGGCATCGATACCAAGCCGCCGGCACCGACCATCACGCTGGACGCCAATATCACTGCGGATGACATCATCAGCGTCGCCGAAGCCGGCCAGAGCATCCCGGTCACCGGCGTCGTTGGCGGCGACGCCAAGGTCGGCGACACCGTCACCCTCACCGTCAACGGCAAAGACTTCACTGGTCTGGTTCTGCCCGGTAAAACCTTCTCGATCAACGTCCCAGGTGCCGACCTGGCCGCTGACCCTGACAAGGTTAGGACGCCAAAGTCACGACCACGGATGCCGCTGGCAACACCGCCAGCGCGACCGACACCGAAGGCTACACCGGCTCCAACGTGCCGTCGGTAGTGGTCAATATTGTTGACAGTGCGCTCAATGTGGCAGACACCACCTCGGTGGTCACCTTCACCTTCAGCGAAGCCCCCGTCGGCTTTACCGCCGCCGACATCACGGCCGCCAATGGCACCGTGACCAACCTGCAGCCGACAGCCGATCCGCTGGTGTTTACCGCTACCTTCACGGCCAGTTCGCCGTTTGAAGGCACCGGCTCGGTCTCGGTCAGCGCCAACTCCTACAGCAACGCCGTGGGCAACCTCGGTGGCGGCTCCACCGACACCGTGGGCATCGATACCAAGCCGCCGGCACCGACCATCACGCTGGACGCCAATATCACTGCGGATGACATCATCAGCGTCGCCGAAGCCGGCCAGACCATTCCGGTCACCGGCGTCGTTGGCGGCGACGCCAAGGTCGGCGACACCGTCACCCTCACCGTCAACGGCAAAGACTTCACCGGTCTGGTTCAGCCCGGTAAAACCTTCTCGATCAACGTCCCCGGTGCCGACCTGGCCGCTGACCCTGACAAGGTTAGGACGCCAAAGTCACGACCACGGATGCCGCGGGCAACACCGCCAGCGCGACCGACACCGAAGGCTACACCGGCTCCAACGTGCCGTCGGTAGTGGTCAATATTGTTGACAGTGCGCTCAATGTGGCAGACACCACCTCGGTGGTCACCTTCACCTTCAGCGAAGCCCCCGTCGGCTTTACCGCCGCCGACATCACGGCCGCCAATGGCACCGTGACCAACCTGCAGCCGACAGCCGATCCGCTGGTGTTTACCGCTACCTTCACGGCCAGTTCGCCGTTTGAAGGCACCGGCTCGGTCTCGGTCAGCGCCAACTCCTACAGCAACGCCGTGGGCAACCTCGGTGGCGGCTCCACCGACACCGTGGGCATCGATACCCAGCCGCCGGCACCGACCATCACGCTGGACGCCAATATCACTGCGGATGACATCATCAGCGTCGCCGAAGCCGGCCAGACCATTCCGGTCACCGGCGTCGTTGGCGGCGACGCCAAGGTCGGCGACACCGTCACCCTCACCGTCAACGGCAAAGACTTCACCGGTCTGGTTCAGCCCGGTAAAACCTTCTCGATCAACGTCCCCGGTGCCGACCTGGCCGCTGACCCTGACAAGGTTAGGGACGCCAAAGTCACGACCACGGATGCCGCTGGCAACACCGCGAGCGCGACCGACACCGAAGGCTACACCGGCTCCAACGTGCCGTCGGTAGTGGTCAATATCGTCGACAGCACGCTCAATGTGGCAGACACCACCTCGGTGGTCACCTTCACCTTCAGCGAAGCCCCCGTCGGCTTTACCGCCGCCGACATCACGGCCGCCAATGGCACCGTGACCAACCTGCAGCCGACAGCCGATCCGCTGGTGTTTACCGCTACCTTCACGGCCAGTTCGCCGTTTGAAGGCACCGGCTCGGTCTCGGTCAGCGCCAACTCCTACAGCAACGCCGTGGGCAACCTCGGTGGCGGCTCCACCGACACCGTGGGCATCGATACCAAGCCGCCGGCACCGACCATCACGCTGGACGCCAATATCACTGCGGATGACATCATCAGCGTCGCCGAAGCCGGCCAGAGCATCCCGGTCACCGGCGTCGTTGGCGGCGACGCCAAGGTCGGCGACACCGTCACCCTCACCGTCAACGGCAAAGACTTCACTGGTCTGGTTCTGCCCGGTAAAACCTTCTCGATCAACGTCCCAGGTGCCGACCTGGCCGCTGACCCTGACAAGGTTGTGGACGCCAAAGTCACGACCACGGATGCCGCTGGCAACACCGCCAGCGCGACCGACACCGAAGGCTACACCGGCTCCAACGTGCCGTCGGTAGTGGTCAATATTGTTGACAGTGCGCTCAATGTGGCAGACACCACCTCGGTGGTCACCTTCACCTTCAGCGAAGCCCCCGTCGGCTTTACCGCCGCCGACATCACGGCCGCCAATGGCACCGTGACCAACCTGCAGCCGACAGCCGATCCGCTGGTGTGTACCGCTACCTTCACCGGCCAGTTCGCCGTTTGAAGGCACCGGCTCCGGTCTCGGTCAGCGCCAACTCCTACAGCAACGCCGTGGGCAACCTCGGTGGCGGCTCCACCGACACCGTGGGCATCGATACCAAGCCGCCGGCACCGACCATCACGCTGGACGCCAATATCACTGCGGATGACATCATCAGCGTCGCCGAAGCCGGCCAGACCATTCCGGTCACCGGCGTCGTTGGCGGCGACGCCAAGGTCGGCGACACCGTCACCCTCACCGTCAACGGCAAGACTTCACCGGTCTGGTTCAGCCCGGTAAAACCTTCTCGATCAACGTCCCAGGTGCCGACCTGGCCGCTGACCCTGACAAGGTTGTGGACGCCAAAGTCACGACCACGGATGCCGCTGGCAACACCGCCAGCGCGACCGACACCGAAGGCTACACCGGCTCCAACGTGCCGTCGGTAGTGGTCAATATTGTTGACAGTGCGCTCAATGTGGCAGACACCACCTCGGTGGTCACCTTCACCTTCAGCGAAGCCCCCGTCGGCTTTACCGCCGCCGACATCACGGCCGCCAATGGCACCGTGACCAACCTGCAGCCGACAGCCGATCCGCTGGTGTTTACCGCCACCTTCACCGCCAGTTCGCCGTTTGAAGGCACCGGCTCGGTCTCGGTCAGCGCCAACTCCTACAGCAACGCCGTGGGCAACCTCGGTGGCGGCTCCACCGACACCGTGGGCATCGATACCAAGCCGCCGGCACCGACCATCACGCTGGACGCCAATATCACTGCGGATGACATCATCAGCGTCGCCGAAGCCGGCCAGACCATTCCGGTCACCGGCGTCGTTGGCGGCGACGCCAAGGTCGGCGACACCGTCACCCTCACCGTCAACGGCAAAGACTTCACCGGTCTGGTTCAGCCCGGTAAAACCTTCTCGATCAACGTCCCCGGTGCCGACCTGGCCGCTGACCCTGACAAGGTTGGGGACGCCAAAGTCACGACCACGGATGCCGCTGGCAACACCGCCAGCGCGACCGACACCGAAGGCTACACCGGCTCCAACGTGCCGTCGGTAGTGGTCAATATTGTTGACAGTGCGCTCAATGTGGCAGACACCACCTCGGTGGTCACCTTCACCTTCAGCGAAGCCCCCGTCGGCTTTACCGCCGCCGACATCACGGCCGCCAATGGCACCGTGACCAACCTGCAGCCGACAGCCGATCCGCTGGTGTTTACCGCTACCTTCACGGCCAGTTCGCCGTTTGAAGGCACCGGCTCGGTCTCGGTCAGCGCCAACTCCTACAGCAACGCCGTGGGCAACCTCGGTGGCGGCTCCACCGACACCGTGGGCATCGATACCAAGCCGCCGGCACCGACCATCACGCTGGACGCCAATATCACTGCGGATGACATCATCAGCGTCGCCGAAGCCGGCCAGAGCATCCCGGTCACCGGCGTCGTTGGCGGCGACGCCAAGGTCGGCGACACCGTCACCCTCACCGTCAACGGCAAGACTTCACCGGTCTGGTTCAGCCCGGTAAAACCTTCTCGATCAACGTCCCCGGTGCCGACCTGGCCGCTGACCCTGACAAGGTTGTGGACGCCAAAGTCACGACCACGGATGCCGCTGGCAACACCGCCAGCGCGACCGACACCGAAGGCTACACCGGCTCCAACGTGCCGTCGGTAGTGGTCAATATTGTTGACAGTGCGCTCAATGTGGCAGACACCACCTCGGTGGTCACCTTCACCTTCAGCGAAGCCCCCGTCGGCTTTACCGCCGCCGACATCACGGCCGCCAATGGCACCGTGACCAACCTGCAGCCGACAGCCGATCCGCTGGTGTTTACCGCTACCTTCACGGCCAGTTCGCCGTTTGAAGGCACCGGCTCGGTCTCGGTCAGCGCCAACTCCTACAGCAACGCCGTGGGCAACCTCGGTGGCGGCTCCACCGACACCGTGGGCATCGATACCCAGCCGCCGGCACCGACCATCACGCTGGACGCCAATATCACTGCGGATGACATCATCAGCGTCGCCGAAGCCGGCCAGACCATTCCGGTCACCGGCGTCGTTGGCGGCGACGCCAAGGTCGGCGACACCGTCACCCTCACCGTCAACGGCAAAGACTTCACCGGTCTGGTTCAGCCCGGTAAAACCTTCTCGATCAACGTCCCCGGTGCCGACCTGGCCGCTGACCCTGATAAGGTTGTGGACGCCAAAGTCACCACCACGGATGCCGCTGGCAACACCGCCAGCGCGACCGACACCGAAGGCTACACCGGCTCCAACGTGCCGTCGGTAGTGGTCAATATTGTTGACAGTGCGCTCAATGTGGCAGACACCACCTCGGTGGTCACCTTCACCTTCAGCGAAGCCCCCGTCGGCTTTACCGCTGCCGACATCACGGCCGCCAATGGCACCGTGACCAACCTGCAGCCGACAGCCGATCCGCTGGTGTTTACCGCCACCTTCACCGCCAGTTCGCCGTTTGAAGGCACCGGCTCGGTCTCGGTCAGCGCCAACTCCTACAGCAACGCCGTGGGCAACCTCGGTGGCGGCTCCACCGACACCGTGGGCATCGATACAGCCGCCCCAACAGTGACTTCAAAATGGATCGATTATTGGCAATTCAATCAAGGAGCAGGGACGACCACCACAAATTTCAATCCACTTACGGATCAAGTTGGGACTATCACCAATAACACGCCGCATACCGGGCAACAGGCTGATCCTGCTGCTAATCTAAGCCCGACATGGACAACTGGGCGTAACGATTCAACTGCCATCCAGTTCAATGGTGTCGGTGGCTCATCGGCTGTACGTGATGGAGGTTGGGTAGCTCTCGACCATTCGGTTACTGATTCGCTGGCAGGGCAGACTGCGGCGAAGGCGGCGACGCTTAGTTTCTGGATTAAGACGTCGCAGGTCGGTTCAAATATCGGCTGGGATTCGCCTTCTGTAATTGGCATGGAAAATAATGGCGGTACGGTTGATGTTCAGTGGGGTTTCATCAACAACCAGGGCAAGATTGGTTTTGGTATGGGTGATAACGCCGGATTGATGAGCGACAATGCGATTAATAATAATCAGTGGCATAACGTCATCATGACGCATGATTTCGTCTCAGGGAAAACGAATATGTGGGTTGATGGCACTGCTCAGACGGTCAACGCAGCAAATGGAGGTACTGGCACAGTTCTGGATGCAGGTTTAGTTGCTCCCAATAAATTCATCGGTTTTGGCGTGACCGCCGATGATGGTGCCACTTCAAATCGATTCCTGAATGGTGCACTCGAAGATGCGCGCATATATGACGGCGCATTGACTGATGCGCAAGCCAAAGCGACTTATGAAACTGAGCTTTGGAGGCAATACTACGACCCAATTGCTTTCCGTTGCGAACAGCGCTGATATGTTTGCGGGCACAGGTGGCGTCGATGTGCTGAACGCTTCGGCTAATGCCAATGCTCATGTCTTGGCTGGTGGCGCTGGAGCGGATACCTTGACTGGTGGGGCAGGATCTGATGTTCTGATTGGTGGGGCCGGTAATGATTCGCTGACTGGTGGGCTGGGATCCGATACATTTGCCTGGAGTCTTTCAGATAAGGGCACGGTTGGCTCACCGGCGACAGACACAATTACCGGCTTTAATGTTGCTTCGAAATCTTTGGGTGGCGATGTACTTGATCTGCGTGATCTGCTGCCCAACGGTGCGACCAATGCCGCGACGCTTGATGGTTACCTGAATTTCAGCAAGTCGGGAGCCGATACGGTAATCGATGTCAAACCGGACGGTACGAATGTGACACAGAAGATCGTGCTTTCAGGCGTTGATCTCGGGGCAAACGGTACCAATGATGTGGCGATCATCAACGACCTGATTGCCAAGGGAAAACTGATCACTGACTAAGGCGTTACGGTCAACAGCAAAAAGGGGCGGAAATTTCCGCCCCTTTTCTTCGCCTTCAATTTCAAGCCGGATGTATTAGCCCTCGTGTTTCCTTAAGTTTGCCACACAAGGAATATGGATCTTCCGCCCTTCCACGACAATCAGCGCCAGTTCTGTCAGTTCATGCAGAATGCGTGAGAAATGTTCCTGGGTCAGGTTGAGGCGGGAGGCGATGACGCCTTTGTTGGTGGGCAAAGTGACGGCAATGTTGGTGCCGTTCAGGTCTGCATCGGAGAGTTCGCGCAGCAAGTAACCGATGATGCGCTGTTTGCCGGAGTGTAGCGAATAGGATTCGACGTCATTCATTAATTGATGCAGGCGCATGGCCATGCCGGCCAGCATTTTGCGGCAGAGATTATGGTCACGCTCCAGTTCGGCAAATACCGCACTCTTTGAAATGTGCAGCAACAGCGAGTCGGTAAGCGCCTGGGCGAAAACGATGTAGGGTTTTTCCATAAACATCACGGCTTCACCAAAGCTTTGTCCCTGCGTCAGGATTTCAACGACTTTTTCGCTGCCTTGCGGCGAGGTGAAGGCGAGTTTGACTTGCCCGTAAACCAATAGATGGAATCCAGCGCATGGGTCGTTCTTGTGAAACAAGATATCACCCTTGTTGGCGTGGATTTCTCGCGTAGCTCGGGCGATTCGGGATATTTCCTCTGCGGCCAGTCCATTGAATAGTGGAATGTGGGTAAGAAGCGCTTCAATATTGACTGGGGGGCTTGCTTGCATGGTATCGACTGATGAAATTGAGGGGCTGATGTTGGCACTCAGCTAATCACGCCACAATACGGCTAAAGTACTAGTCTCTAGTTAATTGCGCGTATAAAAGAGGGAGGCGTCGCGGAAGCTCTTCTGGCTTGCGGATAACGCAAAAACCAGCCGGGCCGAAGATGTAGGGGAGGTAAGCGCCTGCCTCACGGTCGATGGTGACGCAGAAGGGCGTCAGGCCCATGCGCCGGGCTTCATAGACCGCCATACGCGTATCTTCGATACCGTAGCGGGAATCGTAGAGATCGAGGTCGTTCGGCTTGCCATCGGTGATGATGAGCAGTAGGCGGCGGGCGGCAGTTTGTTCGTAGAGGATTTTGGCTGATTGTCGGATTGCCGCGCCCATCCGCGTGTAAAAACCCGGCTTGATAGCCAGAATTCGGGCGCGGGCGGCAGAGCCATAACGGCCGTTAAAATCCTTGAGCAGGTGAAAGCGCACATTCTGCCGACGTAGCGAAGAGAAACCATAGATACCGAAACGGTCGCCAGTGGTCGATAAGGCTTCAGAAAAAAGCAGTAATGAATCTCGAATCACATCGACGATACGATGTGAGTCGGAAATCCAGGCATCGGTCGACATTGATAGGTCGGCCAGTAGCAGGCAGGCCAGGTCGCGTTCGCAGCGCGCTTGCGCGAGATAGCCACCGCTTTCCGGCGTATGGCCGGAGCTACGGTCGGCATGGTTACGGACGCAGGCGTCTACATCGAGTTCGGCACCATCCGGCTGCGCTTTTAACCAGCGGCGTTGTGGGGCGAGGGCGGCGAACTGGCCACGCAGTTTTTTCGCGGTAGCTGCGAGTTCGGTTGGCAGCGTTGCATGACCGGCGTCTTTGGCGATCATCGGTTGCAGGCGACAGTAGTCTTTCAGCAATTCAGCTTTGCGGTAGTCCCATTCTGGTAGCGGGATGCCGGGGCCGACCGGGGTGTCATCTTCGGCAGCGGAAGGTAGATCGAGGTCGAATTTGACGCGGGAAACGGCTGTTTCGCCATCGCGGGTCAAAGAAAGTTTGTCGAGGTCCTGAGCGGCATTGCTGGCATTCGGATTTTCATCTTCGTCGTAAGCGCGGTTGACGCGCACATACTCGGCCCAGGTTGGCAGACTTTCGGCGCGGAATACGGCAAGCAGCGGTGCCTTGTTATCTGGTGCTTCGACTTGTTCCGCCTTGTGCGCCTGTTTTTGCGATTCAGTATTGCTGCCGCTGCCTTCGGGCGGTAAGGGCTGGGTCGGGTCAGCCAGCTTGCTTGCGCTGCGCTCATCACCAGCTATCAGCCAAAGCAGAACAGGTTGTGGTGGTTTTGATTTGATCGAATTCAGCGGCGGCAGGCCGTCGACCGTACCAGGTTGCAGCATGGCTTGACGTAGGGCGTTTTCTTGAGCCGCTTCGTCTGCCTTTAATTGCGACGGATCTATCCGACCCGCAAAATGTGCAGCTACCAGACGTTCATAGCGCGGCCGCAGGCCTGGGTAGTTTTGCAGCGCGGCCTGACTGGCGCGCTGGTTGCGGATGAACCAGGGGCTGTGTGGGTGCGACATCACTGGCCGCCAAGGCTGCCAGCCAAAGGTAAAGATCACGATTCAGTGCTTTTTCCGGAAAAGCGGCAATTTCTGGCGGTAAACGCAGGGTTTCGGCATCGCGCCGGCCCTGGGCGATTTTTTCGTTGCTGCCGGCAAGGCGTTGCATCCAGTGTCGGCGCGCACCGTGTTCTTCTGACGTGGCGGCGGCAACTCTCAGGCCAGGGTCGCCACCGAAGGCGCGGAACAGAATACCGGCAGTTTTCTCAATTTCAGCCAGTTTTACGACGGCTTCCGGATAGTGCCCACCTGCAGCCTTGGTGACCCAGTTATGCCAGAGCCTACCTACAAATTCTTCCATTTCAGGCCTTCCCTCCGGCATCTTCGTCGATATTGGATAGTGCGGAAAATCCCGCTTCGTTCTGTTTTGCCGCGTCCTTGCTTACCCAGCGCAGCAACTGACCTTGCGGATTGTTACGGTTGACCGTACCGCAGGCTGAAATACATTGACCGCATTGGGTACAGGCAAACATCCAGCGTTTGACGTTGCGCGGTTTGAGGCGCATCGGGCAGACCGCATCACAGGCAGAGCCATGGCCTTCAAGGCAACTGGCGCAGTCGGGCAGGCGTTTGCGGTCGAAACCAACCACCATCGCCTTCTTGTTCACGATCCAGGCAAAGCTTTGAAAAATCCCGACAGCACAGCCATAACGGCAAAACAGGTGGCGTGCAAAGAGAAATTCCAGAGTGAGAACGGTGGTTGCCGCCGTCAGAAAAATAACCTCGCCGCGATACAGGTTAAAGGTGAATAGCCCGTGATAAACCTGAAATGGCGGCATCAGGTAGGTCAAGCCAACTACCGCCCAGGCGAAGGCAAAGCCGATGGCGGCGGGGACGACGAGCAGCCAATACTTTTTGTTACGCGGCGTTGGTGTGCCGTCCGGCTCCCAGGGCGGGGTTTCCTTCTTGTCCCAAACCGAATGCTTGCCGGTCGCGATCAGCATCAGGCGGTTGATCGTTTCAACCACCGAGAAGTGGGGGCAGAGCCAGCCGCAGTAGAGACGGCCCCATTTCCAGGCGACCGCAATAAGTAATGCCCCAGCGCCAAGCAAAGGAAAAACAGGTAAAAAATCAGGTTGACCGCAGCAGTTTGAGCATCAACCCGGCCGGCGATCAGATCGTCAATGCCGACATGCCATTGATAGGTCAGAAAGTAGGCATGCTTCTCGGTGAGGTCGTAGCGTAGGAGGTCGAACAGGGGCGTCAGCGTGAATAAGGCAAAAAACCCCATCTGCGCCAGCATGCGGTAGTGCTGTAATGCAGGTTTTTTCATGCTTGCGGGTTATCGATAGCCGGACCGATCAGCGGGAAGCGCCAGGTTTGTCCGTTCATGGCCTTGATCAGCGCGTACATGCCAAAAAGCACCAACGTCGAGTGAATGCAGGTGAAGTAGAGAATGAGGATGACCCAGGTCCATTCCCAGGCCAGGCCGCCAAGGGTCAAAATCAGGCCAGAAAGCGTGAAAATCAGGAAGCCGCCGATCAGGCTGACGAAAGTGGTCTGCTTGAGATGTTGACGCGCCAGCGGTGGTGCGCTGTCTTTGTATTTCAACCAGAGGCCGAAGAGCAAGGCAAAGGCGAGTCCCGGCAAGAGCAGCAGGTTGATCAGATACAGAGCTTCGGCGAGGACGGCCAGGTTTTGCCCGGCCTTTTCTTCCTCAACGCCGAAATCATCGTCCGAAAGTGGCATTGACGATTTCCATCAGTGCTTCAACGGTTTCTTCATCATCGGTCAGGCTTTCGACCAGCGCAGCACGACAGGCGGCGGATACATCGAAGCCGGACTTGATCAGCGTAGCGGCGTAAACCAGCAAACGGGTACTGACCACTTCTTCAAGATCGCGGTCCTTGAGGGCGCGAAAGGATTTGGCGATACCCACCAGGCGTTTGGCCAGATCGGCATCGCAACCGGTTTCGCCGAGCAGGATGGAAATTTCACGTTCGGCGCCGGGGAAGTCGAAGCGCATCGAGACGAAACGTTGGCGGGTTGAAGGCTTGAGGCCCTTCATCAGATTCTGGTAGCCCGGGTTGTAGGAGATGACCAGCATGAAATTGTCTGGAGCTTCCAGCGTTTCGCCGGTGCGGTCAATCGGCAGAATGCGGCGGTCATCGGCCAGTGGGTGCAGAACAACGGTGGTGTCCTTGCGTGCCTCAACCACTTCATCGAGGTAGCAAATGCCGCCTTCGCGCACGGCGCGGGTGAGTGGGCCATCTGACCAATAGGTGCCCTGGTCGGAAATAAGATGGCGGCCAACGAGGTCGGCGGCAGTCAGGTCGTCGTGGCAGGCGACGGTATAAAGCGGCAGTTTGAGGCGTGCTGCCATGTGCGAAACAAAGCGCGTTTTCCCGCAGCCAGTCGGGCCTTTGATCAGCAGCGGCAGGCGTTGGTGGAAAGCATGCTCGAAGAGCGAGATTTCATTGCCGGAAGGTTCGTAGAAGGGTAGTTCGGTCATTTGAGAGAAATCCAGTAAGCAAGCAGAATCAGGCTGGAAACGAGTATAAGCCAGCCTTCGAGCAGTACGCGCCACATCATCGGCGCTTCGCGCAGCTCCATGAAATCAAGAATCACCAATCGTCCCTTGACGAAGGCGATGGCCAGCATGGCAACGATGGCCCAGGTGCCGGCGGCGCCAACTTCACCGAGATACCAGGTCATGCCGGTAGCGATCATGAGGACAAGCCAGGCGCGATGGGCGGGATTTTTCAGGATATTTATCATCAGCGCATCACATAAACCAAGGGGAAAAGCACAATCCACAGCAGGTCGACCATGTGCCAGTACGCCGCACCACTTTCGAGGCCGTTTGCATCATGGCTGCCATAGACACCTTTTCTTGATTGGAACCAGAGCACGGCGAGAATGACCATGCCGAGAATGACGTGCATAAAATGAAAGAAAGTCAGCGAAATGTAGAACATGTAAAAGGTGTTGGTGGACATCGAAATGCCGGCACCAAATTTGGCTGAATATTCAATGATTTTCACCGCGAGAAAGCCGCCACCGCAAAGAAAGCCAAGGAGTATGTTGCGCGAAATGGCCTTCTGGTCATCGCGATGGGCTGCCTGGACGGCAAGGACAATGAACCAGGAGCCGGTTATCAGTAAAACCGTGTTAAGCGCGCCCAGGTTTCGATCCAGCGTTTGCTGATAAAGATTGAACATCTCGACATGCCCTGCCCGGGTAAAGGCATAGGCAGAAAAGAAAACGGCAAAAGCCACCATCTCGGCCATGATGAAGAACCAGATGGCGAGGTCGCCGGGCAGGCGCTTGGTGCTTGCGGCAGCTTGGTTTGTAATGGGACTGGACTCACTCATGGGCTGCATAGTATCGAGAACTTGATCCGGGTGAATTGATATGGCCCAAAGAAAAAGGCGCGGTTCAAAGAACCGCGCCTATAGGACATCTTGAGTGAATTGCCGCTTACTTGGCTTTTTCTTCTTCACCACCGACAAAGAAGCTGGTGATATAGACGATCAAGCCGATCAGGAAGGCAACGCCGGCCCATTCACGCATCCAGTAGAACAACTGAATCTTCTCCTGCGCCACCATGAACGGCAGCGGGGTATCAGAAACGCGTTGCAGCCAGACTTGCAGGATACCTGCGGCGGTCAGGAACAGCGTGATGAAGACCATGGCGATGGTCATCAACCAGAAGGACCACATTTCCAGCACTTGCGACTTGTTGCTGTTGGCAGCACGGCCGCGCAGGATGGGCATGGCATAGGAGATCATCATCAGGTTAACCATGGCGTAAGCGCCATAGAAAGCCATGTGACCGTGAGCAGCAGTGATCTGGGTGCCGTGGGTGTAGTAGTTGACCGGAGCCAGGGTGTGCAGGAAGCCCCACACACCCGCGCCAAGGAACGACATTACACCAGTACCCAGAGCCCACAGCACAGCAGCCTTGTTCGGATGCTCGCGACGACGACGGTTCACCATGTTGAAAGCAAACACGGTCATGCCGAAGAACGGAATCGGTTCCAGAGCAGAGAAGATGGAACCCCACCACTGCCAGTATTCCGGCGTGCCGATCCAGAAGTAGTGGTGACCCGTACCGATGATGCCCGAGATCAGCGTCAGGGTGACGATGACGTACAGCCATTTTTCGATCACTTCACGGTCAACACCGGTCGTCTTGATCAACACGAATGCAAGGAACGAACCAAGAATCAGTTCCCACACGCCTTCCACCCAGAGGTGCACCGTCCACCACCAGAAGAACTTGTCGAGAACGACGTTCACCGGGTTGTAGAACGAGAACAGGAAGAAGACCGCCAAGCCCCACAAACCAATCATCAGCACCATGGCGATGGCAGTTTTCTTGCCCTTCAGCATGGTCATGGTGAGGTTGAAGAGGAAGGCCAGTGCGACGACCACGATACCGAGCTTGGTGGGCAGCGGCTGTTCGAGGAACTCGCGACCCATGGTTTCGATCAGGTTGTTGCCGGTCATTGCCGCCAGGGTGGCGTAAGGAACGGTCAGGTAGCCGACGATGGTCAGTGCACCCGCGACCAGGAAGATCCAGAACATAGCCAGCGCCAGTTTCGGGCTGAACAGTTCAGTTTCTGATTCTTCCGGAATCATGAAGTAAGCACCGCCCATGAAGCCAAACAGCAGCCACACGATCAGCAGGTTGGTGTGGACCATACGGGCCACGTTGAACGGAATGGCGGGGAACAGGAAGTCGCCGAGCACATACTGCAAGCCAAGAATCAGGCCGAACAGGATTTGACCGACAAACAGACCAATTGCCGCGATGAAGTAGGGTTTTGCAACCGCTTGGGATTTAAATTGCATGTTCAGTTCTCCTCTCGATCAGCCTTGGTCGTTGGGCGGCCAATTAGCATCGTTGATCGAATTGACGTGCTTCAGGAAGGCCACGATGGCATTCAGTTGCTCGTCAGTGAAGTTGAACTGAGGCATGCTACGACGACCCGGGATGCCATCTTTCGGACGGCTCTTGATAAAGGCTTTAACGCCTTCGTCACCGTAACGAACGATTACGTTGCCCAGTTCTGGGGCAAAGTAGGCACCTTCACCCATCAGGGTGTGGCAACCGATACAGTTATTGACTTCCCATAGCTTCTTGCCCTCGATGACTTGCGGCGTAATGTTCTGCCGCATGTCACGTTTGGGAAGTTGCGAATGGGTATCGAATGACAGCGCAAGGAACAACAGGAAGAAGAAAACCGTCCCCCCGTAAAATATGTTCCGCGCCATCGATTTGGTGAAAGCGCCACTCATTGTTTTTCCCCCTTTCGGAAATTGTTTGGCCCGGCGATGGTAGGTTCAAGCAATGGGGCACGGCTTTGATGTCGGCTAAAAAAGCCGGAATTGTAAAAAATAATTACAGATTGAAATTGGGCTGAAATTGCCTTCAGTGCTTGTTTCTGGCGGCAGGTATACTTGGCTTTCCTGAAAACTGAATGAAACTCATGGCCGCAGCTAACGATACCGCCAGCATGGCGCTTTTTTGTGATTTCGAGAATATTGCCTTGGGTGTGCGTGATGCCCGCTACGACAAGTTCGATATTCGCCCCATTCTCGAACGCCTGCTGGCCAAGGGCAGCATTGTCGTCAAGAAAGCCTACTGCGACTGGGATCGCTACAAGGCCTTCAAGGCCGGGATGCACGAGGCGAATTTTGAGTTGATTGAAATTCCGCATGTTCGCCAATCAGGGAAGAACTCGGCGGATATCCGTCTGGTCGTCGATGCGCTTGATCTTTGCTATACCAAATCGCATGTCGACACCTTTGTGATCATCAGTGGTGATTCTGATTTTTCCCCGCTGGTTTCCAAGTTGCGTGAAAACGCCAAGCGGGTGATCGGTGTCGGCGTCAAACAATCCTGCTCGGACCTGCTGATCGCCAATTGCGATGAATTTATTTATTACGACGATCTGGTGCGCGACACCACGGCGCAGCGTCGCGAGAACCGTGATGCTGCGCCACGCCGTACGCCGGAAGAAGAGAGCAATCGGCGTGAAAAGCTGGAAGCACGCAAGACCAAGGCTGTTGAACTGGCCGCCGCAACTTTTGCTGATTTGATTGCAGATCGCGGCGATACCGAGCGTGTTTGGGCTTCCGTGCTCAAGGAAGTCATCAAGCGCCGCAACCCTGGTTTTAATGAAACCTACTTCGGCTTTCGCAGTTTCGGTAACCTCCTGGAAGAGGCGGCCAATCGTGGCTTGATCGGTTTTGGCCGGGATGAGAAGTCAGGTGCGTATGTGACTCGCGTTCAGGTACGGGCTGCAATACCGCCAATTGAGCCGCAAAGCACCCCGGAACCAGTTCCAGTTGAACCTGTTACGGTCAACGCCGAAAACGAGCCAAAAAATTTCCCGCCAGGCGATGAACCCAAAGTGGTTGCACCACGCCGCCGCGGCACTCGCCGGCCACGCAAGGAGGTTGAAGCCAAACCAGTTGAAGCCGTGCCCGTGGTAGAACCAGTGGTGGTTACGGTTGCCGCAGCGAGCATCACAGAAAAGCCCGCAAAAAGCGCGCTCCACGCAGCCGCAAGCCAAAGGCGAGCAGCGAAACTCCGGCTTGATCAGATAACAGCGAGCAGCTTGGTGCGCAAGGTTTCGGCCTCGCGCTTGCCTTCGCGCGACATCACTATGGCGTGATACCACTCGTCATATTGGGCGCGCAGGGCATCGTGGCTCTGTGCCGCCTCAATACGATCCAGCAGCGAACTGGTGCCAAGCGCGCCGACAAAGGCATTCAGCGTATTGGTCATGAAGTTGCGTGCCTGTTGCAGGCGGACGGGGTCCGGCGTTGTTGGTAATTCAGTGAAAGCGGTGATGGATTTGGCGGGTTGGCTTTGAGCGGCCTGCGCCGTCATTTCGATATACCCGTCTTCTTCCAGCATGCCCAGCGTGTGTTGCAGATCATCCGATTGCAACATGCTACGTAATTCATCGACACTGCGTTTGCCGTCGATCATGATCAATACGCGCCGTACGCGCGGACTGAGGCCACCAGCTTTGGTGGCGATTTCGTCTTGTCCTTTTGGGGTTTTGGTAAATACAACACCCATTATTTGTCTCCGTTATTTTTGTGAAACTTTGTAATGAGATTGTACAGACAAAATAAAACCCGCCGCAGCGGGTTTTTAGGGGCGACAGCCTAAAAGATCAGGCGGCGGCTTGGGTCGGGATCTTATGGCCGCGACGCGTAATACGGTTTTGCGAATCAACGTAGATCAGGTCCGGTGCGTACTTGGCCAGTTCGATCTCGTTATACACGGCAAAGGTGGCAATGATCAGGATGTCACCCGGTGCGGCGCGACGTGCCGCCGAGCCATTGACCGAAATAACGCCTGAGCCACGCTCGGCGCGAATGGCGTAGGTGGTGAAACGTTCGCCATTGTTTACGTTCCAGATATCGATCTGTTCGTATTCCTTGATGTTGGCTGCTTCGAGCAGGTCTTCATCAATGGCGCATGAACCCTCGTAATGCAGGTCGGCGTGCGTGGTGCTGACGCGGTGCAACTTGGATTTCAACATGGTTCTCTGCATGGTTTCACTCATCCAGACGGTTAGGGGAAGCGCATTGTAACGGCATTAGAACTGCTGTCAACGGTCTTTTTATGCGCTAAAAAAGTGCATCAAATTTCAATGTTATCAATGAGCCGTGTGGTGCCTAGGCGACTGGCGGCAAGCACCACCAATGGGACGTTTGCGCTAGTTGGAATGCTTAGATCGGACTGTTGTCGCACTGCAACATAATCAGTTTTCCAGCCCGCTACAGTCAGCGCATCTTGGGCCTGCTTTTCCAGTTTGCCAAAATCCATCTCACCTTGTTTCAGGGCATCACGAATTTTCTTCAATTCACGATTGAGGCGCGGCGCTTCGGCTCGTTCCTCAAGGCTAAGGTAACCATTGCGTGAAGAAAGCGCCAGGCCATCGTCGGCACGCACGGTTTCTCCGCCAACAATATTGATTGGCAGGGCCAGCTGGCGCGTCATGTTGCGGATAACCATTAGCTGCTGGTAGTCCTTCTTGCCGAAGACGGCAGCCTGCGGCTGGACAATATTGAACAGCTTGAGCACAACGGTGGCGACGCCACGAAAATGGCCGGGGCGAAACTCCCCATCAAGTACATTCTGGATGGCGGGCGGCTCGACCTGGTATTCCTGCGGCTCCGGGTAAAGATCCGTTTCGGTGGGCGCAAACAGGAAATCAACGCCGGCCGCAGTCAGCTTGGCGCAGTCATCTTCAAAAGTGCGCGGATATTTGTCGAAATCGTCATTTGGTCCAAACTGCAGGCGGTTGACGAAGATGCTGGCAACCACCGTGTTGCCGTGCGCACGCGCCTGTTCCATCAAACTGATATGGCCGGCATGCAGATTGCCCATGGTCGGTACGAAAACAACGCCGGTACGACCCTTGAGCGCAGCGCGCAAGTCAGCAATGCGGGCATGGATTTGCATGAAATTACCCTGCGTAGGTATGTTCTGGTCCCGGATAGCTGCCATCCTTGATCGCAGCGACAGCGCGGCAGGCGGCATCGTGAATGCTGCTGGCACCTGCCATGAAATTGCGCACAAACTTGGCTTTTTTGCCTGGCGGGATATCAAAAGCGTCGTGCAGTACCAGTACCTGGCCGGAGGTTTCCTTGCCGGCACCAATGCCGATGGTGATGATGTCGAGCTGCGCCGTGACTTCGGTCGCCAGACCAGCCGGGATGGCTTCCAGCACAATCATCGTCGCGCCGGCCTTCTGTAGGGCAAGCGCATCTTCCTTCAGGCGTTGGGCAGCGGCTTCGCCCTTGCCTTGCACCTTGTAGCCGCCGAGTACGTGCACCGACTGCGGCGTCAGGCCGAGGTGGCCGCAGACCGGGATGCCACGATGCACCATGAACTCAACGGTTGCCGCCATTTCGCTGCCACCTTCGAGCTTGACCATTTGCGCACCAGCGGCCATCAGCGTTACCGCGTTGCGATAAGCCTGCTCCGGCGATTCCTGGTAGCTGCCAAACGGCATGTCAGCGATGATGAAGGCGTGATCGCTGCCGCGTTTGACGGCGGCGGTGTGATAAGCAATGTCGCTCACCGTCACTGGCAGGGTGGTGTCATGGCCTTGAATCACGTTGCCCAGCGAATCGCCGATCAGCATGGTTTCGATGCCGGCGCCATCGAGAAGGCGCGCAAAGCTGGCGTCGTAGCAGGTAAACATGACAATTTTTTCGCCCGCCAGATAGAGTTTGGCGAGATCGGCCTGAGTCAAGCGGCGGGTAGTGACTTGTGCGGACATGGTTTTATGTGCGGAACACGAAATAGACGGCGCCTAGGATACACAGAGCAGCCCATAAATAGTCAAGCTTGAGCGGCTGGTCCATGTAAAAAATGACGAAAGGCACGAAGACGACGAGGGTGATGACTTCCTGCAGGATCTTGAGTTGCCCCAAATCCATCTCGGTATGACCGATACGATTGGCAGGTACCTGAATCAGGTATTCAAAAAGGGCGATGCCCCAGGAAACCAGTGCAGCAATCCACCAGGGCTTGTCGCTGAGGTTTTTGAGGTGCGCATACCAGGCGAAAGTCATGAAAACATTCGAGAGCGCCAGCAAACCCACAGTTTGCCAGAAAACCGGGAGGTTCACAGTCGGCTAATGCCCTGATTGGCAACCGCCGGCAGCCAGGCGGCAACCGTGCCGCGCTTTGGTAACGGCAGGCTCGGGGAGATTTCAGCCAGTGGCAGCAAAACAAAGGCGCGTAGGTGAAGTCGCGGATGGGGCAGGGTCAGGCGCGGCAGGTCGAGTTCGAGATCGTTGTAGAGCAACAGATCGAGATCAAGTGTGCGCGGACCATTTTTTTCGGCACGAATGCGGCCAAAACGTTGTTCCACTTCAAGCAGGGCATCGAGCAGGGCTTCAGGAGCCAGTGTGGTTTCCAGTGCCGCAACGGCGTTGATGAATTCCGGTTGCGCGGTATTGCCAACGGGCGCCGTGCGGTAGAGCGACGAGGTGTGAATAACCCGGCTTTCATTCAGATTGGCCAGTGCGCCAAAGGCGGCAAGGACCGTAGCGACAGGGTCGCCGAGGTTTGCGCCAAGCGCGATGTAAGCGGTGTTCATTCTGAAATGTTACGGTCGACGTCAGAATTGGCCGGTTTTTTTCTCCGGCGGCGGCGTTTTTTGTCGCCGGCCTGTTCCGGCATCAGCATCTCGGCGCGTTTTTCACCATCGGCATTCTGGAAATCGGTCCACCATTCGCCCAGTTCGCTGTCGATTTCGCCGGATTCGGCGCGTAGCAGCAGGAAGTCATAGCCGGCGCGGAAACGCTGGTGTTCGAGCAGCCCATAGGGGCGTTTGCCGGCGCGCTGCTCAAAACGTGCTTGCAGCGCCCAGATGTCCTTGATGTCTCCAGCAATGCGGCGTGTGATGGCGAGTTTTTCACCCTGCACGTCGAGCACTGTATCCATTGCTAGATGAAGTGCCGGTATTTTTGGCTCTCCGGCTGCCTTGAGCTTTTCCCAATGGGCCAGCACTTCATGCCAGAGCAGGGTGGCGAAGAGGAAACTCGGCGAAATTCCCTTGTTTTTGCGCACGCGCTCGTCGGTATTGGCCAGCGACAGCATGACGAATTTTTCGCCCATCGGCTGTTCGAGAATCACGTCAAGCAGTGGCAGCAGGCCGTGATGCAGGCCTTCGTCGCGCAACTGGGTGATGCATTTGACAGAATGGCCGGAGGTCAGCAGCTTGAGCATTTCGTCGAAAAGGCGTGCTGGCGGGACGTTTTCGAGTAGACAGCCATTTCGCGGATTGGCTTGCTGGCGGCTGGGTCGATGATCAGCCCGAGCTTGGCGGCGAGGCGCACGGCGCGCAGCAGGCGTACCGGATCTTCGCGATAGCGGGCGCGCGGCTCGCCGATCATGCGCAGGGTTTTTTGTTTGAGATCGCCGACTCCGTGGTGGTAATCGATCACCGCTTCGCTGGCTGGGTCGTAATACAGCGCGTTGGCAGTGAAATCACGCCGCGCGGCATCTTCGGCTTGCGAACCAAACACGTTGTCGTGCAGCACACGTCCGTGTTCGTCCTTTTTGGTGTTTTCGGCCAGTGCGCCGCGGAAGGTGGTTACTTCCAGAGTTTCCTGACCCATCATGACATGGACGATCTGGAAGCGGCGGCCAATGATGCGTGCGCGGCGGAAGTGTTTGCGGATTTCTTCCGGCGTCGCGTCGGTGGCGATGTCGAAATCCTTGGGCTCGGCGCCGATCAGCAGATCGCGCACGGCGCCGCCAACAACAAAGGCCTTGTGACCGTGGCTTTGCAGGGTTTCGCAGACGCGCCGACTACCACTGCTGATGCGGTCGCGGGTGATGCCGTGGGTGGAGACGGGGATGACGGCTGGCTCATGGTTGCCGGCCTGAGGTTTCTTGCCGCTGAAGACGCGGGAAATAAATTTGCGGATCACGAATTACCGTTCGATGAGCGCTTGTCGCGCTGCGTGGAAAGCGCGAATTCTACCGCAAAGCAATGATTTTTCATTGATTTCTGAGTTCTCAGTCGCGCAGGCTGATAGTGATCCAGCCCGCATCCTCGCTGTGCTGGCGCAGCTTGTCATCAGGATCAACGGCGACCGGCGTTTTGACCTTGTTCATCAGCGGCAGGTCGTTGTGTGAATCGCTGTAGAAAAAACTGTCTTCAAAACTTGCCCAGCACAGGCCGAGCGATTCCAGCCAGGCTTCAACGCGTTCAATCTTGCCCTCACGGAATGAAGGCGTACCGCGCGGTGCACCGGAAAAGGCCCCGGTTTGCGGGTCGACCGCAGGGATTGTCGCAATCAGATGCGGAATATCGAAGGCGCGGGCAATCGGGCCGGTGACAAAACTGTTGGTCGCGGTGACGATGGCACACAGGTCGCCATTCTCGCGGTGCTGTTTGACGACATCCCTGGCTTCAGCACTCATGATCGGCAGGATGTGGCGCTCCATGTATTCCTGATGCCAGGCATCAAGTTCGGCGCGCGGGTGACGGGTGAGCGGTGCGAGCTGAAAATTCAGGAATTCGTAAATATCCAGCGTACCTTCCTTGTATTGCTCATAAAACCGGATATTTTTTGCTTCCTGCAATTCGCGGTCGACGACGCCTTTGCTGATCAAAAACTGCGCCCACTCAAAATCGGAATCGCCGGAGAGCAAGGTGTTGTCGAGGTCAAAGAGGGCAAGGTTCATGCGTTGGTTTCCAGAGTAAGCAGTTCGCGCAGCAAGGGCAGGGTAACTGCGCGTTTGTGTTCGAGTGTGTAGCGGTCGAGTGCGACGATGAAGGATGAAAGCGTGCGCATGTCGCGCGGCGCGTGGCGCATCAGGTAATCGATGGCTTCCGGCGTCAGCTTCAGTGCGCGTTCTTTGGCTTGTGCGGCAAGCGCTTCAGCCTTTTCACCATCGGAAAGCGCTTGCAGGCGGTAAATCAGGCCGGAGCCAAGACGGGTGCGCAGGTCTTCGCGCAGGGCGAGATGGGCCGGCGGTTGATTTGTTGCGGTCAACAGCATTCCGGCGGCCATTTTTAGGCGGTTGAAATGGTTGAACAAGGCAATCTGGCCGCTTTCGTTGAGCGCTTCAACATGGTCTACCGCGAGTTGCTCGGCGCTTGGCGCATTGCTTAGAGAAGGGTCGTGCGCCGCATCAACATAAGTGAAGCCACTGGCCAGCAACAGGTGAGAGCAGCCGGAACCAATTTCACCCCACAAGCAGAACGAGGTCTCATGCTGCGCGCCAGCCAGCCAGCCGCACAGGGCCGCCAGCGTTTCCGCATTGCCGCCGGGGACGAAGTTATCCAGCGTTGGCGGTGTTTCCGGCAATAAATCGAGAATCAGCTGGCGCATCGGGTAGTCGGCATCAATCGGGGGCGCGATTTTAGCATTTGTCCGGAAAGCGAACCGGCGCTCTTCATTGTGCCGGGAATTCCGTTTTTGCCTGCGGCAATCAATATTGAAGGCAACGGTGAGCGAAATTTGCTATCGTGCAATAAGATCAACACAATTAAAAATGCAGGCATGCCTGATCCAGTTATTGACCAAGCGGGAAAAAAGCGACCAGCCAGAATCTCGCTGACTAACTGGTTGATCATTTCTGTTGTCTGCCTGAATCTTCTATTGGTTTTTGTCGGGATCAAGGGGCTCTGGTCAAGTCATCAGAATGCGGTGGCTCAGGCGACGCTCACCGTTAACAATCTGGCGAATGTGCTGGAGAGAAACCTCTCCACCTCGGGCACAGTCATTGATTTCGCCTTGCAAGGCATCACCGATTCCATAGAGGCAATGCTGCGCCAGGGTGAATTGCAGGATGATCCACTGGACGCCCTGCTAGCCAACTATGGGAAGCGTTATTCGGAAGTCAGTGGCTTTCGCATCAGTCGCCAGGACGGAACGCTGTGGTGGGGAAAAGGCATTGATCGCACTGCGCCGCTCAACATTTCCAATCGCGATTATTTTGTTCAGCAGCGTGACAAACCTGGCAAATTCCTGACGGTAACCGCACCGTTGCTTGGAAAGATCACCAACGAATCCATTCTCATTTTTGCCCGATCCTTTCACCGTCCTGACGGCAGTTTTGCTGGCGTTGTGGTTGCTCCTATCCCTATCGCCTACTTTAATCGTGTCCTGGCCGATGTGTTTCTTGGGACCAAAGGGATTGCTGCCATCCGGCACGATGATTTAAGTCTGGTCACCGTCTTCCCGCCGCCTACCAACCCTGATGTAGTTGTCGGTACGAAAAAGATCAGCAGCGAATTGCGCGAATTGCTTGAAAAGGCGTGCGGCGCGCTGATTATCGGACAGCTACAGCCCCGGACGGCGTTGATCGCCTGTACTCGTACCGCAATCTTGAGCATTTCCCATTGCTGGTGATTGCCGGGGTGTCTCCCGGTGACTACATGGGCAACTGGTACGATGAAGTCCGCAATACGGCCATTTTGCTATTCGCGGTTCTGGTCCTGAGTTTTTTCGGCACGCGCTTGCTCATTAAGTTCTGGCGGCAAAAAAACAGCGACTATGAAGTGCTGCAGAGTCAGGAGATGCATCTGCGTGATGCCTTGATTGCGGTTGATCAGCGCGAACAACTTCTGCGCTCGGCAATCGATACGATTGGTGAAGCTTTCGTGATCTATGATCAGGATGATCGTCTGGTGGCCTGTAATGACCAGTTCAAGGCCTACTATGCCCATTCGGCAGCAGTCATCGAGCCGGGGCGGACCTTCGAGGAGATCGTCCGCTATGGCGTCAAGCAAGGCCAGTATTTCGATGCCATCGGGCGTGAGGAGGCGTGGATAGCGGAGCGCCTGAAATCGCACCGGGAAGCCAGCTCAGAAGTGCTCCAGAAGCTTGGCGATGGCCGCTGGCTAAGCATCCGCGAACGCAGAACACCGGCCGGCCATCTGGTCGGATTCAGGGTCGATATCACGTCGCTTGTGCAAGCTAAGGTGGCCGCCGAAACCTTGAATCTGGCGCTGGCCGAAAGTGAGGTCAAGTTTCGCCAAATGTTTGATGATGCGCCGGATGCCTACCTCATCATGGAACTGCAAAGTGGCTGTTTCCGTGCTTGCAATCGTGCCGCTGAACGCTTGTTGCGGGCCAGTTCCGATCAAATCTTGGGCAAGACTCCCGAGCAGTTTTCTCCGGTGTATCAGCCTGATGGCCGAACTTCGCAGGCGTCCTCGCTGGAGAAAATTGGTGCAGCAGAGAAATTGGGCTATCAGCTGTTCGAGTGGGTTTATCGGCGGGCTGATGGCGAAAGTTTCTGGGGAGAGGTGGCGGTTTCACCTTCTGTCTACGGGGGGGTGAGGGTGTTGTTCTTCGTTTTGCGGGACATTTCAGACCGCAAACGGACGGAACTTGAATTGCACGACTATCGCTCCCGTCTGGAGCGAAAGGTTGAAGAACGGACAGCCGATCTCATGGTTGCCAAAGAAGCTGCCGAAGCAGCCAGCCGGGCCAAAACGGCATTCCTCTCGATGGCCAGCCATGAACTCAGAACACCCATGAATGGTGTGATGGGGACGCTTGCCCTGGCCATGAAACAAACCGTCGATCCCAAACTGCTGGATTACCTTGCCAAGGCGGACCGGGCATCCAAGCAGTTACTCGCCATCATTAATGACGTCCTTGATATTTCACGGATTGAGTCGGCAAAGCTCATGCTTTCTTCGGAGCGTTTCAATCTGGGTGAAATCCGGTTGCATCTGCTTGATGCAGTCGAGCCGATTGCTAATAGCAAGGGGCTGATCCTGTCGTATCCGGCCGAGCCTCAACTGGAACTCAGGTTTTTTCTTGGGGATTCCTTGCGGCTGACCCAGATTCTGATCAATCTGGTTGGCAATGCCGTGAAATTTACCAAGGCTGGCCAGATCAGCGTACTGGTCAGGGAAGTTACCTGCGACACGTCAGGTGCGGCTCGCTTGCGTTTCGAGGTGCAGGATACGGGGGTTGGCATCCCGGCTGATGATCTGTCGCGCATCTTCGAGCCGTTTGAACAGTCCGGTCATTCCGGCCATAAGGAACACAGAGGGACCGGCTTGGGGCTTGCGCTTTGCAAGCGTCTGGTCGATGCAATGCATGGCAGCATTGGCGTGTCGACCGAAATCGGTTCCGGTAGTCTGTTCTGGTTCGAAGTCGAAGTTGAGACATCGGAAGCCGGCGAGCATTCGACGGCACATACTGCCACTGACCCCGGTGATGTCATCTTCGCCCGTCATCATGGTGCCAGGGTCTTGCTGGTGGACGATGAACCCCTCAATCTGGAAATCGCTCAAGCATTGCTTGAGGATGTCGGACTCAGCATCGTTACGGTGGAAGATGGGTTGTATGCGGTGGATTGTGCCAGTGCAGCTGAGTTTGATCTGATCCTGATGGACATGAACATGCCGAAAATGGGCGGTATCGATGCAACCCGCGAAATCCGTAAAATTGCAGGGCATGCGCATACGCCTATCATTGCCATGACGGCCAACGCCTTCATCGAGGATAGGATTGCCTGCATTGAGGCGGGCATGGACGATCACTTGGGCAAACCTGTGATGCCGGAAGTTCTCTACCAAACGATTCTGGTATGGCTGGATAAAAGCAAAGAGCTAAAGCGAAGCGCTTGAATTGATTGACTGGGGAGCAATGTGCGCTTCCCTTTGTTCCTCTCGGGCAACAAAAAGGCGCAGACAAAGCGAATTGTCTGCGCCTTTTTTCTTGCGGTTCCGGATTTACTGCCAGCTAATCAAGCCGTAATTCTTTTTGCCACGACGCAGGATGGTGAAACGCCCAAACAGGCGTTCGCCATCCGTGATTTGATGGTCGAGTGCCTCGGCCTTGTTGCCGTTAATGCTGACGCTACCGCTCTGGATGAAGCTGCGGGCTTCTGATTTTGATTTGGCGAGGCCGGCGGCGGCCAGTGCGTCGATCAGGCTACCGTTGATCTTGTCCAGTTGTACGCCGGGCATGCCGTCCTGAGCGAGTTGCTCGAGGTCGTTTTCGGTCAAATCGGCTAGTTGGCCGGAGAACAGGCATTCCGTGATGCGGCGGGCGGCCAGCAGGGCGACTTCGCCGTGCACCAGTCGGGTGGCTTCTTCAGCCAAAATGCGCTGGGCTTCCGGCTTGGTGCCGCTGGTCTTGTCGGTAGCCTCGATCTCTTTGATACGGTCGACCGGCAAAAAGGTGAAAAAATTCATGAATTTGTAGACGTCGGCGTCGCTGGTATTCAGCCAGAACTGGTAGAAGGCGTACGGCGAAGTCTTTTTCGGATCGAGCCAGATGGCGCCGGATTCGGTCTTGCCGAACTTGGTGCCGTCGGCCTTGGTGATCAGCGGCAGGGTCAGGCCGAAGACGTGTTTCTGGTGCAGGCGGCGCGTCAGGTCGGTGCCGGCGACGATGTTGCCCCACTGGTCGGAGCCGCCGATCTGCAGCACGCAGCCGTAGCGCTTGTTGAGTTCGGCGAAGTCGTAGCCCTGGAGCAGGCTGTAGGAAAACTCGGTGTAGGAAATGCCCTGATCTTCGCGCTGCAGACGTTGCTGCACGGATTCCTTCTTGATCATGGCATTGACCGAGAAATGCTTGCCGATGTCGCGCATGAATTCGAGGCAGTTCATACCGCTGAACCAGTCGTAATTATTGGCCATGATGGCCGCGTTGGCGCCGTCGAACTTGAGGAAGGGCTCAACCTGGCCGCGAATCTTGTCCACCCAGGTGGCGATCACGTCCGGCGTGTTGAGCTTGCGCTCGGTGGCCTTGAAGCTCGGGTCGCCGATCATGCCGGTGGCGCCGCCAACCAGGGCGATGGGCTTGTGGCCGGCTTCCTGGAAGCGCTTGAGGATTAGCACAGGGACCAGATGGCCGAGGTGCAGGCTGTCCGCCGTCGGGTCGAAGCCGCAATAGAGCGTTACCGATTCCTCAGTCAGCAGTTTGTCGAGCGCCTGGGCGTCGGTGATCTGGGCGATCAGGCCGCGATCGTGCAGATCCTGGATGAGGGGGGACTGGTACATGGTGTTGCTCTCCACAAGACGGGGATGCCCGGCGCCGGGCGTCGGGAAACGGTAAAGCCGGGCATTTTATCAGAGGCGGGCGGGCATCCCGGCAAACTGCGCCGGTGAGGACGGTGCTGGATACATTTCAATTTTGGCCGTTTTTCCCTGTTGACCGTAGCAGATCGGTTCATGGCCGGAGACGGGTTCAACAGGCGATAAATGCACCTGCATCATGGCGCTTGGCGCCAGCAGCGCTGGCTGGCTGACGAAATCGGCCAGACGTCGATCACTTTCGGCCAGCCGGGCGGGCGCGATGCGGTGCTCGGCCAAGGCCTCGGCGGCGCCGGCCAGGGCGCGATAGAGCTGGCGCGGGTCGTAGCTGACCAGAACGAGATCGACCCCAGCGGCCAGTGCCTCGCCGGCGACGCGGCCGATGCCTTTGCGGTAAACGGCGCCCATATTGAGGTCATCGGTGATGAGCAGGCCGTCGTAGCCCCAGGCCTGGCGCAGCAGGCCATCGACGATGGCCGGCGAATGCGATGCGGCGTGCTCGGCGTCGAGCGCCGTCAACGTCACGTGGCCAAGCATGATTGCCGCCGCCGGGTGGCCGGCCAGTTGCCGGAAGGGTTGCCAGTCGGCAGACAAATCGTCCGCCGAGGCAGCGAGGTGGGCCGGCCGCAGATGGGTATCGGTGTTCACCCGGCCGAGGCCAGGGAAGTGCTTGAGCGTGCCGCGCACGCCGATGGCGTTGAGTCCGTCAAGATAGCCGCCGGCAATCTCTGCGACGCGTTGTGGGTCGCTGGCATTGGCCCGGGCGGCGATGTTGCTCAGCGGGTCGGGCCACGGTTTGCCCGCTGGGCGCAGGTCGACGACCGGGCCGAAGTTGAGATTGACCCCGAGATCGGCCAGCCCTCTGCCCTGGCGTTCGCCATAGGCGCGGGCATCAGCCGCGGGGTCGCGGCTGCTGACGAAGTCGGCCAGCGGCGGCAGGGCTTCAAGCAGGGGTGACAGGTGCGAGACAGCGCCGCCTTCCTGGTCGGCGGCGACGATCAGCGGCGGCAATTCGGCCCGGCGGCGGATGGCCTGCAGTTCGGCGATGTCGGCGGCGATCGTCGTCGAGATCCGCCCGCGCACATTGCGCTTGGCCAGATAAATGCCGCCGATCAGCCCTTTCGCTGCCAGCGGGCGCAGTTCGTCGAGATCGGTATAGCCGGCGACGAGGTGGGCACCCACTGCCTGCACGGCCGGCCCGGCTTCGAGCACGGCATCGCGCGTTTGCCGGTATTCCACCTCGCCGCAGGCGGTCAGCGCGAACAGTGTGAGAAAGAGCGGGCGAGCCAGTCTCGGAAGCCGCTGGTGAAAGATCAGGGCAAGCACCGGCAAGCCGAGCAGCAGGGGCGTTTCGACATGGCGGAAGGCGAACAGCAGCGGGTGCTTGAGGTGCCAGGCCGGCCACAGCAGCAGGATGGGCAGGCTGATCATTCGGCCGACTCCATCAGGCGGTTGCCGAGGCCGTACCAGTTCAGGCGACGCGTGGCGAGCATGACGGCGCCCAGCGCGAGGAAGAGGAGCAGGCTGCCCATGAGCAGTGCGTTGTCTTCCGAGAGCAGGACGCCGTAAAGCACGCCGTAGAGGCCGGTCAGGCCGCTGCCGAAGGCGAAGCCCTGACGCCAGCCGCCAAGCGCACCGGCCAGATACCAGGCGATCAGCCCGATACAGGCCGTGGCGGCGATGCCATAAGCGGCGGCAAAAGCCAGGTGTTCTGAAAAGGCGATCAGCAGCAGGAAGAAGATGGCCAGCGCCAGCCCGACCAGCAAATATTGCATTGGGTGAATCGGCGTGCGGCGCAGGATTTCTGTCAGGAAGAAGCCGGCAAAGGTCAAGACGATGAACAGGACGCCGTATTTCACGGCCCGTTCGGCCTGCAGATAGACGTTGACCGGGTCGATGAAATCGATGCTCAGCGCTTCACCGCTGTTCGCCTTGAGCGTCGCGTCAAAATTGCGCGCGAGATGCGAGATTTCCCATTGCGCTTCGAAGCCCTTGCCGCTGACACTGCGGGATTGCGGCAGAAAACGGCCGCCGAAATTGGGGTGCGGCCAGTCCGACTTCAGGTGGATGCGGTTGGCCTCGCCGACCGGGGCAAAGGCCAGGCGCGTCGTGCCGGTCAGTTGCAGCGGAAAACTGAAGTCGAAGCGGCTGGCCTGTTGCAGGTCGACCGGCCCGAGATCGGCGGTCAGCCGGCGCAGGCCGCTTTCCCCGGCCGATCCTGATGAGGCGAAGCGGTAGGCCTTGCCATTGACCGTAATGCGCGGGTCGTTGCTGATGCCGCGCGGGTCGCTGACGCCCAGTTGCAGGGCGAGGCGGACATTGCTCACCGTCTTGCCGCCAAGCAGTTCGGCCAGTGGGCGAACGGCAAAATAGCCGCTGCCGTTGGCCGTCAGGCGAAACAGCCGCGCCTGGTAAATGCCGCGCTGGCGCGTCTCCACCCCCGCCTCGCCATCCAGATTCAGCTCGGTCGGTGGCAACAGCAGCGTGCGCTCGACCACCTGCCGACGCGGCCCGGTCTTCTCCGAATCGGCCGGAACCTCGACCGTCTCCCAGTAATGAACAGCCAGCACTGGCCCTGCCAGCACCTGCTCGCCCGCCGCGCTGTTGGCGATATTGTCCTGAACCTCGTGCTGACGCTGGGCCCGGTCTCTGATTTGGCTCTCGACCATGAGCAGCGGGATCAACAGCAACAAGGCCATCAGGCCAATGGCCAGCATCTTGAACAGCAATTTCTTGTCCATCTCGAACTCCCTGATTGAATGACAGGAGCGAGTCTGGAAGGCGTGAGTGTGGTCTTGTCGAAGCGACGGTGAAGTGGGGGTGAAGTGGGGCGGTTAGTTTGTTTTTTCCGGACTGCAGGAACCGTGTGCCGCACGGCAAGCATACCCGCAGCTCGGAGCCGAGGATCATCGGCCGGCAGTACAACGGTCCTTTTCGCTTGATGCTTCTGCCGCCTTTGTTTTGAACTGTCAAATATGGTTTGACAGTTGCTTCCGGCTGCGCGCCTTCCGACAAAATGGCACAGCACATCAGTGCTGTGCGTGACGAATTGAATTTAAAAATTGGCCTATTTTTCCGGTTGGCCGTAACAATCGGAAATAGCTGGTGCTCATTGAGCAGGAATGCCCTCGACCCCTTTTGAGCGACACCGGCTCCTTTCGACCGGAGGGCAAACATGCGCCTTGCTTCAACGCGTGAGGCGCGAACCAATGAGCGATTGAAATAACTGAAGGATTTCCACCTTTGTGCGGCCACTGCTAATGATGGACAAGAAGCCGTCGAACTTCATCGAGACCTTCGCTCCGCTTCTTGGGTTGAGCAGGATAAAGTTCTGCCACTCGTCACCACGCCCCTCGATTGAGGCTGCGAAACTTAGCAACCAATAGATGGCGATTTGGCGGTAGTCGGCAGACGAGAAACGTTTGGCTGTGCATTTCACCTCGACTAACGAGTCGCCGATGGCAAAATCGCCGCAACCGTTGGCAATCCACTCCATGCCAGGAATTCGCGGGCGAACGACTATGGGAAGCCCTCTTGAACGGCTCATCTCAGTCATGGCATTGGCCAGATTTTTCCCAACGGTCTCCGCTAAAATTGGTCTTCCGCAGCAAGTTGGTCTGGCAACTTTGCGTCAAAGTACACTCGCTGCTTCCGAAGTGTTTCAGCGAAGCAGCTTGGCCAGTCAATGCTGGTTTCGCCGTCAAGAAGCCGCTCTCCTACCGTGTAACCAAGCTCAAAGAGCATTGCCCGTTGCAGTGAGGAACGATGTAGAAAGTCTTCTTGGAGTGGCTGCACCGGAATGGTCTCTGCCGAATTATTGAGGTGAGCCACAATGCCCGGTGTCAGTTGTGGGAACACTTCATCGAAAATTCCGGGAATCTCACGGGCTACCGTTCGTGGGTCAAATTGCACCGTTTACCCCTTTAGCCCATCTCATGAAGACTGCCGCAAACCGTGGCTCAGCGCCGCGCGGTAGCTTGCTGAGCTTTGCCTTGTCCTTTTCTTCATCGAAGGGGAGCTCGACTCCGAGTGCCCAATATTGATTTACTGCACGCTTTGCCTGTAGCTGGGCCTTGTCTCCTTCATCGCCGAACTGATACGACGCAAGCCAGTAGAGCCGTTGGCATTCGGGACTCATTTGTTGCCAGCGGTTACGCATATAGTTGAATGCCACACCATCGCGCCAGCCTCGCCAACAATCGATGCAAGCGCGCTTCACGGTGTCCAGTTGCGTTGTGTCAAAGAGCTGACGAACGTATTGCTCGCGAGCAGGGGTGCTTTGAAAGCGCAAACAGCGCAGGTAGTGGAGCAAGCAGGTATCTGCCTTCAGCAGATGTTCTGAGTGCGCTGGAATATCATCAAGTAAGGAATCGAGCGCTTCGTGGATGACCGAAAACCTTTCATCATCCCTGAGATTCGCTATGCCCCGCATGATTGTTGAGAATGACGAGCGGAATGCATGAAGGTTTTGCTCCTTCAGAAGCGTCCTTGCGATTTCAAGGGCGACGGACGGTTCATGAAGCCGAATAGTCCGGCCAATTTGGGTTACCAAGAAGGAATCGGGTAGAGCCTTCTCCAACTCCCTGTTCAAAAGTTGGCGTACTTCAAGTGTTTCGACTGTCTCTACAAGTAACTCGTAGTTTTCTTGGGGGCCGTATTCGCCGCAATCAGCACATAGTCATCGACATAGCGGTTCCACTGCACTCCGCGCGAAGTAAGGGCTGCATCTACTCGGTTTAGAAAAAGTTCTGCGAGGATGCGGGCTCCCTGGCCGCCAACCGGCAAGCCAAACGACCGTCCCGCGAAAAGCTTGCTGAGAAGAGCGTTGACCTGTTTAGACACCGGGCCGGCATCGCCACCAAGGGTGTTAATCAGGTTCTCTATGTAATGGTGAGAAACGTGCTCGTAGAAACTTGAGATATCTGTTTGTACGATGACCGCCTCGTCACCGGCAATACTCGCCTGAGAAACTGTAGCTTCTTTGAAAGCGCGCCACGACCTCGTTGCATCAAATAGCTGCTCGCCTCCATCCGATAGGAAGCGGTAGGAATGGACGCACGGAGAGCGTTGTGGTTCAAGAGCCTCCGCAACGGCGATAGCCAAACCATTGAGGTAAATGTTCCAGAACAGGTGAATCTTCGTTACCACCCGAAATCCTGTTGGACCGGAAGGAGCAAGGAGCCGCTCACTGTGAATGTGGAGTGCCGAAATACGTTCGTGGTTGTCCTTGGCTGCTTGACTGTCTCGAAGCTCGTTATAGAAACCATATGCGATGGTAGCAAGCGCCTCTGCCTCGTCACCACAGAATCGGACATCCATGTCGAACGGCAGGGTATCGTTGTCACCATGTTTCGAAACTTCGAGAGCGGCACGTTTAAAGTGGTGCAGTTCAGGTTTAAGCAAGAAGGTCTCCCTCGTTTTGTCGTCTCTGTTGTGGTTGAGTATCAGGGAAAGCAGGGAAAGGGGCCTGGCTCAATTTCAGTTTCCATTTGATCTTTTACTACGGCATTAGACAGGAAATGATCCTGAGCCCTTTCGACTGTTCATCGAATCGATCCTTTCAATGTCGGAGAGGTCGACTTATTCCTTCGGTGCTGGCAGTGTCCCCGACTGTTGGACAAGCTTCTTTTCTTCCGCCTTGACCCGCCGCTCCAGTTTCTTGATGTCTTCTTCCGCCGGTAGTTGTTCCGGCTTGATGCCGCGCTGGCCGAGCATGTCGCGCACGCTTTCGTTGTTCTGTACGTGCTCGTGGGTGATGGCGCGTTCGCCTTGCAGGTTGTCCTGGCTGACGTTGTGATTGGTGATTTCGGTCGCCAGGTTCTTGGCGGCGATGGTCAGGGTGGGCAGAAAGTCGGCCAGGGGGCGGGTCTTGGTGATGCCGAAACGGTCTTTCATGGCCTGGGTGGTATGGCCGCCGAAGAGCGCCGCATCGCCTTGCGAGCGGATGCGTCCGAAGCCGGCATCGTCGACGCCGCGTTCGTAGATGTTCTGGGAGAGCGTCTTTTCCGATTCGCGCAGGCGATCGCGGGCATCAAGCCGCGCTTGCAGGCGCATGCGATCCTCGATCAGTTCCTGCTTGCGGGTCTGGACGGCAAAGTACGTTTGGGCGAAAGCGATGGCTTCCTTGCGTCGGGTCGCCATTCTGAGCGATGAGGTAGCAGGCGTAGCGGGTGAGCATGAAGTCGTCGACCGGCCGTTGGCCGCCCTTGCCGATCTCGATCATTTTCGTGACGCCACGAAAATGATCGTTGGCCGCGTAGCCAGTGGTTTCGCAGGACTCGATGGCGCGGTTGATGGCGGTCTGGAAGTTTTCCCAGCGGGCGTAGTCAAGTGGTTCCATGAGATCGCGGGCAAACCAGAATTCGATGCCTTCGTCCGGGGTGCGCTGGCTCAGGTCATCGAACTGGTTTTTGAGTAATTGGATGGTGCCGGATTGCATCGTGATTCCTCTTCGGTTTTGTCTGGTTCGTGCGCGGCTGGGCGTTTGGAGCGTTGCAGGATTTCGTTGAGCTTTGCCGGATTTGGGCGTTGCTCTTCTGCGAAATCGCTGGAAAGCGGACATGTTATTGGAATGGGCGGGGGTTGCGAAGCGCCTTGGTTTGAACTTGTTCCTTGATCAACAGACTTCCAGCCGCAAGTGCGTGTATCGCTGCTTGACTTTCAGCTCCGCCCCAGTACCAGCCGCGCTTCGCCGCCACCCTCCGGATGGTTCGCGAAGCTCGCATCCCCGCCATGCAGCCTTGCCACTTCCCGTACCAGCGCCAGCCCCAGCCCTGTGCTTTTCTTGCCGGTAGCCGGGCGGGGCAGGGAGTAGAAGCGGTCGAAGATTTGCGGCAGGGCGTAGTCGGGGGCGCCGGGGCCGTGGTCGCGGATGTGGAAGCTGACGGTGTCGTCGTCGGTGTCGATGCCGAGTTCGATGGTGCTGCCGGCGGGCGAGAAGTCGATGGCGTTGTCGATGAGGTTGAGCAGGGCTTGTTGTAGCAGGAGAGCGTCGCCGCGGATGGGGGCGGTGCTGGTGACGGTGATCCGGGTTTGCAGTTGGCGGCTGGTCAGGGCTTGCTGGCGCAGGGACAGGCAGGTGTCGAGCAGGGCTTTCGGGTCCAGGGTCTGGTCGCCTTCCGGGGCTTGTAGTTGCTCGACGCGGGCGAGCAGGAGCATGCGGTCGATGATGGCTTGCAGGCGGCGGCCTTGCTCGGCGACGCTGAGGGTGAAGCGGTGGCGGTCGTCGGCCGGCGGGTCGCTTTCTAGGATTTCGGCGGCGCCGAGGATGGCGGTGAGCGGGCTTTTGAGTTCGTGGGCGAGGTTTTGCACGTAGCGCTCGACGTATTGCTTGCCTTCGAGCTTTTCGCGCATGGTGGCCAGCGCCTGGGCGAGTTCGGTGAGCTGCCGGCCACCGCCGGTCGGTGCTTCGGCCTTGCGCCCTTCGGCGACGGCGCGGGCGTAGTCGCGCAGGCGGTGGATGGACCAGCCGAGCCAGAGGGTGAAGGCGAGGCCGATGGCGGCGGAGGCGGCGAGCACGATGAGGCCGGATTGCTTGACGCGCTGGGCGGCGCGCTCGGCGTAGGGGGCGACCGAGGACATCGGCTTGGCGAGCGAGAGGACGCCGATCAGTTCGCCCTGCCAGAAGATCGGGGCGGCGACGTGCATGACCGAACTGGCCGCGTCGTAGGGGTCTTCGCGCGATTGGCGGGCGCCGTATTCGCCGCGCAGGACGCGGGCGATGTCGCGCCATTGCGAGAAGTCTTCGCCGACGGCGGCTTGTTTCGAGTCGTAGACGACGACGCCATGGGCGTCGGTGACATAGATGCGGAAATCGATGTGTTCCTTGAGGACGCCGGAAATGTCGGCTTGCGGGCTGCGCCGGATGGCGGCGCGCACCGAGTCGGCGAAGGCGCCATTGCCGATGCGGCCGGCGGAGAGGTCGAGGGCGGCCATTTCGGCGAGGACGTGGGCGGTGTCGACCAGGGTTTCTTCGGTGGCCTGGCGGACGCCGGGTTCGGTTTCGTGGGTGACGACGTTGAGCACGAACCAGGCGGCCAGCCCGACGATGAGGAAATAGCCGAAAAAGAGGCGGACGGAAATATTCACGCCGGCTTACACGATCAGGCTGTAGCCGAGGCCGCGATGGGTGACGATGATCTCTTCGTCGCGGATGCTGCGCAGCTTGCCGCGCAGGGTCTTGATGTGGGTGTCGACGGTGCGTTCGAGGCTGTCGCCGCCGTCCTGCCAGACGCTGTCCATAATCTGGGCGCGATTGAGGATGCGGCCGGGTTTCTGGAGGAGCAGGGCGAGCAGCAGGTATTCGTAGCGGGTCAGGGCCAGCCACTGGCCGTGGTAGGCGATGCGCAGGCCGTCGGGGTCAATTTCAAATTTGGCCGTTTTTTCGGGTTGACCGCAGGAATGCGTTTGTTCGCCCGTGGCGGACCGGTTTTCCGGGTGCAGCCGGCGACTGATGGCGCGGATGCGCGAGGCGACCTCGCGCGGGCTGAACGGCTTGGTGACATAGTCGTCGCCGCCCAGTTCCAGCCCAACGATACGATCCACCTCGTCGGCACGGGCGGTGAGGAACAGCACCGGCACATCGGAATGCCGGCGCAAGGCGCGGCAGACGTCGAAGCCGGTCATGTCCGGCAGGCCGACGTCGAGGACGACGAAATCGATGGTGTCGGTAGCCAGCCGGTTCAGTGCCTCGCTGCCGAGCGTGCAGCAATCGACGGTGAACCCCTCGGCGCGCAGAGCGTAGCTCAGGGTGTCGGCAATGGCCGGTTCGTCATCGACGATGAGGATTTTCATGGGCGCATGATAATTCATCAGCCGGTACGGCCGTGTCGCCCAGCGACTCAGAATCGACCTCTCCTCCTTTGCGCAGGCGGACGGCGCAATATTTCACTTCGGCAATTTTGGCAAAGGGATCAAGCGCCTGATTGGTCAGTTTGTTGGCGGCGGCTTCGACATAGCAGAAGGGAATGAACAGCGAGCCGCGCTGAATGCCGTCGTCGCTGCGGGCATAGAGCGAAATTTTTCCACGCCGCGATTCGACGCTGACCAGGTCGCCAGCTTCGGCTGAAATAGCGGCAAGATCCAGCGGATGCAGGCTGACGGTAGGTAGTGGCTCAAGGGTGTCGAGCACCGTGCTGCGTCGGGTCATTGATCCGGTATGCCAGTGTTCAAGCTGGCGACCGGTGAGCAGGATCATGGGGTAATCGGCATCGGGCTGCTCAGCGCCCGGAATGATGCCGACCGGTACCAGCTTTGCCCGCCCGGATGGGCGCGGGAAAGTTTCGGTGAAAATCACCTCCTGCCCCGGGTCATCAGCGTTTTCGCAGGGATAGGTGAGGCCACCCTGCGCTTCAAGCCGTGCCCAGGTGATGCCGGCAATGGGTGCCATCACCTGGCGCATTTCATTAAACACCTCCTCCGCGCTTGCGTATTGCCAGGGCAGGCCAAGGCGGATGGCAATTTGCTGGATGATCCACAGATCCTGCCGCGCATCGCCGGGGGGTGTAAGCGCCTGGCGGCCGAGATGAACCCGGCGGTCGGTATTGGTAAAAGTGCCGGTTTTTTCGGTATAGGCCGAGGCGGGCAGGATGACGTCAGCCAGGGCGGCAGTCTCGGTCATGAAAATATCCTGGACGATCAGGTGTTCAAGACGGGCGAGGCCGGCGCGGGCGTGGTGGGTGTTGGGGTCCGACATTGCCGGGTTTTCGCCTTCGATATACATCCCCTTGATCGTGCCGGCGCAGGCGGCATCGATGATTTCGACAACAGTCAGGCCGGGTTTGTTGTCCAGCGCAATGCCCCAGAATTGTTCAAAACGGGCATGTGCCACGGGGTCGTCGACACGCTGGTAATTGGGGAAGACCATGGGAATCAGCCCGGCATCCGAGGCGCCTTGTACATTGTTCTGGCCGCGTAGTGGATGCAGGCCGGTGCCGCGCCGGCCAATCTGACCGCAGACCAGAGCCAGAGCGATCAGGCAGCGCGCGTTGTCAGTACCATGCACGTGCTGCGAAACACCCATCCCCCAGAGAATCATCGCCGTTCTGGCGCTGGCATAGAGGCGGGCGACCTGACGCAGGGTTGCGGCGGGAATGCCGCAAATCGGGGCCATCGCTTCCGGCGTGTAGGCCTGAATGTTTGCCTTGAAGGCTGCGTAGTCTTCGGTACGCCGGGCGATGAAGTCCTCATCCGCCAGCCCTTCATTAATGATGACGTGGAGCATGGCGTTTAGCATGGCCACGTCGGTGTCCGGCTTGAATGGCAGGTAATGCGTGGCGTGGCGCGCCAGTTCGGTGCGGCGCGGGTCCATCAGGATGAGTTGGGTGCCGCGCTGGATGGCGTTCTTGATCAAGGTGGCGGCAACCGGATGATTGACGATGGGGTTGGCGCCGATGACGATGACCACCTCGGCGTACTGCACATCGCTGACCGGGTTGGATACCGCGCCCGAGCCCAGGCCTTCAAGCAGGGCGACGACTGAAGAGGCATGACAGAGGCGGGTGCAATGATCGACGTTATTGGTACCAAAGCCGGTGCGCACCAGTTTCTGGAAAAGGTAGGCTTCCTCGTTGCTGCCTTTGGCTGAACCAAAGCCGGCGAGCGCGTTGTTGCCGTCGCGGGCGATGATTTTTTTCAGGCCATCGGCGGCAAAGTCCAGTGCTTCTTCCCAGCTTGCCTGGCGAAAGGCGGCATACGGGTTGGCCGGGTCAATCTCGGCGCCGGCCACCTTGGGCGCATCGGCCCGTCGGATCAATGGTTGCGTCAGGCGCTGGCCATGTGCCACATAGTCGAAACCATAGCGCCCCTTGACGCAGAGGCGGCCGAGATTGGCCGGGCTGGCACGGCCGGCGACACGAATGATTTGGTTGTCCTTGACGTGATAGGTGAGCTGGCAGCCGACACCGCAATAGGGGCAACCGGAATCGACATTTTTGTCCGCCTTGACCAAGAAGGCACCGTTAGCGGGTGCCAGTGCGCCAGTCGGGCAGGCGGCGACGCATTCGCCGCAACTGACGCAGCTTGAATCGCCCATCGGGTCACCCTGATCGAAAACTATCGTCGCCCGGCCACCGCGAAAGGCAAGGCCGATCACGTCATTGACCTGGCTTTCGCGGCAGGCCCGCACACAGCGTGTGCATTGGATGCAGGCGGAAAGATTGACGCTGATCGCCGGGTTGCTGCGATCCGTTTCAATCAATCCCCGAGGCGCGAAACGCGAGCCTGCAACGCCTAGTTTGGCGGCCCACTGGCTGAGTTCATCGTTGATTGTGCAAGGCGACTCGGGCTGGTCAGCCAGCAGCAGCTCGAGCACCATCTGTTGCGCCGCTGTGGCGCGCTGGCTGGTGGTTTCGACTGTCATGCCGGGGGTCGGAGAGCGACAGCAAGAAGCGGCGAGGGTCCGTTCGCCCTTGATTTCGACGACGCAGGCACGGCAGTTGCCGTCCGGGCGCAGGCCATCCATGTGGCACAGGTGGGGTATCTCAACACCGGCGCGCCGGGCGGCCAGCAGTATGCTTTCGCCAGCCATTGCCTCGACGGCCTTGCCGTTGAGGGTGAAGGAGACGGGCCGCTCAGTTGCGCTCATGCTCAACCTCCTGAGCGGACGTGAATTCCTGCGGGAAATATTTCATGGCGCCACGCAGCGGGTTGGGGGCGGCCTGGCCAAGGCCGCAGATCGAGGCATCGCTCATCACGCCAGCCAACTCGCTGAGCAGCGACTGATCCCACTCGGCCTTTGCCATCAGGTCGGCGGCCTTGATGGCTCCAACGCGGCACGGGGTGCATTGGCCACAGGATTCTTCGGCAAAAAATTGCATGGCATTGAGTGCCAGATCACGCGCCCGGTCATGTCGGGAAAAAACAATGATGGCGGCTGAGCCGATGAAGCAGCCATGGGGATTGAGTGTATCGAAATCGAGCGGCAGGTCGCCCAGGCTGGCAGGCAGCATGCCGCCGGCAGCACCGCCGGGGAAGTAACCGTAGAATTCGTGGCCATCCTGCATGCCGTCACAGTATTCGGCGATCAGTTGGCGGACAGTGATGCCGGCCGGGGCGAGATGGACGCCCGGTTTATTCACCCGTCCGCTGATCGAAAATGAACGCAGGCCCTGGCGCCCGTTACGGCCATGGCCGGCAAACCAGGCCGGGCCGCGCTCAATGAGTTCGCGCACCCAGTAAAAGGATTCCATATTCTGGACCAGTGTTGGCTGCCCAAACAGCCCAACCTGAGCGACGAAGGGCGGACGCAGGCGGGGCAGACCGCGTTTGCCCTCGATGGAGGCGATCATCGCTGACTCCTCGCCGCAGATATAGGCCCCCGCGCCGCGCCGCAAATGAATCTCGGGCAGCGGGTAAAGGCCGCATTCCTGCAGGAGACGAATTTCGCGTTGCAGGATCTGCCGGCAGCCCGCGTATTCATCACGCAGATAGATGTAGGCCTGCGCCACGCCAACCGCCCAGGCAGCAAGCAACATGCCTTCCAGAAAACGATGCGGATCGCGCTCCAGGTAATGCCTGTCCTTGAAAGTGCCGGGCTCGCTTTCATCAATATTGACCGCTATCAGGCGCGGGCCGGCCTGTTCGGCAACAATGCGCCATTTGCGCCCGACCGGAAAACCCGCACCACCCAGGCCGCGCAGCCCGGAGTTTTCCATGGTGGCGATCAAGGCTTCCGCCGTGTGGCGACCGGCCAGGCAGTCGCGATATAACTGGTAACCGCCTGCCGCGGTGTATTCCGCCAGGCCGATATATGCGCCAATCACGGGGTCCGTGTTGCGCTGCTCGATGGTTTGCTGCACTGCTGGCAAATCGGCATGATCAATCGGCCGCTGGCCGACCACAGCGAGCGGTGCCTGCGCGCAGCGCCCGACGCAGGGTACGGTTTGTACGCGGACATCGGGGCCGAGGCCCTCGGTTAATGACTTGATCAACCCGGCGCTGCCGGCCAGCGCACAGGAGAGTGATTCGCAGACGCGCACGGTCAAAGGGGGCGGCGGCGTTTGGCCTTCCTTCACTACGTCGAAATGGTGATAAAAGCTCGCAACCTCGAAAACCTCAGCTTGCGACAATTTCATTTCAGCAGCCAGAGCGGCTAGGTGGTGGGCGGTTATGTGGCCGTAGTAATCCTGAATCTTGTGCAAATGCTCGATCAGCAGATCGGCTGTCCGCGGCTCGTCGCCCAGCAAGCTCAGAACCTCTGCCTGCGCGACAGGATCAAGCGCCCGTCCTTTGGGCTTGCCGAGTTTGCCCATCCTGATCTGCTGTTTCGCCATATTTAACCTTCCAGATAAATGCGCATGCGAATCCTGTCAGCCGGATTTTCGCCCTTGGCGCCCAGGTCGAACAAGTGCTTTTTTCAGCAGCCGATGCTGAGTCAAATAGCAAAAAAATAGCGGTTTTTTGCGGTTGACCGTAACACGCAACAGTGGACGACCAGAATAGCTTGCCGGCGCGCAAGACGACTGCTACATCGTCATGCCGCCAGGGTTCAAACGGCGGATAATCAGGTTGTCAATTTCCATCGTGCCTCTATGCCCAAAGAGAATCCCGCCAGCGCCTCGCCATTAGGCCAAATGCCCCGCGCTATCTGGGTTCTCGGCTTCGTCAGCCTGCTGATGGATATTTCTTCGGAACTCATCCACAGCCTGCTGCCGATGTTCATGCTGACCACGCTGGGCATGAGCGTCTTCAGCATTGGCCTGATTGAAGGCATAGCGGAATCAACGGCGCTGGTGGTCAAGGTCTTTTCCGGGGCGCTGAGCGACTATTGGGGTAAAAGGAAAGGTTTGGCGGTGTTGGGTTATGGACTGGGGGCCGTGACCAAGCCGCTCTTGCCCTGGCATCAGGCTCTGGCTTGATTGTTACCGCACGTTTTCTCGACCGCATCGGCAAGGGCATACGTGGTGCCCCGCGTGATGCGCTGGTCGCCGACATTGCCCCACCCGGCTTGCGCGGCGCAGCCTTTGGCCTCCGGCAATCGCTCGACACCGTTGGCGCCTTTCTCGGGCCGGTCATCGCCACACTGTTGATGATTCTTTGGGCCAACGATATCCGGGCGGTGTTCTGGGCCGCCTGCCTGCCGGCAGGTTTGTGCGTACTGCTGCTGGTAGTTGGCATCAAGGAGCCGGAGCGTAACGTCAGCCGTGAAGCCATCAACCCGATCAGCCGCGCCGCACTGGCCAGCCTCGGGCGTCGCTACTGGTGGGTGGTCGGCCTCGGCGCGCTCTTTACTCTGGCAAGATTCAGTGAAGCCTTCCTCATCCTGCGTGCCGAACAGATCGGCATCCCGATGGCACTGGTCCCGCTGGTGATGGTGGCGATGAACCTGGTCTATGCCGCTTCCGCCTATCCGTTCGGCAAACTGTCTGACTCAATGAGCCACCAGAAGCTGTTGGCTCTTGGTCTTGGCGTATTGATCATTGCCGACATCGTCCTCGGCATGGCGCAGGGCTGGCCACTGCTACTGCTTGGCGTTGCCTTGTGGGGCATCCACATGGGCATGACCCAAGGTTTGCTGGCGACCATGGTCGCCGATACGGCACCGGCTGAGCTGCGTGGTACGGCCTTTGGTTTCTTCAACTTGATGAGCGGCCTTGCCATGCTGGTATCAAGCGGACTGGCCGGGCTGCTGTGGGACAGCTTCGGTTCGTCGACCACCTTCTTTGCCGGCGCCGGCTTCTGCTGTCTGACCTTGCTTGGTTTGCTGCCAGATCAAAGGTCGGACAGATCAAAGGTCGGACCGCTTGAGTTTGCTGTTGCGCTTCTGATTGGCGTACGGAAGTTGGATGTGGGGATTTTCTGGGGGCTGGAGTGTGCCCTTTGCTGCCAATAGAAAAATCAGAGGTTGAGCGACTGGTATCGGATGTGAATTCACAGAGTGGAGCAGTCACTTGATATTGGATACGTAAGAGTAGTCTTTGAGCGGAAAAGCTTCTCACCAAATTGACTGTAGAGGGCTTTTTGACCACGGGCAAAATTGGTAACTTCACAGTTTCGGACCGCATCGAGAAGCCTTAGAATGTCGAAATCATATTCGGTTTGCTTGTGCAAGAGAAGGTTTGAACTGATGAAGACAAGACTACTTACCAGCGTGTTTGTACTGGCATTGGCGCATTCTTCAGCCCATGCAATCAATGCGAAGTACGCCAAAGAGCTCGAACGCTCTGGCTGCACCCAAGTCTCCGAAGCGCAGGGTTGCGACATCACCAAGACCAGAGCTGAAAATGCCACGGCGGGATTTGTGACTGAAGCGCCGGCCGAGAGCAGCAGCGCGGGCAAACAGACGCCATACGCAGGTCATTGGTTAGCAGTTGGCCCTACCGGCGGTACTGTGGCAAACATCCGCATCAACAATAAAGAACAAGTATGGGTGAACAACATTCGCGTGAAGGCTAAACGTAGCGATGGCGCCCTGGTCTTCAAGCACGGCTTGGTTACATACACCATCCAAGGTGATCGACGACTGAAGGGCGAAGATACCTGGTCTGATTTCGTTGCCGGTTCGAATGGCAAAATCCTTGCCAAATAAGTCATTTCAAACCAAATTGGTCTGGTGTCACCTGAAGCTGCCAGCCTGGCGTAACCCAACGACAAATTGCCATAGGGGATAGAAACATGAAACGTCAAAGCAACATTGTCATCGCGCTGCTCAGCGCCTTTCCGCCGCTTTGGCAAGTGCCCAGGACGCACCGACCTACTTTGGGTTTCCAGCCGGGTTCTCTGCCAGCAAGATGGATGTAGCTGTCAGTCCGCGCCACGACTTCACTCGCTATGCAGCCGGTAAATGGTTCGACGCCATGGAAATTCCCGCCGACCAGATGGGGTCTCCGGACTCTCGCTGATGACCAAGCGGACCGACGTGCTGTTGCAACAGACCGTCGAGACGGCTGCGCAGAAAGCGGCATCGGCGCCGAAGGGCAGCCCGACCCAGCAAGTTGGGGACATCTACGCTGCCGGCATTGACGAAGCAAGGCTCAAGGCGCTTGGTGACGCACCGCTGCAGCCGATCTTCCAGCGCATACGCGCGATCAGCGACAAAAAGCAGCTGTCCTCCGAAATTGCCCGGCTCCAGCTCGCCACCAATGATGCGATCATCTTCGGTGGTGCCGTCATCCCTGGCATCCGCGACAAGAGCAAGTACATCTTCGTGGTCTCGGACAGCCCACTGCTCCTCCCTAATTTCGAGGACTACTACAAACCGGAGGCGGCCAAGTATCGCGAGGCATATCTGAAGAACGACCGATAACCTCGTGCTCGCCGGCTTTGCCTCACGGAGGCAGGTATCTTCGCCGGCAAGTTGCTCGCCATCGAGACGCGAGTCGCCAAGGTTCGCCAGCCCCTGCTTGATCAGAACGAACCCGACAAGCGCTTTGTCCCGATGCGCTACGAAGAACTGAAGCGCTGACGCCGGCCTTCGACTGGGATGTGTACTTCGCGACGCTTGGCATGACGCCACCGGCCGAAGTGACCGCCATCGAGACCAGGGCGATGGCCGAACGTAGCGCCATGCTGGCCGAGTTATCACTTGAAGACCTCAAGATGTTCCTGACTTGGGAGTACCTGCGGCGGGTCACCGGGCAACTATCCACCGACTTCAACGAGCCCAAGCTGGCTTTGTCGCGAGCGTATTACGGGGACAGCTTCACGCTGCCGACCCGCTCCAAACAAGTGACAGAGACCATTGCCAACTCGATCGGCCACCCGCTGGCCCGCCTTTTGTCGAGAAGAACTTTAGCGCCGAATCGAAACGGGCCGTCGAGGACATGGTCGGTCGCGTCCATGCGGAATTCCGCGCGCGCCTAGGGAAGAACACCTGGTTGACCAAGGCAACACGCCAGCAGGCCCTGAACAAGCTCGACAAAGTGAAGATAACGGTCGGCTATCCGGAGAAATGGATCGATTACTCCGCCGTCGACATTCGGGCCGGCGATTACTTCGGCAATCTGGCGCGCATCTCCGAATTTCTCGCCCGGCGCAACCTGGCGCGCTGGGGTGGCCCGGTTACCGAAGATGAGTTCGCCAATCCGGCCGAAACCCTGCCGACCGTCATCAACGCCGCCTACGACCCACTGCGCAACGCCATCGAGATTCCCGCCGCCTTCCTGCAGCCGCCGACCTACGATCCAAAGGCTGATCCGGCAACCAATTTCTGCACCATCGGTGCAGTGATTGGCCATGAAATTACCCATGGTTTCGATTCGGGTGGTCGCCACTACGACGAAATCGGCCGCGCCCGCAACTGGTGGGTCAAGACGGACGAGGTCAAGTTCAACAAGGAGACGCAGAAGCTGGTTCGTCAGTCGAGTGCCTTCAAGGTTCTTCCCGACCTCCATGCCAACGGCGAGTTGACGGTGACGGAGAATTTGGCCGACGTCGGCGGGATCGCCTTCGCCTATGGGGCGCTGAACAAGTACCTCAAGACGCATCCAGAGGAAAACAAGGTGATCGATGGGCTGACTCAGTCACAGCGCTGCTTCATTGCCTGGGGCCAGATGTGGTCGGACAAAATGCGCGAGGGCTTCCTGCGCCAGATTACGGCAACCAATCCACATGCTGTCGGTCAGTATCGCGCCTTTGCTGCAGCTCAGCATGAGCCAGGTTTCTTTACGGCCTTCCGCATTCGTCAAGGGGACCCCATGTGGCTGTCCCCGAAGGATCGAGCAAAAATTTGGTAGAGATGTCTTCCCGGGAGGTTTCGGCGTCAAGCTGACTTCCGTGTGGCGGCTCAGATGAATAGGCGACTAGCTGCTCTTGGCTGCTTGTTGCCTGTTGTCACTTCGTTTTAAGGCAGCTACCTCGGAATGTTCATTACAACCGCGCAGCACAGCAATACGACGAGATACCCCGAGAATGCCCAACCCAAACCTTTCAACTCCGGTCAGGTAAACTGAGCTTTCAAGATATGCCGTCAGGCGAAAGGATGTTATATGGCCAAAAAACGCAGGTTGCTGTTTCCAGCGATTCGGATGACTACCGAGACGTGACGGTTCGTATCAATCTGGATGGCAAGACGGACTGGTTGTTTACGGTAAGTCTGGATAAGGAGTTTGTTTACATTCTTGAGGATGCCGCGCCGCGTTCTTCGGCGGCAGACGCCGAGACCTTCATCGAGAACGATCGTGTGCCGCCCGAGGTGCTCGCCGAGTTTGATCGTGTTCAGCCGGAGGTGATGGCGCTGCTGCAGCCTGCTGCGCAATGATGTGGCACACAAAACGCCCCGGCCTGGTGTCGGGTTAGGGGCGGCTGGCGGTTTCGGGTAAAATCGCCCTCTTTTCCAGCGGATAGCCTCCGCGCTCGGCGAGTTTCCCAGACCATGACCCAGACTACTTCCCTCTCCTACCGTGATGCCGGCGTCGATATCGATGCGGGTGATGAACTCGTCGAACGTATCAAGCCCTTGGCCAAGAAGACCCTGCGCGAAGGCGTGCTCGGCGGCATTGGCGGTTTCGGCGCACTGTTTGAAGTGCCCAAGCGCTACAAGGAGCCGGTGCTGGTGTCCGGTACCGATGGCGTCGGCACCAAGCTGCGCCTGGCGTTTGACTGAACCGTCACGACACGGTTGGTCAGGATCTGGTTGCCATGAGCGTCAATGACATTCTGGTGCTGGGCGCCGAATCGCTGTTCTTCCTCGACTACTTCGCCTGCGGCAAGTTGGATGTCGATACCGCCGCAGCGGTCGTCGGCGGCATCGCCAAGGGTTGCGAACTGGCCGGCTGCGCGCTGATCGGTGGCGAAACCGCTGAAATGCCGGGCATGTACCCGGCTGGTGAATACGATCTGGCCGGCTTTGCGGTTGGTGTCGTTGAAAAATCCAAGGCCATCGACGGCAAAGCGACGATTGCTGCTGGCGATGTCGTGCTCGGTCTGGCTTCCTCCGGTGCGCATTCCAACGGTTACTCGCTGGTGCGCAAGATCATCGAGCGTTCCAAGCCGGACATGAACGCCAAGTTTGACGGCGAGCGCACGCTGGCCGACGTCGTCATGGCGCCAACCCGCATCTACGTCAAGCAAGTGCTGGCGACGATGGAAAAGGTCACCATCAAGGGCATGGCCCACATCACCGGTGGCGGCCTGCTTGAAAACGTGCCGCGCGTGCTGCCGGAAAACACCGTCGCCGAACTGGAAAAGGCCGCCTGGCCGCGTCCCAAGCTGTTCGACTGGATGCAGGCCGAAGGCAATGTCGCCGAAAACGAAATGCACCGCGTCTTCAACTGCGGTATCGGCCTGGTTGTTGTCGTTGCCGCGGCCGATGCTGATGCGGCGATGGCTGAACTGAAGGCGCAGGGCGAAGCCGTCTATCGTATTGGCAAGATCCGGGCGCGCTCGGGTGACGAGGCACAAACGATTGTCGTCTAAATGGCAGCATTGGGTCGCCACCTTGGTGTGCGGCCTGTTGTTGCTGAATGGCTCGTCGGCCGCTTGGGCGGCGAGCAAGAAAAACTCGGGTAAACACTCGAAAAAAGTGGTTAAAGCTTCGCCGCGCAAGAGTTCTCAGGATGCTGAAGTGCTTCAGGCAGAGATTGCCGATGAAGACACGATAGGCTTGCGTGGTCAGGCAAGTTTTTATGGCCAAGGTTTTCAGGGGCGAAAAACCTCGACGGGCGAACGCTTTGACGCCAAACAGTTCACCGCCGCCAGCAATCGGTTTCCTTTAGGTAGCACGGTTGCCGTGCGGCGTCTGGATAATGACCGCTGCGCCATCGTCAAGGTCAATGACCGTATGCACCCCAAGCATCGGCGCCGTGTGATCGATGTTTCGCGCGGTGTGGCTGAATATTTGGGCATGATACAGGCGGGAGTGGTGTTGGTTCGGGTGGCGCCGCTGAAAACCGATGCTGCCAACAAGGGGCGAGTGCTTGTCACGCGGCTTGATCCGGTGACCGAACTGCCGTGCATTGATTGCGGTCAACTCCCAAAACTGCCTGATTTTTTGAATTTGCCGGTTAACTGATCGATCCCATGAAAAAACCTGCCCGACTCGTTGTTATTGCCCTCGCCGTTGCCGGATTGGCTGGCCTTGGTTACGTTGCCTACAACGCGAATCGGGCGCCTGCTGCTGGTCCAGCCGCTCCCGCTGGCGCACCGGGCAAGCCGGGTGGCCCGCCGGTGGCTTCGCGATGGCGGTCGAAGTGGCCAAAGTGGCGGCTGCGATTTCTCCGATGAGGCATCCGCCGTCGGCTCGTTGAAGTCGAATGAATCGGTGGTGTTGCGCCCCGAAACCGCTGGTCGAATTGCCGCATTTGGTTTCAAGGATGGCGCCATTGTCGGCAAGGGCACCGTGTTGGTGACGCTGGATGCGGCAGTGCAGGAGGCTGAATTGCAGCAGGCGAAAGCGAATCTGGCTTTGGCGCAAACCAATTTCCAGCGTAATCAGGAACTGGTCGCCAAGAAATTCCTCAGCCAGCAGGTGCTCGATACCTCTTCGGCCAACCTCAAGGTGCAACAGGCGACGGTGCAACTGGCTGAGGCCAAGGTGGGCAAGACACGAGTCAAGGCGCCATTCAATGGCATGGTCGGCCTGCGCAACGTAAGCGTTGGCGATTACGTCAAGGAAGGCCAGGATCTGATCAATGTTGAAGATATCGCTACGCTGCGCATGGACTTCAAGTTGCCGGAAAGTTATCTGGGCCGCGTGCCAGTCATTCAAGGCCTTGCTGGATGCCGTTGACCCCATGGTTGATCAAAATGGCCGGGCAATTTCGGCACGGGCGCGGCTCGATAATGCTTCAGTCAAGTTGCGGCCCGGCATGTTTGTCCGTGTCCGCCTGCTGTTTGGGGATCGCAAGGATGTCTTGATGGTGCCGGAACAAGCCATCGTGCCGGGCGCGCAGCCGGCGGTGTTCAAAGTGGTTGAGGGCAAGGCAACGCTGGCCAAGGTCAAGATTGGCGTGCGGCGTGCGGCGCAGGTTGAAGTGGTTGAAGGTCTGGTTGCTGGCGATGTCGTGGTCACTGCCGGCCAGCTCAAATTGCGTGAAGGTGCGCCGGTGCGGGCTATCGGCGAGGGCGCGCCGTCCGCGCCACCTGCCGCTGGACCGGCTGCCGCGAAATGAGGATTTCCGACCTTTGCATCAAACGGCCGGTCTTCGCGACCGTGCTGTCGCTGGTTGTCATGCTGATCGGCATCGTCTCGTATGGCCGCTTGCCGGTGCGCGAGTATCCGAAGATTGATGAGCCAGTGGTGACGGTCGATACGACTTATCGCGGTGCTTCGGCGGAAATTATCGAATCTCAGGTGACCAAGCCGCTGGAGGATTCGCTGGCCGGCATTGAAGGCGTGGAAGTGATTACTTCCATTTCGCGCGCCGAAAACAGCCAGATTTCCGTCCGTTTCAAACTTGAACGGGCGCCGGATTCGGCCGCAGCTGATGTCCGTGACCGCGTTTCGCGGGTGCGCAACAAACTGCCGGATGCGGTCGATGAACCGGTTATCGCCAAAGTTGAGGCGGATGCCAATCCCATTATCTGGATTGCCTTTTCCTCAGACAAACACTCGGCGCTGGAAGTTACCGATGTCGCCAGCCGCATCGTCAAGCCGCGGCTGCAAACCCTGCCTGGTGCTGCTGATGTGCGCATCTTTGGTGACCGCAGGTTGCCGCGCATCTGGCTCGACCGCCAGCGCCTTGGCGGCCTATCAACTGACGCCGGCCGATGTTGAAGATGCCCTGCGCAAGCAGAACGTGGAAGTGCCGGCCGGGCGCATCGAAAGCCGCGAGCGCGAGTTTTCGGTGGTCGCCAATACCGATCTGAAGACGGTCGAAGAGTTCGGCAGCATCATCGTCAAGACCGCCAACGGTACCCGGTGCGGTCGGCACATCGCCCGGGCCGAAATTGGCGCCGCTTCCGAGCGTAGTTCGGTGCGCTTCAAAGGCCGTTCCGCCGTTGCGCTGGGCGTCATCAAGCAGGCTACGGCCAATCCGCTTGATCTGTCCAAGGCGCTGCAAAAAGAGTTGCCCAAGGTGACCAGCGAATTGCCGCCCGGCATGCGCGCTGACATCGCCTACGATTCATCGATCTTCATCGACCGTTCGATTCAGGCAGTATTCAAGACCATCGGCGAGGCCATCCTGCTGCCGTGCTGGCGATCATTTTCTTCTTCCTGCGCAATTTCCGGGCGACGCTGAT
>JADJMS010000025.1 GCA_016709495.1 Candidatus Dechloromonas phosphorivorans | reverse complement strand
TATGACCGAAGTAGAAGTTGTCCCGCTTGGAGAAAGCGTTGTCCTAAGGTGAAACTGGTGCTGACCTTCTACACGGTGGAAAAGTCTATTCACGCCTCACCACAGAAATTCTGACAGCCTTGGAAATTACAAAGCACATCGAAATCCTCTACAACGGGATGCGAAAACAGAAGCGACTAGGCTATCTTTCCCCAGCTGTAATCACACAAAAATATTATGTAAATAATCTTGCCGCGTAAGCTAGTGGACTTCACGTTTGCCAACCGCCCCTCTGCTCTGGAGGCTTTCCTCAGGCAGCTTCCCAGGCCAAGCCAATGAGGCCGCTAGATCAAGAGGCGCTGGAGTCGTCAAAATTCCTCAAATTCGGATTGGCACCCTTTTCCAGCAACAGCATGACCAGATCAGGCTTGCTGTTTGACGAAACATGCATCAGGCCACTGGCGCCATTGCCGTTCTGTTGGTCGATGTTGACGCCGGCGGCGATCAAGCGTTCGATCAGTTCATGGCTGCCGTTGTAGCAGGCCAGCCACGGGAGCGTTGCAGCCGTCGGCATTGAGTGCCGTGAGATCGACTCCGAGGACTAGCGGTTCATCAGCGATATCGAGACGACCGGGCTTGGCGGCACGCATCAACGGTGTGAAGCGACCATCGGCCTCCGGAGCGTTGATGTCGTCGGGCTGAAAGCCATGTTCGGCGAGAAAAGCGGCGAGTTAAGGGACTCATGTTTTCTGTTGTCTTTGGGGGTAAGGCGGGCCGGTTTCGATACGCGCATCGTTGATCGGCGTGCCGACCGTGAAGTGATAAACGCTCTGGTAACGCGTGCCACTCAGGCCAATCGGTTGATGAACCGGATCGTCGAAAAAACGGCCGATGCCGGTGCCACCTCCCTCGGCGGCTTCCGCTTCGAGATACAGCACCTGCCCGACCAGCCCGGCCCCGCGCAATAGATTTCGGTAGTTTTGGCCGTTCACCGTAACGGATTCAAATTCAGCCAGCATGCCGAGCGAAGGCGCTGGTCGAGGCGATATCCTGATGGCGGGACAGCGAGGCGGGCCAGGCGCTGCATTTCCTGCAGGCCCATTTCGGCAAGCTGGATAAGGCCGAGGTGCGGCGGACAATCGGGGTCGAATTCAGCGACCGGACGGCGAGCGGCAAAGCGCTCGTCGGTCGGCAGCAGCGCGGCGGGCAATTCGGCAAAAGCAGCCGGCGTGCGCGGCAGCAGGTAAAGGCCACTGGGCGGGCCGTCGACGCGCAGGACGAAGCAGTAGATGAATGCGCGGCGGCGTGCTTTGCGCCAGCCACGGCACTTGCGGACGCGGTAGAACGGCGTCGAGCATGCGGTAGAAGGCGGGCCTCAACAGCGCGTAGTGCGGATCGAAACGCTGGCCGCTGCGGCGCTGGCGGATGATTTGGGCAGCCCGGCAGCGGTCGGATGCGGCACGAGCGGCGGCAAGGGCCAAAGCTGATGGCTTCCGACGCGCTGACCGACTCGCGGCTGGCGGCTGCGACCTGATCGCTGGCCGGCCAGCGGTAACCGGGTGACGGATCGATGCGCTTCCGGCTTGCCTTGCCAGTTGTCGGCCTGCAGCCAGTCGCCCAGCGCCTGTGCCGTGGGCGGCGCGCTCGGGCTGGACCACGGATGGCAAGCAGGGTTTCAGGTTCTTCGACCTCGGTAAGGTTGGCGAGGATGGGAAAGTCGTTCGCCCTGTCAGCCCGAGACAATGCTTCGGTTGCTTCGCCATCAACAGCCAGCGGTACCACTTCCCAGCCAAGCAGGGCCGCGGCGTGAGCCAGCAGGCAACGGCGTGGGCCGACATCAAGCTGGCAATGGCGGCAGGCGCGCTCACCGTATTTCCAGCTTCGCGCCACATGATGCTACAGACCGACGGCCAGCCACGGCGCGTAATTTCCCCGCACCAACCAGGCGCGGCCTTCTAAGGCATGATTTTCCGGGTCGTAATGTTGCAGGCCGTCGCCAACACCGGGCAACCCGGCGCTCAAGACATAGGCTTCCACCGGGTGCAGATTGCCGGAGGATGGATTGCAGCGCAGCGCCCAACGGTTTGGCCCATAGCCTTTCCATGCCGAAAGGCCGAAGGCGAGTTCGAGCAAAACACCCAGGCTGTTGAGGTCCGGCACAACCACATTTTCCGGCGGATTTGGCAGTTGACCGTAACAACGTTCAAAGCGATCTGCCGCCAGCGGTAACTCCAGCAGCGGCGCGCCAGAATAATGGCGAAAGGCTGCCGGCTGGGCATCCCAGTCAGCTGGCCCGGGCCTTCTGCATAGGCTTCGTCGATGCTTGGGTGCGAGCATGGTAGGGCGCGTACGACTTCTTGTGAGGTATCCGACCGATGGGGGTTTTCCTGGGCGTTGATCTGACTTCAGCAAGGCCCATGCCTGCGTGAAATCAGACAGTTAGCCAATCGTTCGCCGGCTGGCACCATCTCTGCAAGGGATTGAAAAAACACAACACCCCAACCCCAAATATCACGGGAAAACCATGGAAGAAGCCAGCAAGCCACCGGTCACTCGCGAAGCAGCCCTGCGCCTAAGCGCTGGCGGCAAGAACCGTGCCCAAGGTCACCTTGCCCGCCCTGATCGAACAGTTGCAGCGCTGTATTGGCGAAACCATCGACGAGGAAAACCTGCGTCAGGTCACCGTCACCATGCTCAAAACCGGCTTTGCCAGCGCCGATGGCGAAGAGGACGGCGAGGATATCGGCATCGGCCTTCGAAGCCATGAAACTGGCAGTGCGCATCCTGTGGGGGCGAAACCCAGGGCGATGAATCATTACCCAAAGATCGAGACCTACGAAGATGGCGAAATGCCCGGCTCGGTGCGCGTCGCCATCGCTTCCGACAAAGCGGCACCTCTCCGGCCATTTCGGCTCCTGCCTGCGCTTTCTGGTCTATCAGGTGTCACCGAGCGAAATCCGGCTGGTCGATATCCGCGACACCATGGATGCCGAGTTTTCGGACGACAAGAACCTCTGGCGCGCCCGGCTGATCGGCGATTGTCACGTCTGCTACGTGGTTTCCATCGGCGGCCCGGCAGCCGCCAAGGTGATCCGCGCCGACGTCTACCCGATCAAGATCCCCGATGGCGGGCCAGCGCTGGACATTCTCAAACCTTTCCGGAACAGCGATGGTTGAATCGCCACCACCCTGGATGCTGAAAGCGCTGGGCGTCGCGGCTGAAAAGCGGCTGAAGAACTACAACGCAGCGGAAATCGACGAATGATCCACCCAAACCCCCCGGCCTCCTATCAGGGGAGGTGCACACAAACCGCGCACAATCAAGTTCCCTCCCTGACAAGGGGGCGAAGTTAGGGGGGGCGTGAAGCCACCCTGCACGCCAGCGTAATAGACTGGCTATGCGGAAGCCAGCCGTGGGGGGTTGAGGAGGGGTTTGAATCGCAAGCAAAACCTTCAACAGCCTCTCAAACCTTCTCCATCTGCCCCGGTGCCAGGCCAATCTGGGTCAGCACCGTACCTTCGTCACCATTCCACCAGAGCGCGACCCAGGCCGCACCGTCAGCATCAATCCGCTCAATGTCACAAACGGCACCGACCATGCCCATGAACATGTCGAGATCCTCCTCGTCAAGATCGCGATCCGGCGTGATGTCCAGAACGCGAACCCGGTCGCCCATGGCGATGATTTGTCCCTTGCAATCGATGGTAGTGGTGGTCATGACGAACTCCGTTGGGCTTGGTGTGGTGTTTTCTGCCGTGTCGCAAAGTCGACGTCGGCAGCTTGTTTTACCCAACGTTTGCAACTGGCGTGCCAAGTCCGCCGCAAACCCTTACTCACTTCACCCATCAAACCCAGAGAGGAATGACCATGAATAAAATCGGAATGTTTTTTGGTACCGAAACCGGCACCACACGGCTAATCGCCAAAAAATGCAGAAAAAACCTCGGCGATGACCTCTGCGACAAACCAGTCAACGTCAATCGCATCACGCCGGAAGATATGCTCAAGTACGACGCGCTGATCCTCGGCACGCCAAGCTACGGCATTGGCGAAATTCCCGGCCTGGGCGCATCGTCGGGCTGCTTTGAACCGAACTGGGAAGAGTTCCTCGCCCTACTGCCGGCCAGCCCGGATTTCTCCGGCAAGCGCATCGCCTTTTTCGGCCTCGGCGCGCAGGAACGCTACGCCGACCGCTTTTGCAGCTCACTGTTCGCGCTGGTCGAAAAATTCAAGGGCTGGGGTGCCGAGATCGTCGGCGACTGGCCTACCGACGGATATACCTACGAAAACTCCGCCGCCGAAGTCGATGGCCGCTTTATCGGCCTGATCATCGACCAGCGGACGCAAGGCATGTTCACCGACGAACGGATTGATGCCTGGCTGGAACAAGTCAAGCCTTTGCTGCTTGAAAAGCTGACGACTGGCTGAAGACTGTGGGCTGATTTAGGCTGGGAATGCCATCTCACTGAATGGCACGCTGATATTGCAATTGCCATCAGGCAGAAACCGGCCCAGAGTGTGTCAAAACGCCACCCGTAATATAATTATGTCATATTGCATTATGGGGCATTCAGATGAAACGCTTCATAGAAGGCGAAAGCAGAACCCAAAGCACACTTCTGCCGGAATGCCTTGACGACTACATTGCGGATACCAACCCGGTACGTGTAGTCGATGTTTTCGTAGATGAACTCAATCTTGGACACTTGGGTTTTGATGGCGTTGATCCTGCCGCTACCGGTCGTCCTGGTTATCACCCGGCCATTCTTCTGAAGTTATACATTTACGGCTACCTGAATCGGATTCAATCCAGCCGTCGCCTTGAGAAAGAGAGCCAGCGCAACGTTGAGCTGATGTGGCTGACGGGACGGCTGATGCCTGACTTCAAAACGATTGCCCGATTCCGCAAAGATAATGGCAAAGCAATCCGGAATGTTTGCCGGCAGTTTGTCGTGTTGTGCCAGAGACTTGGTTTGTTTTTCCGAGGCGCTGGTGGCAATTGACGGCAGCAAGTTCAAGGCGGTTAACAATCGTGACCGAAATTTCACCAGCGCCAAGTTGCAACGGCGGATGGAAGAAATCGAATCAAGCATCAATCGTTACCTGACTGAACTCGATACAGCAGACCGGCAAGAGCCAGCAGTTGCCAAAATCCGTGGCGAACGCTTGCAAGACAAAATCGCTGTATTGAAAGAGCAGATGAAAGCGCTCAAGGAAATCGAGATCCGCCTCAACGATACGCCCGACAAGCAGATTTCCCTGACTGACCCCGATGCACGTTCAATGAAGACCCGGGGTACTGGGATCGTTGGCTACAACATCCAGACTGCGGTCGATGCAAAAAATCATCTGATCGTGGCTCATCAAGTCACGAATATTGGTAGCGACCGAGACCAACTGACCAGCATGGCCAAACTGGCACGTGCTGCCATGGGAGCCGAAGAGCTCACCGTGATTGCTGACCGTGGCTACTTCAAGGGCGAGGAGATTGTCGCCTGCCACGAAGCCGGTATCGTTGCCATCGTTCCTAAAACGACAACATCAGGTGCCAAAGCCGACGGGCGCTTTGATCGGGCAGATTTCATTTACGATCCAGAAAAGAATGAATATCGCTGCCCAGCGAACCAAACCTTGATCTGGCGTTATTCGACTGTTGAGAGAGGCTTGAAGCTGCACCGTTACTGGAGTTCGAACTGCAAGCTATGCGCCATCAAGGAGAAATGCACGCCCGGAGAACAGCGTCGCGTCACACGCTGGGAACATGAGAATGTGCTTGAGACGATGCAAAACCGTTTGGATCAGGCACCGGACAGCATGCGTATTCGGCGCCAGACGGTCGAGCATCCATTCGGTACGCAAGTTATGGATGGGTAGCGCGCACTTCCTGACCAGAACACTGGATCGGGTAAGTACAGAAATGGGGCTGCATGTCCTTGCCTACAACCTGAAGCGGGTGATGAAAATAACAGGAACAGCGGCGCTAATGGATGCAATGAAGGCTTGAGGGGCCTTTTTGTCGTTTCCTGTGCAATTCCGGCAGCCATTTCGCCAATCATGATTTGATTCGCGCTAATCCGTGTCGGTGGCAGAGATTTATTAACTCGTTTTGACACACTCTGGGCCAGAAGCGGGCCTTCAAGAAACTGCTCCATAGCTGCCATTTTGCGAAGGCAAAATTGCTGTTGGCATTCGGTTTTCGCCGGTCCGTACTATCATTGCATATGCGGACAGTCAGCCGGAGTCCACCCAAAATGAATCAAACAGTTACTCTTGATTGCCATGTTTTACGATTATCAATATGCGGACCGGTGGGTCCGTTGAATAACTGTTGGGCCTAACCAATGGCACTAAGAAGAATTGCCGGCCGCATTCAGAAACGCCTTGCGTGGCGAAAGACCTTGCGAAAACCAAAGCTCAGTAGCTCGACTGGGCAAGGTGCGGGCCTAAAGATTGAGATCGTTAGTCATGTGGCCCAGATAGCCTTGGCGATAGTTGCGATATTCGGTTACTTCTATACGGTGCTACCTGTCTATCAGAAGGAACGACTCGCTGAGCAAGTGGCAGAGTACGAAGGCATTATTAAGAAGCAAGCGCCGAAGATCGTCGAATCTGAAAAACGCCTCGCTCAATTGGAGCAAGATCGCTCGCGTTTGACACAGGATCTAAAGAGTATCGAGCGTCAACTTTCGCTAGCACGCGACGAAAAAACAAGATCGAAAGTCAGATTCAATACATGACTTTCCGTTATCGACTGCCCGATGGCACTCCAGCTACGACGCCGCAACAAGTGAAGACAGCGCAAACATTCGAGTTGAGGAAATCGTTCCTATCTTCGCTTTCCATGTCATGCACCTTGGGTATAGGTGGCGATGTATTTCCTTCTTACTCTTCCATCAAGGAAGATGACAAGAACAAGTACTGGCCTTTCACTGACAAAGAAATGGCAACGTGGAAGGAATTTGGTTCGAAATACCCGTTAAAGCGCGCAGTTGACTGCATTGATTCTCTTGCCAATGACTTTTTGCAACGTTACGGTAAGGACGGCCACGCTGCCGATATTGATAGTCTTCGCAAGGAGGCTATCCTGTACGCCAACGCAGCAGGTGCAAAGGCGTGGGTTCCGCCACTTGAGCCCGCCGATCTATTGCAGGAATTAGTCACCAAACGATCTGCAATCGCATCGGATATGAATGCGGAACTCAAGAAGGTTGAGGAACAACACGGCGACTGGGAGTCCGCTTTCGGAGAGTCTAGGCGCGCGATCCTCAAGCATAACCATGAAGTCGGAAAGCAGAATGCCAAGACGCAGGCTCGCAGCAGCCAGTTTTCTCTGTCATATTCAACGCAGGAAAAAGCCAATGCGTTTAGAAAGAGCATCCACCAAGAAGTGAAACGTTTGATTATCAGCGAAGCTAAGAGCGGTTCCAGATGAGACAGGTTCGGCCCAACCCATCATTCCACCGGACCTGCGCGAACAGCCGCGCAGGCCGGTGAATTCAAACGTAGAGGTCATTGATGCTCTTCCCTGCCGCTGCCACCGCCACGCACGTTGTCGAGTTCTGCAACCGCATCAGCGCGACTGAGAAGCCAATCACAGTGGCTTGCCAACCAATGCTTAGTGAGCCAGAGAACGAATGCTTTGTCATCGTTCCAGAGCACGCCTCTTGCCACGGCGGCGAACAAATTATTGGGTGGGCCATATGGGAACGGCCCGGTGTATTTATCGAGGCAGAATTCCATGCCGTTTGGCGCAACCCATTGGGCGAGTTCTTGTGCCTCACCCCTCGGCCCCGCAGCTTTGAGGCAATCACCTTCCTGCCGGACAGCAACCGCAAATATCACGGACGGCAGGTTGATAACATTCGCCACGCGCTGGTCAAGGACATGGATGTTGTCCGCTTCCTGTTTCTCGCCAAGCGTCGCATGGAAATCTTGAACACTGGCGACCTGGCCGACCAACATGGCTACATATCCCTGCCGAAGAAGCTCGAACGGGAGTATTTCAAAGTCATGAAGGAAATGGTGCGCTTGGAGAACAGGCTTGCCACTCGCTACCCAAGTCATTCCGCAAGCTGAGGGCTTTACTATGACCATGACCTCTAACCCTGCGGCCCACCGGACGCTGCGCGATAAAGCCGCGCAGCGCCGGTGACCTTCACGTTAGGCCTAGAAAAATGAAGGCATTGGGCTTCTACCCCTACCAACGATTTAGCGTCGACAGCGCATTATCGGCCGATTCATTCACGAGAAAAGACTTCGCCCCATTCGTCCGTGAAACGGTATTTGAGCATTGCGGCGATGGGTGGACATTTCTGGTTAGTCGAGATGGCCTAGTTCAGTATCACAGCGCACGACTTGAAGAAGAAAGCGCACGTATCGAGAAGACTTGGGAGGATATCGCTCGGGCCGAAAGCTTTGAACCCGTGTGGCAAACCTATCTCGCACATCTAAATATTTTGTATTTCCTGTTCGAATGCAGCATGCACTTGAACACAAACATCTGCGCATTAGAGTTTTTCGAATTGAATTATCTGGACACGACCCGTATTACCTACGAGGGGAATACGGCGATAAGGCAATGCAACTACGGAGGCTTGGACCGCGACGAGATGATCCGGCATGGGAGCATGACGCCAAAAGACGAAAATGAGTTTCGACGTTTTGTTCTACCGAAAGCGGTTTTGAACGATCTTTGTTCTTACTACTTGTCAGCGATTATTGTCGACGAAGAAAAAACCCAGTCTCTGCTGCCTGTTGCGAAAGCATTGAGTGAGCACAATCTTCGAAACTATGACATAGCGCTCGTCTTATGTTGGTTTGTTGCTGAACGGTACATTCACGACCTATGGAACAAACTTGTTGCCAATAAAGCAATTTCTGGCAAGCGTAAAGACAAACTTAAAGGTCGGGATTACACCGCGTCGGTCAAGACAGAGATTCTCGAGTTGAATGGATTGCTTTCAGCATCGCGCTATGGGGCTCTCAACGCCACTAGAACTGTTAGAAATGGGATAGCGCACCAATTTGGCCGTCGCCATGCGACCAAACAAGAAAGCACAGCGGCACTGACACTTGTCCGCGAAATTATCGAGGAAACCATGTCCCTCCAGTTTCCATTTCACACAGGCGGAGTCCCGGTTCATGGGGTCTAGCCTAACATTGCGCTCCAGATGGACGCTATGCCGGCAAGCCGGCTCCGCGCCCCTGAGCTTGAACGTTCCTGAGCGTCCGCTTTCCAAATCCGGCTACGGCAGCAAGGTTAAGGGTTGTCCGATGCCTGCCCTTACGCGCCCGCGGTTCAGGCTGTGAAGAAGCCAACGGGCAGGCGTTGGAGAAGCCCCCAGGGAGGAAACCGCGGGGTGAACCAAGGTGGTTATTTGCCGGCGACTCGGCTATGGGGATTTGAGCTTTGCCTGGCGGACCAGGCGTAATCTTTGGGCCGTGCCGATGAGCCATTCGTACCGCGGCGTATCATTCCTGACGGGGATAGCTTGAATTTTAGGGAATGCGCTCGGTCAAATCCGTGGCTATTACCCCAGCAGGCAAATCGAGGCCGCACCGATGTGAACCCATGAACGGTTGTCGAGATGATGGGTTGGGTGTCGTTCATGAAGCCCCCTCCGGCAACGGCGGTGCGCGGATCAGTGGCCCGCGACCCAAGGTCTCGATGACGACCATGGCCGCACCACACCCCGGGCAAACGAAGGTGGGCTGAGCAAGTGTTGCGGATACCGAGGTATCCGCCGTTTCCGGCTGGGGCATTGGCGCCACCTGCAACAGTTCGCGCACCTTCGCCAGATTCTCCCGGCGCCCGCCATTGGCCAACAGGCCAAAGTGGCGGATGCGATGAAATCCACCGGGCAGCACATGCAGCAGGAAGCGACGCATGAATTCTGCCGGGCTCAGCGTCATCGTCTTGAGGCGCGCTCCTTCCTTGCTCCGGTAATCCTTCCAGCGGAAGGTGATGCCGCGCTCATCCATCGCCACCAGTCGTTGATTGGAAATCGCCACCCGGTGGGTATAACGCGACAAATAGGCGAGGACGGCAGCCGGTCCGGCAAACGGGCGCTTGGCATAGACGACCCACTCACACTGCCGGAGGGGCGCCAGCCAATCGGCGAAAGCCGCTGCTTCGGCCAGGCCGGCAAACTCACCGTAGAAACGCAACAGGCCAGCGCCCTGCGCTTTGGTCAGCTCTTCGAGAAAGCGCCGGCGAAACAACCTTGAGAGCACTCTGACCGGCAAGAAGAAGCCCGGTTTGCAAGCGACCCAGTGTTGGCCATCGGCCGACAGCCCGCCACTCGGCACGATGCCGTGCACATGGGGATGGTGGGTCATTGCCGAGCCCCAAGTGTGCAGCACCAGTGTCACGCCGATTTGCGCGCCCAGATGCCGGACATCACCGGCAATCGTCCGCAGCGTCTCGGCCGCCACCTCGAACAACAACCGATAGATCAGCGCCTTGTTGGTATAGGCGATGGCACTGATCGGCGCCGGCAAGGTAAACACCACGTGGTAATACGCCACCGGCAGCAAATCCGCTTGCCGTGCTTCCAGCCAGCGTTGCGCAGCACGCGCCTGACATTTCGGGCAATGCCGGTTGCGGCAGGAGTTATAGGCTATTTCGAGGTGGTCGCAGGCATCGCAGCGCAACACATGTCCCCCCAGCGCCGCCGTGCGGCACTGCTCGATGGCCGACATGACCTTGAGTTGCGAGAGACTCAGGTGCGCGTGCTGAGCCTGACGCCAGGCCGGCCCATGGGTCCGGAAGATGTCCGCGACTTCCAGGGCGGGACGCCCCATGGCCGTCGTTTATGCCGGGTAGAGCCGCTCCAGCGGGCTGACGACCTGGTGCAGGATCTCGGTCGCGACTTGGGCGTAGAGTGCGGTGGTGTCGAGCTTCTTGTGCCCGAGCAGGACCTGGATGATGCGGATGTCCACCTTCTGTTCTAGCAGATGAGTGGCGAAACTGTGGCGCAGGGTGTGCATCGACACCCGCTTGTCGATATGGGCGGCCTCGGCCGCGGCATGAATGGCGCGGTTGAGTTGGCGGGTGCTGAGGGAATCGATGGGGTTCATGCCGGGAAACAGCCAGCCGCCATCGAGCATCTTGCCTTGGGCGCGGGCTACCCGCCACCAGACGCGCAGGCGTTCGAGCAGCACCGGTGACAGCATGGCATAGCGATCCTTCTGGCCTTTGCCGCGTTCAACGCGCAGCGTCATGCGCTGGCTATCGATGTCGCCCACCTTCAGGGCCACCACCTCGCCCGCCCGTAATCCGGTGCCGTAGGCCAGGGAGAGTGCCGTCTGATACTTGATGTTCCCTGCCGCCTCGATCAGGCGTGCCACTTCCTCGCGACTCAGGACCACCGGCAGCGTGCGGGGTATCCGGACCGATTGCATCTTGCGCATCAACTGCGGATGATCCAGCGTCACGTCGAAGAAGAATTTGAGGCCGGCGATGGCGGCATTGAGCGAAATGGCGGAGATGCCTTGATCCACCAGATGCAGTTGATAGCGCCGCAGGTCTTCGATCGTAGCGCGATCAGGCGAGTGCCCGAGGAAAAGAGAAAACTGCCGGACGGCGCGCAGGTAGTGGCTCTGGGTCTTGTCGGCGAGTTTGCGCAGCCGCATGTCGTCGATCATGCGTTGACGTAGCGGGCTGATGGCGGGGGTCGTGGTGGACATGATGCTGCTCCTCTCGAGAATCGAGGCGGCTTGCCTCAATCCTCAACATAGGAAACAGCCCTACAATCTCAAAAAACATACCGCTGCCTATGCGCAGCCCGCTACCGCGCGAGCGGTTTAGTCCAAGGGCACAAAGTTGTCGTTCGCTGTCCAATCGGTTCAGTAACCAACCGCAGTCACCCTGAAGTCGACAAATCCGACTTCCCCCGCCTTCCTCATAGACTTCAACAGCACGCAATTGCTCACCTTCGCACATGGTGCTAACTGAGGCGCCGGTTTGCGGTGTGTAGACTATGCCGTGCATGGAGCAACGCAGGAAGCGGCCGGTATGGTCAAAAACCGTTTTTTGTTCGCAGTCGAGACGGCGCGGCATGTGCACGCAACGGTTGATGTAGGCGTAGACCTTGCCGTCAAAACGCAAGAGCAGGCACTCATCCTCGCGCCCCTCAAATAGCATTTTCAATTTGCGATACTGCCCTTCCCCCAGTTCATGGCTGGGGCAGATAGCAATTTTCGGAATGATCCGGTCCACGGTTTCAGACTTTTTTCAAACACCCTGCCAGAGCCGAGTCCATCGTTGCGAGATGGGAGTCGAACCACGTCGGCAGGTTTCTGACGTATTCGCGCGCCAGCCCCAGCCGACCGGCAGCGACGCCACGGGCGAAATGGGCTAGTTCGCCCAATACCCGCAGGTGTTCGCTGTTGTGCTCGCCAATTGCCGGGAAACGGCAAGCCTTCATCAGCTTGCCCTCGTGCTCGAAATGCTGGCGCGTATGCTCGTGCAACTTAACAAATAGTGCCGGGAAATCCTCATCCGAAGCAACGAGCAAGGCATAAGAAAGCTCGACAAACTCGCGATGGGTGCCATCCATTTCCGGGACACCAAGCGCATATCGGGCTTCATCCCAGACCATCAGATCGCCCCGTGCGTTTCGCGCTTGGCGTTGTTGGTCGTCTTCAGGGCATCATCCAGACTCATGCCGGCGACTTGAACTTGTAGGACTTGAGCGCGGTATAAACAGTTGCCACCTTGTCGGCAGCACTCAGCCCCTTGAAGTCACCTTTGTCCAAGGCGACCAGATCGGCCAGTTCGTTCCAGACCATGCCCTGAACCAGTGGAATGAAGGCAACTGTTGCACCGTTGGCGATGGTCGAGAAAGCATTGGGAATATTGACGGTGAAGAAGACGGCTATCGTGCCGGCATTGAATTCAGCGCCGAATTTTTCGAGCACGTAGGGAAATTGCTGCAACTCGTCGAGCGAGCCGGAAATCAGCTTCAAGCCAGCAGCATCACCCAGCAGGACGGCCTGCTTGAGCACTTCAGTAGGCGGCTTGCGGCGGCCATTGGCATCGGCCACTTCGCCTTCCTGCAGAATCAGCTCGCCGCGATAGGCGACGAGGCTGGCATCACTGGCGGCTTCCTTGAAGTTGGCATTGAAGAAAAGGGGTTCGTAGCGATCAAGCGACATGTTTTTTCCTTACAGGTTTGAATGGTTTCAGGCAGCGATAGGGGCGCCGATCAGATCGAAGACATCAGCTTCGATCAGTTCCAGTTTCTGCTTCTTGCAGAAACGGCGTTCCTTGTCGGTCGGGTTGTTGATCAAGGCCCAGCCGGCAGGTTCGGCCGCGGAATAGATCATGTCGGACATCACCATGCGCTCGGTGTCGCGGTTCAGACGCAGGCCCATGAACAGGTATTGCTTGCCCTTGCGCAGTTCCTTGACTTTGGCGGGATCGAAAAGCCGCCCATCAGTTCGGTGATGAAATCAACGTAGTCGGCATCGGAGGCAATGTAGTTGGCCTCCGGCTTGGGCGTGCCCATTGGCTTGAAGAGGATGGGCAAGGCCGGGTTGATCAGGCCGCTCTTCTGGTAGGCGATGCCGTCCCAGAGGTAAAGCTTGTAGCGAAAATCGGTGCCGCCAATGCGCGCAATACCGACAATCAGGTTATGCGGCACGTCGGCGTAGGAATCCTGCAACTGCGTATCGCGGTTCACATCGATCACGTAATGCGGGGAAATCGCCTTGATCCAGTCGTGGACCGCGCCACGCGTCCACGCCGTTTCGCCATAGGTGCGGGTGAGAAACTTGGTCACCGCGCTGCGGCCACGCTTGAGTTCGATATTCATTGCCGCCCGCGCAAACTCGTACATCAGCTTGGGGGCCATCGGCTTGCCGCCATTCATGGCAATGATCAGCGACCGCTGTCGGCCGGAATCGGCTCGCCGGTTGCAACATTCGTCACATCGGCGAGCACGCCGGCGCCAAGATAGGGAACGATGCTGCCATCCTTGAGGCCGGCCAGCAGTTTTTCACGCAGTTCTGGGGTCATTTTGTTTGCTCTGAAGTGGGGTACTCCCCTCCACAGCAAATTCCACGCCCGTTATGACATCACCAGCTGGTGCGGCTTTCCGGCTGCACCAGTTTGGGATTGTTGGGTTTGCTACACGGATTGCGCCAGCATGCCCCGGTCGAGAATGAAGGCAATCACCGTGTCCAGCCCCTGCCCGGTCTTGAGATTGGTGAAAACGAAGGGCCGCGCCCCACGCTGGGTTTTGGCATCCGCCGCCATGACTTCCAGCGAAGCACCGACCATCGGCGCGAGGTCGATCTTGTTGATCACCAGCAGGTCGGATTTGGTGATCCCGGGGCCACCCTTGCGCGGGATTTTTTCACCGGCTGCCACGTCGATGACGTAAATAGTGAGGTCGGAGAGTTCCGGCGAAAAGGTGGCGGCCAGATTGTCGCCGCCGGACTCGACGATGATCAGTTCGACATCGGGAAATGCGCGCTGCAGGCGGTCGATGGCTTCGAGATTGATCGAGGCATCCTCGCGGATGGCCGTGTGCGGGCAACCACCGGTTTCGACACCGATGATGCGTTCCGGCGCCAGCGCCGAGTGCTGGACGAGAAATTTGGCATCCTCGGCGGTGTAGATATCGTTGGTGACCACCGCCATATTGACCTGATCCCGCAGCGCCTGACAAAGAGCCAGGGTCAGTGCGGTTTTACCGGAACCGACGGGACCGCCGATACCTACTCTTAGGGCTTGTTTGCTCATGGTGTTTCCAAGTTTGTTTGCAAGTGTTCGTAAATGCCGGGCAGGTTGCTTATTACGTCGCGGTTTTCATAGCGAATTACACGCAACCCGAGAGCGTTCAGGTACTCGGTACGCTGGGTGTCGTAGTCGGCTTGCTCGGCGTGGCTGTCGCCATCGATTTCGATGACCAAGCGAAGTTCAGCGCAGTAGAAATCGACGATGTAGGGGCCGATGGGTTTCTGGCGGAGGAATTTGTGGTGTTCGAGCTGCTTGCTGCGCAAGACTTTTTGCCAGATCAAGGCTTCGGCAGGCGTTGGGGTTTTGCGGTTTTCTCGGGCGAGAGCAGTGAGTCGTTTATCGTATTTTAGAAAAACCAACCCCTCCCCGGCCCTCCCCTTGTCAGGGGAGGGAGCAGTCGACTCCCCCCTGACAAGGGGGGCTGGGGGGGTTGGGTTTTTGTCTCTCATCTCAAGACCGAAACAACCGCGAATACTGCGTCTCATGCCGTGCACAAGCAATCGCAAAAGCCGGCGTGAAGTTGGACCATTCATTTTCTGGCCGATTTTTGGCGTCGACCGCAACAGATGGGATTTTGCCGCCCAGTTCAGCCAGCAGACGCTGGCCGGCGGCCTGACCGAGGGGAACCGCCTTCAGCGCGGCCATCACCTGATTTTCTGCCCACGACCAGAGATAGGCGACCAGCGCATCTTCCGGGTTGATCCCCCAAACTGCGGCGATACCTGACCAGCCGGTAGGAAAACCAATTTCCGGCATCCCGCAAAGAGTGGATTCAACGCCACCCAAGGCCGGATCGCGCAAATCGCGCACCAACCGGGCCAGTGAAAAACCCATCTGCGCTGTTTCGGCACGCAGTTCAGCGGATTCGCGGCTGGCCAGAAATTCGGCATTCAGGCGCAGGATTTCACCGCTGTTGCCGGCCAACCACGCCGACATCAGCGCACTGACCAACGGTGCCTCATATCGACCAATGCCGTGAGTTAGAAGATCAGAAATCCAGCACCCGGCCGTTGCTTCATCGCGGATGACGCCCGACTCAACCGCCCACTCCAGCCCCTGCGAATAGGTGTAGGCGCCCACCGGCAAGGCCGGGCTGGCCAGTTGCAGCAGGCGGGCGAGTTGCAGGTTGGTTGCGCTCAACGCGGTTTGAACTGGTGGATTTTTGGCACTGAACGATGCGGACCGTGGCCGGGATTGTGCAGGTCAGTTTCACCTTCACCAGCGTGCTGATGGCCACCGCCATAGGCACCGGATTCCGGCTGGAATGGTGCTTCGGTCTCGCTAACCGTGCAACCGAGGCCTTTGACCATCTCGGCCAGCACGTGGTCAGTCTGAAAACGCAGTTTGCCACCGCTTTCGGTTGGCAGTATCTGCACCGGCACATGGCGATTGCCCAGATGGTAGGCAGCGCGAGCAAAGAGCAGCGGGCTATGGGCAATGGCTTCGATCAGCTTCTCCGGCGCTGCACGGATTTCGACGATGGCGCTGTCCTCCTCCGCCTGCAATTTGTCGCCATCCTGCAGATAATCGCCACGTTCGAGAAAGATGCCGGCTTGGGCGCCTGAGGCCAGTTTCACCTTGAGACGACTGCGCTTTGCGTTCGTCGTAGCCAAGGCGACTGAGTCGGTGGCAGGATGATTGGTTCGTTTAGAAAAATCAGCATGGTTAGAAGAGAAAATAACGTTGCGCCAGCGGCAATTCAGTCGCCGGTTCGCAGACGAGATGCACGCCATCGGCCTGACGATTACAGGTTTCGGGATCGACAGTAATGTCCGGCGTGGCGCCGTTGTGCACCATGTCGGATTTTTTCAGCGTGCGCGTGCCGGAGACGGCGATCAGCGGCTTGCTCAATCCCAGCGCGGCGACGGCTGGATTCTTCAATGCCGCTTGCGAAACGAAGGTCACCGAGGTCTTCAGCGCCTTGCCGAAGCTGCCGAACATCGGCCGGTAATGCACCGGCTGCGGCGTCGGGATCGAGGCATTGGGATCACCCATCGCGGCAGCAGCGATCATGCCGCCCTTCAGGATCAGGCTAGGCTTGACGCCGAAGAAGGCTGGTTTCCACAACACGAGATCGGCCAGCTTGCCGACTTCGATGGAGCCGACGGTGTGCGCGATGCCATGCGTCAGCGCCGGGTTGATGGTGTATTTGGCGATGTAGCGCTTCACGCGGAAGTTGTCGTTGCGGGCGCAGTCTTCGGGCAACGCGCCGCGCTGCAGCTTCATCTTGTGCGCCGCCTGCCAGGTGCGGATGATGACTTCGCCGACGCGACCCATGGCCTGCGAGTCGGAGCTCATCATCGAAAAGGCGCCTGCCCCGTGCAGGATGTCCTCTCTGCGGCGATGGTTTCGCGGCGGATGCGGCTTTCGGCAAAGGCGATGTCCTCGGCGATGCTCGGGCGAGGTGGCGGCAGACCACCGGCATGTCGAGATGCTCGTCGACGGTATTGACCGTGTGAGGGGATGGTCGGGTTGGTCGAACTGGCAGGACATTGGGCAGCCCGGCCGCCTTGATGATGTCCGGCGCGTAAGCGCGCCGGCGCCTCGGTAGGAAGGTGGATGGTGCGGCCTTGAAGGCGCCCAGCGTCGCTTCGAAAAGCCCGGATTCGCTGAGGGGTGTCGGAGTGGATGGCGACCTCCATCGTCCACCCGTCGGCCACCGTCAGTCAGCAGTCGGATGGCGGCGGGCGTGCCGTGCCCCAGTCCTCGTGCAGCTTGAGGCCCATGGCGC
>JADJMS010000024.1 GCA_016709495.1 Candidatus Dechloromonas phosphorivorans | reverse complement strand
TTTGTAATAACGATATCGCCCACTCTTCCCGGTGACAGCCGTAATGTGATGGCCGCAGCCACACTTCAATAATCCGGTCAGCAGGTTAGGGGAGGTGGTTCGGCGTGGCGGGTTTGCTTTGGGTGATCGTGCCTCACGCAGGGCCGCCACCTGAGTAAACATCTCGATATCAACAATCGGTTCCGCCTTGACCATTATCCATTCTGCCGGTGGTCTGGTTTCGCCAGTCTTGGAATTCCGCACATTGAAGTAATGCTCGCCCAGGTACGTGCGGCTGCTTAAAATGTCATGCATCTTCTGGATGCTCCAATCACTGCCTCGCATCAACTGGCCGCGTTCAGTCAAATATTTGACAATTTCCTTGATTCCCATTGTGCGACCCTGATGCCCGTTCAGATAGAGCGCGTAGATGTTTCGAACAATCATTGCTTCAGCCGGATCAATTTCAAGGCGTTTTTTCTTGCGGTTCCGACTGCCTGAAATATCAGTCAGCACAGTCTGTAAGCCGAAGGGCGCTTTCGAACCGTTGAAGAAGCCTTGCCGAGCGTTCTCTCACATGGCACGCGAGGTATGTTTTGCGGTTTCCTTGCTCTGATATTCATCGAACAGACTGAACAAGCGGCGAGCCATTTCACCGGCGCTGTCATCGCTGGTTTGCTGAGTAATCGAAATCAGCTTCACACCGTTACGCTTCAGGCGCTTTTCATAGACGCCGAACTCGATCATGTCACGGAAGAAGCGCGAGAAACTGTGCACCACAATCACCTCGAAGGCAGCAGGCTTGCGCATGGCTTCAGTGATCATCTGCTGAAATACGGGTCGCTTGTCATCGGTTGCCGATGCGCCCGGTTCAACATATTCCAGTATGGCCGTGTGATCGTTTGCCTCACCACCAAGCCCGTAACTGCCGCAGCTGGTCGGGAATCGAGAGATCATTCTCGGCTTGGCGCGTGGTGGAAACGCGGGCGTAAAGTGCGACGTGCATGTCCTTCTCCCAAAAAAACCGCTTTCCATCTTCCGTGTGGCTAGATGATGGCTCCGAAGTTCTGACTGTCAAGGCCAAGCTTCGTGCGCTTCGCGCAGCCTTGACAGTCAGCCCTTCTCCGCGAGCTGGTCGCCATACGGATGATGGCTAGCTGCGGACATGCTCAAGCTTCCGCAGCTTCCATCTGTTGCATCAATAAAATCAGTTCAGGCAAAACCGAGGCTAATAGATCAAACTCGGCAGGCGAGGGGGTTTCTAGGGCGTCAGGTTTCCCATAGACGCGGACTTCGATCAGGCATTGTTCGCTCACTCATCGTGGCACCCCCTTTCCTGCTGTCTTGGCCTGCCCATTCCTATCCTGTCCGTGTTGCTGCACCAATGCCTCCAATTCCGGTAAGAAGCTTTGGTTTCCAAATGTATCGAGTGCAATTTTTCTGAGGGCTTGAAATTGATGGTTGGTTGGCATACCGACGGCGGCGGCGTCAAGCACCAAACCCAAGCGCTCATGCACCATGTCACTGATGGCACCGGTCAGTGGATTTACCATTGCCCGAGCCTCATTTCGTTATAGCGGCGGCGAACATCGTTCTCCCAGGTCAAACTGTCATGAACCTGATTTAGTTTCTTGTTGAGCAAGGAGACGCTTTCATGAAAGCCGATCTCGGGTGTTTTACGTTTGATGCCGTGAATTGCGCCAATCCGTTTCAAATAGCCATAAATGCTGATGGCAATACGCATTTCCCGTTCTTCAAGGAGTGCTGTCGGGTCAATTTCCCGAACAATGCCAAGGCCTTCCATCTGACTGACGTAGTCTTGCAGGTCTTGCCACAAAGGATGCAACGGCCAGCGTGAACGATTGCTGTCGTCGGTCTTGATACGCAGGGTGGTGTGGTCATTGACCAGAACCCGGAGCAGATCGCCTTGGCGTTCCTGAAGTTCTGCAAAGGTACGAATGCCGAAGCGCCGTAGCCACTCCTTCCGCACCTGCCACTCGATGCGCCAAACGTTATCTTGGCAGCCCCAGAGATCGAAGAACCAAGTTTTAGCGCTTTTCTCCTGAATTTCATCCACCTTGTTGTAGATGCGCAGCACCACTTCGCCTTCACCAAAGCGGAAGGTTTGTACCATGCGGTTTTTACGGTGCTGGTTGTCCTTGCTGGCTGCTGAAACGAAATTGTCTTCGTCAAAGTCGATAGCCGCGATCTGGTAATCGAAAGTTAAATCGACTCGTGAGAGGCTTTCGGGATGAAACGTGGTGAAGCCGACTGATGCCGCCCAATCGAGAAAACGCTGGTGCAGTGCAGCAGCACCGAATTGCCAGAGAGCAAAGCTGCGATAGGTGACGAAGAAGTTCGGATGGTTGAACTCCCCGAACTGGACGCTAAAACTCTCATTCTCGATAAGGAAGGAATAACCGCTTGGGGTGCCGGTGGGCATAAGTAGGAATTCTTCGCAGCCCAGTTTGATTGCCTTGGGGTGGCGAACCTTAGCTTGCTTTAGTGCCTCTCTCTCGACAGCCAGCGATTCAAAGTCGAGCGTGCAGTGCGGCAAGGCCACGAGGTAGTACGCGCACTCGATGGTGTCGTGGCCGTGCAGAAGGATGCGGGGAGCGGTCATCGACGCTTACTTCTTCTGCTTTTCTTCAGTGGTGTAGAGGTCACTAAACAGCAAATCGGGCTTTTCATTGCCGAGTTCGCGTTCAAGTTCAACGAAATGCTCGTTTGCCAAACGGCGAAATTTTCCGCGAGCACCACCAAGATGGAATATCGGTACGTAGGCATCGCCAAGATGGTCAGCGACCTTACGTTCATGATGCTCTTCTTCTGCGCTGATTGGATTGCCCAAAGCTTCCGGTAGGTGTTGCTCTAGTTCATCTAGAGCAGAGGTCAAAAGGTCGGCAATGATCTGAGTACGGCTTTTCTGCGGATACATGTCGCACAGTGCGCCAACCTTGGCGGCGACATGGATGGGCAGACGTAGAGATAATTGTTTTGGGGTTAGCCGAGTGTTATCGGGTGATCCCCATGCGTCGTGAAGGTTGGAAGCTTTCATTGAATTTAACCGAGTGTCGAATGAATGTTATACAAAGTATATTCGAGTTCGCGGTTGTGTCAACTTGCTTTTGGTCTATGTCCGATGGCAGAGGGCTGTACGCTCGCGCATCGCGCGCGATGCGTGCATGCCTCTGCCAGAAGGTTTTTGCCTTGAGATATTAATGCCGAAGGCGTAGTCTTCAGCAATCTAGGTTTTTCCATGTATCCATAGCCCCCGTGTTACTTGGACGGGGCTATATGTCCTGACTCGAGAATAATGTCCCATAAAAGCAACCTAAATTCTAAGACGCCTGCTCAGTCTCTGTCGCATGCATTTCTCAAACAAAAACCAAGCAAAGAGAAATTCGAAGAGTTTGAGACACGGATGGAAAGCTTATTAGCGCAAATAGTAGCAAGTGTTAACGAAAGCGAAGAACACTACAAAACCCACATATCGGAATTTCTAAAATATTCAATGCGATCCCCGGAGTATTATATTAATACAAACGGGAATATTGATCTTGCAATTAATAATGGAAAATTGGTTAGTGATTCAGTCGGCGTTATTATTGAAGCAAAGCGCCCTGCGAATCAAATTGAAATGCCAAAAGTTAATAATATTAACGTCAAAGCAATGCAGGAATTGCTCTTGTACTACCTCAGGGAGCGAATTGGTTCTAATAACATATCGTTGAAGCATCTAATTATTACCAATGGTTATGAGTGGTATATATTTCAAGCGCATTTTTTTGAGAAAGAATTCGCAAAAAAATACATCACTAGTTAAACATTTTAAGAATTCGAACTAGGAAGTGCATCGGGAAATACAACTGATTTTTTCTATAAAGAAATCGCGAAACCAGCCATCAATGAAGTAGTTGACATTGAATTTGTATATTTTGATCTTCGGAAAGCCAACTCCAGAAAAGAAAAATTGCGCTGTTAAAAATATTCTCTCCAGAATATATGCTCAAGCTGCCATATATAAATGATAGCAATACATTAAATAATGATTTTTACAACGAGCTATTACATATCATTGGGTTGGTTGAGATAAAAGACGGTGGAAAGAAACTGATCCGGCGAAAACCCGAAGGCGCTAGAAATCGTGGCTCATTAATAGAAAATGCGATATATAAACTTGACACGCAAGATCGACTACGGCACTTGGCTAATCGAAAATCATTTGGCGATACCGTACAAGATCAGCTATTTAATGTAGCCCTTGAACTTGTTATTACTTGGGTCAACAGAGTTCTTTTCCTGAAGCTACTCGAGGGCCAGCTTATTGCCATCCATGACCCATCATATGCCTTCTTGAACTTTGATAAAATAAAAAGTTACGATGCATTAGACGATTTATTTTTCGCGGTTTTGGCTAGAAATCATGATGAACGACAAGACGATATCAAAAAATTATTTGGGAAGGTTCCGTATTTAAATAGCTCATTATTTGAGCCGACAGATATTGAAGGGAAATCAATATATATTGGTAACTTGACGGACGAGTTAACGTTGCCAATTTTCGTTGCAAGCGTACTAAAAAATGCGAAAGGAAAGCGAAAAACTGGCGATTTAAAAACACTAGAGTATCTTTTTGCTTTCTTGGATTCCTATGATTTTTCAAGTGATGACAAAGGTGAGCTTAAAAACGATAGCAAGGCACTAATTAGCGCCTCCGTTTTAGGCTTGATTTTTGAGAAAGTTAATGGCTATAAGGATGGTTCATATTACACTCCGGGATTCGTCACAATGTATATGTCCCGTGAGGCCTTGCGACATGCTGTAATTCAGAAGTTTAATGAAGTTAAAAAATGGAATTGTCGCGAGCTCAACGATGTATATAATCAAATCGGCTTAGATAAAGATGACCGTGACGAGGCAAACTCAATTATCAATAGTTTGCGAATATGTGACCCTGCGGTTGGGTCTGGGCATTTTCTGGTTTCTGCGTTAAACGAACTTATTATCATAAAAAGCGAGTTGGGCGTATTGCAAGATTGTGATGGGAAGCGACTCAAACGGTACTCTGCAAGCATCGTTAGCGACGAATTAATTTTAGTTGATGAAGATGGCGATGAGTTCGCTTATAAACCATCAAACGCCGAGAGTTGTCGCGTACAAAAGACTCTTTTTGACGAAAAAAGACGAATTATAGAAAACTGTATTTTTGGAGTGGATATTAATCCTAACTCCGTGAAAATTTGTCGATTACGCTTGTGGATAGAGTTGCTAAAAATGCTTATTACAATGACTCTAAACAGCTAGAGACATTACCAAATATTGATATTAATATAAAAGTTGGTAACTCACTATTGAGCCGGTTTTCTCTTGATGAAGATTTGAAAAATTCGTTGAAAAGGCGGAAGCTTACTTTGGCTCAATATCGTGATGCAGTCGATTCATATAAAAACGCAAAAACAAAAGATCAAAAGTATCAGATGGAGCAGCTTATTTCGGACGTGAAAAATGATTTTTGCACTGAAATTTTCTATCACGATCCAAAAGCGATAAAGCTAGCAAATTTAAAGGCCGAAATCACACTTTTGGAACTTCCGCAAACGTTGCTGGATGAGCTAATAAATGAAAAAGAGGCTCGAGAGAAGAAGCAGCAAAAATTAAGTAAAAACAACAAAGCCTATGAAAATTCATTCGAATGGCGTTTTGAATTTCCTGAGATCTTAGATGATAAGGGATGTTTTCAAGGGTTCGATGTTATTGTCGGAAATCCGCCCTACGGTGTATCTGTAACTGGTGAATCGAGAAAGGCTCTAGTTAAATCGCTTGGAAAGGTTCCTGATTTTGAAATATATTATTGGTTCATTAATCTCGGGAAAAAAATATTACGCAAAAATGGACAGTTATCATTCATTATTCCAAATACGTTACTTTTTAATGTTTTCGCTCAAGCATATAGGCTTGAAATGCTTAAAAACTGGACTTTTGAAGAGGTTGTCGATTGTACCGATTTTGTAGTATTTTCGGATGCTTCGGTTAGAAATGTCGTTATTAGATGCTCAAATAATTCTGACGGAAATCGTTTTGGATATCGCGAAACATCTAAAGCAAAATCACTAATGGAGATTTTTGAAAGGCCATTGTTGCACGTAGATAGTTCAGTTGCTAAAGAAAATAATAGTAATTGGGGATTGATTTTCAAATCATCTGCAGATGTTGCTGCCTTGGTTGCAAAAATAAAGAGGCAAAGTACTCCTTTGCAAACATATTTTCCAGAAACAAGTCAAGGTCTAATAGCCTATGATAAGCATGCTGGTCAGAGCGATGATCTCATAAAGAAGCGGGTTTTTCATTCAACAGTCATGCACAGCCAAGACTATAAGCCATGGCTTTACGGTGAGGACGTTAGAAGATATAGTGTTGCATGGAACGCAAAGGAATATATTAATTGTTCCGGAAATATTGCGAATCCACGGAAGTCAATATATTTTTCCGGAAAGAGAGTATTAATTCGGGAAATAACCAATCCGGGAATTTACGCAGGTTATACTCAAGACGAGCTATATTTTGACCCTTCAGTTATCGTTGTTATGGATAGCCTGAATTGCAATTTCACGCTTTACTCACTTCTCGGTATTCTCAACTCAAAGCTTGCGACGTTTTTCCACTTTAATTCATCACCAAAAGCCACTAAGGGAACGTTTCCGAAGATTTTGGTTTATGACATAAATAATTTCCCATTGCCTCGTGATCTTTCAAGTGGAATTTGTCTTCTGATTGATGGCAAGGTTTCTGAGATACTGAAGATGCGCAATGTTGATTCAAGTTCCGATACATCTGCATTGGAGGACGAAGTGAATAGGTTGGTCTATCAGCTTTACGGTTTGACTCCCCAAGAGATCTCAACTGTTGAAGGCACGGAGGTCACAACACTCGATTGTGTCTAGCAACATTGACGGAGTCATCGCTAGTGCTGACATTCAGGAAAGATCAACAGTCTGACTTTATTGCCGAAGTAAACCTCCAGACCATCACTAAATGATTGTGAACTTATGCTTCCAGTTCTCAGAACTGTCTGGCTTGGCGAGCCACTTATGACACGAAGACTATCTCAATCCAGTGCCCAGATTCGTTGCCTCTGGCGCACCAGCAAAGACAAGCAACTAGGCCAATCGAAAGATTGGCCTTTTTGTTGTGTGTTTCGTTGGATGGCACCGGGATGGCACCAAATTGTATTGTTGAGTAATTGGGCCGGCGGTTATTGCAGGGTGCTTTGACCTGCTGTGACTTCCGTCACTCCTCGAGGCGACTGGCGATACCCTTGTGCTGGTGCAATGGGACAGGGTTGCCCGTGGTGCTGGCTTGGTAGCTAATCAGCGATTTATGAAGTGGGTCCAAGCTTGATATTGTGGCGAACAGATACAATGATGCTTTCGAATATGCGCTGGTAACCAATGGGTTTGTCCGAAGAACTACTCACCGGTATTCAAGAGATAGATGAGCAGCACGAAACACTGTTCAATATTCTTGAAAAACTACAAGGCGTTGTCGAGGGTGGTGATAACTGGTCGGTTGTATACTTCGCACTAAGCGAATTAGTGCAGTTGCACGCAGCCATTTTGTACTCGAAGAGGCTTTGATGCGGCTTCACGGCTACCCGGACCTTGAGCAGCATATCGCCGAACATCGTGCATTTTCTGCACGCCTTGCTCAATTGGAAGAGCAGGCAATTCGTCAGGATGTCAGCCTGCACATTATCGAGTTTATCAAGCAGTGGCTGATGAATCACATCGGTGGCAGTGATCAATCTTACGTGCCATGCCTGCGCACGATGCCTATCGTTTGAGAGTTGGCTAACTAGGCAATAAAAAGCCGGGGAGTTGGCCCGGCTTGTCTGTGCAAAGTATTGTCAGATGTCAGTCATGGGCGATGCACCCACCATTCACGCGAACATGAGTCGCATACTGGATATCGTTATTGATCGCAAAGCCCAGATCGCCGAGATGAACGATCAAGTAACCAATCTGCTCAACCCGATGCAGGTGCCAGTGACGGTCGATGCCACGGCGCTCGGCAAGGTGCTGGAAGTGATTGTCTTTGCCGATTTCAATCCGATAGTCCAGATCCTGCGCTTTTACCCGGCGTCGGCCTCGGCCTATCTCGGCTTTCGCGTCAAGTTGCAGCAATCGACGCCGGTGCGGGCGGCAGTGCGCACGGCGGATGGCGTCTGGCATGTCGGCGGCACCTGGGTTAACACCGTTGGTGGTGGTTGTACCGCGCCTTCGGCAGCGGCTGCTGCGCCCGAGTGGCAGAAACAGTTGAACCAGGTCAGTGCCCGCCAGTGGCAAAGCGGCGAGCTGGCCGGGCGCTTGCGTCTGCGCGTTGTACATCCGATGGATACCGGGCTGGTCGCTGGCATTCCGGCTTTCCATCTGCAGGAAATAAGGCTCAGCGATAGTAGCGATCAGGCCTTGATGCGTATCGAAACGTTTGAGCCGGTCAGTGAGAACCCGGTTTTTACCTTGCAGCAAAAGACGGCAGGGCGGGTCAAGGCAATCGGCCGTGATAACAACGGCAATGATTTCAGCGTCTGGATCGAGCCATGAAACATCTGCTTGCCTGCCTGCTCGCTTGTTTCAGTACCGCGTTGGTGGCAGCCGAACCCGCGTTCGATTACGGCCTGCAGGCGCAGCGGGTGGCCGACGATGTGTACGTTTTTGTCGGGCGTGACGAAGACTTCAGTACGGTTAACGGCGGAAATATCGTCAACACTGGTTTCATCGTGACCGCTGCCGGCCTTGTCGTCATTGATAGCGGCCCCTCGTTGCGCTACGGCCAGCAAATGCAACGGGCCATGCGGCAGGTCAGCCCGGCAGCGCCGTTGCAGGTCTTCAATACACACCACCACCCGGACCATTTTCTCGGCAATCAAGCTTTCGCGGGGACGCCGATTGTGGCGCTGGAAGCCACCCGGCAGGGCATCGCCGCCGAGGGTAATACCTTCGCTGAAAACCTTTACCGCCTCTCCGGTGATTGGATGAAAGGCACCGAATCGGTGGCGCCGACGGCGACGATTACTTCCGGTCGAATCCAGCTTGGCGGGCGAGCACTCCGTCTGCTGGCGTTGAATGGTCACACAGAGGGCGACCTGGCGATTTACGACGAAACCAGCGGCGTGCTGTTTGCCGGTGATCTGGTCTTTAACAACCGCGCACCCACCACGCCACACGCGCGCATCGAACGCTGGCTGGCCTCGCTCGACACACTGGAGGCGATTACCCGCGAACCCGGTTTCAGCGCCATCGTTCCCGGTCATGGCGCGATTACCCGCGATGCCGCGCCGATCCGCCAGACCCGTGCCTGGTTGCGCTGGTTGGATCAGGCCATGCGCCAAGCGGCAGCAGATGGCCTTGATCTGAACGAAGTACTGGCCCGCCCGCTGCCTGCCGAATTTGCCGGCATGGCGGTTGGCATGCGCGAATACCGGCGCTCGGTCGGCCATCTTTTCCCGGCTGCGGAGCAGGAGGCGCTGGGCCATGCGCACTGACATGGTCATTCCCGGGTCGAATTTCATGCATGAAAGGCAGCGTGTCTTGCGCTGGTTATTGCTTTCTCTAGCCTTGCATGCATTGCTTTTGGCATGGTTTAACGCACCAACGCGCAAATTGCCGTCGCCAAAAATATTGATCAACGCCACGCTGCGCCTGATTTCACCGCCTGATTCTCCCGCTGCGAGTGATGCCGTGCCGCAGGAAAACCGTGCAGCCAAGGCGCCAGCAATTTCTCGCCGGCTTGAAATACCGGCCAACAAACCCGGGCCGGTGAGCATTGCGCATCCCGCCCCTCAGGAGGTCAGGCAGCCCCAGTCACTATCCGATCCACGGCCGGTGCCGGAGGTTTTTGGGGCTGCCAGGCCGACCAACAATGCGCCGTCGCTTGAGGCCGCTGCACCCACTCAGCAGCCGGATCAGCAGCAACTGCTTGGCCGTTACGCGCAACAACTTTCGCGCCTGCTGGCCAGTCAACAGGAGTACCCGCGTCTGGCCGCCATGCGCGGCTGGGAGGGCGAGGTGCGTTTGCGCCTCAAGGTGGCACGCAAGGGAAATTTGCTCTCCTTGCAGGTTGACCGCAGCAGTGGTCACGAAATTCTTGATCTGCACGCCTTGCAACTGGTTGATCCGGTGCGCATGCCGCCATTCCCCGATGAACTGGAAGGCAGCGAAATCCAGATCACCGTTCCTGTTAATTACAAATTGAAAAAAGCCGTATGAAACTCCAACCGTCTCGAATTGCCCTGGCCCTAGCCACCTTCAGCACTGCCGCTTTTGCCGCGCCGGAAACTGCACTGAAACTGCGACCATCCATATCATCGGCAGTACGCCGCTGGCCGGCGTCGGCGTGCCGCGTGAGCAGATGCCGTCCAATGTGCAAGCGGTCGGCAGTCGCCGGCTTGAAGAGGCAGAAAACCTCAATCTGCCCGACTTCATGGCCAGCCAGTTGCCGAGCGTCAACCTCAATGAAACGCAGAGCAATCCCTTCCAGCCGGATGTCAATTTCCGTGGCTTCAGCGCGTCGCCACTGCTCGGCACACCGCAGGGGCTGTCGGTCTACCTGGATGGCGTGCGTGTCAATGAGCCGTTTGGCGATACGGTGAATTGGGATCTGCTGCCGCGTACGGCAATAGCCGGCATTGACCTGATACCCGGTTCCAACCCCTTGTTTGGCCTCAATACGCTGGGCGGTGCGCTGGCGGTACGCACCAAGAGCGGTGACACCCATCCCGGTACGCAAATCGAAATGTCCGGTGGTTCCTTCGGGCGCAAGATGCTGGAGATCGAACATGGCGGCAAGGCCGGTCCCCTGGCCTGGTACGGCGCGCTGGACTGGTTCAAGGAAGATGGCTGGCGCGATCATTCGCCGTCCGAGGTCAAACAGTTTTTCGGCAAACTTTCCTATCGCGGCGCGAGTGGCGAAGCAGATTTAAGCCTGAATCGGACGTCGACCATGCTGACCGGCAATGGCCTGCTGCCGGAATCGATGTTTGCCCAGCGGCGGTCGCAGGTCTTTACCCATCCCGATCAGACACGCAACGACCTGACCCAGTTGGCGCTGAGTGGCCGTTACTGGCTGACCACCGCCAGCAGCCTGTCCGGCACGGTTTATACCCGCCAGACGAAAACGCGGACGCTCAATGGCGACCTCAACGACGAGTTTGAAGGCGGTGCTTTTGATGGTTTGTCGAATGACGACTCCGGCGTTTATAACCGCACTCAAACCCGCCAGAATGGTTATGGCGGCGCCGCACAATGGAATTTCACCAGCCAGGCGCAACAACTGGCGTTTGGCGTTTCCGCTGATTTTGCCAAGGTGAAGTTCAGTCAGTCAGCCCAGTTGGGCATCATCGACAGCAGCCGGGGAATAGGTGATTTGCTCGATGAGGTGCAGGAAAACTCGTTACGCGGCACGACCCAAACGACCAGCATTTTTCTCACCGATACCATCACCCTGCGCCCGGATTTACACCTGTCTGCAGCCGCGCGCTACAACCAGACGCACGTTGTGACAGTCGATCAGCTCAACAGCAGCGCCCCCAATCTCGATGGCGATCACCGCTACAACAAGCTCAATCCAGCCCTTGGCCTGACCTGGCAAGCTATGCCGGCGCTTAACGTCTACGCCGGATTCAACCAGGGCAATCGCGCCCCATCACCAATTGAACTGGGCTGTGCCGACCCGGCCAACCCCTGTTCGCTGCCCAACGCCATGGCCGCCGATCCCTATCTCAAGCAGGTTGTTGCCCGCACGCTGGAAGCTGGCCTGCGCGGCAAGCTGGCCGGCGGAGTCGAATGGAGTGCCGGGGCATTTCGTACCGAAAGCACGGACGACATCCTTTTTGTCGGAACCTCAACCAGCGCCGGCTATTTCACCAATTTCGGCCAGACGCGCCGGCAGGGTGCCGAGCTTGGCCTGGCGGCACAGCAAGGACGTTTCGACTGGCGGATCAATTACAGCTATCTGCTCGCTACCTTCCAGTCTGATGCTTGTCTGCTTGCCGAAAACAACAGCTCGCGCGGCCAGTCTGCTGTTTGCACAGCCGGTGGGCAGGATGACGAAATCCTGGTCAAAAAGGGCAACCGCATGCCGGGCCTGCCCAACCACAGCCTGAAATTTTCCCTGAGTTGGCGTGCAACCGATGCCCTCCGTCTCGGTGCTGACCTCCAGGCTTTCTCCAGCCAGTTCGCTCGGGGCAATGAGAACAACCAGCATCAATCCGGTACGGCCATTGATCAGTTCGGCAATTCGCGTGACTTTTCCGGCGCTGGCCGTCTGCCGGGTTACGCCATCCTTAATGTGAATGGCAACCTTGATCTGGGTGCCGGCTGGGAGTTGTTTGGTCGGGTGAACAACCTCTTCGACAAACGCTACGGCACGGCTGCCGCGCTGGCCGAAAACCCGTTTGACAGCAACGGCGCATTCCAGAACAACTCGGATAACTGGAAGCACGAAACCTTCATCGCCCCCGGTGCGCCGCGTGCCGCCTGGGTCGGCATTCGTTACCGCTTCGGCAAATAAGAGCTGCTATGGAACGCCGCCGCCTCAGTTTGCGTACTCGCCTCAGTTTCGTGTTGACCGGTCTGTTGGCCGGCCTGCTGCTCGGCCTTGCCGGGCTTTGGTTGCAGGGCGCACGTACCGGTATTCATGAAGAAGTTGAGGCTGCGACGCGGGTTTCCGAGCAATGGCTGCAGGTCATCGCCCGCCAGAGCGCGGCGAGCGGAATCAATGCCGATCAGCTGCTGGCGCTGCTCCAGCCAGCCGGGCGCATCCGCGCCAATGCGCTGGAAGTGCTTGATGCCGGGGGCGAACGGCTTTATCTCTCGCCTGGGCCAAGCTACAAGCAGGGCAGGGTGGTGCCGGGTTATTTTGCCCAGCTGGTGGCGCCGGCGTTTGCAGCGCGCCGTATCGAGTTCGGGGCGCTGGCTGTCGTCATTCATCCCGATCCGTCGCGCTCGATAATCGATGCCTGGGATGATTTCTGCGCCATGGCCGGCTTGGCCCTGGCTTTTCTCGCCGTGCTGTTCATTGCCTCCCGCCTGGCACTTGATCGCGCCTTGAAGCCGCTGGAAAAATTGCTGGCAGCACTGGATCGTACCGGCCAGGGCCGCTTCGACATTCGCCTGCCGGCCCCTGCCGCCCCGGAGCTGGCCCGTTTGGCTCGCGCTTACAACGGCATGGCTGACCGACTTGCGCAGGCGGTGGATGAAAATGTGCGCCTTGAAAGCGATCAGGAAGTTGCTCGTTGCTTGCAATCACGCCTCGAAGCCGAGCGCCGCAGCATCGCCCGTGAGTTGCATGACGAACTGGCGCAGGGCATTACAGCGGTACGTGCGTTGGCCGGGGCGATTGTCCAGCGCAGCACCGATCAACCGGCGCTCCAGGCGCCCGCCAACAGCATTATTGGCGTCACCGGTGAAATGCAGGACGGCGTACGCAATATTTTGAAATCGTTACGGTCAACCGCCAAAAACGACCAAAAAATTTCCACCACTCTGCGCACGTTTCTCGAATCCTGGGAGCAACGCCAGCCGCAAATCAATTTGACCGTGGCGCTCGCTGACCCACTGTCTGCCATACCGGAAACCCAAGCGGCCACACTGCTGCGCGTGACTCAGGAAGCCCTGACCAACATCCTGCGCCATGCCGCCGCCCGGCATGTCAGCGTCAGCCTGCGCCAGATTGGTGTCTGGCTGGAACTGACCATTTGCGACGATGGTTGTGGCCTGGATGGCGCACCCTCGGTTCAGGCGGGCTGTGGTTTCGGCCTCTCCGGCATGCGCGAGCGGCTGGCCGATTTCGGCGGCAGCCTTACCTTTCAAACCCCGGCCGGGGGCGGCTGCCAACTCTGCGCCCGTCTGCCGGTGGCACACCTCTCACCCTGTCTGGAGGTCGAAACATGAACACATCCCTGCAAGCTTGTCGCATTGTGCTGGCCGACGACCATGTCGTCGTCCGCCTCGGCTTTCGCCTGCTACTCGAAGGCGCCGGGGCAACCGTTGTCGGTGAGGCCGATAGTGGTGAAAGTGCAATCCGCGGTTACAACGAACTGCTACCGGATGTGCTGGTCATGGATGTCTCGATGCCCGGCATCGGTGGTCTGGCAGCACTGGAGCGGCTACGCGTCGCCCATCCGGCGGCACGTGTCTTGATGCTCTCTGCCCACAATGATGCGGTGGTGCCGGTTCGTGCACTACGCCTCGGTGCGCGTGGCTATCTGTGTAAGCGCGCCGCGCCAGATGAATTCCTGCGTGCCGTGAGCCGGGTCGCTGCCGATCAGCGCTACCTCGACCCGGAGCTGGCGCAGGAGGTAGCGCTCGCCCAACTTTCCGGTAGCGCCTCACCGCTTGAAACACTGACGGAAAAAGAACTGGCCGTCTTTATGCAGCTCGCCCAAGGGCGCTCAGTGAATCATATTGCCGAGGATTTTTTCCTCAGCCCAAGCACGGTGGGCACCCATCTTTATCACATCAAGCAAAAACTCAATCTGCAGAATGCGGCTGAAATGGCCTTGTATGCAATGCGCAGCGGGCTGATAGAGGCCTGACACATCAGGCTGCGGAATTATCGTTGGCTGCAAGTCGCCGCCGCATGATCAGCCCGTAAATGGCCGGGATTACGGCCAAGGTCAGCACGGTCGATGAAATCATGCCGCCGACCATCGGCGCTGCAATCCGGCTCATTACTTCCGAGCCTGTGCCGGTACCCCACAGGATGGGCAGCAGGCCGGCCATGATGGCGGTAACCGTCATCATTTTCGGGCGCACTCGTTCGACGGCACCTTCCATGATCGCGGCGTAAAGATCAGCGTGTTGCGGTCGACGGCCTGCAGCGGCACATTTTTTCTGTACCGCCGTCCAGGCGTGGTCGAGATAGATCAGCATGATGACGCCGGTTTCAGCAGCAACGCCGGCCAGTGCGATGAAGCCGATGGCGGCTGCGACTGACAGGTTGTAACCGAGCAGCCACATCAGCCAGATGCCGCCGACCAGCGCGAAGGGCACCGAGAGCATGACGATCAGTGTTTCGGTGATGCGCCGGAAATTCAGGTAGAGCAGCAGGAAGATGATGAGCAGGGTGACCGGGACGACGACTTTCAGTTTCTCGATGGCGCGTTCCATGTATTCAAACTGGCCGCTCCAGGCGATGTAGGTGCCGGGCGTGAATTTGACCTTTTCATTGACGGCCTGGCGCGCTTCGGCGACGTAGGAACCGATGTCGCGGTCGCGGATATCGACGTAGATATAGGCCGAGAGCAGCGCGTTTTCGGTGCGGATGGCCGGGGCGCCGGTAGTGATTTTGACCTCGGCGACCTGGCCGAGTGGGATCATTCCCGCCGGGGCACCCATTTCGGCCGGCACCGGAACCAGCACTTCGCGGGCGATGGCCTGTGGATCGCTGCGCAGGTCGCGCGGGTAGCGGACAGTGACGCCGAAGCGTTCGCGGCCTTCGACGGTGGTGGTGACCATTTCACCGCCGAGGGCAGCGGCGACGACATCCATCACTTCACCGACCGTCAGGCCATAGCGGGCCAGCGCGTTGCGGTCGGGCACGATGTCGAGGTAGAAGCCGCCGGTGATGCGTTCGGCGAAGGCGCTGCTGGTGCCGGGCACGGCTTTGACTACCGTTTCAATTTCCTTGGCCAGACGTTCCATTTCGACCAGATCGGTCCCGAAAACCTTGATGCCGATCGGTGTGCGGATGCCGGTGGACAGCATGTCGATGCGCGCCTTGATCGGCATCGTCCACGAATTGGCGACGCCGGGGAACTGCAGTGCTTTGTCGAGTTCGGCGATCAGCTTGTCGGTGGTCATCCCTGATCGCCATTCCGATTCCGGCTTGAGGTTGATCACCGTTTCGAACATTTCCATTGGTGCCGGGTCGGTGGCAGTCTGCGCGCGACCTGCCTTGCCATACACCGAGGCGACTTCCGGGAAGCTCTTGATGATCTTGTTCTGCGTCTGCAGCAGCTCGGCCGCCTTGGTCACCGACAGGCCGGGCAGGGTGGTCGGCATGTAGAACAGCGTGCCTTCGTTGAGCGTCGGCATGAATTCCGAACCCAGCCGGCTGGCCGGGATAATGCTGACGGCCATGGCGATCAGGGCGAGGGCGATGGTCGTTTTCTTCCAGTTCATGACGCCGGCGATGATTGGCCGGTAAATCCTGATCAGGAAGCGATTGACCGGGTTTTCGGCTTCCGGGCGGATGTGGCCGCGAATGAAGAGCAACATCAGTACCGGCACCAGCGTCACTGACAGGAAGGCGGCGGCTGCCATGGCAAAGGTCTTGGTCCAGGCCAGCGGCGCAAACAGCCGGCCTTCCTGGGCTTCGAGCGTGAAGACGGGCAGAAAGGAAACGGTAATGATCAGCAGGCTGAAGAACAGTGCCGGGCCGACTTCCTTACAGGCGGCAATCATCGCTTCGCTGCGTGACTCGCCGGGTTGCAGGCGCTCCAGATGTTTGTGGGCGTTCTCGATCATCACGATGGCGGCGTCGATCATGGCCCCGACCGCAATGGCGATGCCGCCCAGGCTCATGATGTTCGAATTGATACCCAGTGCCCGCATGCCGATGAAGGCCGCCAGGATGCCGACCGGCAGCATGATGATGGCGACCAGCGCCGAGCGCAGGTGAAGCAGGAAGACGACGCAGACCAGCGCGACGATCAGGCTTTCCTCGGCCAGCGTGCGCTTCAGCGTGGCGATGGCGCGCTCGATCAGTTCCGAGCGGTCGTAGACGGTCTCGATGCTGACGCCTTCCGGCAGGCCGGCGCTGATCTCGGCGACCTTGGCCTTGAGGTTGTGGATCACTTCCAGCGCGTTCTGGCCGAAGCGCGACATGGCGATGCCCGAGACGACTTCGCCCTCGCCGTTCAGCTCGGTGATGCCGCGCCGCTCATCAGCCACCATTTCGACGCGACCGATGTCGGCGACGCGGACCGGCGTGCCGTTCTGCGCCTTGAGTACCAGATTCTCGATATCGCCCTTGCCGCGCAGATAGCCACGGCCGCGCACCATGTATTCGGTTTCGGCCATTTCCAGCGTGCGCCCACCGACGTCGCGGTTGGAATTGCGGATCACCTCGGCGACGCGCATCAGCGGGATGCCGTAGGCGCGCAGCTTGACCGGATCGACCGTCACCTGATACTGCTGCACGAAGCCGCCGATGCTCGCCACTTCAGCGACACCCGGCGCCTTGGCCAGCTGGTAGCGCAGATACCAGTCCTGCAGCGTGCGCAGTTCGGCCAGCGTCTTGTTCTTGGCCAGCACGGCGTACTGGTATACCCAGCCGACACCGGTCGCATCCGGGCCGAGCGTCGGCGTCACGCCCTTGGGCAACTTGCCGGAGACAGAATTAACGTACTCCAGCACGCGCGAGCGCGCCCAGTAGATGTCGGTGCCGTCCTCGAAAATGACGTAGACGAAAGAAGCGCCGAAGAAGGAGAAGCCGCGCACGACCTTGGATTTCGGGACGGAGAGCAGGGCGGTGGTCAGCGGGTAGGTGACCTGGTCTTCGACCACCTGCGGGGCCTGGCCGGGGAATTCGGTGTACAGGATGACCTGGACGTCGGAGAGGTCGGGGATGGCGTCGAGCGGGGTTTTCAGCACTGACCAGATGCCGGCGATGATGATGAACAGCGTGGCCAGCAGGACGAGGAAGCGGTTTCTGGCTGACCAGTCGATCAGGGTGTTCAGCATGGCTGGTTTCTTTGTTTTTGGCTGCGTGGCTTCGGTTGGCTTGGATTTCCGCCTTGCGGGCGGGCGTACTTTCTTTTGTGTGGCCAAAAGAAAGTAGCCAAAGAAAAGGCCACCCCTGGGTCGGTGCCGGCTGCGCCGGTTCCCTGCGCTACTCGGTTCGAGCGGGGGCTGCGGAACTCGGGCTTCGCCCTCAAACAGTCCTCGCCCTTTTTCCGCCAACGCCTGCGTTGCTCGGCACCTCTCAAGGGGCCAGGTAAGGCGTCCGTGCGCCGTGATTCTTCGGGTTTTTGGCTTTTTTCGAGTTGACCGTGGAAGTCAGAAACGCGGATGGAGTTTGAGTGCGAGACGTTTTCGGGCCCCTTGAGAGGCGCTGAGCAACGCAGGTAGGCCGGGGGCTTTCGGCTTGCGTTGTCTGAGCCGCAGGCGAGTTCTGGCAAGCCGCCCGGCCTGCCGAGTAGCGCAAGGAACCCGAAGGGCGCCGACCCAGGGGTCGCCTTTTCTTTGGCTACTTTCTTTTGGCGAAGCAAAAGAAAGTACGCCCGCCCGCAAGGCGGAATCCCAAGCTCATTCAACGAAAAAATCATTTCGCCACCAGAGAAGTAATCACCCATTCCCCAGCCTGCCGCTCCACAAACTCAAATTCAACCGCCGCCCCCGGTTTCAAACCCGAAACCAACGAAGCATTCGCCAATACAAAATCCATCTTCATCGAAGGCCACTTCAAACTAGCCACCGGCTCATGCGAAATCGTCACGGTGCCGGAAGCCGAATCAACCGCATTCAAAACCCCAACTGCCTTATGCCCAACCGCAGCCGGTTTTGCGGCCGGAGCAGCCTCTGCCTTCTGCATTCCGCCAAGCGCCGCCTTCAGATTGCTCTCCGCATCAATCAGGAAATTGGCCGACGAAACCACCATTTCCCCTTCCTTGACCCCATCCAGCACCTGCACGAATTCTCTGCCACGCGCACCAAGTTTCACAACCCGCGGCTCGAAGCGCCCTTCGGCCAGTTGCACGATGACCACCTGCTTGCTACCGCTATCGATCACCGCCGAATTCGGCACGGTCACCACGGAAGCGGCTCCGGCCACTGGAATCTCAACCTCGGCAAACATTGCAGGCTTCAGCTTGCCCTTGGGATTGGCCAGTTCGATGCGCACCGGCACCGTCCGCGTTTCCGCCTTCAGCGTTGGGTAAACATAGGCGATACGCCCTCGAACACTTCGCCGGGGTAGGCGTTGATCTTGATTTTCGCCTTCTGGCCGACGTTGACCGCAGCAATATCCTGTTCGAAAACATCGGACTGAACCCAGACCGACGAGGTATCGGCGATCTGATACAACACCTCGCCCGGCATGAAGCGCATGCCTTGAACGGCCTTTTTCTCGGTGACGATGCCGGCCACCGGGGCGCGGAAGGTCAGCGTGCGTTTGGCATTGCCGGACTGGGCCAGGGCCTTGATCTGTTCGTCGGAAATATCCCAGTTCTTCAGCCGCTGCAGGCTGGAGTCGGCAAGTTGCCTCATCGCGCTTTGCGCCTCGCCGCCGGCTTCGTTCAGCTTGCCGATGCCCTGCGCAGCGATGGCATATTCGCGCTGGGCCGAGACCAGTTCCGGGCTGTACACCTCGAACAGCGGCTGGCCACGCCCGACCGGTTGGCCAGTGGTATTGACGTGCAGGCGCTCAATATAGCCTTCGAACTTGGCGGTCACTGTGTAGCTGCGGCTTTCGTCGATCTCGACCCTGCCGCTGGCGCGCACCGTTTTATCGAGCAGTTGCAGCTTGGCCGGCTCGGCCTTGACGCCCATTTTCTGGATTTTCTCGGCGCTGATCTTGAGTCCGCTGCCTGAATCATCTTCGCCTTCATAGACCGGGATGTAGTCCATGCCCATCGAGTCCTTCTTCGGCGTCGGCGAGATGTCGGGCAGGCCCATCGGGTTGCGGTAGTAAAGCAGCTTCTTTGCGGTACTTTTTCTGGAGCAACGCTTGCAACCATCGGAGCACTGCCTGAATTCTGCCGGGCCATCTGGTAGCCGCCGGCAAAACCACCGACGGTGAGCGCGACAGCAATAAATATCAAGGTGTAGCCGCTTTTCACAGGTCTTCTCCGAGCAGGCGTTCGATGTCGGCCAGCCGCATCTGCTGGCTGGCCTGGGCGCGCAGCAGCGCGAGGCGGGCATTGCGGATCTGGCGCTGGGCGTCGAGCAGGGTGGCGAAATCCACCTTGCCGTTCTCGTAGCTGGCCAGTGCCGATTTGAATGTCAGTTCCGCCTGTGGTAACAGCCGGCTACGGGTGATCTGTTCGGTGCGGCGGGCGCCCTCCATATTATTCAGCGCCGAGTTGAGGTCGCCCTGCAGCCGATGACCAAGCGCTTCCTTGCGCGCCGCAGCGGCCTCCAGCATGCGTTCGCTTTCGCGCTCCTGGCTGCGCCGGGTGCCCTGTTGCAGCGGGATGTTCATCTCCAGCATCAGGCTCCAGGCATCAACCCGGTTGCTCACCTGCATCGGCACGATGCCCAGTGCCAGGTCCGGGTAGCGATTACGGTAAGCCAGATCGCGGCTTTTCTCGGCGCCACCGACGCGGGCGGCTTCGATAGCCAGTTGCGGATTGGCAGCGAGCAGGCGCTCGTTCAAAGCAAGGCCATCAAGGCGCGCGGGAATGGCGCGCAGCGCCGCCGGTTCGGCCAGTGCCGCGCCGCTCGGGCGGGCCAGCATGGCGTTGAGGAAGACCATCAGGTGATGAAATTCGCTTTCCATGGCGACCAGCTCGCTATCCATCGTGCTGCGCTCGAGCTGGGCGCGAATGGCATACTGCTGGGCGGCGAGGCCGCCGGCATAGCGCGCCTGTGTAACCTGTTCCAAACGGCGGGTCAGTTCAATGTTTTCGCGAGTGAGTTGCAGCGCCTGGCCGGTCAGCCAGTATTGGGCGTAGAGCGTCTTGATCCGGCTCGCCACCTCGGCCCAGGTATCGCTGGCCCGGCCTTCGGCCTGCATCGCCTCGGCACTGGCCACCTCGCGCTTCAGATCGCGCTTGCCCCAGAAGGGCAGCGGCTGCATCAGCGTGTATTTGGTGTCGCCAACCTGGGCCGGTAGCAAGGTCACACTCTGTGTGCCGTTGCGGGTCAGGTTTTCCAGTTCGATGCGCAGCACCGGATCAGGCAGGGCACCGGCCGGCTGGATGCGTTCGCGGGCTGCTTCGGCCTCGCTGCGCGCCATGCGCATGTCCGGACTGTGCTCGCGGGCGGCGGCCAGCAGCGATTCGACACTGGCCCCGGGCAAGGGCCCGGTTTGCGCCCAGGCGCTGAGCGCCAGCGTTAGCAGAAGGGCGCCGACAGGGCGTTTCATTTTGCCATTTCGTAACGGCTGACAATGGCGTTGCCGCCCTTCATTTCCGCCGCAAATTTGATCTTGTCGCCGGCCTTCAGCTTGTTCAGCCAGCCCTTGTCGGCAACCCCGAAAGCCATAGTCATCGGCGGCATGCCAATGCTGTCGAGCTGGCCGTGCTGGATGACGACTTCGCCGGCCGCCTTGTCGACCTTCTTGACCAGGCCATCGCTCAACGGCGCCGATTGGGCCGCCGCCGCATGGTGCGCGCCATGATCGTGCTGGGCGAAAGCGGGGAGGCTGAGGGAAAGCATGAGGGCGAGCAACAGGCGCATGGCGGTTCCTTTAAGTATTGATGCCCAGATTCTGCGCGGCGTCAGCCGACAGATGCCTGACCGCAAGATTACAAGTTTGTAATCCGCCGTCTTGCGGCAATCCGCTGACGCCCGGTTGAGTCGGCGTGGGCATGTTAATGTGGCAACCGACCGGCTTGCCTGTCATGTTTTTGGGCAAATGGCCCAGGCTGAAAATCTCAGAGAGGTGACAAATGAACCAACTGAAACTGACCTATTTCGATTTCGCCGGCGGCCGCGCCGAGCCCGCCCGCCTTGCCCTGCATATCGGAGGTATTCCGTTCGAAGACTATCGTTTTGCCCCTGCCGATTTTCCTGAGGTCCGCAAGACAACTCCGCTGGGTCAGGTACCGACCCTGCACGTCAACGGTGTGCAGATCACGCAAAGTGACGCGATCACCCGCTACGCCGGGAAACTGGCCGGCCTCTACCCCGAAGATCCCTTGCAGGCCTTGTTCTGTGACGAAGTGCTGGGCGCTCTGGAAGACATCAACATCAAGCTCGGCGCCACCTTCGGGATGACCGGCGACGACCTCAAAAATGCCCGTGAAGCCCTGGCGGCTGGCGCATTGCCCAAATATTTGCGCTGGCTCGAGCAGCAACTGGCAAGCCACGGTGGCGAGTTCTTCGCGGACAACCGCCTGACCGTCGCCGACCTCAAAGCCTTCGGTCTCCTGGGTTGGCTGAGTTCCGGGAAACTGGATCACATGCCGGTTGATTTGATCGAAACTGCGGCGCCGGAGCTCAAGGACTATGTGGCTCGTATCGCCCAACTTCCTGCCATTGCTCAATACTATGCGGGTCGCGGTTAGGCGGGAGGCTACGTTAGGGCAACAGGGGTTGGGTTTTTGAATAAGTAGCCACGAGGCAGGACTCGGCCCAGAGTGTGTCAAAACGGGTTAATAAATCTCTGCCACCGACAAGGATTAGCGCGAATCAAATCATGATTGGCGAAATGGCTGCCGGAATTGCACAGGAAACGACAAAAAGGCCCCCTCAGGCCTTCATTGCATCCATTAGCGCCGCTGTTCCCGTTATTTTCATCACCCGCTTCAGGTTGTAGGCAAGGACATGCAGCCCCATTTCTGTACTTACCCGATCCAGTGTTCTGGTCAGGAAGTGCGCGCTACCCATCCATAACTTAAGCGTACCGAATGGATGCTCGACCGTCTGGCGCCGAATACGCATGCTGTCAGGTGCCTGATCCAAACGGTTTTGCATCGTCTCAAGCACATTCTCATGTTCCCAGCGTGTGACGCGACGCTGTTCGCCGGGCGTGCATTTCTCCTTGATGGCGCATAGCTTGCAGTTCGAACTCCAGTAACGGTGCAGCTTCAAGCCTCTCTCAACAGTCGAATAACGCCAGATCAAGGTTTGGTTCGCTGGGCAGCGATATTCATTCTTCTCCGGATCGTAAATGAAATCTGCCCGATCAAAGCGCCCGTCGGCTTTGGCACCTGATGTTGTCGTTTTAGGAACGATGGCAACGATACCGGCTTCGTGGCAGGCAACAATCTCCTCGCCCTTGAAGTAGCCACGGTCAGCAATCACGGTAAGCTCTTCGGCTCCCATGGCAGCACGTGCCAGTTTGGCCATGCTGGTCAGTTGGTCTCGGTCGCCACCAATATTCGTGACTTCATGCGCCACGATCAGATGATTTTTTGCATCGACCGCAGTCTGGATGTTGTAGCCAACGATCCCAGTACCCCGGGTCTTCATTGAACGTGCATCGGGGTCAGTCAGGGAAATCTGCTTGTCGGGTGTATCGTTGAGGCGGATCTCGATTTCCTTGAGCGCTTTCATCTGCTCTTTCAATACAGCGATTTTGTCTTGCAAGCGTTCGCCACGAATTTTGGCAATGACGGGCTCTTGCCGGTCAGCCGTATCGAGATCGATCAGGTAACGATTGATGCTTGATTCGATTTCTTCCATCCGCCGTAGCAACTTGGCGCTGGTGAAGTTCCGGTCACGATTGTTAACCGCCTTGAACTTGCTGCCGTCAATTGCCACCAGCGCCTCGGAGAACAAACCAAGCCGCTGGCACAACACGACAAACTGCCGGCAAACATTCCGAATTGCTTTGCCATTATCTTTGCGGAATCGGGCAATCGTTTTGAAGTCAGGCATCAGCCGTCCCGTTAGCCACATCAGCTCGACGTTGCGCTGGCTCTCTTTCTCAAGGCGACGGCTGGATTGAATCCGATTCAGGTAGCCGTAAATGTATAACTTCAGAAGAATGGCCGGGTGATAACCAGGACGACCGGTAGCGGCAGGATCAACGCCATCAAAACCCAAGTGTCCAAGATTGAGTTCATCTACGAAAACATCGACTACACGTACCGGGTTGGTATCCGCAATGTAATCGTCAAGGCATTCCGGCAGAAGTGTGCTTTGGGTTCGGCTTTCGCCTTCTATGAAGCGTTTCATCTGAATGCCCCGTAATGCAATATGACATAATTATATTACAGGCGGCGTTTTGACACACTCTGGGCCACTACCGGTCCCTCAAGAAAGCGCCGCATAGCGGACATTGGGTCTGTCCGTATGATTTTTGATTGATAATGAGACCCGCATCGGATAATCTCAATGTCATTCAAAACCTTACGGGCGATTCAGTCGTTTCCGTATTGTTAGCAATAACCCGGACGTTTCTGCGCCTGAATAACTGTTAGGCCACTACGAAATAAACAGTGGACATATTTCCTATGCAATATGATCTTGTACAAGAAACAGACCGACTCTATACGGCAATTGGGCGAGTCGTGGTCTCGTTTCAATTTGTGGAAAGCTTAGTTGGAGAACTACTGGCGTCGCTATTAAAGTTACGAGAACCAGGTGATGCTCACCGCATCACTGCTTCAATGAGTTTCCGTCAAAAAGTTGATCTTTTTTGCGACCTTTACCCCACCAGAAATAGCGGAAAGCTGTCAATTGATATAGCCGTTGCTCGAAAGGCATTGTTTTCAGCTGAAGAGTTTAGAAATTCAGTAGTGCACTCGTTCTGGTACGTAGGAGGATCTGATACCTCCAAATGGATGCGAAGCAAATCAACTCTTAAAACACCAAAAGGGTTCAAGATCACATCAGGTGAAGCAAATACGTCATGCCTTGAGTCAGGAGCCGCGGCGATAGATACCGTAAGAGATTTCTATTTGGGTAGGATTGAGATACTAAAAGAGGCAAGTTCAATACTTGAAAAATGCATAAAGACCATTAGCATGCAACCAAGCTAGGCGTCTGCCTCTCAAGGCACTCATCTTTAAGTGATTGATTTCAAATGAACACCTCAGAGCGCCTTTCGGGCGATTTGCGGCTGCGGCCCGATTACCTCGCTAACCAATCATTCAGTACGGAGTGGCGCGACAAAGCCGAGCTAGCCGGTCAATTCAAACGTTCCTGAGTGTCGGCTTTTCCAAGGCACGACCGGCAGCAATGGTTTAGGTTTGTTCGATGTCTGCCCATACGCGGTGAGCGTAGATCCCGAGATGGCGTCTGCGGGCAGACGTTGAATAAACCTCCAGGGAGGAAACCGCGGGATGCTGCGGGATATTTGAGTAGAGTCGACGGTCTATGGGGATTTGATCTGGCACCCGAGGGCTGAACTGGCCGTAGGCAGGGAGGTCGATCTGTCGCCGTTGAGGTGATCGACGCCTAAATCGAGGAGCAAGGTCACGGGGCACCGTTCTCGGAGCAGCAAATTCCGGCGATATGGCTACAAGCAGCGACAGACTGTCTGCAGCACCGGCAATCCGGAAGCTGACCTGAGCACTTCACGAAGAAACTTCCATTGGAGCATTATGGCGGAGCTCGGATCGGTTGCCGGCGGATGATGATTTCAACAACGCGCATGGTGGCGCCGCAGCATTTGCATACGAAATTGGGGACGGGCGTGTCAGCGGCTTGATTCATGGCCGGCACAGGCGGGGGCGTGTTCAGCAAACGTCTTGCCCTAGCCAGATTCTCCCGTCGCCCAGCGTTAGCCAGTAACCCATAATGGCGAATGCGGTGAAAGCCAGTGGGTAGCACATGCAGCAGGAAACGGCGCATGAACTCTTCTGGTGCGAGTGTCATTGTCTTGTGCCGTGTACGTCCTTTGGCCCGGTAATCCTTCCAGCGGAAGGTCACGCCAGCATCGTCCATCGACACCAGGCGTCGGTTCGATATCGCCACCCGGTGGGTATAGCGCGAGAGATAAGCCAGTACCGCCTCGGGCCCGGCGAACGGACGCTTGGCATAGACCACCCACTCACGACTCCGTTGCACTGCCAACCATCGGCCAAACGCAACGGCATCCGCCAAGCTCTCATGCTCACCGAAGAATTTGAGCTGGCCTGCACGATGAAGCATCTCCAGTTCCTCGATGAAGCGCCGACGGAACAATCGGGACAGGACGCGCACGGGCAGGAAGAACCCACGGCGGCAAGCTATCCAGCGCTCCCTGTCCTGAGAAATGCCACCGCCAGGTACGATGCCATGCGCGTGCGGATGGTGTGTCAGCGCTGAACCCCAAGTATGCAAGACCAGCGTGGCTCCGATTTGCGCGCCCAGATGTTTTGGATCGGCCGCGATGGTCATTAGTGTGTCAGCTGCCACGTCGAATAGGAGGCTGTAGATCATCGCCTTGTTGGTATAGGCAATGGCACTGATCGCTTCCGGCAAGGTAAAAACGACGTGGTAATACTCGAAGGGCAGCAGGTCGGCCTGTCGGGCATCCAGCCATTTCTGCGCTGCACGCGCCTGACACTTCGGGCAATGTCGGTTACGGCAGGAGTTGTAGCTGATCTCCTCGTGGTCGCAGGCATCGCAGTGAAGCGCATGCCCTCCCAGCGCCGCAGTACGGCACTGTTCGATGGCCGACATAACCTTGAGCTGACCGAGGCTCAGGTGTCCTGCCTGCTGTTTGCGCCAGGCTGGACCGTGGGTACGGAAGATGTCGGCAACCTCCAGGGCTGGTCGCCCCATGGCGGCGCTACGCCGTGTTCAGCCTCTCTAATGGACTGACTACCTCGCGCAGGATGTCGGTGGCGACCTGTGCATACAGTGCAGTCGTTTCCAGTTTCTTGTGGCCGAGCAATACCTGGATCAGACGAATATCGACCTTCTGCTCCAGCAGGTGGGTGGCAAAGGCATGGCGCAGGAGTGCATGGAAATGCGTTTATCGATGCCAGCCTCGTCGGCGGCCGCATGGATAGCTCGGTTGAGTTGGCGGGTACTCAAATGCTGGATCGGGTCCATGCCCGGAAATAACCAGCCACCGTCCAGCATCTTCCCCTGGGCACGAGCGACCCGCCACCAGACACGTAGGCGCTCAAGGAGAACCGGCGACAGTAAGGCGTAGCGATCCTTCTGTCCTTTGCCTTGCTCGACCCGCAGGGTCATACGTTGGCTGTCAATGTCACTGACCTTCAGGTGGACCACTTCATTGACCCGCAACCCAGTCGCATAGGCCAGGGCCAGTGCAGTTTGGTGTTTCAGGTTGCCGGCAGCGGCAATCAACCGTTTTACCTCGTCGGGACTCAAAATATCCGGTAGTTTGCGCGGCAGATGGACCGGTTTCATCTTGGCCATTGCCTCAGGGCGGTCCAGGGTAACGCCGAAAAAGAACTTCAGCCCGCAGATCGAAGCGTTCAGCGATGCTGGCGAAGTCCCGTGGTCGACCAAGTACAACTGGTAGTTGCGCAATTCCTCAACGCTGGCACTATCCGGAGATCGACCGAGGTGCTTGGCAAGTGCCGGACTGCGCGAACATAGTGGTACTGCGTCTTCTCGCCAAACTTCCGCATCCGCATGTCCTCAATCATACGTTGACGCAGCGGGCTGGTAGCTGGAGTCGGGATGGTCATGGTGATGCTCCTCTTGAGAATCGAGGCGGTTTGCCTCAGTCCTCAACATAGGAAACAGACCTGCGATCTCAAAATTACGCCTCAGCTCATGCGTAGCCTGTTACCGCGCGAGCGGTTTAGTCCATGGCCGACAAGCTGACTAACAGCCTATCCCCAGCCGCTTTTCAATTTCGACCATTTTTCCCGGTCGACCGTAGCATTCCAGCTCCACCCCTCCCCCCAGCCCAATCCCCCCATGTAGTACTCCCCCTACACCCAAATCACATTTGTCGTGATACACGACAAGCCCGCGTTCATCGAATATCACTCCCAACAGGCAGTCGCCTTCAGCACTTGCGGCGGCGGCCTGAATCTTCTCTACCGGGAGTCGTCGCATGGCACGCAAGCAGGGGTTCAGGCTGGGCATTTACGTCTTCAAGGATGCCGAGATCGTCGATTACGCGGCGCCGGCCGGCGTTATTTCGGTGGCGCGGCGGCTGGACCCTGAGCTCGACACTTTCCTGATCGCCGAGTCGATGCGGCCGGTGCAGACGCAGGCCGGGTTTACCGTCATCCCCAATTACAGCTTCGCCGATCAGCCGGCGATGGATGCCTTCCTGATTCCCGGCGGCTACGGCACGCGGCAGGAGATGAACAACGCCAATCTGCACCGCTACATCAAGGCGCTGCCGCCGGATTGCCTGCTGACCAGCGTGTGCACCGGCTCGTGGATCTACGCCCGGATGGGCCTGCTTGATGGCCTGCCGGCGACCAACCGCAAGGAGCCGGATCGCCTCGAAGCCTCGCACATGGGCAAGACGCCGATCGACCGCCTGGCCGAGATCGCCCCGGCCTGCCGCGTCAGCCGGGCGCGCGTGGTCGATGCCGGGCGCATCGTGACCGCCGGCGGCATCGCCTCCGGCATGGAGATGGGCTTTCACCTGCTGCGCCGGGCCGGCTATGACGAAGCCTTCATCGACGACGTCGCCCGCGTCATGGAATACCACCGTGCCTACGAGCTCTACCGGCACGACATTGAATTCAACGAACCCACCCTTTAATCGATTTTCCAGAAGGAGATTGCCATGTCTGCTTTCAAGGACCCATTCAGCGACGGTATCAAGCTCGGCAGCTGTTCCTGCGGCAAGCACCACTCGCAGGCCGCGCACGATGCGGCGCTGGCCAAGGCCGCCGATTTGCCCGTCGAAGCCAATGAGGAATCGCTGAACCGCCGCACCATCGAATCGGCGATCATGCGCGCCGTTTTCCCGGATGACGGCGAGCGCCGCCGCTTCCTGCGCGCGGTCGGCCGGTCGACGGCGATGGCTGCGCTGTCCAGCTTCTTCCCGCTCGGTGCGCTGGAAGCGATGGCCCAGGAGAAAGGCCCGCTGGAAAAGAAGGACCTGAAGATCGGCTTCATCCCCATCACCTGCGCCAGCCCGCTGCTGATGGCCGACCCGCTCGGCTTCTACAAGGCGCAGGGCCTGAACGTGCAGATGATCAAGACCGCCGGCTGGGCGCTGATCCGCGACAAGGTGCTGAACCGCGAATACGATGCCTCGCACATGCTGGCCCCGATGCCGATTGCCATGAGCATGGGCATCGGCTCCAACCCCATCCCGCTCAACGTCGCCACCATCCAGAACACCAACGGCCAGGCCATCACCCTGCACGTCAAGCACAAGGACAAGCGCGATCCCAAGCAGTGGAAGGGCTTCAAGTTTGCCGTGCCTTTCGAGTATTCGATGCACAACTTCCTGCTCCGCTACTACGTGGCCGAGCATGGGCTGGACCCGGACAAGGATATCCAGATCCGCGTCGTGCCGCCACCGGAAATGGTCGCCAACCTGCGCGCCGGCAACCTTGATGGTTATCTCGGCCCCGATCCGTTCAATCAGCGTGCGGTGTTCGACGAGGTCGGTTTCATCCATATTCTTTCCAAGGAAATCTGGGACGGCCACCCCTGCTGCTCGTTCGGCGTACCGACCGATTTCGTCAAGCAGAACCCCAACACCTTCGCCGCGCTCTACCGCGCCATCCTGACCGCTGCAAAAATGGCTCGTGATCCGAAAAATCGCGCCATCATGGCCGAGGTGCTGTCGCCAGCCGCCTATCTGAACCAGCCAAAGACAGTGCTCGAACAGGTGCTCACCGGCAAGTTTGCCGACGGCCTGGGCAACGTGCAGAACGTGCCGACCCGCGCCGATTTCGATCCCTTCCCGTGGTATTCGATGGCGGTGTGGATCCTCAGCCAGATGAAGCGCTGGGGTTACATCAAGGGCGACGTGAATTACAAGGAGATCGCCGAGAAGGTCTATCTGATCACCGATGCCCGCAAGCACATGGCCGAGATCGGCATGCCGGCGCCCAAGGACAATTACGCCAAGTTCAAGGTCATGGGCAAGGAGTTCGACCCGATGAAGGCCGACGCCTACGTCAATTCCTTCGCCATCAAGAAGGCCTGACGAAAGCCCGCCATGAAGAACGAGCACTGGAAGAGCCTGCTGCTGTCGGTGGTGCTATTCGCCTTCTTCGTCGGCGTGTGGTTCGTTGCCACACAGCCGAAGGAGAGCGTGCAGCAGGCCGCGGCGCAGGACGAATACGCGGCGCTGATGGGCAAGGGAGCCGCCAAGTCCGGCGGTTTCCCGCCGCCGCAGGAGATCGGCAAGGCCATCGTCACCCACCTGTCCGACCCGTTCAAGGACAACGGGCCGAACGACAAGGGCATCGCCATCCAGCTCGGGCATTCGCTGGGCCGCGTCTGCATGGGCTTCGCGCTGGCGATTCTGGTCGCGCTGCCGCTCGGTTTCGTGATCGGCATGTCGCCGCTGCTGCATCGGGCGCTCGATCCGTTCATCCAGGTGTTGAAGCCGATTTCGCCGCTCGCCTGGATGCCGCTGGCGCTGTACACGATCAAGGATTCGGACCTCTCGGGCATTTTCGTGATCTTCATCTGCTCGGTGTGGCCGATGCTGATCAACACCGCCTTCGGCGTCGCCAATGTGCGCAAGGACTGGCTGAACGTTGCCCGCACGCTGGAAGTGCGGCCGTTGCGCAAGGCGCTGACGGTGATCCTGCCGGCCGCCGCGCCGACCATCCTGACCGGCATGCGCATCTCGATGGGCATTGCCTGGCTGGTCATCGTCGCCGCCGAAATGCTGGTGGGCGGCACCGGGGTGGGCTACTTCGTGTTTCACCATCGAGAAAGGCGAATTCGTCTGCATCATCGGCCATTCCGGCTGCGGCAAGACGACCATCCTGAACGCCCTGGCCGGGCTGGAAACGGCCAGCGATGGCAACCTGACCATGGACGGCCGCGAAGTGGTCGGGCCCGGGCTGGACCGCGGCGTCGTCTTTCAGAGCCATGCGCTGATGCCGTGGATGAGCGTCATCGACAACGTGAAATTCGGCGTGCGCTCGCGCTGGCCGGACTGGAGCAAGGCCCAGATCGAGGCGCAGGCGGCCCAGTATCTGGAAATGGTCGGCCTCGGCCACGCCCTGCACAAGAAGCCGAGCATGCTCTCCGGCGGCATGAAGCAGCGCGTCGGCATCGCCCGCGCCTTCGCCATCCAGCCCAAGATGCTGCTGCTCGACGAGCCTTTCGGCGCCCTCGATGCGCTGACCCGCGGCACCATCCAGGACGAGTTGCTGAAGATCGTGCAGGCGACGGCGCAGACGGTGTTCATGATCACCCACGACGTCGACGAGGCGATCCTACTTTCCGACCGCATCCTGCTGATGAGCAACGGCCCGCGGGCGCGCATCGCCGAGATCGTCGAAGTGACCCTGCCACGTAGTCGCACTCGCCACGACATGCATCACGACCCGCGCTTCTACCGCATCCGCAATCACCTCGTTGATTTTCTGGTCAGCCGCTCGAAAGACCCGAAGCCGGCTGGCGAAATCCATCCCCCGGTCGTCCGCCCCGGCGAAGACGAACCGGCTAAAATCTGTCACCAACGCACTCGCTGCTTAATTTCTCTAGGAGACCCACCATGAACCGCGAAGAAGTCACCGACCTGATCGTCACCCAGAAAGTCAAAAAGAAACTGACCTGGGCCCAACTGGCCGCAGTGGTCGGCCACAGCAAGGAATGGAGCACCGCCGCCCTGCTCGGCCAGATGACGCTGACCGAAGCCCAGGCCAAGGCCGTCGGCGCCGCGCTTGATCTGCCGGAAGAGGCCATCACGCAACTGCAGGTCGTGCCCTACAAGGGTTCGCTGCCCACCGCCGTGCCGACCGACCCGCTGATCTACCGCTTCTACGAGCTGATCAGCGTCTACGGCACGACCTTCAAGTCGCTGATCCACGAAGAGTTCGGCGACGGCATCATGAGCGCCATCGACTTCAACATGGACCTGACCCGCGAAGCCGACCCCAAGGGCGACCGCGTCAAGATCACCATGAGCGGCAAGTTCCTGCCTTACAAAACATATTGATCGGCGCAATATCAATTCACTTTTGGCCTGTTTCGTAACTTGTTGCTACATGGCATAAGTTGCGGACAGGTCAGCGTCATGCGGTTTTTGGTGATTTTTTGCTTCATCAGAAAATACTCGACATCGGGTTTCAGTTTGTAAGTGATTGATACAATCCTGCAGCAAAAAAATCTTTGTTTAAAACGGGTGTTCTTTAAAAAAATCTTTATATTGATTGACATAGGTCAACATAAATTTTTGCTGCGGCGCAACATTGCCTGAATTTTGTTGATACAATTCGCTCACCGTAATTATTAATTTCTAACCAAGGAGCATTCAATGTCTATCAATACCGAGCAATTCGCCGCCGCCAACAAAGCCGCCGTTGATTCACTGCTGTCTGTTGCTAATACCGCCCTGGCTTCAGCCGAGCGTATCGCCACCCTGAACCTCGATACCACCCGCTCGATGATCGAAGAGTCTGCTTCTAGCGCCAAGGCTCTGATGGGTGCCAAGGACGTTCAGGAAGCCCTGAAGATCCAGGCCGAATTGGCCAAGCCGAATGTTGATAAGGCCGTTGCTTACTCCAAGTCAGCCTACGAAATCGCTACCCAGACCCAGGGCGAGTTCACCAAGATGGTTGAAGCTCAGTTCGGCGATTTCCAGAAGAACGTTGCCAGCATGCTGGATCAAGCTGCCAAGTCCGCTCCGGCTGGTTCTGAAACCGCTGTTTCCGCTGTCAAGAGCGCATTCGCTGCTGCCAACTCCGCTTTCGACAACATGCGCAAGTCTGCTCAGCAAATGACCGAAATGGCCCAGACCAACATCGCCGCTGCCACCAGCGCAACGACCAAGGCTGCCAAGAAAGCAACCGGCAAGTAATTTCGCCGCGCTGCAAGCAGCAAAAAGGCCCGCGTTGATCGCGGGCTTTTTTTCGTCTAGGGAAAAGGAGTTTAAGCCTACGCAATTCATCGTATTCCTGATCGACGGTCCGCCCCGTAATCTGTCGCTGCACTGCACAAATTGCGGACGGACCTTTGATGACCAAAACGATACTCGTATTTTTACTTTTCGCCGGGAGTCTCTCGGCGCAGGCTGCGCTTGATCCGGCGCAGGTGCGCCAACTGGCGGCTGAGGACTCCACCGAAAAAGTGGCGGCGATTCGCCAGCTGACACAGACTGCCGACCCGGATGCTGTGCGCGTCCTGAAGGCGATGGCCGACGACAGCTTGTTTCTTGCCGGCGACAAGGCCTTGATCATCGATGGCGACAAGGCCGTCGATGCCATCACGGGTAAGCCGGTCAATATGCCGGCCAATCCGGAAAGTGTTACGGTCAACAACCGAATTCGCGGCGAATTATCCAGTGCGCTGGCGGCGCTCAAGTTGTTCGATAGCGATCTGGCGGTTCGCCTCGCTTCGGCGCAAAAGCTGCAAAGTCAGGTAACGCCAGAAATGGCGCCGCTGTTGGCCAGGGCGCTGGAAAAAGAAATCGATCCGCAAATCAAGGCCTTGCTGACCCTGGCTTATGCCCAAGCCAATTTGAAGAATGCCGATCCTGCGGCACGATTGGCTGCAGTCAAGGAGCTTGCCGAAACCTCTTCGCCAACGATCAAGAGTGTCCTCCTGCCACTCACCGAAAAAGCTGGCGAGCCCGATGACAAGGTGCGCTACGAGGCGATTGCGGCGGTGAAAGCCATCGACAGCCGGCTGGCGATGGCTGAAAACGTCGGCCGTGCCTTCTCTGGCCTTTCTCTCGGCAGCATCCTGTTGCTTGGCGCCCTTGGCCTGGCCATCACCTACGGTGTCATGGGCATCATCAACATGGCACATGGCGAATTACTGATGGTCGGTGCCTACGCCACCTACGGCATGCAGACACTGTTCCGCGCCTACTTCCCGAACGCCATCGACTGGTATCTGCCGGCTGCCATCCCGGTTGCCTTCTTTGCCGCCGCGCTGGTCGGCGTGCTCATGGAGCGCACGGTGATCCGCTGGCTCTACGGCCGCACACTGGAAACCCTGCTTGCTACCTGGGGCATTTCGCTGGTCCTGATCCAGTCGGCGCGCGTGCTGTTCGGCGCGCAGAACGTCGAAGTGTCCAATCCGAGCTGGATGTCGGGCGGCATCGAGATCATGCCCAACCTGATGCTCCCCTGGAACCGCATCATCATCATCGGCTTCGCCATGTTCGTGCTCTTCCTGGTCTGGGTGCTGATGAACAAGACGCGCCTCGGCATGTTCGTCCGCGCCGTGACGCAGAATCGCCCGATGGCCGGCTGCGTCGGCGTGCCGACCTCGCGCATCGACACCATGGCCTTCGCGCTGGGCGCCGGCATCGCCGGGCTGGGTGGGGTGGCGCTGTCGCAGATTTCCAACGTCGGCCCGGACATGGGGCAGGGCTATATCGTCGATTCCTTCATGGTGGTCGTCGTCGGCGGGGTAGGGCAGTTGGCCGGCGCGGTCTGGGCGGCGCTTGGCCTGGGCATCTTCAGCAAGCTGCTCGAAGGCTGGGCCGGGGCGGTCGTGGCCAAGATCCTGGTGCTGGTCTTCATCATCGCCTTCATCCAGAAACGGCCGCAGGGCATCTTCGCCCTCAAGGGCCGCTTCGTCGAGTAAGGCTGGAAACCTCATGAACACGCGCAACACCTTAACCCCCAGCACCCCCTTGTCAGGGGGGGAGTGTGCCGGCGGGCAATTGACCACCTCTCCCTCCCCTGAGAAGGGGAGGGCCGGGGAGGGGTTTGCCTTTCACGTCACCACCGCCCGGAGCCACCATGCGTAAGCCGCTCACAATCCGCATCCTGTCCTCCCTCGACACCAAAAGCTGGATCGCTCTCGGCATCTTCCTCGCCCTCGCGCTGGTTGTCGTCCCGGTACTCCACCTCAACTTTCCGGAAGACAGCGCGTTCCATATCTCGACCTACGCCATCACGCTGATCGGCAAGATCATGTGCTACGCGCTGGTCGCCGTGGCGATGGACCTGATCTGGGGCTACGGCGGCATCCTGTCGCTCGGCCACGGCTTGTTCTTCGCCCTCGGCGGTTACGCCTTTGGCATGTACCTGATGCGTCAGATTGGCCGCGATGGCAGCTATCAAAGCGATCTGCCCGACTTCATGGTCTTTCTCGACTGGAAGGAGCTACCGTGGTTCTGGGTCGGCAGCGACAGCTTCGGCTGGGTCGCCTTCCTGGCCCTGGCGCTGCCGGCGGTGGTGGCCTTCGTGTTCGGCTACTTCGCCTTCCGCTCGCGGATCAAGGGCGTCTATTTCTCGATCATCACCCAGGCCCTGACCTACGCCGCGATGCTGCTGTTCTTCCGCAACGAAACCGGCTTCGGCGGCAACAACGGTTTCACCGACTTCAAGCGCATCCTCGGCTACCCCATCACCTCCTCGGAAACCCGGCTGGTGCTGTTCGGGCTGACCGCCGTGATGCTCGCCGTGACGCTGGTCTTCGCCGCCTGGCTGGTTAAATCCAAGTTCGGCCGCGTGCTGACCGCCATCCGCGATGCAGAATCGCGTGTCATGTTTATCGGCTACAACCCGCTCTGGTACAAGCTGACCATCTGGGTTATCTCGGCCGTCATTTGCGGCATTGCCGGGGCGCTCTACGTGCCACAGGTGGGCATCATCAACCCCTCTGAAATGAGCCCTGGCAACTCCATCGAAATCGCCATCTGGGTCGCGGTCGGCGGGCGCGGCACGCTGATCGGGCCGATCATCGGCGCCTTCGTCGTCAATCTCGCCAAGAGCTGGTTCACCGTCAGCTTCCCCGAATACTGGCTGTTCTTCCTCGGCCTGCTCTTCATCATCGTCACGCTGATGCTGCCGCAAGGCCTGGTTGGCCTGTGGAAGAAACTGATGGATAAGAAAGGAGCGTCAGCATGAGCATGGTCGAATCATTCCTTGATGACCGCCCAGAGGGCAGCGACGGTAGTGACCAGATGGGCCACTTCGTCACTGGCGAACTGGATCTCTCGCACGGCGTTGCGCTCTACCTCGAAGACATCACCGTCAGCTTCGACGGCTTCAAGGCGCTGAACAACCTCAACCTCGAAATCAACGCCGGCGAACTGCGCTGCATCATCGGCCCGAACGGTGCCGGCAAGACGACGATGATGGACGTCATCACCGGCAAGACCCGGCCTGACTCCGGCAAGGCCTTTTTCGGCCAGTCGATCGACCTGACCCGCCTGACCGAACCGGAAATCGCCCATGTCGGCATCGGCCGCAAGTTCCAGAAACCGACCATTTTCGAGCAGCACACGGTCTTCGAAAACCTCGAACTGGCGATGAAGACCGACAAGCGCGTCTGGAAAAGCCTGATGGCCTGGCTGGCCGGCGACGAGCGCGACAAGATTGCCGAAACCCTCCGCCTGATCCGCCTCGACGGCGAAGCCGACCGCCAGGCCGGCCTGCTCTCGCATGGCCAGAAACAATGGCTGGAAATCGGCATGCTGCTGATGCAGGAACCCAAGCTGCTGCTGCTCGACGAACCAGTCGCCGGCATGACAGACGACGAAACCATGCGCACCGCCGAACTCTTCGTCTCGCTGGCCGGCAAGCATTCGCTGGTCGTCGTCGAGCACGACATGGCCTTCGTCGAGAAACTCGGCGGCCTTGTTACCGTGCTGCATGAAGGCTCGGTGCTGGCCGAAGGCGACCTCGCCACCGTGCAGAACGATCAGCGCGTGATTGAAGTTTATCTGGGACGTTAAGAAACCATGCTTACCATCGAAAACCTCAACCAGGCCTACGGCGGCAGTCACATCCTGCGCGGCCTCAGCTTCGAAGTAAAAATCGGCGAAGTGACCACGCTGCTCGGCCGTAATGGCGTCGGAAAGACCACCTTGCTCAAGTCCCTGATGGGCCTCGTCAAAACAAAGTCGGGCAGCATCACCTTCGACGGCAAGGACATCACCCACCTGCCGCCCCACCAGCGCGTCAAGGCCGGCATCGGCTACGTCCCGCAGGGTCGTGAGATCTTCCCGCGCCTGACCGTCGAGGAAAACCTGCTGATGGGCCTCGCCACCAAGCCGGGCAACACGCCGATTCCGCAACGCATCTTCGACATGTTCCCGGTCCTCAAGCAGATGATGCACCGCCGCGGCGGCGACCTCTCCGGCGGCCAGCAACAGCAACTCGCCATCGGCCGCGCCTTGGCCATGGGCCCGAAGCTGCTCATCCTCGACGAACCCACCGAAGGTATCCAGCCCTCGATCATCAAGGACATCGAACGCGCCATCCGCATGCTCGCCGAAACCGGCGAAATGGCGATCCTATTGGTCGAGCAATACTACGACTTCGCCGAATCGCTTGCGGACCAGTACCTGCTGATGGAGCGCGGCGAATTCATCATGCGCGGCAGAGGCGAAACGATGCCGCATGATGGGGTTAGGAAGCGCTGGCGGTTTGATTCAGGCCTGCTTGCCTGGCATGCTGCCTTGCCATTTGTCGTCGTTGGCGATGGTGGATTCGGTTCCGGTTGATCCTGCGACGTGCGTTGTAACCGTAGTAATTGCTTGCGACGGCTTTTTCAATGATCCAACTTGCGTAAAATCCGCATATTTGAAACATTAGTTGAGCTAAATCAATAAAATTGTGATGATAGCGATTAGAATTGTTATTGACATAATTAACAGTCAATAACAAGATAAAACTAGGCGCTATGCAATTTGAGTAGAAATAGGCGATAGCGGTCGCTCATAGCCTCAAAACAATATTTGCATTTGGTATTTATTTGTATAAAAAAGGGAATTTTTTTTCGAAAGCATTTGCTTGTTGTGTCACCCTGCTATTTTTTTTTGGATCATCTGTGACAATGGGCAAGGATGATGCTGGCGCAAAAAAAATGCCGCAGAATGTGTCTGCGGCTATCAAATCGCCTCATTCAGATGGCGCAGGTCAAAGAAGTGCTCTTCTGATTGGCAATCAGTCCTATTCCTGGGGGCCGCTTGAAACACCGCAGCAGGATGTTTCGGCGATTGAGGAGCGTTTGCGAAGCATCGGTTTCAATATACATAAGTCGAATAATTCTACGCAAACTGAAATTTATGAAGCTGTTGATGCCTTTCTCCGTACACAAGTTAATAGTGAAATTCTGCTATTTTTCTACGCTGGGCACAGTATTCAGCTTAATGGACGAAATTACCTGATTCCAGTCGATGCTCGGATTGACGATCCCGACCTTCTTTCAAAATTGTTCGATCTCGGTTATTTGTTGGAAAGTCTGGCCTCCGAGAAGAACAGAACATCAATCATTATTCTCGATGCTTGTCGCAGCAACCCGTTTTCGGCTTTGCCTCACGCTTCCGCGGGGCTTTCTGAATTAATTGCGCCCCATAATACGTTTATAGCATTTTCAACAGCCCCGGGTAAAACAGCTGAAGACGGCGATAGCAAGCACAGCCCATATACCCTGGGTCTTTTGAAATATCTGTTTCAGCCAGGTGTTGGTATCGAGGAAGCATTCAGGTCAATTCGGCGTTATGTTCGCATAGCAACAGAAAATCGCCAGATTCCGTGGGAGAATACTTCTTTGGAATATGATTTTGTTCTGGCTACTGGTAATGTAGACGCATCCGAAAGAAGAGTTAAACAAAACAGGAGTGCTTCCATTGCTTCTCCTGCAAAAATCGTTATTGACCGTTCCGTATGTAAAAAAATCTTCACTAAATTTTCACTAGGCATCATCGCGCTTTCAATTGAGGAAGCAGATGCCGCCCCGTTGTGTAAATGAATAGGAATTCTCCATGAGATCGCTGAAAATCGTACAATTTTTCCTGATTATGTCCTTGTTCGCCTGTCAGGCACCCGTTCGCCCCGTCGATCAGCCCGCATATTTCAAGGATCCAAAGGAAGCGCTGGCGCACATCGCCAAGTCGCTTGGTCGTCAGATCACTTTTGTCGGATCGCCTTCCATCAAGTCGGTTCCCGTTGATGAGTTTTTTAACGAGTCTTCGGCTGAAGTTGCCGTTTCAGGCAAGGTCTTTCAACAGCAACTAACGACCATGCTTGGCCAGGAAGCAAAAGATATAAATTTCTCGGTGTTAAGCAAAAAAAATATTGCGACCGCGCAGTGGATCGTACTCTCAAGTTACTCGCCGATTAAAGATAAAGTGGCGGAGCAGCCGGGTATCTGGATCAGGTTGAAGACGGTGGTTGCTGACGTTGTGACGGGAAAGCAGCTCGCAGCATCTGAGTCATATCTTCAATCCAGTCAGTTTCAAGGTGACCCTACAAAATTCTTCAAAGAGTCTCCAATGTTCTTGACGGACAAAAGACATAAAGACCGTATCGAAGTAATGAATGGGAAGGCGCAGCCCCTGAAAGAAAAGTTGACGGTTCAAGCCAGCTTTGCCGATGCCGTTGCTTTGTATGACGAAGGCAAATTTGTTGAAGCAGAGGAAGGTTTCAGGGAGGTCTTGAAATTAACGCCTGAACATCAGGGCGCTCTTTCAGGAATTTATCAGAGCTTGTGGCAACAAGGCAAAAAAATCCCGGCTGAATCAGCTTTCGGAAAATTTCTGGCTGTTGGTTTTGATGAAGGAAACATTTCTATCAAGATTCTTTTTAAAGTTAATGGAACGGATTTCGTGGATGCAGGCGATTTGCCGCTGCAATACAAGCTTTGGACAAAATCGATTGGACAGACGATGGTTGCCAAATCGAAATGTCTTGATGTGACCGGCCATGCAAGCAAATCCGGCAGCAGCGAATATAACGACCGCTTATCTCTCCAGCGAGCCACCAAGGTGGTCGCGACCATTCAAAATTTCAGTCCTGTTACGGCAGGTAAGCTCAAGGCCAATGGCAAGGGCTTTCAGGAGACCATTGTTGGAACTGGTAGCAACGATGCAACCGATGCCATTGATCGGCGCGTTGAGTTCATTGTTAAGACTTGCAATTGACCATGAGTGCCCATTCAATAACTGATCATGCGTCCTATCCTGCTTTCTGGCTTGTTGTGGAGCGTACTCTCGGCTTGCGCGCAACAGTTTGTGCTGCCTGGCAATTCTTACCAGTCGCCGCGTCTGGCTTCCCGGGGTGTAGCGACAGAACTGTCGACGGAATTCAGGAAGGAATTTTCATTATTACCTAGTCACGCTCCGATTTTGATTGGTCCTGCCGTTACATTGGCATCAGGCGAAATCACCAAGTCCGGGCGGGAGTTGCAGACATTTCTGATGCTCGATCTAAAGGCTTTGATGCCAGATCGAGTGGTTGAACGAATGGGGGGGGATGTTCCTGTTGGTTCTGCAAGCGTAATTACCGCGACTGTCGCTTATGAACGTCCAAATCCCAGAATGCCCGAAGATGCTTGGTTCATCATTGACCTTGCAGTCAATAATAAGGAAGGGAGAAACAGAGGCAGTGTGGCTTTTCGGATAAATGCGCGGCAGTTTGACCCGACACCATCTCGTTTTTCCAGCAATCGCCGATTTTTCAAACTATTGGCAAGAAGAAGGAGTCAGGCAATCCCGGTAATTCGGATGTCCCGGCTAAATCATTTCGGGAAATTGAAAACGAAGCCAAATCAGATCGAGGGATCGTAGCTTATGAGGCCGGCCAATACGCTGACGCCAAAAAAATATTCCAGGAAGTCTCCGTCAGGGAGGGGAGTAATTTGCTGGCTCTGTCTGGCGTCTATCAGAGCGAACTTGCCCTTGGGAACAAAAGAGAAGCCGAGGCTGCATTGGATCGGCTTATAGATGCAGGGATAGAGCAAGGGACACTTTCCTTCAAGTTTCTTTTCCGGGTTCGTAGTGCTGAGTTTCGAGATGATTATGACATCGCCGAGCAATACGCTCACTGGATCTCACGTGTTGCCAACCGTCTAAGCAAATCCAGCAAATGCTTGCGAGTTGAAGGGCACGCATCACGTTCAGGCAGTGCCGTACTTAACGAAGCACTTTCGAAAAAGCGTGCAGATAGAGTCTCTCAACTTCTGGTGCAGCAAAGCAGTGATCTAAAGTTACGTATCAAATCTTCGGGTCTCGGTTTTTCGAAAAATATAGTTGGTTCAGGTACGGATGATGCGACAGATGCTGTAGATCGACGTGTTGAATTCGTACTGCATTCTTGCTGAAATGCATTATTCCGTTTTTCATCTGCCAAGCGGCCCGTTGATGATCTCATGTTGGGCTGTGCCGATGCCTCAGGACGGGCCGGCGAGACTGCGGCGTGCGTCAAGGTAGTTGTCGCCTCGGTCATGCGGCCAACGGCTGAATGTGCTTGTCTGCCGAACGCGCATTGACGATGCAATCGCATTCGGGATTCAGCGTCACGGCACCGACCGCCGTCCAGTTTCGCGTTTTCGCTAACCAGTGTGCGGGATTGAGGTCTCTTGCCCAGGCATACAACGCATGTCGAGCGGCGAGAATGGCTTGATCCTCACCAGCATGGCGCTGGGCTGTGCTGACGTAACGAATGCCACTGTGGCGATGCTCAACGTTACACCAATGCCCTCGGCCAGCGCCTTACGGCGCACCAGATGTGCGGCATGATCAGCGTGATCGCTGTCATGCACCTCCCAGCCGACAATCTTGCGGCTATTGAGGTCGAGGGTGAGGTAGAGGTGAAACCATTGGCCTTGCACCTTGGCTGGCAGATAAGTCATGTCCCAACACCACACTTGGCGCGGTTCGGTCGCAATGTGCGTGGTCAGCGGTCGCCGTTGCTGCGGTGCCTTGGTGCGCCTGCGGTGAGCGGTTTGGCCATGGGCCTTGAGCACCAGGCTGAGGTGGATTCGCTGGTCTGGTAAATGCCATCATCCGCCAGCATCGGCATAATGCGCGCCTGTGGCCCCGCCGCAAAGCGGGGTTCGTTGGCCACGGCCAGCACGTGTGCCCGTTCGGCCTCGGTCAGTGCGTGGCCAGCGGGCGGACGAACTGCTTGCGACCGGCGGTCGCTGTCTGCGGCGGATGTAAATTGATACAGGCCAGCGATTGAAAGTTGATACACCGAGTTGAGAGAAGATTGGCGGATTTGAGGCGCCGACCAGCCCATCGCTCGCCTGCCAACGCTGGAGGGTGCGCAGCTCAATGCCGGCCATCGCACAGGCCGGTTTGAGCCGTGCCTCGGCCGTATGGGCAATATGGATGTCTTGGGCCAGTGCTTGGCGGTCTTCGAGACTGATCATTCGTCCTCTCCCTTGTTGTAGATCGCCGCGACTTTTTTTGAGAGCACCAGCAGGGCTGCTGTTTCGGCGAGTGCCCGGTCCTTGCGCAAAAACTCGCGTTCGAGTTCCTTGATGCGCTTCCTGTCTTGGCGGGTGGCTTGTGGGCTGGCTCTGGCTTCTTCCGGTTCGGCCAGCGCCGCCGCAGTCCATACTCGCCCTTGGGCGGGCATGGACTGCACGTCATCTCGCCAACGTTCGAGCGTTCCTGCGCCAATGCCAACTTTACGGGCAACCACGTCCACTGCGGCGCTTTCCGGCGGAAGCAATCGCGCTACCGCTCTACCTTTGAATTTCTCCGAGTACCTTGCCATTTCCATCCCCGATTGCCGCCTATGGTTGAGATTCTATTGGGGTGACAACTATTCTGACGCGGAGGGATTTTGAGCTATTGCACCAAACTGGCCTGCTAAAATTATGATTAGTAAAAATAATTTATATTTTTCATAAATTTGTCATCATAAAACAGTGTAGATCGTTTTACAGTGAGTCACCTTTACTGTTTTCATGATCAATACATGTTAAACAACCTATTGATTTTTGCTGTTAGCAGTCTGCTGGCATTGGCTACGCTGGGATTGCCCGTGCCGAAAATGCATGGTGGCAAGGAGTTCCGAGTTGTCGTACTGATTGCTTTGTACTTGACCACTGTACTTGTAACACTATGGTTTTTCAACGCCCGATCTGCCCTGGCCATTTTGGAATTTAGCTTGGCGCTTTCCGGTTTGTCCAAGTTGATTGCAATCAACTTTGGGCTTGTGCAATCTGCCCGCTATCCAAAACATCACCGTTGCTATTGACGACCGGCTTGTCTTGGCTTGAGCCTTCGCATAACTGCGTATTCCTAAGCGCGTGAACTTTCCCGGATAATCCGGGTATGACCTCGCGCCTCCCCATATCGCAGCCGGAGCATTTGCCGAGCTGGCATGCCGAGTTGCATCTTGGTTTTGCCCGCCAGGGCGAACGCACGGTGCTGCGCGAAAACCGGCATTGCGGGCCGTTGCGCGTGCAGAAGGCGCTGTATCCGGAGGGCGATGCGGTCTGTCAGGCCATTGTGCTGCACCCGCCATCGGGCATTGCCGGCGGCGATCATCTGGCGATTTCAGCTGAGGTCGGCGCCGGCGCCCACGCGCAGCTGACGACGCCGGGCGCAGGCAAGTGGTATCGCAGCGGTGGGGCCGAGGCTTCGCAGTGCCTAACTGTCACGGTGGGCGAGGGCGCCACGCTGGAGTGGTTGCCGCAGGAAACCATCGTCTTCGACGGCGCCAGGGCGCGCATGGAAACCCGTGTTTCGTTGGCTGCCGATAGCCGTTATATCGGTTGGGACATCCTTTGCCTTGGTCGCGTGGCCGCCGGTGAGCGTTTTGAACATGGAAAATTTGACTTGTTTTATCGGGTTGACCGCAACAATCAACCAATCTGGATCGAACGCGGCAGTTTTTCCGGCAACGATGCCATGTTGCACAGCCCGGCCGGCTGGGCGGGCGCCACGGTTTGCGGCACGCTGCTTGCCGCCTTCCCGCAGACGCCGGAACTGCTCGCCGCTTGTCGCCAGATCGCGCCGGCTGATGGCGACAATCATGGCTTAAGCGCATTGCCGGGCCTGCTGGTCGCCCGTTACCTCGGCGACAATAGCGAAGCCGCCCGTCTGTGGTTTGCCGCGCTGTGGGCTGTCATACGCCCAGTCTGTTGCGGTCGATCGGCAATTACCCCAAGAATTTGGAATACTTAAGGAGCCTGCATGGAACTGACACCCCGCGAAAAAGACAAACTGCTGATCTTCACCGCCGGCCTGCTTGCCGAACGGCGCCAGGCCAGGGGCCTGAAGCTCAACTACCCGGAAGCCGTGGCGCTGATCACCTGCGCGATCATGGAAGGGGCGCGCGATGGCCGGACGGTTGCTGAGCTGATGCACGCCGGCACGCAGGTTTTGACTCGCGCCGATGTGATGGACGGTATTGCCGAGTTGATCCCTGAGATTCAGGTTGAAGCGACCTTTCCGGATGGAACCAAGCTGGTCACCGTGCATAACCCGATTGTTTGAGGAGCTGACATGATCCCCGGAGAACTCCTCGCCGAACCCGGCGAACTCGAACTCAACGCCGGCCGCCCGACGATCACGCTGGTCGTCGCCAACACCGGCGACCGGCCGATCCAGGTCGGCTCGCACTACCATTTTTATGAAACCAACGCCGGCCTGAGCTTCGACCGCGAAGCGGCGCGTGGCTTCCGCCTCGACATCGCCGCCGGCACCGCCGTGCGCTTCGAGCCGGGCCAGACACGCACCGTGCAACTGGTCGCCCTGGCTGGTGAGCGCAAGGTTTATGGTTTCCGTGGTCTGATTCAGGGAGCACTGTGATGAGCACAAAGATTACCCGTCAGGCCTATGCCGAAATGTTCGGCCCGACCACCGGCGACCGCCTGCGCCTGGCTGATACCGAGCTGATCATCGAGGTCGAGAAAGACCACACCATCTACGGCGAGGAAGTGAAATTCGGCGGTGGCAAGGTCATCCGCGACGGCATGGGCCAGGGCCAGCGCGTCTCGGCGGAAACCGTCGATACGGTCATCACCAACGCCCTGATCGTCGACGCCGTGACCGGCATCATCAAGGCCGACATCGGCCTCAAGGACGGCCGCATCTCCGCCATCGGCAAGGCCGGCAATCCGGACATCCAGCCCGGTGTCGATATCGTCATCGGCCCCGGCACCGAAGTGATCGCCGGCGAAGGCATGATCGTCACGGCCGGCGGCATCGACAGCCACATCCATTTCATCTGCCCGCAGCAGATCGACGAGGCGCTCTACTCCGGCGTCACGACGATGATCGGCGGCGGCACCGGGCCGGCGACCGGCACCTTCGCCACCACCTGTACGCCGGGACCGTGGCACATCCACCGCATGCTCGAAGCGGCCGATGCCTTCCCGATGAACCTCGGCTTTCTCGGCAAGGGCAACGCCAGCCTGCCGGAAGCCCTGCGCGAACAGGTCGAAGCCGGTGCCATGGGCCTCAAGCTGCACGAAGATTGGGGCACCACACCTGCGGCCATCGACTGCTGCCTGACGGTGGCCGACGAGATGGACGTTCAGGTTGCCATCCACTCCGACACGCTCAACGAATCCGGCTTTGTTGAAGCGACACTGGGCGCCTTCAAGGGCCGCACCATCCACACCTTCCACACCGAAGGCGCCGGCGGCGGCCACGCCCCGGACATCATCAAGGCGGCCGGCCTGTCCAATGTCCTGCCCAGCTCGACCAACCCGACCATGCCCTACACGGTCAATACCATCGACGAGCATCTCGATATGCTCATGGTTTGCCACCACCTCGACCCGAGCATCGCCGAGGACATTGCCTTCGCCGAAAGCCGCATCCGCCGCGAAACGATCGCCGCCGAAGACATCCTGCACGACCTCGGCGCCTTCTCGATGATGTCTTCCGATTCGCAGGCCATGGGCCGCGTCGGCGAAGTCATCATCCGCACCTGGCAGGCGGCGCACAAGATGAAGCTGCAACGCGGCGCGCTCCCTGAAGACAATGCAAGAAATGACAATTTCCGCGTCAAGCGCTACATCGCCAAATACACCATCAATCCGGCGCTGACCCACGGCATCGCGCACACCGTCGGTTCCATCGAAGTCGGCAAGCTGGCCGATCTCGTGTTGTGGAAACCTGCCTTCTTTGGTGTCAAGCCGTCGCTGATCCTCAAGGGTGGCATGATCGCCGCCGCCGCCATGGGCGACCCGAATGCCTCGATTCCGACGCCGCAGCCAGTGCATTACCGGCCGATGTTCGGCAGCTTCGGCAGGGCATTGAAAACCTCGGTGGATTTCTTATCTCAAGCGGCACTGAAGAATCCAGCCGTTGCCGCCCTTGGACTGAGCAAACCGCTGATCGCCGTTTCTGGAACGCGCACGCTGAAAAAATCCGACATGGTGCACAACGGCGCGACGCCGGAAATCACCGTCGATCCGGAAACCTATGTCGTCAAGGCCGATGGCGTGCATCTCGTCTGCGAACCGGCGACTGAATTGCCGCTGGCGCAACGTTATTTTCTCTTCTAACCATGCTGATTTTTTCTAAACGAACCAATCATCCTGCCACCGACTCAGTCGCCTTGGCCTACGACGAACGCAAGCGCAGTCGTCTCAAGGTGAAACTGGCTTCAGGCGCCGAAGCCGGCATATTTCTCGAGCGCGGTGATTATCTGCAGGATGGCGACAAATTGCAGGCTGAGGAAGACAGCGCCATCGTCGAAATCCGTGCTGCGCCGGAGAAACTAATCGAAGCCATTGCCAATAGCCCGCTGCTCTTTGCACGCGCTGCCTACCACCTCGGCAATCGCCATGTGCCGGTGCAGATTTTGCCGACTGAAAATGGCGGCAAACTGCGTTTTCAGACTGACCACGTGCTGGCCGAGATGGTCAAAGGCCTCGGTTGCATGGTCAGCGAGACCGAAGCACCATTCCAGCCGGAATCCGGTGCCTATGGCGGTGGCCATCAGCACGCTGGTGAAGGTGAAACTGACCTGCACAATCCCGGCCACGGCCCACATCGTTCCGTGCCAAAAATCCACCAGTTCAAGCCGCGTTGAACCCCAATCTGCAACTCGCCCGCCTGCTGCAACTGGCCAGCCCGGCCTTGCCGGTGGGCGCCTACACCTATTCGCAGGGGCTGGAGTGGGCGGTTGAGTCGGGCGTCATCCGCGATGAAGCAACGGCCGGGTGTTGGATTTCTGATCTTCTAACACACGGCATTGGTCGATATGAGGCACCGCTGGTCAGTGCGCTGATGGCGGCGTGGTTGGCCGGAAGTACCTCGGAGATCGTGCGACTGAATGCCGAGTTTCTGGCCAGCCGCGAATCGGCTGAACTGCGTGCCGAAACGGCGCAGATGGGTTTTTCGCTGGCCCGGTTGGTACGCGATTTACGCGATCCGGCCTTGAGTGGCGTTGAATCCACTCTTGGCGGGATGCCGGAAATTGGTTTTCCCACCGGCTGGTCAGGTATCGCCGCAGTTTGGGGGATCAACCCGGAAGATGCGCTGGTCGCCTATCTCTGGTCGTGGGCAGAAAATCAGGTGATGGCCGCGCTGAAGGCGGTTCCCCTCGGTCAGGCCGCCGGCCAGCGTCTGCTGGCTGAACTGGGCGGCAAAATCCCATCTGTTGCGGTCGACGCCAAAAATCGGCCAGAAAATGAATGGTCCAACTTCACGCCGGCCTTTGCGATTGCCTGTGCTAGGCATGAGACGCAGTATTCGAGGTTGTTTCGGTCTTGAGATGAGAGACAAAAACCCAACCCCCCCCAGCCCCACCTTATCAGGGGGGGAGCCGATTTCTCCCTCCCCTGATAAGGGGAGGGCCGGGGAGGGGTTGGGGTTTCTAAAATACGATAAAAGACTGACTGTGCTCGCCCGCGAAAACCGCAAAAACCCAACCCCTGCCGAAACCCTGATCTGGCACAAACTGCTGCGCAGCAAGCAGTTCGAACACCACAAGTTTCACCGCCAAAAACCCATCGGCCCCTACATCGTCGATTTTTATTGCAGTGAACTTCGCCTAGTCATCGAAATTGACGGCGACAGCCACGCCGAGCAGGTCGAATACGACGACCAGCGTACCGCCTTCCTTGAAAGCCAAGGTCTGCGCGAAATTCGCTACGCCAATCGCGACATCCTGAACAACCTGCCCGGCATTTACGAACACTTGCAAACAAACTTGGAAACACCATGAGCAAACAAGCACTAAGAGTAGGTATCGGCGGCCCTGTCGGTTCCGGTAAAACCGCACTGACCCTGGCCCTCTGTCAGGCGCTGCGAGATCAGGTCAATATGGCGGTGGTCACCAACGACATCTACACCGCCGAGGATGCCAAGTTTCTGGTCCAGCACTCGGCGCTGGCACCGGAGCGCATCATTGGCGTCGAAACCGGCGGCTGCCCGCACACGGCCATCCGCGAGGACGCCTCAATCAATCTCGAAGCTATCGACCGCTTGCAGCGGGCTTTTCCCGATGTCGAGTTGATTATCGTCGAGTCCGGTGGTGACAATCTGGCGGCGACCTTCTCGCCGGAGCTTTCCGACCTCACTATCTACGTAATCGACGTGGCGGCTGGCGAGAAAATCCCGCGTAAGGGCGGGCCGGGCATTACCAAATCCGACCTGCTGGTGATCAACAAGATCGACCTCGCACCGATGGTCGGTGCTTCTCTGGAAGTCATGGCGACGGATGCCAAAACCCAGCGTGGTATGCGGCCGTTTGTGTTCACCAATCTCAAGACCGGACAGGGGCTGGACACGGTGATTGCCTTCATTCTCGACCGGGGCATGCTGGCGCAATCCGTGTAGCAAACCCAACAATCCCAAACTGGTGCAGCCGGAAAGCCGCACCAGCAGGTGATGTCATAACGGGCGTGGAATTTGCTGTGAGGGGGTGTACCCCACTTCAGAGCAAACAAAATGACCCCAGAACTGCGTGAAAAACTGCTGGCCGGCCTCAAGGATGGCAGCATCGTTCCCTATCTTGGCGCCGGCGTGCTGGCCGATGTGACGAATGTTGCAACCGGCGAGCCGATTCCGGCCGACAGCGATTCGCTGATCATCGCCATGAATGGCGGCAAGCCGATGGCGCCCAAGCTGATGTACGAGTTTGCGCGGGCGGCAATGAATATCGAACTCAAGCGTGGCCGCAGCGCGGTGACCAAGTTTCTCACCCGCACCTATGGCGAAACTGCCTGGACGCGCGGCGCGGTGCACGACTGGCTGAAGGCAATCTCCCCGCATTACGTGATCGATGTGAACCGTGATACGCAGTTGCAGGACTCCTACGCCGATGTGCCGCACAACCTGATTGTCGGTATTGCGCGCATTGGCGGCACCGATTTCCGCTACAAGCTTTACCTCTGGGACGGCATCGCCTACCAGAAGAGCGGCCTGATCAACCCGGCCTTGCCCATCCTCTTCAAGCCGATGGGCACGCCGAAGCCGGAGGCCAACTACATTGCCTCCGATGCCGACTACGTCGATTTCATCACCGAGCTGATGGGCGGCTTCTCGATCCCGCCGGAAGTCAAGGAACTGCGCAAGGGCAAGCAATACCTGTTCATGGGCCTGCGCCTGAACCGCGACACCGAGCGCATGGTGATGTCCGACATGATCTATTCCGCTGCCGAACCTGCCGGCTGGGCCTTGATCAACAACCCGACCGACAAGGAACGCCGTTTCTGCAAAAAGCAGAAGCTGGAACTGATCGAAGCTGATGTCTTCGATCTGATTGGCGCCCCTGTTGCTGCCTGAACTTATTCAAACCTGTAAGGAAAAAACATGTCGCTTGATCGCTACGAACCCCTTTTCTTCAATGCCAACTTCAAGGAAGCCGCCAGTGCTGGCGGGCTCGTCGCCTATCGCGGCGAACTGATTCTGCAGGAAGGCGAAGTGGCCGATGCCAATGGCCGCCGCAAGCCGCCGACCGAAGTGCTCAAGCAGGCCGTCCTGCTTGGTGCTGCTGATGGCCTGAAACTGATTGTCGGCTCGCTCGACGAATTGCAGCAATTTCCCTACGTGCTCGAAAAATTCGGCGCTGAATTCAATGCCGGCACGATAGCCGTCTTCTTCACCGTCAATATTCCCAATGCCTTTTCGACCATCGCCAACGGTGCAACAGTCGCCTTTATCCCACTGGTTCAGGGCATGGTCTGGAACGAACTGGCCGATCTGGTCGCCTTGGACAAAGGTGACTTCAAGGGGCTGAGCGCTGCCGATAAGGTGGCAACGGTTTACACCGCCCTCAAGTCCTACAAGTTCAAGTCGCCGGCAATGAGCCTTGACGATGCCTTGAAGACAACCAACAACGCCAAGCGCGAGACGCACGGGGCGATCTGATGGCCTGGGATGAATCCCGTTATGCCTTGGGTGTCCCCGAAATGGACGACACCCATCGCGAATTTGTCGAGCTTTCGTACGCCTTGCTCGTCGCCTCCGATGAAGATTTCCCGGCGCTCTTCGTCAAGTTGAACGAGCATACGCGCCAGCATTTCGAGCACGAAGGCAAGCTGATGAAAGCTTGCCGTTTCCCGGCAATTGGTGAGCACAACAGCGAACACCTGCGGGTATTGGGCGAACTGGCCCATTTCGCGCGTGGCGTCGCAGCCGGTCGTCTAGGGCTGGCGCGCGAATACGTCAGAAACCTGCCGACGTGGTTCGACTCTCATCTCGCAACGATGGATTCAGCCTTGGCGGGATGCTTGAAGAAAGTCTGAAATCGTGGACCGGATCATCCCCAAAATTGCGATCTGCCCCAGCCATGAACTGGCGGAAGGGCAGTATCGCAAACTGAAAATGCGCTTCGAGGGGCGCGAGGACGAGTGCCTGCTCTTGCGCTTTGACGGCAAGGTCTACGCCTACATCAACCGCTGCGTGCACATGCCGCGCCGCCTCGACTGCGAACAACAAACGGTCTTTGACCATACCGGCCGCTTCCTGCGTTGCTCCATGCACGGCATTGTCTACACACCGCAAACCGGCGCCTCGATCAGCACTATGTGCGAAGGGGAGCAATTGCGGGCGGTTGAGGTCTATGAGGAAGGCGGGGAGGTTGGGTTTGCCGACTTTCGGGTGACTGGGTTTAGTTGCTGAACGGATTGGTCAGCAAACGTTAACTTTGTGCCCAAAGGAGACTGCCAGCATCTTCAAATACCGACCTCAACCTTTACCGCGAGAGTTAAGAAACCTGTTGAAACCAATAACTAGAACAACAAAAGCGATGGGCGCAGTGAAAACAGTAAAGAAAACGTAGTAATTTCGGTTTGAATCACCATCAATGACGAACAGGTTTATTAGCATAAACAGGTATGGGCTTGCGCCAAAAACGATGGTGAAGAAACAAAACAAAAGCCACTTCATATAATTTGGCGCTGTGATTTGGTAAAGGGTAACCAACCCGACGGCCGGCGGAATCTATTTTTTGATGACAGGAGAATTATAACCCAGCGTCCGCTTGTGGCTGGTTTCTGCCTGATGGCAATTGCAATATCAGTATGCCATTCAGGCAGATGGCATTCCCAGCCCAAATCAGCCCATATTCCTCAGTCAGCCGTCAGCTTTTCCATCAACAAAGGCTTGATTTGCCCCAGCCAGGTATCAATTCGTTCGTCCGTAAACATGCCTTGCGTGCGCTGGTCGATGATCAGGCCGATAAAGCGGCCATCAACTTCGGCGGCAGAATTTTCGTAGGTGTAACCATCGGTAGGCCAGTCGCCGACGATTTCGGCACCCCAGCCCTTGAATTTTTCGACCAGCGCGAACAGTGAGCTGGCGAAGCGGTCGGCGTAGCGTTCCTGCGCGCCGAGGCCGAAAAAGGCGATGCGCTTGCCGGAGAAATCCGGGTTGGCCGGCAGCAGGGCGAGGAACTCTTCCCAGTTCGGTTCAAAGCAGCCCGACGATGCGCCCAGGCCGGGAATTTCGCCAATGCCGTAGCTTGGCGTGCCGAGGATCAGCGCATCGTACTTGAGCATATCTTCCGGTGTGATGCGGTTAACGTTGACTGGTTTGTCGCAGAGGTCATCGCCGAGCTTTTTCTGCATTTTCTTGGCGATCAGCCGTGTGGTGCCGGTTTCGGTACCAAAAAACATTCCGATTTTATTCATGGTCATTCCTGTCTGGGCTTTATGGGTGAAGGGAGTGAGGGTTTACGTCGGACTTGGCACGCCAGTTGCGAACGTTGGGTAAAACAAGCTGCCGACGTCGACTTTGCGACACGGTGGAAAACGTCACCCCAAGCCCAACGGAGTTCGTCATGACAAGCACTACCATCGATTGCAAGGGACAAATCGTCGCCATGGGCGACCGGGTTCGCGTTCTCGACATCACCCCGGATCGCGATCTCGACGAGGAGGATCTCGACATGTTCATGGGCATGGTCGGTGCCATTTGCGACATTGAGCGGATTGATGCTGACGGTGCGGCCTGGGTCGCGCTCTGGTGGAATGGTGACGAGAGCACGGTGCTGACCCAGATTGGCCTGGCACCGGGGCAGATGGAGAAGGTTTGAGAGGCTGTTGAAGGTTTTTGCTGGTCATTCAAACCCCTCCCCAACCCCCCCACGGCTGGCTTTGCATAGCCAGCCGGCTACGCTGGCGTGAAGCGTTGCTTCACGAAACCCCAGCTTCGCCCCCTTTTCAGGGGAGGGAGCTTGATTGTGCGCGGTTTGTCTAGTGCACCTCCCCTGATAAGGGGAGGCCGGGAGGGGTTTGGGTGGATCATTCGTCGATTTCCGCCGCGCTGTAGTTCTTCAGCCGCTTTTCGGCGTCGACGCCAAGCACTTTCAGCAGCCAGGGTGGTGGTGATTCGACCATGGCCACCTGGAAGGGCTTGAGAATGTCCAGCGCCGGACCGCCTTCGGGAATCTTGATCGGGTAGATGTCGGCGCGGATCACCTTGGCCGCCGCCGGGCCGCCGATGGAAACCACGTAGCAGACATGACAATCGCCGATCAGCCGGGCGCGCCAGAGGTTTTTGTCTTCCGAGAATTCGGCATCCATGGTGTCGCGGATATCGACCAGGCGAATTTCGCTCGGCGATACCTGATAGACGAGAAAGCGCAGGCAGGAGCCGAAGTGGCCGGAGAGGGTGTCGCCCTTGTCGGAAGCGATGGCGACGCGCACCGAGCCGGGCATTTCGCCATCCTCGTAGGTCTCGATCTTGGGTAATGATTCATCGCCCTGGGTTTCGCCCCACAGGATGCGCACTGCCAGTTTCATGGCTTCAAGGCCGATGCCGATATCTTCGCCGTCCTCTTCGCCATCGGCGCTGGCAAAGCCGGTTTTGAGCATGGTGACGGTGACCTGACGCAGGTTTTCTTCGTCGATGGTTTCGCCAATACAGCGCTGCAACTGTTCGATCAGGGCGGGCAAGGTGACCTTGGGTAATGCTCTTGCCGCCAGCGCTATGCGTAAGGCTGCTTCGCGTGTGACCGGTGGCTTGCTGGCTTCTTCCATGGTTTTCTCCGTGTTGATTTGGGGTTGGGGTGTTGTGTTTTTTCAATTCCCTTGCAGAGATGGTGCCAGCCGGCGAAGATTGGCTAACTGTCTGATTTCACGCGGGCATGGGCCTTGCTGAAGTCAGACGAACGCCAAGGAAAACCCATCATCGTGTCGGATACCTCACAAGAAGTCGTACGCGCCTACCACGCGCGCACCAAGCATCGTTTTGAAGCCTATGCCGAAGGACCTGGCCAGCTCGACTGGGATGCCCAGCCGGCGGCTTTTCGCCACTATCCCGGCGCGCCGCTGCTTGAACTGCCGCTGGCGGCAGATCGCTTTGAACGTTGTTACGGTCAACTGCCCAAACCGCCTGAAAATTTGGTTGTACCGGACCTGAACAGCCTCGGCGCACTGCTCGAACTTGCCTTCGGGCTTTCCGCCTGGAAAAGCTGGGGGCCGAACCGTTGGGCGCTGCGCTGCAATCCCTCCTCCGGCAACCTGCATCCGGTAGAAGCCTATGTGCTGGCCGGTAACTTTCCCGGTCTGGGCGACGGCCTGCATCATTACGACCCGGAAAATCACGCTCTTGAAGGCCGCGCCCTGGTTGCGCCGGGAAATTACGCGCCGTGGCTGGCCGTCGGGCTGTCCAGCATCATGTGGCGCGAAGCCTGGAAATACGGCGAACGCGCTTTCCGCTATTGCCAGCTTGATGTCGGTCACGCCGTTGCCTGCCTTGCCTATGCCGCGGCCCTGCTTGGCTGGGAAGTGGTACCGCTGGCTGTTGATGGCAAGCAACTGGCCCATTGTCTGGGGCTGGACAGGGCGAATGACTTTCTCCCATCCCGCTACAACTTTACCGAGGTCGAAGAACCGGAAATCCTGCTTGCCTTGCGTGGTCCAGGCCTCAACGCGCCGCCCACGGCACAGGCGTTGGGCGATTGGCTGCAGGCCGCCAACTGGCAAGGCAAGCCGAGCCGCATCGATCCGTCGCCCGGTTACCGCTGGCCGGCTATTGATCAGGTCGCCGCCGCCAGCCGCGAGTCGGTCAGCGCGTCGGAAGCCATCAGCTTTGCCCCCTTGCCGCCGCTCGTGCCGCACCCGACCACTGCCGGGGCTGCCCAAATCATCCGCCAGCGCCGCAGCGGCCAGCGTTTCGACCCGCACTATGCGCTGTTGAGGCCCGCCTTCTACCGCATGCTCGACGCTGTGCTGCCCCGCCCGCAAGCGCCGTGGCTGGCACAGAGCACGCCGCCACGCATCCATCTGCTGCTCTTCGTGCTACGGGTCGACGGCCTGCCCAGTGGCCTATACCTGCTGCCGCGCACACCGGCTGCATTTACTGAATTGCCCGCCGCACTGTTGCCGACCGACGAGCGCTTTGCCGCTCGCCGTCCGGTCGCTGAATTCGACCCCGATTGTCCGCCGCACCTCGGCCTTATCCAGCTTGCCGAAATGGGCCTGCAGGAAATGCAGCGCCTTGCCCGCTCGCTGTCCTGCCATCAGGATATCGCCTCGACCAGCGCCTTCTCGCTCGGCATGCTGGCTGAATTTGAATCTGTTACGGTCAACGGCCAAAACTACCGAAATTTATTGCGCGAAGCCGGGCTGGTCGGGCAGGTGCTGTATCTCGAAGCGGAAGCTGCCGAGGTACGTGGCACCGGCATCGGCTGTTTTTTCGACGATCCGGTACATCAACTGATTGGCCTGAGTGGCACGCGTTACCAGAGCGTTTATCACTTCACGGTCGGCACGCCGATCAACGATGCGCGTATCGAAACCGGCCCACCTTATCCCCAACGCCAACAGGAAAAACCATGAGTCCCCAACTCGCCGCCTTTCTCGCCGAACATGGCTTTCAGCTCGACAACATCAACGCGCCGCAGGCTGATGGTCGCTTCACACCGTTGATGCGTGCCGCCAAGCTCGGCCGGCTCGATATCGTTGATGAACTGCTTGCACTTGGCGTCGAACTCAATGCGCTCAATGCCGACGGCTGCAACGCCCTCTGGCTGGCCTGCTACAACGGCAGCCACGAGTTGATCGAGCGCCTGATTGCCGCCGGCGTCAACATCGACCAACAGAATGGCAATGGCGCCAGCTGCCTGATGTACGTTTCATCAAACAGCAAGCCGGATCTGGTCAAACTGCTGCTGGAAAAGGGTGCCAATCCGAATTTGCGGAATTTTGACGACTCCAGCGCCCTTGATCTGGCGGCCTCATTGGCTTGCCTGAAGCTGCTCAGGAAAGCCTCCTGAGCAGAGGGGGCGGTTGGCAAACGTAGAGTCAAATAGCTTACGCGGCAAGATTATTTACATAATATTTTTGTGTGAATACAGCTGGGGAAAGATAGCCTAGTCGCTTCTGTTTTCGCATCATGTTGTAGAGGATTTCGATGTGCTTTGTAATTTCCGAGGCTGTCAGAATTTCTGTGTGTGAGGCGTGAATAGACTTTTCCACTGTGTAGAAGGTCGCGCACCAGTTTCACCTTGGGCCAACGCTTTCCTCAAGCGGGATAACTCTACTTCGGTCATAAGAGGTGGTTCCGCGAATCCGGACATCGAGTTAAGTGAAATCTCTGCTTCAATGGGCGATGGAAATCGCCTGCCTAGGAGCAGAAGCAATGAGAAGACCCCGCCGTAACCACACAGCCGCCTTCAAGGCCAAAGTGGCGATTGCCGCCCTCAAGGGCGATGAGACGCTGGCTGCGTTAGCAGAGAAGTTTGACGTTCATCCGAATCAGATTACGCAATGGAAGACACAATTGCTCGAGAACGCCTCGGGTGTCTTTGCGACGGCTGCCGAGAAGCAGGCGGCCACGCCGGACCTGAAGGATTTGCATGCAAAGATAGGCCAGCAGGCGTTGGAGATTGATTTTTTGGCCGTCGCGCTCGGTCGCATCGGCGATGCGAGCGCAAAACGATGATCGACAAGGCCCACGATCTGCCTGTCGTCAGGCAAGTCCAGTTACTTGAGCTTTCGCGTTCTTCTGTCTATTACCAGCCGCAGCCCACATCCGAAATCGATTTGATGCTGATGCGGCGGATTGATGAACTGCACCTGGAGCATCCCTTTGCCGGTGCGCGGATGTTGCGCGATATGCTCAAGCTCGAAGGCCATGAAATCGGTCGCAAACATGTCGGTACGCTGATGAAGAAGCTCGATATCCAGGCCATCTACCGCAAGGCCAACACCAGTCGGCGCAACCAGGCACACCGCATCTATCCCTACCTGCTGCGCGGCCTTGCCATCGAGCGTCCGAATCAGGTCTGGGCCATGGATACGACCTACATCCCGATGCGCCGGGGCTTCGTCTATCTGAGCGCGGTGCTTGATTGGGCAACCCGTCGGGTGCTGAGTTGGCGCCTGTCGAACAGCCTGACGGCTGATCCCTGCGTCGATGCTCTGGAAGAGGCCATCATGAAGTATGGCCGACCGGAAATCATGAACACAGACCAGGGCAGCCAATTCACCAGTTCGGCCTTCATTGGCTTGCTTCAGGAGCACAGCATTCAGGTCAGCATGGATGGCAAGGGCTGCTGGCGCGATAACGTATTCGTCGAACGCCTCTGGAAATCGGTCAAGTACGAGGAGATTTACCTGCACGGCTACGACACCGTTTCCGAGGTCCGACAGGCGCTGGCCCGCTACTTCGATTTTTACAATCGCCGTCGCCCGCACTCAACGCTTGACGGGCAAACCCCGGATACGGCTTACTTCAACCAGCCGCTGCTCGCCGCAGCGGCTTAACCCGCAGAGAACTCACTTAAGAAAACCGAATTTCTGTCCAACTGCGCGGGGCCACCTCTTTGCAAACGGTCTTAAGCCGGCCGGCAAACCCGCCAAGGTGGTCATCGTCGCGTGTATGCAAAACTGCTGAGAATTATCAATGCCTAGCTGAAAAATATGACGTCTTGGATACCTGAAACCGCTTGACCTTGAACACGGTTGCTCCCCTTCGTTGGGAAGGAGAGTTGGTGCCGTGTTTGACTACTCCCCCCTGTCAAGGGGGTCTGGGGGGATTAAGTCTTTAGCTATCAAGGCTGAAAGAACGACTCCAGTTCGCTGAACACTTCATGGTCAGCATTGTGCCGGCGAATAGCGATCACATCCTCCAGTTTTTCCGCCTGCTTGATCATCTGCAGCAGGCGCAGGTCTTCATTGACCAGTAGCCAGATGCGGCTTTGCCGGCCATCGCCGACCGGCAGGCAGAGGATACCCTCGACGTTGTAGGTGCGCCGTGAAAACAGGCCGATGACATGCGACATCACGCCGGGATGGTTGTTGACATCGATTTCCAGCACGGCACGGGAAATGGCTTTCTGTTCGTTGCGGGTCAGGGCGTTCATCTCAGTTTCCTATCATTTCGTGATTGGCGGCACCCGGCGGCACCATCGGGTAGACCTTCTGCTCGACGTCGATACTGGCGTGAATCAAGCACGGGCCAGGGCGCGAAATCGCTTCCATCAACGCGGCGCAAGGATTGGCTGCCAGATCAAGGTCGACCGCAGTAATGCCGAAGCCCTGGGCAATCTTGATGAAATCAGGCGCAGACTTGAATTTCGAGGCGAACAGGCGCTCGCCATAGAACAGCGTCTGCTGCTGGTGCACCAGGCCGAGCGAGGCGTTATCCATCAGCACGATCTTGAGGTTCACGTTTTCTTCGGCGGCAGTCACCAGCTCCTGGATATTCATCATGATCGAGCCGTCGCCGGTAAAACAGACCACGGTGCGTTTGGGTTCTGCCAGCGCGGCACCGATGGCGGCCGGGACGCCAAAACCCATCGTGCCCAGCCCGCCGGAAGTCAGCCACTGGCGCGGGCGGCGCAGCGGGTAGGCCTGGGCGACCCACATCTGATGCTGCCCGACATCGGTGGCGACGATGGCATCGTTGTCGAGGCAGGCGGCAACACTTTGGATCAGCCCGAAATGCGAGCGGGGATTGGCGAGGTCCGGCATGTGCAACGGGAACTGTGTCTTCAGCAGATTGTTGCGGTCAACCCAGATTTTCCGCTCATTTATTTCGACGGCCGGCAGCAGTTGTGCCAGCGCTTCGCCCACATCAGCCGTGATGCCGATATGCGCGGTCTTGATTTTGTCGAGCTCGGCCGGGTCGATGTCGATATGAATGATCTTTGCCTGATGGCAGAAGGCGGCCACCTTGCCGGTGGCGCGGTCATCAAAGCGGGCGCCAACGGCGATCAGCAGATCGCATTCATCGAGCGCCAAATTGGTGTAACGCGCCGCATGCATGCCCAGCATGCCGAGCGCCAGCGGGTGATCGACCGGCATCGCGCCGAGCGCCATCAGGGTCATTACGGTCGGCAAATTGGCCTTTTCGGCCAGCGCAACCGCTACCGCTGCCGCGCCGGAATGCACGACGCCGCCACCGAGGTAAAGGATGGGGCGCTGGGCGGCGTTGATCATCGCCGCCGCCGTTGCAATCGCTTCGCTATCGGCGGCGGTACAGGGCAGGGCGGTGCCGGGGGCCGGCCACTCAGTGATCTCTATGGCCTGGGTCTGCACATCCTTGGGGATGTCGATCAGCACCGGGCCGGGGCGCCCGGAGGCGGCAATCTGGAAGGCGCGCGGGATCACTTCCAGCAATTCTTCCGCCGAGGTCACCAGAAAGTTGTGCTTGGTGATCGGGATGCTCAGGCCGTAAGTGTCGACTTCCTGAAACGCATCGGTGCCGATCATGGCGCGCGGCACCTGGCCGGTGATGGCGACCAGCGGGATGGAATCGAGCTTGGCATCAGCGATGGCCGTCAGCAGATTGGTTGCGCCGGGGCCAGAGGAAGCGAGGCAGATGGCGGGCAGACCGCTGACGCGCGCCATGCCCTGGGCCATGAAGCCGGCGCCCTGCTCGTGGCGGGCCAGCACATGATGGATTGCGGTCGATTGCCCGAGCGCGTCGTAAATCGGCAGGATGGCGCCGCCGGGAATGCCGGCAACGGTGCGTATGCCCTGGCGTTCAAGCAGGCGCACGGTGATCTGGGCGCCAGTGAGAGTTTCTGTCATGGAGATTTCCTTTGGGTTGGTGGCACAACCGGCGGGCTCCAAAACAAAACCCCGCCGGTTTGCGCCGGCGGGGTTGGGGGTAATCTGAGCTGCTTCTGCTTACCTGAACCGCGACGGCGTGTCGATAACGACGCCTACTACGACGACTACACGGACGACGACAGGCAGCACTGCGCGGGCAGTGTTGGAGCGGCGGTGGCGAGTAGCGATCATGCGGATTTCCGGTGAGTAAAATTCAAGCGAGGTCGAACTATCGCCGAGAGTCTGAGGAAAATCAACCCCTTTAGTAGCAGGGTAGTTCAGAAAAAATGGCCTAAATTCGCGGTTGACCGTACCAGCGTGCCAGTAGCAGGGTCAGGTCATCTGCCGGCGGAAAACCTGCCTCGAACTGGCGTACCGAATCCCGTATTGCCTCGATTTGTCGTTGCAAAGTGGGTTCGTTGATCGTCGAAGCGAAAACTTCAGCCAACCTTTCGCCGGTGTACATGTCCTGCCCGTTGTAGGCTTCGCTGACACCATCGGTAAACAAACAAAGCAGATCGCCCGGCTGAAGCTGGGTGTGGCCGGTGGTGAATGGGTAGTCGCCGGTCGCGCATAGCGGCGGGCCGGAGGTCGGTGCGGTGTCGATACGCAAGGTGTGACCATCTCGTCTCAAAAGTGGTGCGTCATGGCCGGCGCAGACAAATTCCATCGCGCCAGTGTCGACATCAATCACGCTGATAAATGATGTGACGAAGAGATATTCCGAATTATTGCGATCCAGTTCTAGCTCAACGGCGCGCATGGCCAGGCCGAGGTCGGCATGGCTGCGCGCCAATGTTCCGGTCAGTGTTTTCGAAATGGCCATGAACAGGCTGGCCGGAATGCCTTTGCCGGAAACGTCGCCGATGGCCAGGCAGAGGTGTTGCTGATCAAGCATGAAACAGTCGTAATAATCACCGCCTACTGCGCGTGCTGGTTCAAGCAGGGCAGCGACGGAGAAACGGTTTTCATCAGCAAATAATCGTGCCGGATCAGGTAACAAGCCCATCTGGATACGCCGTGCCGCATCCAGTTCACCGGCAACGCGGGCAGCGGCTTCGCGGCTTTCCTGGAGTTGTTTCTGTGCCAGCCGCCGTTGAGCATCGGCTTTGATCAGGATGTTACTGAGCAAGGCCATGAAAATAGGCAAGAGCAGAATGCTGATCGAGGTACCATCAAAGAGCCATTGGCCTTGGCGGAAGACAAAATAACCGGCGCCCACCAGCATCACGACCAGCGCCATGAATCCGGAAATGGCAAGGCTGGGCCGCAGCTTCGACATCACTGCGATCATCAACAGACCAGCAATCAGCAGGATGCCAAGTTCCAGTTTCGGCATCCAGTGCGGGCGTTGCAGGGCAGCGCCGGCGAGCAGGCTTTCGATGATCTGGGCGTGGATATCGACGCCCGGTAAATTGTCACCGAGCGGCGTGATGACCCGGTCTTGCAGGCCGGTGGTGTTGAAGCCGATCAGCACGAAACGATTCTGGAATACACCTGGCTTGTGCACGCCGGCGATGACATCGGCGGCTGATAAATGGTAGTGCGAACTGGATTGACCAAAATGAATCAGTAGTTCGCCATTGGCTTGCGTCGGCAAGCTGTAATCGCCAATCCGGATGCGCTCCATGCCATGCCGGGAAATTTCGGGGATGACGCGGCCTTCCTCACCCAAGGCAATGCGCACCATTTCGAGAGGTAGCGAGAGGAAGGGTTGCTGGTCGATGAAAGCAATGGTTGGCGTGTGGCGCAGCACCCCTCGATTCGGACTGCTACTTAATTTGTCAGGACTGGCGTTAATCAGACCCTCGCCAGCGGCGGCGGCCTCCAGTTGCGGTCGACTGGCCAAAGCGGCGGGAAAACGCAGGATCGGTTGTTCGGCGAGATTGGCCTCGGCCAGTGCCGGCAAGGGCTTGTGTGGCTGCCGTGCGCCGGGTACTTGCCTGGCCTACCACACCGACAACGGCGAGTACGGTTGGCCCCTGGCTCAGTGCTTTGGAAAAAAAACTGTCAGGTTCGTTGAGACCGGCTAACGCGGATTTGGATAGGGCAGGGAGACGCTCGGCCAGCACTTCAGGGCTGTAACGATCACGTTCGGCAAAGATCATGTCGATGCCGACTGCCAGCGGTTGACCGGCCATGATCTGATTCACCAGTTGCGCCATCAGTTCGCGTGACCAGGGCCACTGGCCGTGGCGTTCCAGGCTTTGGCTATCAACGCTGACGACAATGACCGGTTCGTTGTCGCGCAGGCGTGGCATTAATTGCTGGTAGTGATCAAACTGCGCATGGCGCAGGTTGGCGAGCGGCGTGGCTTCATGAAAGACCAATGCCAGTGTGGCAATTAACAACAGGACGAGTGGAAAAGCGCGCCCGTGGCGGGCGCGCAGCAAGGTGGTGGCGTATTCCGCCAGGCGATTCACAGCGCTACAGTAAGCCCGTCGTAGGCCGAAATGACCTCAAGCGGGTTGTGGTCATGGCGGGTGATTTCCTCAAGGCGGCGCGTTTCAGCCAAAAGACGCGACAACTGGTTGTCGTCGTTCATCGTCTCGTGATGAAACAGCGCCAGTCGTTTGGCTTTGGCAGCCTGACACAATTCGACGCCAACCATGTTGCTCGAATGCCCCCAGTCAGCCTTGACTGAAACCGCTTCGGCCAGCGAATACATCGCATCAAAAATAACCAGATCGGCCTTGGCGAAGAATTTGACGAATCCTTCGTGTTCTTCTTTGGACTCCAGCTTGTGCTCGGAATCTGTCGAATAGACGACGCTGCGATCAATGCTGTCAAAGCGATAACCGTAGGAATCACCGGCATGCAATTGCAGTTTCGGCGTGACATTGACGCCGGCGATGTACTGCGTTTGGCCGGGTGTCATGACATCGAATTCAATCTTTGCACCAGCCTGTGAATAATCGACCGGGAAACAGGGGGCTGTCATTTGCAGGCGGAAGGCCGCTTCAATATGTGGATGGCAACCATGAATGATGATCCGGTTGCCGGGCAGGTACATGGGCGTGAAGTAGGGGAAACCCATCAAATGATCCCAGTGCAGATGGGAAATGAAGATGTGGTATGTCTGCGGATTAGGTGCGCCATAGGTTGCGATTTTCGACTGGCCGAGCGGACGCGCACCGCTGCCCATATCGCAAATGATGTGTTCGTGGCCACCACTGACGATTTCGACGCAGGATGAATGGCCACCGAAAGTGCCACGCGTGGCAAAGGGCAGGGTGTCAATAAACTCGTTCAATGCACCTGAATTGCGAAAGGTTTTGCCATTGGCCGCAGTGAGCGCGGCGATGATCTTTTGCCGAACGTCGTTAGCCGTCAGGGCGACGGGAAGCGAGCCACGGGTGCCCCAGAAGACGACATTTTTCATGATCCCAGCACCTTGCAAGCTGCTGCCACGCTGGTGTAGCAAGGCATGATCAGGCTGAAGCGGCTGATGGTGAAAACTTCTTGAACACTGGGCTGCATACCGGCAATGGCAAAAGCGCCTTTTTGTGTCTTGGCCTGGCGCGAGGCCAGCATCAGGGAGCGTAAACCGACACTGCTGATGTATTCAACGCCGGAAAAGTCAAGAATCAGGGGTTTTTCGCCGCCAACACAGTTTTTAAGCAGGGGTTCGAGCGCCGTATTGAACGCATCGGCGCTGGCGTGGTCAATACGCCCGCTGACGGTGGCGATGACAACGCCGGCACTTTCATGGAGGGGAAGAATCATGACTTGCTCTTCATATTCAAAATCAGGACGAATTATGCCATGCACGGCCTCGGTGCGGGCTCGGGTAAAATAAGGCATGAATCAGATTTCCAACGTACCACAGCCGCTTTTCGGCCATCGCAAATTCTGGGCGCACCGTTTTGGCCCGGCACCCTTCCTGCCCATGTCCCGTCAGGAAATGGAGACTCTCGGCTGGGATTCCTGCGACATAGTTCTGGTCACTGGCGACGCCTACATCGACCATCCCAGTTTTGGCATGGCTTTGATTGGCCGTTTGCTCGAAGCCCAGGGTTTCCGCGTCGGCATCATCTGTCAGCCGGACTGGAATAGCGCTGCCGACTTCAAGAAACTTGGCAAACCCAATCTGTTTTACGGCGTCACCGCTGGCAACATGGATTCGATGGTCAATCGCTACACCTCCGACCGCAAGATCCGCTCGGACGACGCCTACACGGCCAATGCCGAACCCAACAAGCGGCCGGATCGGGCGGTGACGGTTTATGCCCAGCGTTGCCGCGAAGCCGCCCCCGGTGTACCGGTGATCATTGGCTCGATTGAAGCCAGCCTGCGCCGGATTGCCCATTACGATTACTGGTCGGACAAGGTACGGCGTTCCGTGCTGCCCGATTCCAAGGCCGATATGCTGGTTTTCGGCAATGCCGAGCGGGCGATTGTCGAAATTGCCCATCGTCTCGCCAAGGGCGAAAAAGTCAGCGAGATTCGCGATCTGCGTGGCACGGCTTTCATGGTGCCCTCTGGCTGGGTGCCTTCCGAGGCTTGGGATGCCGTCGATTCGAGTGAAGTCGATACGCCCGGCCCGGTAGGCCATCATCCCGACCCTTACGCGATGGAGCCACAGGGCAATACCGCCGCACCCTGTGCTGATGGCGCAAAGCCGATACGCATTGTTTCCCGTACGGAAAAGCTGGCTGCGCTCAAGGAAAGACGCGCCCACACTGTCATTCGCCTGCCATCCTACGAGCGGGTCAAGGAAGATCCGGTGCTTTACGCCCATGCCTCGCGCACTTTCCATCTTGAATCCAACCCCGGCAATGCCCGTGCCTTGGTACAGGCGCATGGCGAACGCGATGTCTGGCTCAATCCACCACCGATTCCGCTGAGCATGGAAGAGTTTGATGCAGTGTATGAACTGCCTTACGCCCGCCGCCAGCATCCGGCTTATGGCGAGGCCAAAATTCCCGCCTGGGAGATGATCCGCTTCTCGGTCAACATCATGCGCGGCTGCTTTGGTGGTTGCACTTTCTGCTCGATTACCGAGCACGAAGGTCGAATCATTCAGAGCCGTTCGGAAGATTCGATCATTCGCGAAATCGAGGAAATGCGCGACAAGACGCCGGGCTTCACCGGTGTTGTCTCCGACCTCGGCGGGCCGACAGCGAATATGTATCGCCTCAAGTGCAAGGACGAGAAAATCGAATCGTCCTGCCGCCGCCTGTCCTGTGTTTACCCCGATATTTGTGAAAATCTGGGCACCGATCACAACCCGCTGATTTCACTCTACCGAAGGGCCAGATCAATCAAGGGCGTCAAGAAAGTGTTGGTCAGTTCCGGCTTGCGCTACGACCTCGCCGTGCGCTCACCTGATTACATCAAGGAACTGGTCACTCACCATGTCGGCGGCTATCTGAAAATCGCCCCGGAGCATACCGAAGAAGGCCCGTTGTCGAAGATGATGAAGCCGGGCATGGGCGCTTACGACCGCTTCAAGCAACTCTTCGACCGCTTCTCGCGTGAGGCCGGCAAGGAGCAATACCTGATTCCTTACTTCATCGCCGCCCATCCGGGAACGACCGATGAAGACATGATGAATCTGGCGCTCTGGCTGAAGAAAAACAACTTCCGGCTTGATCAGGTGCAGACCTTCCTGCCAACGCCGATGGCGCTGGCGACCACCATGTACCACACCGAGCGCAACCCGCTGCGCAAGTTGTCGCGGAGCAGCGAACATGTCGGCACCGTGCGCAATGGCACGCAGCGCAAACTGCACAAGGCCTTTTTGCGTTATCACGACCCCAACAACTGGCCGTTGCTGCGTGAAGCCTTGAAGGCCATGGGCCGTGCCGACTTAATTGGCAATGGCAAAAAACAGCTGATACCTGCCTGGCAACCGGCTACTTCGCGCGTCTCCGGGGCTGTTACTGCGGTACGCGGTCAACAGGAAAAAACCGGTAAATTTCAAGCGGCTTCACCCAACCCGCGTCTCGGCCAGCGGCCTGCGCGTCAGCCGACCAAACCGCTGGCAGCACGCAGTCGCACTCAAACACGCAAACCCTGATCAAACGCAATGGAAAACACTACAACGACTTACGAAAAAATCGGTGGCGATGCTGCCATCGGCAAACTCTGCGACCGCTTTTATGAACTGATGGATACCGTGCCGCAGTTTCAGGGCATACGCGCCATGCATCCTGCCGATCTCAGCGGCTCGCGCGACAAGCTGTACATGTTTCTCTCCGGTTGGATGGGCGGCCCCGATCTCTTCGTCGAGAAATTTGGCCATCCCCGACTGCGCGGCCGCCACATGCATTTCGGCATTGGCACAGCCGAGCGTGACCAGTGGGTGGCCTGCATGGTGCTGGCAATGGACGATGTTGGTGTCGACAAGGAACTGAGCAAGAAACTGCTGGATAATTTCTTCCACACAGCAGATTTCATGCGCAATAAAGAAGGTTAAACGCTGGCTGGAAATCAACCGGACGAGTAATTTCTTCAGATTTGGTGTGAATGATCGAGAAATTGTTCGAACAGTTCTTCAGGAAGCGGTTTGCTGAAGAAATAGCCTTGATAGGCGTAGCATCCCGCATTCGCAAGAAAATCACGCTGCGCCTGGGTTTCCACTCCTTCGGCGATAACTGCCAGTCCCAGGCTTTGGCCCAGCGTCACAATGGTCTTGGCGATTGCTGCATCGTTCGGGTCACTCAGCACGTCGCGCACAAATGACTGGTCAATCTTTAACTGGTCGAGTGGCAGGCGCTTCAAGTAAGACAGCGAGGAATAGCCAGTACCAAAATCATCGAGAGAAAAGCCGATACCCTTGGCCTTGAGCCGGTGCATTTTTTCGATGATCTCTTCGACATTGTCGACCAGCAGGCTTTCGGTTAATTCGAGCTTTAGCCGGCGTGGATCGGCGCTACTCTGCTTAACCGCAGCGAGTACCTGATCGACGAAACCGGGTTGGCGAAACTGCTTGGCACTGACGTTAACGGCAATATTCAAAGCTGCTGTTTCTGGTCGTGTAGACCATAGGGCCAACTTGCGACATGCCGTCTCCAATACCCATTGGCCTAGTGGCAGGATCAAATCGGTATCTTCCGCCAGGGGGATAAAGTCGGCTGGAGAAATCATCCCGCGTAAAGGGTGCTGCCAACGCACCAGCACCTCAGCTCCGGTGATTCGGCCATCGTCAACTACCTGCGGCTGATAGTGAAGCAAGAACTGCTTCTTATCGATGGCCTGACGCAGATCATCTTCCAACTCGGCACGCACCTTGACGATGGCTTCCATCGCCGGATCGAAGAAGCGCACGATGTTGCGCCCGGCGCCTTTGGCGCGGTACATGGCAAGATCGGCCTGCTTCATCAGGTCATCGACGGAGGATTGATTGCCACTGAACAGCGTCACGCCAATGCTGGCCGTGCTGTGGTGTGAAAAATGGCCGATCTGATAGGGCAGATTGAGTTGTTCAAGGATTTTCTCGGCAATCGACTCCGCTGTACTGGCCGCTTCTGGTTCGCCGGTGCCAAGATCAGAGAGCAGAACAACAAATTCATCGCCACCCTGGCGGGCTACGGTATCTTCCCCGCGCACGCATTGTTTGAGCCGGTCGGCGACCTGTTTCAACAGGAGATCACCCATTTCATGGCCTTGGGTGTCATTGAGCGTTTTGAAATTGTCCAGATCGATAAACAGCAGGGCGCCGTGGCTTCCACTACGGAGGCTGGCAGCCATTGAACGGTTCAGGTGTTCTACCAGCAATATCCGGTTCGGCAGATTGGTCAGTTGGTCATAAAAGGCTAGCGCATTGATTCTTTCTTCAGCCTTTTTGCGTTCAGTCAGGTCGTAATGGGTGCCGATGTAGTGGGTGATACCGCCCTCAGCGTTTCTAACCGCAGAAATGGTCAGCCATTTCAGATACTGATTGCCTGATTTGTGGCGATCCCATATCTCGCCCTGCCAGGCACCGGTGAAATTGATGCTTTCCCACATCTGGCGGTAAAACGCTTCATCGTGGCGACCTGAGCGCAGCAAACGTGGTGTCTGGCCAACGATTTCTTCGGGGGAGTAGCCGGTTGTCTCGGCGAATGCCTTGTTGATTCGTAAAACGATACCATTGGTATCGGTGACCATCATTGCTTCCTGCGACTCGAATGCCGTTGCGGCAATGAGTAGTTGCTCCGCCGCCTTTTTTCGGTCAGCCAGAAAGTGATTAAATGATTCGACGAGGATGTCCAGTTCGTCGCGGTAGGTGCTGGTGTGTCGCCGATTCAGTGAAACACGCGCATTCAGGTTGCCTGGGTCGATGGCGACTACATTCATTGCCAGATCGTGTAAGTGGCGTGCCACTTTGCGGTAGACGATAACGAACAGGATAATGGCCAGGCCGATGATTTTGAACAGCTCCGTCACAACCAACATTTCTACCATTTGGTCAATGCGCTGATAAATTTCGGTATAAGACTCGGTGATCTTCAGGCTGCCGATTGCTGTTTTGCCGTCGGGAGCAACAATGGTGATGGACCATACGCGGTCAGCTTTATTTCCCGCTGCCGGATTGCTGACATCGGCCACTATCTTTGTGTTGTCAGATAGCTCGAGTCGGGCGATTGACGAAATTTTGCTCATCCCGCGCAGCAATGTGGAGAAAGCTACGTCGTCATAGCTCCAGAGCGCCAAGGCAATGGCATCCAGATTGTTGGTGACGACTGTATTTACTTCGGTGTGTGCAATATGAAGTGCCTTGTTGCGCTCATGTACAACGCCGACTGTGGTGGCTAACAAAAAGACGCCCAAAGCTGCCATTAGAACCAGAAGCAGGATTTTGAGTGCCAATACGGACTGTTTTAGGAAGGCCATAACCAATTTTAGGCCGCAAAAACCAAATTGATGTGATTTTCACCAGACGGTTACCCAGAATTTTAATTCTGGTGTTGTCGTCTATTTTCCGTGGTTTTTGATAATTGCTGCGCTGTCGAGACCATTGGCGATGCTTTCCAGTTGCGCCATGACCTTGGCTGCATCTGGATAGGTCTTTGACAAGACAAGATGCACATCCTGGCGGAGCAGTGCATCGGACTGAATGCCAGTCGCCGCTTCGCTGGCAAGTATTTCGGCTGCTGGCCCGGCGTAGTCGATCAGATAGTCGGCCCGGCCACTCATCAGCATTTTGAAAGCGGCGACATGAGTTGGCGATTCGTTATTTGTTACCCGGTTCTTTTCATCGTTGATGAAATTGCGCAAACCACCATAGCTATAACCGCGAATGGTGATGACTGTTTTTCCGGTCAAGTCATCAGGGGTTTTTATCGCTGACTTGTGATTGAGGCGATATACGCGGATTTCGACAGAGGTAACCGGTTTTTTGCTCCAGAGACAACACTCCTGTAGTGCAGGAACTTTGACAAGTATGGAAAACTGGCTGCTACCATCCTGAAGATTTTTGAACAATCGGCTGGCCGGATATATCTGGCTTCGCCAGGGAATATTGGCCTTGGTGAACAGGGCTGTGGCAAGGCTGAGTAAAGGGTTATCCGGTTCCCCTCGCTCGTTGAGTTTAGTCGACCATACCGATTGGTCAGGGGAGGCGTACTCGATTTCGTTAGCCCGATTCGTCTGCGCTTCGACCGTATGGGCCAGTGCACAAATGATGGTTACGGCCAGCGGCTTGAACCATCTCGTGATCCAGTGCTTCATCTCAAATTGCAACGGGCAGGAAGGCCAAAACATCAGCTTAGTGTCCCATAGGCGGGTTGGCTGATGCAATTTTTTCACCGTGGTGCAATGGTTTAAACACTCAGGCGCGAGTGGCCGACGCTGCCGCCCTTATCGACCTTGATCTGTGCTGGAATGCGTTCCTTCAGGCCTTCGACATGACTGATGATGCCGATCATCTTGCCGCTGGCGTTCAGGCTGTCGAGCGCAGTAAGGGCGATTTCCAGCGTGTCGGCATCGAGTGTGCCGAAACCTTCATCGAGGAACAGCGAGTCGATGGAAGTCTTGTGGCTGACCAGATCGGAGAGGGCGAGGGCGAGCGCCAGGCTGACCAGAAAGCTCTCGCCACCGGACAATGTGCGGGTGTCACGCGCGGCATCGCCTTGCCAACTGTCGATGATGTCCAGTTCGAGTTCGCCAGTGGATTTGCGCCGCAGCAGGTAGCGGCCATGCAAGCGGGCGAGATGGCGGTTGGCGAGGTGGAGCAGGTGGTCGAGCGTCAGCCCCTGGGCAAACTTGCGGAATTTGTCGCCACGGGCCGAGCCGATCAGGCTGTCGAGGCGCTGCCAAATGTCGGTGTCCGCAGTTTGTTTGGTGATCTCGGCGAACAGTGTTTGTTGGCTGATGCGGCGTTGCTCGTCGCTGGCCAGCAGGGCGCGTTGCGCCCCGAGTTGTTCGCTGAGCGTGCGGCGTTCAGTTTCCAGCGCGGATAGACGTACCTCAAGCTCAGCCAGCTGCGGTACAGCTCCTTCCTCTGGCAGGAGAGGGTTGGGGAGAGGTTGGTTATTCTCAAGCAGCAGCCCCTTGGTACGTGCGGCATTCAATACTGCGGTTGCCTGTTGTCTAGCTAACTCAAGCCTTTCCTTCAATTGCACCAGCAGTTGGCGATCTTCGGCTGGCAACAGGGCGACAACAAAGGCGGCGAGGTCGGTAAAAGGGCTGGCGGCCAAAGCCGTTTGCCACTTGGCAAGCGTTTCGTCCAAGGCAATTTGTTGCTGGGTGAGGCTGCTTTCCAGTTGTTTTTGCCGGCCATCAAGTGCGGCGAGTGCCTGGGCCAGTCGGGTAACTTCTTCCGTACAGCGGAGGAGGGCGCTTGCCGGATCATCCGTAGGGCTTGCTTCAAAAAAATCGTCGTTTTTGGCCGTTGACCGTAACACTTTCCAGCGTTCCGCCCATAGAGCCGCTTGCGCCTGTGCAAGCTCACAATGGCCTTGCTGTTTGCTCAGCGCTTCGCTCAGTTCCTTCCGACGACGCTGTAATTGTTGCCAGTGCTGCCATTCGCCCTCACGTTCCTGCAACCAGAGCGCCGGTTCGGTGGGTGGTTCAAAACCGGCTTCGCCGAGCGTGCTGCTTAAACGGGCGTCGAGTTCAGCCAGTTCCAGCTGGCGGGCTTTCAGGGTTTGTTGGAGTTCAGTTTGCCGCGCCTGATTGGTTTGCACGGCCTGTTGCAGCGTGCCGAGCTGGCTGATGGCAGTTTGCAGCGCCAGGGCGTGATCGTTGGCGGATTTGCCGGCCTTGTTGAGTGTTAATTCCCCCTCGTCGGCGGCTTTCAGGCTTAGCGCCAAAGCGGCGAGCAGCTGTTCGGCGGCTGTGCGCCTTGTTTTAAGCTTGTCGCTGTCTTGCCAGTCATTGGCGCCGAGCTGTCCGCACAGTTCGGTCCATTGTGTTTGGCAACGGTTGATGTCCTGCGTTGTTTTTTCTTGTTGTGCCAGCCATTCGGTTTGCTTGGCGCGGCTGGCGGCCAGTTCAGTGGCGGCTTTCTGGCCGTTTGTCACCAACGCTTCCAGCGCCGCCTGCTTTTCTTTCAGGCCGGCTTCGGTGGCGCTGACATCAAGCGCCTGATAGGTGGCAATTGCCGGATGCTCAGCCGAACCGCACAGCGGGCAAGCCTCACCCGGCTGCAGTTGCTGGCGGTGGGCTTCCAGGCTCTGGATGCGGCGTTCCTGGTCGAGCAGTTTCTGCTTGTCGGCGACCTGTGTGTTGAGTTCCTTGTGCTGCTGGCGCAGATTGATAAGCGCCGCTTCCTGCGCCGTAATTTTCACTTGCCCCTGCTGCAACTGGCCGGATAGGGTCGTCTGCTGGGCGGCAAGTTCGCGCTGGCGCTGGGCGAGGGTTTCCAGTTGCTGCCAGCGGTTGAGAGCGGTTTGTTCGCTTTGCCAGTGCTGGCGCAATTCGGCCAATGTGCGCCCGGCGAGGCGCTGGTTTTGCTCGGCCTGTGCCGCTTGCCAGGCGCTATCAGCAGAAATTTTTGCCTTATTTTGGGCGTCGACCGTAACAGTTTGTTTGGCGACGGCCTGAGCGTTTTCTTGCTGCTGTTTTTCCAGTTGCTGCGCGGCTTTTTGCTGGGCAGCGATGTCGAGTTGCAGCTTGTCGCGCTGTTCAAACTGCTGACGCCAGACCCCGAGACGCTCACCCAGTTGCGCGCGTTGCGGGTGGGCGGTACTAAATTCGACGATTTGGCGGCACTCGTTTTGAATCCGCTGCAATTGTTGCTGAGCCTGTTCGGCGATCTGGGCTGCAAGGCGATGAGCGGCATAGTGTTGCTGGTAGTGTTCTACCTGCCGTGTTTCGCGCTGGACATGCAGCGCCTTCAATTCGCCATCGCTTTGCCGGCAGGCGGTATCGGTTTGTTGCCAAATCAGGTGCAATGGTTTCAACGCTTCTGCCGGTTCGCTAGCGGCCAAACGCTGTAACTCGGGGGCAGCTACGTCAAGCGCTGTGTTGGCTTCAGTCAATTTGCCTTCAGCGGCCTTGGTTTCCTGTTCGCTTTGCGCCAGATCGAGGCGCCACTGACGCTGGTTTTGGATTGCTTGATGCCTGAGCTGAACTTCCGTCAATTGGCTGTCGAGGCGGCCAACAGCCTGTTGCATTTCGGCGCGCTGTTCGGCGCTGAGCAGTTCCATGCCGTCGGCGCGGGCCTTGAGCTGGTCGAGTTGCCCTTTGGCTTCGCGTGCCTGCTCAAAAACCCGGCGCGAAATATCGCCGTAGATTTCGCTGCCGGTCAGTTCTTCCAGCAGCTCTGCACGCTCGTTGGCGCTGGCGTTGAGGAATGCCGCAAAGCCGCCCTGGGCAAGCAACATGGATTTGGTAAAGCGCGGGAAATCGAGGCCGGTGATCTCGGCGATGCGCTTCAGCTTGTCATTGCTCTGCGTGCTGAGGATGGTGCCATCGCCATTGGCGAGTTCGACCTTGGGGGCTTGCAGTGCGCCATCGGCCTTGTCACGCGAACGGCGCTGGCTCCAGAAAGCACGGTAGACGGCACCTTTGACTTCGAACTCGACCTCGGCCAGACAGTCGGCGGTGTGCCGCGTCATGATGTCGTTGTCGGAGGCCGAGATGGTCTTCAGGCGCGGCGTCTGGTGGTAGAGCGCGAGGCAGATGGCGTCGAGCAGCGTCGACTTGCCGGCGCCGGTCGGGCCAGTGATGGCGAACAGGCAGTTGTCGGTGAACGGCGGCTTGGTGAAGTCGATTGTCCATTCGCCTTTCAGCGAATTGAGGTTTTTCAGGCGCAGGGTGAGGATTTTCATGGCGCTTCTTCCTGCAAAGCCGTGACGATGCGGCGGTAACGCTCGCTGAGCGCCAGTTGCAGGTCTTCGGCCAGTTCTTCCTGTTGCAGGCGGCGGGCAAAAACGTCGTGCGGGCTGAGTTCGTCCAGGGTTTCCAGCGCTTCGGCGGCTAGTTGTGTGGTGGCATTGCCGCGCTGGCGACGGATGCGCAGCACCTCAACCGGCCAGCCGGCAGTCAGCGCTTCAATTCTGGCTGGCAGATCGGCCAGATAGTCGTCTTCAACGACGGTGACCTCCAGCCAGGTCGGGCGCTCGAACGTGCCTTCAGCGGCGGCGGCACCAATCGGCCCGGCCAGTGTGGCGAGATTGCCGCTGATCGAGGCCAGTCCCTGAAAGCGCGGCACGGGCAGGGCGGTGACGGCCTGCAAGCCATCGGCATTGAGATCGACAAGCAGAACTTCCTTCTGCTGCTTGGCCTCGTCGAAACTTAGCGTCAGCGGTGAGCCGCAGTAGCGGATATGCTCCTGCCCGCCAACTTTTTGTGGCCGATGAATGTGCCCGAGCGCGATGTAATCCGCGGGTGGAAAGGCCGTCGTCGGGAAGGCCTCGAGCGCGCCGACGTAGATTTCGCGCACCGATTCGCTGGTGCTGGCGCCAACCGTGGTCAGGTGGCCGGTGGCGATCAGCGGTAATTTGCGGCCAAGTTCGGATTGCAAAGCACTTTGGCGTTCAATAGCCGCTGCGAAAACGGCGCTGTAATGCGCCTGAATTGCCGTCTGCAGCGACAATTGTTTGTCTTCAGCGCTTTGCCCGGCCTGACTTTGCAACACATCACGCGGGCGGATGAAGGGAATGGCGCAGACGATGCAACCTGGCTCGCCATTGCGCTGCGGCAATACAACAACTTGTGCTGCCGCATCATCACTCGCCGCAGCTACCACCGTTGTGCCGAGACGACTCAGCAGATCGCGGCTCTCGCCCAGCGTCGCCACCGAATCATGATTGCCGCCGAGCAAGAGCAAAGCCACGCCGGCTTCATGCAGGCCAACCACCAACTGGCTGTACAACTCGCGGGCATAACTGGGCGGTGTGCCGCTATCGAAAATATCGCCGGCAATCAGCACGGCATCCACGGACTGTTCTTCCACCTGGGCCAGCAGCCAGACAATCAGCGCCTGATGCTCCGCCTGCCGGCTCTTGCCCATGAAATGTTGGCCAAGGTGCCAGTCGGAAGTGTGGAGAATACGCATGGGGCAATGACAATGAACGAAAGGTGGTGGCGAATTTTATGTCGTCCGGCCGTTGCAGTCGGTATCTGTTTATTGCTGACGGCGTTTTGTTTTCAGCAGGCCGCGTTGTAACCATGTGTTGAGAATCAAATACTCACTCGTTCCTGCCATCGGGAAACCCGGCTCAACCACTTGCCTGGCCTTGCATGTTTTGCAACCTTGATAACTCTTCCTGCCAGTATTCAAGGCAGGCGCGCACTTTCGGCAGGCGGTGGCGGCCCTGGAGCATGGCTGCGTAGATCGGCAGGGGTTGGTTTTCCACGTCGTCGGCCAGCACTTCGCGCAGTTGCCCGCTACTGACCAGCGGTGCAACCAGCAGTTCGTTGAGGCGGGCAATGCCGACGCCGGCCAGGGTCAGGGAAAGGACCATGGCGGTGCTGTCTGCCCGGGTATGGCCTTTGACCAGCAGGTAGTCTGCCTTGCCATGCTTGGTTGTGCGCTGGCTGGTGTTCTTTTCCGGCCAGGCTTCCTTCTGCTTGATGTTGTTGGCGAGGGTTGCCTGGCGAAACGGCCAGCGATTGAGTGACTGGCTGGCGCTATTGGCGATCAGGCGGTGCTCGAGCAAGTCGACCGGTTGCCGTGGCGTGCCAAATTTTTCAAGATAGGCTGGCGCTGCATACAGCTTGCGGCCGTGCTCGCCTATCTTCCTGACGACGAGGCTTTCCAGGCTGTCGACGCCGGCACGGATAGCTATGTCGATGCTGTCACGTACCAGGTCGGTAGTGCGATCATCGGCCACGATGTCAAGCTTGAGTTCCGGGTAGCGCGCGTAAAGACCCGTGAGCGTCGGTACGACAAGTGTCTGCGCCAGAATGTGACTGACCGAGAGGCGTACCCGGCCGCGTGGTGCGGCACATTTGCCACCGAGGTCACTCTCCAGTTCTGCGGCAATGTCGAGCATGCTCCGGGCGTGCGCGAGAAAAGCGTCGCCCTCATCGGTGAGCGATAAACCGTGCGTGCTGCGATGGAGCAGGCGTACGCCCAGCGCTGTCTCGATACGGGAAATGGCGCGCGATACCTGGCTGACCGGTTCATTCCGCTCGCGGGCTGCAGCGGATAGCGTGCTTAATTCAGCGACCCGGATAAACAGGGCGGCATCGGCAAGATTCAGTTGCATGGCAGGTTTTTGGGTTGGTTCTTGTTTGCAGTAATTGCAAAACAGATTCGCATTTTGGTCTGTTTCGTCTGGTTTATCAAATCAATAAAGTTGTGACAAACCTCATTCAAGGAGTTGTTTATGTCACAAAATCCGAATCTGCAACGCAATTCTTCCGATGACTCGGCATTGCATCGACTGGCACGCCTGCACGATCTCGCACGCCTTCATGCCGAACAGTTGCGCCGTGAGGCGATTGCTGAATGGCGAGAGCGGTGTTTTGCCGGCGTTTCAAGCGTGTTGCAGAGCCTGGCATTCTGGCGCTGACAGCATTTGCCAAAGCGATGTCCTGCGATTTGAGGGCCTTACCGACAGACGCCTAGCTGGTGTTGCGGCTGGATTTGAGCAGCCGGTCATAAAGCACGACATTCACCGTCGCGGCCAGATTCATGCAGCCGTGTGTCGGAATATAGATGATGTCCTTGCACCATGAAGTGACACTGGCTTTCAGGCTGCCGTCCTCCGGGCCAAAGATGTAAAACGCCCGCTCCGTGTGCTGGTATTCGGTCAGGGGTTTTGCATCAGGATGCACCTCAATGGCGACCGGCGTGCAACCGAAGGGAATCACCTGTTGCAGATCATCGACGCCAATCAGCGGCAGCTGGAGATGAATTTTCTTGGTGTCGGTACGAAATTCCATGGCGCGTTCATAGCGTTTACCGGTGTAGAAAACCGTATTGACGCCGTAGCAACCGGCGGCACGCATGATGGCGCCGACATTCTCCGGGCCTTTCGGGTTGTAGAGCCCGATACACGAGTAACCGGTGTGACTTTTGATGGCCTGATTTTTGGTGATGGTTTCCATGAGTTTCTGCGAAATTGGGTATCTCGCCATTATCAATTGAACAATGCCTTAACCAGAAAGATTGCAAATAAGTGAAACAGTTGCGTTATACATAATTTTGGTTATAGTAATGAACTCATAATCCATAATTACAGAAAGGGTTCGTGCAAATGAGCAAAAAAGTAGCTTACGTAACCGGTGGCATGGGTGGCATTGGCACCTCGATCTGTCAGCGTCTGGCCAAGGATGGCTTTACCGTGGTGGCTGGCTGTGGCCCGAATTCACCGCGCAAGGATCGCTGGCTGGCCGAGCAGAAGGAACTGGGTTTTGACTTTATCGCTTCTGAGGGCAATGTCTCGGATTGGGAGAGCACCAAGGCCGCCTTCGACAAGGTCAAGGCTGAAGTTGGCGAAATTTCCGTGCTGGTCAATAACGCCGGCATTACCAAGGATGGTCAGTTCCGAAGAATGAGTATCGATGACTGGAAAGCCGTAATCGACACCAATCTCAATTCATTGTTCTTCGTCACCAAGCAGGTCGTTGATGGCATGCTGGATCGCGGCTGGGGTCGCATCATCAATATTTCATCGATGAACGGTCAGCGCGGTCAGTTTGGCCAGACCAACTATTCCACCGCCAAGGCCGGCATGCACGGCTTCAGCATGGCGCTGGCGCAGGAAGTGGCGAGCAAGGGCGTGACAGTAAATACCGTTTCACCGGGTTATATCGGCACCGACATGGTTCGGGCGATCCGTGAAGATGTGCTGGAAAAGATTGTCGCTACCATTCCGGTCAAGCGTCTGGGCGAACCAGAGGAAATTGCGTCCATGGTTTCCTGGCTGGCTTCAGACCAGTCCGGCTTTACCACAGGCGCCAACTTTGCCTGTAACGGCGGTAACCACATGGGCTAAGGCTCATTTGGGAGGTGCTGGAACCAGAAAGCCCTGCTACATTGGCGGGGCTTTTTTTTGACCAGACCCAAAACGCCGCCAAGAGAGATTCAATGATTGCCAATTTGCAACGTTTTAACCAAGCCATTGCCCTGTTTGACGCCGCCAACGCGCAAGACCCCAATCTCGACGAAGGCCAGCCAAAGGAGTTGCTTTACGCCCAGCGCATGACGGAAATGATTGGTCGCTTTGCTCCGGAGTCCAGTGAAGTCGCCCAACTCGCCGTGCGTGCCCAGCATATCCAGCGCTGGTTGGTGCCGCGCAGCAACTATCCGCTCGGCAAGCCCGGTTACTTTGCCTGGCGCACCGGTCTTTATCAGTTTCACGCCAATACGGCGGGTGAATTAATGCAGCAGGCGGGCTACGACGATCAAATGATCGAACAGGTAAAGGTTGCGATCAGCAAGCAGGGGATCAAAACCAATCCCGATACGCAGATGCTGGAAGATGTGACCAGTCTTGTCTTTCTTGAGCATTACGTACTTGGTTTCGCCGGACAGCATGCCGAATACAGTGATGAAAAGTGGATCGACATCATCCGCAAGACCTGGAAGAAAATGTCTGCCGACGCCCACGGCTTTGCCACGACTGGTGGTATCAAGCTTCCGGAAATACTGACGCCGTTAATTTTGAAAGCCGTTTCAGGCATCTGATTTGTCTTTCGGTAACCAGCGATCAAGTTTTGCCATAAGCGCCTCAAACCTGAAAGGCTTGGCCAGATAATCGTCCATGCCGGCCTCTATGCAGGTTTCCCGATCACCGCGAATGGCATTGGCAGTCAAGGCGATGATCGGTGTGTGCGGCAAACCATTTGAACGTTCGTGAGCAATAATTTGCCGGGTTGCTTCAAAGCCGTCCATTTCGGGCATCTGGCAATCCATCAGAATCAGGTCGAATCCGCCGATTTTTGCAGCATTGAGTCCGGCTCGCCCATTGGCGGCATGAATGACGGTAATCACCCCCATGTCTTCGAGCATGATGCGGGCAACTTCACTGTTGGTTGGATTGTCCTCAACCAGCAATATGCGTGCGCTAAAGAGCTGTCTGGTTCCGGTTGCCAAGCCTTGTTCGTTTTCAACCGGTGCTTCGGCAAGAGCGAAAGGTAACTCAAACCAGAAAGTGGAGCCGCTTCCTGGCTGGCTTTCACAACCAATGTTGCCGCCCATCAGTTCAACCAGTTGTTTGGAAATTGCCAAACCCAACCCGGTGCCACCATGCTTGCGTGTCGCCGAAGCATCAACCTGGCTAAAGAGTTGAAAGAGATTTTTTGATCGTTATCGCTAATCCCGACACCGGAATCACGAACAACAAATCGGATACGTGCCTGGTTTTGGTGGGCATCTTGCGATACCTGGGTTATCTGCAGACTAACCTCTCCATGATCGGTGAACTTGATGGCATTGCCCACCAGGTTATGAAGCACCTGTTTTACTCTGCCGGCATCGCCAAGCAACCATCTCGGTATGTCGGGCGAAACTTGACACTTCAGCACGATGTCCTTTTCGACGGCTCGCTCGACCAGCAAATCCAGCACTTCCTTTGGCAAGCGACGAAATTCAAAAACCTGGGGGGCGACTTCCAGTTTGCCCGCTTCCATTTTGGAGAAGTCGAGGATGTCGTTGATCAAGACCAGCAGGTGCTGTCCGGAAGTGTTGATGGTCTCAAGGCGATGCTTTTGAACTGAATCGAGCGGGCTGTTTTGTAACAGTTGTCCCATGCCAAGAATGCCGTTGAGCGGTGTCCTGATCTCGTGGCTCATATTGGCCAGAAACTGCAATCGCGCTCGTCCCGCTTCTTCTGCTGCTAACAGCGCCTGTTCGCGCTCCTTGGCAATGCGGGCGTTCTCAAAACGAAAGGTCAGCATTTCGGTGGTGTTGTTAATGCTGCGCCGGGAGTTGATGACGACCAAAAATGCAAAAAACAGCAATGCGCTTGAAAAATGAAGATGACCTGTATCGCCCTGGAGGTAGATGAAAATCGCTGGTGGTATCAGAATTGGCAAAGCGAGCGCGCAATAGGCAGCCAGCGAACTGGTTAGTGTAAATAGCCCCACTGCAGACGTGCCGACCATAAAAACTATCAGGATGGCTTGGTAACCATATTCCCCGATGGGGAAGAGCAGGGTGCCCATCAAGCCCCAGACGCTACCGGCACAAAATGTCAGAAGTATGAATCGCCGGTGCCAGTGTTTGATATCAGCAACCGGCGCGGCACGACGGTAAGCCTGAATATCCAGATAGCGAATGACAGAAATTGAATTGTTGGCAATCAACCACCCAACAAGGCGCTGACTATCTACAACCGGTTGCAGAAAGGCAAAGACTATCAACGAAAAAGCGACTGCGGTCGCCAACGTCATTGGGGTTAAACGATAAAGCAGTGCCAGCCGCTCGGCATCGACCTCCTGCCCGATGGTTTTACCTAAGCTGATAGGCTGCGCTGAGATTTCATCTGCCATTGTGAAGGATGTACTCGGGATTTTGAAAGCGACCGATTTGGCCTGGGAGAACATACCAGGCGCGGATTTTTCATCCGCCGAGTATACCTTTCTGCATAGTTACTGGTTTCGGGCAGCCAGATTTCTATTGACCGCAATCGCTTTGCGCATTCGATTTATTTGATGTTTCGCTCGCGAATGATAGGCGGCACATATTTCACCGAGAAACGCCAGCCTTCCGGCGTTGCCTTGAGGATCAGCGTTTTTGATTTGGCACCCTCAACAAATGCCGGTGCATCGCCGAGTAGTTCTATGGCGCCGATGCCTTTGATGACGCAAGCGCCCGGCAGGGTGATAAATGCGGCTTCGGCTGCGACCAGAATGAACTGCCCTTCCTTGCTCTCGGAGCAGGATAAACCTTTGGGGACGGTTGCTGGATCGCCCTTCCAGGATAGGCGCAAAGCCTCCAATCCCTTTACTAGCTCTTCAGTGATTTTTACAGCCAGCGTGACTTCGCAGGATTTCGAATGAACCATGAGTTTGCCTTTGGGTTGAAATGACCGCAGATTCTATAAGCGGCTTAAGCCAAGCTGCCTGCAATTTTCAGGTGCCGCAGAAAGTCTGGTAATTCGCCGTTACTGCCAGGGGTGCCGGTTCAGCATAGGCAGCGTCTTCGGGGCGGGCGTCGAAAGGCTGTTGCAGAACGCTAAGCAGGCGTTCGAACGGTGCCAGGTCCTGATCCTCGACAGCCGCTTCCAGTGCATTTTCAACCTGATGATTGCGTGCGATATAGCATGGGTTGGCGTGCTTCATCGTTTCAATAAGCCCCGCGCTGCGCTGCAGCTGGCGTGCCTGCCAGGCATTTTGCCAGTGAGTAAACTGGGCGTCGTCGCCAAACAATTGGTGTAGCGGTGCAGCCTGCCCGTTGGCGGCATCGTACAGGGCGCGAAAACTGTTGGTGAAGTCAATTTTCCGCTGGTGCAACAGTTCAAGAAAATCGGTGGCTAATTTTCTGTCGACCGTAACATCCTTGTTTTGATCCAACCCCAGTTTGCCTCGCATCACTTTCAGCCAATGCTGGGCGTGGCGCTCGGGGAAGGCTTCGAGCACGGCGGTGGCTAGTCCAACGGCGCGCTCGCTGTCGGCATCGATCAGCGGCAGCAGGGCTTCGGCCAGGCGGGTGAGGTTCCACTGGGCGATGTTGGCCTGCTGGCCGTAAGCGTAGCGCCCGGCGATGTCGATCGAACTGAATACGGTGCGTGGGCTGTAAGCTTCCATGAAGGCACAGGGGCCGTAGTCGATGGTCTCGCCGGAAATCGTCATGTTGTCGGTGTTCATTACACCGTGAATGAAGCCGACACCGAGCCAGCGGGCGATCAGTTCGGCTTGGCGTTCGGCCACCGCTTCGAGCAGTGCAAGATAGGGCTGGTCATGCCCGGCGAGTTGCGGATCGTGGCGGTTGATGGCGAAGTCGGCCAGTTGCTTGACCCGTTCCGGCCCGTGATGCGCAGCGAAGAATTCGAAAGTGCCAACTCGCAAATGGCTGGCCGCGACACGGGTCAGCACCGCGCCAGGTAGCGGCCGCTCGCGGCGCACCATGTCGCCGGTGGCAACCACCGCCAGCGCCCGCGTCGTGGGAATGCCAAGCGCCGCCATCGCCTCGCCGACCAGGTATTCGCGCAGCGCCGGGCCAAGCGCGCATTTGCCATCACCGCTGCGCGAAAATGGCGTGCGCCCGGAACCCTTGAAGGCAATATCGCGGCGCTTGCCGTGGCGGTCGATGACCTCACCCAGCAAGAGTGCGCGCCCATCACCCAGGCGTGGTGAAAAATTGCCGAACTGATGGCCGGCATAAGCCTGCGCCAAAGGCTCGGCCCCGGCCGGCAGCAGATTACCGGCCAGAACCGAAACGCCATCCGGACCGGCCAGTTGATCTACATCAGCCAGCAACTCCTCAGCCAGCGCGTGATTGAGGCGGATCAGCTGCGGTTTTGAGGCATTTTCCGGCTGCCCTGGCCGGTAGAAACCATCGAGATCGCGGGCATAACTGTTGTCGAAACGGAAGAGTACAGGGCCGGTGGGGGAGTTGGTGGTTTGCATGTTTTCAGGGGTAAGGCGCAGCAGCTGAATTTAGACCGGCGCGGACTGATGAGTAGGTGCTTGGTTCGACTTGCTCGCTGCATTATGGTTCCGAAAGACGGGTACTCCCGACTTGCCCGATATGGCTGTCAAAAACGACGCAACAGCATTTTCGACGGATGGGTAACGGAGTAGCCCACGATGGCGTCCTTCGGGAACTTCGTGTTCGGCAAGTTGGCCATCCCAGTTTTCAAATAGTGTTCTGGTCAGCTCGGTGGGTATGGTTGTATCACGCGCCCCGGTAATGGCAAGCACAGGGCAGCTAACATTCGATATGTGATCCACCGAATAAAACTTGTCCTCCAACAGGAAACCCGGGAATAGCCGAATGCGTTTTCGGATGACATTGACCAGGCTGTCAAAGGGAGAGATCAGGATCAGCCCGGCAATTTGACGGGCGGCAGAGACTTGAATAGCAATGCCAGACCCCAGACTGCGCCCGACTAGGGTGATGGCCGAGAGCGGAAGTTGAGTCCTTGCGCACAGCCAGTCCAGCACAATGAACCCATCGTCGACCAGCGCTTTTTCTGACGGGGTGCCGGTGGAGGGGCCTAAACCACGATAGTGGAATACGGCGACCGCCTGATTTTTCAGGCTGCTCAGGAAGCGAAATATAGTCGTTGGGCTTTCTCGGCGGCCATTGAAATAGAGGATTGCCCCGGAAATTTGACCGTGAGGCATGGCAAGCCAGCCATGTAGCGTGGCGCCGTCGTGCTGGACCGAAAAAGTGCTGATACTGTGGCAAACCGCCTTGGGCAAATACGGCGGTTTGGGTTTTCCATAGAGCAGTTTCGTCTCAGGCTCAAATTTCCGCTTACAGAATATGAGGCAGGGGATATTTGCGGGCGAAATGCGCGTAGGCCTGCCGCAACTCATTTTCACGGAATGACTGAAAATTTGCCTCGGCATCAGCAATCAGGTCGCGAAACATGTGATGCAGCGTGATCAGCCCGCTCTCAGTCGACAGTAATTGTTGGGCGAGGGCTATTGTTTCGTCAGCAGGAAGCCCAAAAGTCTGGTGCACGGCATTGACCGTTTCCTTATCCAGGTCGATGAAGTCTTTGACGTCAATGATTGAAAGCACGCTTTGTTTCTCCAGTGGTGTAACGCCTGCGAAACGTAGTTTCATTCATGCGGCGAAGAAGATTTACCACAAAATTGTTACTATTTTATGGCAAAGAAATGACACCTCGAAACAGTTAAAACACTATTGATAGTTTTCTTGACGTCCTGCGGATCGTGACCTACCTTGAACCGTTATGGATATTGATGTCTTTTCCTGGTGGAACTTCCTGCGCACGATAGCAGCAATCAATATTGTGGCCTGGATAGTCTCTGCCGTGGTGTTGCAGCGTCGGCAGCCTTCCATTCATGCAGACACCTACGCTTTGCGAAAGTTGCAATTGCTGCTCTCAGCCGGTTATGTTTTCGGCTGCGCTTACCGTTCCTTCGTACCTGTATTCGACGTGCCGCGACTGTGTCTTTTTGACTCCTGGCTGTCCAGCGTTATTGTCGGGCGTTCAGTAGCGACGCTTGCTGAATTGTGTTTTGCTGCCCAGTGGGCGCTGCTGTTGCATGAAACCGCCCGGGCGACGAAAAGCTCGCTAGGCCATATGACCGCGATGGCCGTGGTGCCAATGATTGCCATTGCCGAAATATTTTCCTGGTATTCCGTACTCAGTACCTCAAATCTTGGTCATGTCTTCGAAGAAACGCTATGGGGTACTTGTGCCGCGCTTCTGGTGATCAGTCTGATCGAAATCTGGCCACGCTTCCCTCTGCGTCTGCGGCCACTGCTCTTCATTTGGGGAACGGCAGGCATCTCCTACGTATTCTTCATGTTCCTGGTAGATGTGCCCATGTACTGGTCACGCTGGCTGGCCGACGAGGCGCTTGGGCGCCAATACATGAGTCTCGCGCAAAGGTTTAGCCGATGTCTCAAGCCGCTGGAGTGTTTCGCATCGTTGGGAAGACTGGCAGAGTGAAATGGCCTGGATGTCGCTTTATTTCAGTGTGGCCGTCTGGCTCAGCATTGCACTGATTCATGCGCCAAGTCCAGCACGTTCTCCTGCCAAAGTGTGGCGGCCCAGCCTGCGTCGTCAGGTCAATTTCAGAAGTCCAGCCTGAAGCGTCCGGCACTGTCGCGAGCTGTATCGATCATCCCGGCAAGTCGTTCGGGCGACGGCTGCAGTTCTTCAGCGAATATCCCGGCAATACGTTCAATAGTTTTCTCGGCGGCGGCTGCATCGTGGAAAAGTGCGCGCGTGCGGCGGGCCAGCACATCTTCAATCGTCCGTGCCGCTTCGTGGCGGATGGCGAAGCGGACCATGGCTTCGGTGTACGGCAGATTCGGGTGCAATAGTTTGTCGTAGCCGGGCAGGGCGGCAAGCAAGGGTGCATCGCTGCCGTAAGCGTCGTTGATTGGCTGACACGGGCTGCCGTGCAGTTTCAGGGTTCGGGTCGGGCAAGGGGTGGCGGGCAGGCCGGCGACTTCGCTGGCGCGGTCAATGACCTGTTCGGCCATCAGCCGGTAGGTTGTCCATTTGCCGCCAGCGACGGTGATCAGGCCGCTGGCGCTGACCAGAATGGCATGTTCGCGCGACAGCGCGGCGGTGTTTTTCTCATCGGCGTTGTTGGGGTGGATCAGCGGGCGCAGGCCGGCAAAGGCGCTGCGGATATCAGCCCGGGTCGGCGGCCGGGTCAGCACGCTGGCGGCAGTGCGCAACAGGAAATCAATCTCTTGGGCCAGCGGCTGCGGGTCGTTGAGTTGCTGCAACTCGGGGCGCGGGGTGTCGGTGGTGCCGAGCAGCACCTTGCCTTGCCAGGGAATGGCGAACATGACGCGGCCGTCTTCGGTTTTCGGGATCATCAGCGCCTGCTTGCCGGGCAGGAAATCGGCATCGACAACGAGGTGGATGCCCTGGCTGGGCGTGAGTAGCGGCGCGGCATCAGGTTCGTCCAGTCGGCGCAGGCTGTCGGCGTGTACGCCGGTGGCGTTGATGATGGCGCGGGCAGAGACTTCGAACTCTTCGCCGCTTTCCGCATCGCGCAGCACAGCGCCGGTGACGCGATCTGAGCTCTTGAGTAAACGGGTGACCGGCAGGTAATTCAGACAGCTGGCGCCGAGGTCAGTGGCGGTGCGCATCAGCGTGATGGCCAGCCGGGCGTCGTCGAACTGGCCGTCCCAGTAACGGATGCCGCCGCACAAACCGGCGCGGCGCAGGCCGGGCAGGGCGGTGATGACTTGTTGCCGATTGAGGCTGCGTGAAGCTTCCAGCGCGTGCCCGCCGGAGAGCAGGTCGTAAAGGGTGAGGCCAGCCGCGTACATGATGCGGTCAACGGTATGCCAGGCCGGAATGATGAAAGCGAGTGGATGCACCAGATGCGCCGCATTGTTGAGCAGGTAAGTGCGTTCGTGCAGCGCATTGCGTACCATGCCAACGTCGCCCTGGCGCAGATAGCGCACGCCGCCGTGGATCAGCTTGGTGCTGCACGACGAGGTGCCGGAGGCGAAATCGCGGGCTTCGACGAGCAGGGTGCGGTAGCCGCGCGCCGCTGCATCGACCGCTGCGCCCAGGCCGCTGGCGCCGCCGCCGATGATCAGCACATCCCAGGGGCGTGACTCACGCAAGGTGGCGAGGCTGTCTTCGCGGCTGGCCGGGGTGTTTGTCATTCTTCCTTCGCCCAGCCAAGCGTGCGTTCGACGGCGCGGTGCCAGTGGCCAAACAGGGCGGCGCGTTGGCTTTCCGCCATGGCTGGTTCAAAGCGGCGTTCGGCTTGCCAAAGTGAAGTCAGTTCCGCCTCGTCCTGCCAGAAACCGACGGCCAGCCCGGCCAGATAGGCGGCGCCGAGGGCGGTGGTTTCCGTGACTTTCGGGCGCACGACGGGTACGCCGAGCAGGTCGGCCTGAAACTGCATCAGCAGGTCGTTGCGGGCCGCGCCGCCATCGACGCGCAGTTCCTTCATGGCCTGGCCGGCATCGTTCTCCATGGCCTGCAATACTTCGGCGCTCTGAAAGGCAATGGCTTCCAGCGCAGCGCGGGCGATGTGGGCGCGCGTGGTGCCGCGCGTCATGCCGAACAGCGCGCCACGGGCGAACGGGTCCCAGTAGGGCGCACCAAGGCCGGTATGAGCCGGCACGAGGTAGACGCCGCCATTGTCCGGCACGCTGGCGGCCAGGGCTTCGATCTGGTCAGCGCTGGCAATCAGCCCGAGACCGTCGCGCAGCCATTGCACGGTGGCGCCGCCCATGAAGACGCTGCCTTCGAGCAGGTAGGTGGTTTGGTCCTGGCGCTGCCAGCCGATGGTGGTCAGCAGCCGGTGGCTGGAGGCCATCGGCTGCGGGCCGGTGTTCATCAGCAGGAAGCAGCCGGTGCCGTAGGTGTTCTTGGCCATGCCGTGTTCGAGACAGGCCTGGCCGAAGGTGGCGGCCTGCTGGTCGCCGGCCATGCCGCTGAGCGGAATCTCGGCGCCCAGCCATTCGGCGGCGATGGTCGCAATCTCGCCGCTGCTGTCGACGATGCGCGGCAGCAGCGCCGGCGGAATATCGAGCAGCGCCAGCAATTCGTCGTCCCAGCACTGGCGGTGGATGTCGAAAAGCAGGGTACGCGAGGCGTTCGACGGGTCGGTGACATGCTCCCGCCGGAGAGCTTCCAGGCCAGCCAGCTGTCGATGGTGCCGAAGGCCAGTTCGCCACGTTCGGCCCGGGCGCGGGCGCCGGGAATGTGGTCGAGCAGCCACTTGAGCTTGGTGCCGGAAAAATAAGCGTCGAGGACCAGGCCGGTGCGTTGGCGGAACAGTTCGGCATGGCCGGCTGCCGTCAGTTCGTCACATAGCCCGGCGGTACGCCTATCCTGCCAGACGATGGCGCGGTGCAGCGGCTGGCCGCTGGCTTTGTCCCAAAGCACGGTGGTTTCGCGCTGGTTGGTGATGCCGACTGCAGCAATTTGCGTGGCCGTAATGCCGTTGTCGCGCAACACGGCGCGCGCTACGGCAAGCTGCGCCTGCCAGATTTCATCGGCATCATGCTCGACCCAGCCGGGTTGCGGGTAGTGCTGGGTGATTTCCTGTTGGGCGATGCCATGAATGTCACCATGCCGACCAAAAAGAATGGCGCGTGCACTGGTCGTGCCCTGATCAAGCGCGAGGATGAACTGGTCGGAACGGGTTTCCATGCAGATCTCCGGCTGGCGGTGTTGTCCAGTATAGCGGGATCTGACTGCTGAAAATTACCGAAATAGTGCCTGCTTGCCCCATTTTTAGGTTTAACCGGATTTTGCTAGCGGGCGGACACCGATCAAACCTTCTTCGGCTTCCGCTTTTTTTCACCTTCGCCGCCGCTCGGGCGGCTTGATGTTGGACGGCTGGGATCGGCGTGATCGAGCCAGATCAGGGCATCAATGTAGGACATGAAAGCCTGCAGGTAATCCGCGGCGCTTTCGGGGCTGTCGGCGCGTGCTGGCGTCGGGTGCGCGGCCAGTTCGTCGGACAGCGCAGCCGTTTTGGCAATCAGCAATTGGCGCACGGGTTCTGCTGCTGTTGCGGCGCGCCGGCTCAGGGCGACGAGGTAGGCAAAGCGCACCGGATCGTGGCGTTCGGCACTGCTGGCCTGCAGGGCGTCAAGCCGGGCTTGCCAGTCGGCTGGATTGCCCGGCGTTTCAGCCATTACCTTCTTTGCCGACACGGCTCGATTTGGGTACCGGCGCCATTTCAACCCGGCGGTTGCGGGCACGGCCCTCGGCATCGGCATTGCTGGCGACCGGCTGCTGCGAGCCGAAGGCGGCGGCAAAGATGTTGTCGGCGGGCACACCTTCGTCGATCAAACTGCGCGTGACGGTGAGGGCGCGCTGGGCCGAGAGCTCCCAGTTGTCGGCAAACAGGCGGTTGCTGCCGCCGACCGGCTTGTCGTCGGTAAATCCGCTGACCATCAGCATCTGTTCGCTCGCCCCGAGATAGGCGGCAATCGGCGGGGCGAGGCTCTTGAGCAGTTGCTGGCCTTCCGGCTGCAGTTTGTCGGCATTGGGCGCGAAAAGTACGTTGCCGCTGATGCCGATCTTGCCGTTGTTGAGCGTGACGCGACCGGAAGCGAGCGGGCCGGCGAGGGCTTTTTCCAGCGCCATGCGGCGTTGTTCTTCCTGCTGGCGTTTCTGGATTTCGGCTTCGAGGCTGCTCACCAGTTCGAGTTGCACGCCAAGCACGCCGACCAGGATCAGCACGAAGGCACCGAGCAGGCCGGACATCAGGTCGCCGAAAACGGCCCAGACCGGGGTGTCGTGTTCAACGCCGGCGTCAATCTCTTCCATGTTCAGGCCTCGCTGGCAGCTGGTTGCGAGGCGGCGACACGGTGCAGGTCATCGACCATGCGCTGCTGCGACATGATGCTGAGGTCGATGATCTCGCGCGCCTGAGCAACGTAGTAGGCTAGCTGTTCGTCGCTGCGCGTCAGTGACTTGGCGAGGCCGCCCTCGATGCGCTGTAGCGCCCCCATCATCTTGTCGCTCGATGCAGCAAAGAGCTGTACCGCCGTGCCAAAGGCTTCGCCAAGGCTGGCGACTTCGATGGCGCTGCCGGCGATGGTGGTGCCGACCTCGACCAGCTTGCCGGATTCGCTATCGACCTTGCTGGCGAACTGGCCGCCAACCCTTTCAAGAACTTCGGCGGATGAGGCAACCAGTGCGTCGATCGCGCTGCGCTGCTCGCGGGAGGCATGGTTGATGGCGTCGAGCAGGGTGGCTAGGGTTTCCATGATGCGGCTGCGCTCTTCGAGCAAATTGTTGTCGCGGGCGATGCTGGCCGAGAGTTCATGGCGCAGCTGGCCGATGACCTCGGCGGCGGCCTTGGGTGCTTCGGCGGCGGTCTGCATCAGGCGGGTGACTTCGTCGATGGTCGTTTGGGCCTGGGTCTGGGTGGTGGCGACAACATCGCGGGCCGTCTCGGCAAGGCTCCGGGTGATTTGTTCCTGCTGCGCCAAAGTGGCGTTGCCGGCGTTTTGCCACTGCTTTTCCAGACGTTCGGAGAGCGCCAGCAGGGCGTCGCTGTAGGCGCGCTGGCGTTCATTTTCACCGGTGCTCCATTTGCTTTGCCAGGCGGCTTGTTGGCTATGCAACTCGCTGAGCAGGCCGGCGCTGCGTTCGGCGAAGGTATCGACAAGTCCGCTTTGGGTTTTGTCCAGCGCGCTGGTCAGGCGCTCGCTGGCCTGTTCGTGGCTGGCCAGGGCACGGGTCCAGGTGTCGGCGACGTTACTCACGGCGCCGTCGAAACGCAGGGCAAGACCATCCAGCTGGCTGGCCACCTGTTGCGTCAGGGCGCTCTGTTCGGCGCGGCTGGCCGCCGCCAGTTGGGCATGGAGGGCGCTGATTTCGCTGTGGATGGCGCTTTGGTTGCGGTCAACCGCCAAAAGCAGGCCATTTGCCCGTTCGGCAAAGGTTTCGGCAAAGCCGGTGAGGGCGCTTTGCAGCTTGTCGTGCAGGCCATCGCTGGCCTTGCTTTGTTCTACAAGCGCACTGCGCCAAGTGTCGGCGACTTGCCCGACGGCCAGGTCAAAGCGGCTGGCAACGCCGTCGAGCTGGCGGCTGACGGTGTCGGCCAGTTGCTGGTGGGTGTCGTGGGTGGCGGCAACGAGGGCGGTGTTGCGTTGTTCGGCATCGCTTTGCAGGCCGGCGTGCAGACCTTCAACCGAACTCAGCAGCTTGCCCGAGCGCTGTTCGAAGGTGTCGGCGTAGCTTTGCAGGGCGGTTTGCAGGTGCTGGTGCTGGGTTTCGGTGGCCTGCTCGTGGCGGGTAACAGCCTGATTCAGGCTATCGCCGACCGTCCCGAGTGTCTGGCTGAAGCGCCCGGCCACGTCGTCCAGGCGGGTTTGCACGGTGCTGAACAGCTTGTCGTGCAGGTCACGGGTCTGCCCGGCAATGCCGTTCATGGTTGCGGTGACCACCGGCTGGATGGTTTCGGCGGCGACCATGGCGCTGTCGCGCAGGCTGGCCTTGAGCGATTGATCGACCGATTGCGCCAGATCGGTATAGAGCGTTTTTGCTTCCTGATGGAAGCTGTGTTGGCCGGCAAGCAGTTGGTCGCCAAGCTGGCGGTTCTGCTCGGCCATCTGGGTCATCATCGCTTGCAGCGTGGTGACCAGTTCGGGCAAGGCCTGCGACTGGGCTTGCAGCGCCTTGAAGGTTTCCTGACGCTGGTGGGCGAGGGAGAAGTCGCGCAGGACGCTGGCGATCTTGCTGTCGAGCAATTGCCCGACTTGCAGGCGGTCGCGGCGGCACAGCGCCGAAATCAGGCCGAGCATGGCCGAGGTGGCAACGCCGGCGACCGAGGTGCCGAAGGCGACGCCCAGGCCCTTGACCGGCGCCGCCAGCGCGGCGCGGATGGTGTGCAGGTCGGTGGTGCTTTCCAGCGCCAGCACGGCGCCGTTGAGCGTGACGACCATGCCCAGGAAGGTGCCGAGCATGCCGAGCAACACCAGCAGGCCGACCAGATAAGGCGTCAGGCCGGGGCCGGGCAGGGCAACGCGTTCGCCTTCGATACGCAGGCGGACATTGTTTTTCAGGGCCGGCGGCACCCGTTGCAGCCATTCGCCAAGGTGCGCGAGGTCATCCGGAATGGCGCGCAGGGCATCAGCAAGGCCGTGCGTGTCGGCATCAAAACGGCGTAGTTCAAGCGCTCCGGCCATATAGACGGCGGCAATGATCAGCGTGACGGCCAGCGCAAGATGGCTGCCGCCGATGTAGCCGGCGGCCACCCAGAGGACGGCAAGCAGGCCGAGAATGAAGGCGGAAATGGAAAAATTACGGTTCATGGCGTGGTCTTCAACTCCTGGCCGAGGGCGGCAATCAGCCCGCTGGCCGGTTTAAGGCGTAGATCAAGTTCGGCCAGCAACATGGCCTGGGTGTCGTGACAAAAGGCTTCGAGCCAACTGCCGGGGGATGTCCAGGCAGCGGGGTCGTCGATGCTGTCCGGCGTTAATGTGGCCTGGTGTTCCTGGTAGCGCTGCGTAAAACGGCGAGCGAGCAAGATGGGAATATTGGCCAGCAAGTTACGTTCGCGCACGAGCAGGGCGTTCTCGAAACTGGCATCAAGCTGCGCCAGCTTGCGCTGGGCCGGCGACAAACCGCCAAGTGCCTTGCGCGCCTGGCTGCGCAGGGCGCTAATGGCATTGCTCATGTCGCGCTGGTGAGCCAGATAAAAACGATGGTAGGGCGAGAAATCAGCGGCTTCCTTGGCAGTGGCTTGCGGCAGCGGGGTGGGAAAACGGATGCGGGCAGCCCCTGCGCTGAACACGCCGTCGTTGATGATAGCGGTGGTCAAGGTTTCACGGACGCGGGCCAGCTGCTCCTGTGGCGAGTTGGTCGGCGCTCCTTGTGCTTGTGTAGAACGAGCAACGTCGGCACCGAGCGCGGAGAAAAGTACAAGCGCATCCGAAAAATCCAGC
>JADJMS010000023.1 GCA_016709495.1 Candidatus Dechloromonas phosphorivorans | reverse complement strand
GAAATCGTTCTGCGCGGTGAGTTGCGTCGCGACAAAACCGGGGTTGATGACCCAGACGCCGATGTTTTTGGGTGAGAGATCCAGATGCAGCACTTCTGCAAAATGAATCAGCGCCGCCTTGCCCGGCCCATAGGCGAGCGCCTTGGGCAAGCCGCGATATCCAGCAACGCTGGCAACAAAGGCAATGCCGCCGCCGGCTTTGAGATCGGGCAGTACAGCGGCCGTCAGGCGCATGGCAGCGAGGAAATTGACCTCAAACACCGTTTCTGCCTTGGCTAGATCAAAGCTATCTGCCCGCATCGGCACGTAATCACCGGCCAGATAGATGACCAGATCGACGCCAAGCCAGGCAAGCAATAATTGTTTGCGCGCCCCAGCCAGACTGGCGACGTTGGTGGCATCGCAAGGCAGGATCAACGCATCAGGAATATTCAGCGCCAGCAACTTGTCAGCCTTGCGGGCGGATATGCATATTTTCTTGGCACCGCGCCGCGCCAGTTCTTGCGCCAGGCGGCACCGATGCCGCTGGAGCAGCCGCCAGCAGCCAGACGCTTACCCTGCCAATTTGGTAATTTTCGGGTTCATCGCTTGACGAAGCTCAGGGTAATTTCGCCCAGATTGAAGCCCCACTTGCTCATGTACGAGCGGTTGAGCATCACCTTGTCGTCCATCAGGAACATCCAGTCGTCAAAATCCACGTGATAGGTTTTCCCGTCGACCGGCAAAGCCAGCACGTAACGCCAGCGCAGGGCATTGCCAGAGACTTCACCGATGGCTTCGCCAACCACATCATCCGCCTTGCCGATGTAGCGACCATCGGCTTGCTTGGTCAGCGTCCAGACCCGGCGCGAGGTGGTGCCGTCCGACCATTTGAATTGCTCGTCGAGAATACCGACATCGCCGCTCCATTTGGCGTCAATCACGACATGGAACCGTTTTTGCACCTCGCCGGAACGGCCCTGAAACATGCCCCAGGCGTCGAGCGTGCCATTCAGGTAAGTTTTCAGATCGAGTGCCGGTTGCTCGGCCTTGTATTGTTCAACCCCGGTTGAAGCGCAAGCCGAGAGGCCCAGGGTGAATGCAACAGCTAGTAAAAGTTTCATGATCAAAGCTCCAAAGTGTGACGCCAACGCCAAAGCAGCAAACCAGCCAGCGCCTTGAAGGCGAGCGGTAGCAGGGCGTAGGCAAAAATCAGGGCGGGCAAGCCGCTGCTGCTGCCCGGTACATAACCCAGTAGACCGAGCAAGGGCAGCGAGAGACCGGCAGCCAGGGCCAAATTGAGCTTGGCCACAAAGTTCCAGACACCAAAACAGGCACCGGCTTGCCGCTGGCGCTCGCCAATATCGGCAGCGATGGCGGCGGGCAGCGTGAGATCGGCACCCAAGGCCAAGCCGGAAGCCAGGCAAATGATGGCGAAGGGCAGCAAATCACCGCTACCGAGCAAACTGGCACCAGCGAAGGCAACAATGGACAACAGCATGGCGCAGCCCCAGGCGAAAACTCGCCCATATCGGCTGGCGACTTTTATCCATAAAGGCAAACTGGCTGCGCCGGAAACAAAGTAGAGGGCAAGCAAGGGACCGCTGGCACTATCGAGATGCAGTACATCGGCGACGAAGAAGAGGAACAGTGTGGCTGGCAACGCAGAAGCTATGCCATTCGCGACAAAAATCAGGAGCAGGTGGCGAAAAGGCCGGTCAGCCAGAACGCGGCGCAGACTGGGGAGCAACGGTTCGGCAACTGCGCGCAAAGGGCTGCCGAGACTGACCCGGCTAAAGGTCACTAGTGCCGCAACCAATAACAGCGGCGGTAGTATCCAGGCCAGTCGCGCCACGCCATCGACCATGTTGCTGGCGATCAGCGCCGGCAAGGCGGCGGCCAGGACCACGCCAAGCAGGCCGAATCCTTCACGTGCTGCGGTCAACCGCGTTCTGAGGCTGGAATTCTCGCCAATATCAGCCCCCCCACGCCTGGTAAGCCACCGAGGCAGCAGAGAAGCTGGATGTAGGGTCAGTGCCAGTGAGCCAAGCAGCCATAAGCCGGCGTTTTGCGCTGGCGGGTTGAGCAAGGCAACAAAACCGGCCGCGAAGGGCAAAAGCGCAATGGCCACCATTTGCGGCCGCCTGACCCGATCAGCCAGCCAGCCCAGCCAGGGGTCGATGCCGGCATCCAGCAAGCGCGCGCCAAGCAGAATCGCGCCAAGCAAGGCCAACTCCATACCGGCAGCTTCGGCATAAAATTTGGGAACGTGCACGTAGATCGGCAGCGCAGCAAAGGCTAGCGGCAGGCCAAGCAGGCCGTAGGCGAAGATGCGCCCGTTGGTCATGTCAGGCTGGCCGCTTGAGCAGCAAAGCGCGCAATTCCGGCGCACTGGTGCGCGCATCAAGCCAGATGGCAAAGAAGGCGCGGGCAAAGACCGGGTCATCCACGCTGCCGATGAAGCGATCGTTGTGGAAGAAACGCGCCCCTTCAGGCAGATGCACGCCAACGATGCGGTCTTCCGGTTTTACATCGGGGAAGATCTGCGCCATGCGCTCGCCCCATAATTTCAGCTGTGCTTCATCGGCAATTTTCAGATTGCGAATTTCGCTGACGCTGGCATCGGCAATCTTTACGCCATCGAGATTGCGTTTATAGGTCAGACCAAGCGCCAACGGCGGCTTCAGCGGGTCGTCGGTTTTTGCCCACAGCGTGGCTTCATAAACCAGAAAGCCCCAACGCCGGAACTCGCCGCTGCCCCAGCGTTGCAGGCCGCTGGTCAGCGTATCAAGGCGCTGATTGGCCTGTGCGGCAGGCAGCAATGCCAGGCCGGCACAGGCCACGACGAAATCACGGCGCCGCATGATCAAGCTCGAAATGAACGACATCGACCGTGCCAGCCAGGAACCCAGCCTCGCAGTAGCAGAGGTACATGCGCCACAGACGATGGAAGGTTTCATCGAAGCCCTGAGCGGCGATCTCCGGCCACTTCTCTTCAAAACTCACCCGCCATTCAGCCAGCGTACGGGCGTAATCGTGGCCGAAGGCGTATTCGCTACGCACCGTCAGGCCTTGCTTGGCTGCCGCCGCACGGAAAGCTGAACGCGATGGCAGCATGCCGCCGGGGAAGACGTGCTGCTGAATGAAGTCGGTGCCCTTGCGGTAATCACCAAAAATATCGTCGCGGATCGTGATGCTCTGAATGACCGCCCGGCCACCTGGTCTCATGGCTTTCTTGATCGTTTTGAAGTAGCTTGGCCACCAGCGCTCGCCAACGGCTTCGAACATTTCTATCGACACCACATGATCGAATTGCTCGCCAATATCGCGGTAATCCTTGAGCTGCAGATTAGCTTCCGGCACGCGCTTTTGCGCCCATGCCAACTGCGCGGGCGACAGCGTGACGCCGGTCGTTTTCAGCCCGTCAGCCACTGCCATTTCGGCAAAACCACCCCAGCCGCAGCCAATCTCCAGTACGTGCTGGCCCGGTTGCGCGCCGACCCGGCGCAGGATGCGGCGATACTTGGCACGCTGCGCTGTTTCCAGATCGCCGTCATCAACCGCCCGATAAAGGGCGCTCGAATAGCTCATGCTCGGGTCCAGCCACAGCTTGTAAAAGTCGTTGCCGAGGTCGTAATGCGCCATGATGTTTTTGCGGCTGCCGGTCTTGCTGTTGTTGTTCAGCCAGTGGCGGATACGTGCCATCAACAAGGATTGCCAGCGACCATAAACGGCCGTGCGCAAGGCATCGCGGTTCTTGGCCAGCAGGGTCATCACGCCGGTCAGATCCGGGGCATCCCAGGCGCCATCGATATAGGCTTCGGCCAAACCAATGTCGCCGCGCGCCAGTATCTGACTGAACATCATTTCATCATGCACATGCATGCTGACGCCGTGTTCGCCCTCGCCAAAAACCTGGCAAGTACCATCCGGCATACGCAGCTCTAGGCGGCCAAACTGAATTTTTTCCAGCAGCTGGATCACCAGCTGGCATCGCGGGTCAGGACGCCAGTGGGCGGTCGGCCTGACGCAGAATCATCGTATTCATTTGTCGATTCCTGTAGGGATTGGGGACGGATTTACCAAAGAAGGGCACGCCTTTAAGCCACAGCTTGAGCGCCTGCCAGTGGATGCGGAACATGACGCCAGCCGTCAGCATCGGCATACGCAGGAAGGCGCCGAGCAGCGCCTTGTTACCCCAGACGCATGCCTTGCCGGAAATGGCGGTAAGCAACAACTCGCCTTCGTCATCGTCGTAATCGATACGCGCCAGCAGGGCCGGGCGGTCGAGATAGAAACGGAAGCGATAACCGCCTTCGATTTCGCAGAAGGGCGAAACATGAAATTCCTTGCCGGAGTGAAGCACTTGCCCATCGCGCAGGGCGCGCCATCCGGGTTGTGCAGCAGATAGTTGTGGTGGCCACCAAAGGTGTTGCGGACTTCGGCCAGCACCGCGATCAGCTCACCAACACGATTGCGGCAGAACCAGAAACTGACCGGGTTGAAGACATAGCCCAACACACGCGGAAAGCACTGCAGCGTGATCTCGCCATCATCCGGCAGGCGATGCTCGCGCAGCATGGCTTGGATCCACGGCAACAAGGGGCTGCCATCCTTCGGCCCGTGGTCTTTTTGATGGAAGCTGAGCAGATTGTTACGGTCAACCGAAAAAACGGCGCAATTTCCTGAAACCAGATTGTTCTACCGGCAGCTGCATATGGAACACCGGATAGACAAAGGCATTCTTCGCCGGCCGCAAGCGGCGGTGCATGACGTTGCCGATCACCAGTTTGGGCAGGGCTGACATGATTCAGGCCTCGGCCATTTCGCGAGTTTGCGTTATGGCTTGCTCTTGCCAGGGCGCCAGCACACCCAATCCATTGGCGACGCGCAATGCCGATTTCAAGCCATCCTCATGGAAGCCGTAGCTACCCCAGGCGCCGGCCAGCCAGATGCCATTTTCACCCTGCACATCGGCCAAACGCTTTTGAGCAGCGATCGCCGGGCCGTCAAAGATCGGGTGGGCATAATCGAACTCGGCAATGATTTTGGCCGGGTCTGGCTCGCGCCGGGTTGAGCGTTACGACAACCGGTGTTTTGAACGGCAACGGCTGCAGTTTGTTGATCAGGTAGGACACCGCCACCGGCTGAGCGCCCGGCTCGCCACTACCGGCAAAGTAATTCCAGGCCGACCACAGTTTTTCATCACGCGGCAACAAGGCTGCATCGGTGTGCAAAACAGCGCGATTCGGTTGATAGCGGATTGCGGAAAGCACATTCACCTGCGCATCACTCGCTGTGAAACCCAAAATATTGAGCGCCTGATCGCTGTGGCAGGCCATGACAACCTGATCGAATGACTCGCTGCCCGCGGCATGCGTCACAGCTAAATGATTACCTTCACGACGCACCGCGCTGACCGGGCAAGCGAGACGAATATCACTGAGTTGCGCGGCTATCTTGCGTACATAGTCACGCCCGCCGCCTTTGACGGTGCGCCACATGGGACGATCAAAGACCTGCAACAAGCCGTGGTTCTGGCAGAAACGAACAAAGGTGGCGAGCGGCGTATCGAGCATCTGGCCGGTCGGGCAAGACCAGATGGCGGCCGCCATCGGCAACAGATACCACTCGGAGAAAGCGCTTGAATAACGCCCCTCATTTAGGAAGGCACGCAGCGTGCGTTCGCTGCCGGGATGCGCTGCCAGCCAGGCAACGCTTTCGCGATTGAAGCGCAGGATGTCGGACAACATCGACCAGAACTGGAGACGCACCAGATTGCGCTTTTGTCCGAACACCGTCGCCAGATTGCTGCCAGCCCATTCCACATCGGGATTTTCCAGGCTGACGGCAAAGGACATTTCTGTTTCAACGCTATCGACACCCAGCAGATCAAACATGGCGATCAGATTGGGATAGGTTTTTTCGTTGAAGACCAGGAACCCCGTATCGACCGGGTGTGTTTTACCCTCCAATTTGACGTCGACCGTATTTGTGTGCCCACCAAGATAGCTACCAGCTTCAAATAGCGTTACCTGATAGTCACGGCTCAACAACCAGGCGCTGGCCAGGCCTGAAATACCGGCACCCACTACTGCAATACGCTGTTTATTGTTCATGATCATCTCCGGCATCACTTGAGAAATTCGTCGATTCTCTTGAGCAACTCCTTGTCCTCTGGCGTCGTTGCACTGCCGGAGGCGAGGACTTTTGTTGCATCACGATTGATCAGATACTTGTGGAAATTCCAGCCGGGTGTACTGCCGGTGATTTCAGCGAGCTTGCGGTAGAACGGGTTGGCATCCTTGCCCTTGACCACCGTCTTGCCCAGCATCGGAAATTCAACGCCGTAAGTCAGCCGGCAAAAATCGGCGATTTCCTTGCTGCTACCGGGTTCCTGCTCACCAAAATCATTGGAAGGAAAACCGAGAACGACCAGCCCATTGCCTTTGAGCCGGGCATAGAGCTTTTCCAGACCATCGTATTGCGAGGTATAGCCGCAAAAACTGGCTGTATTGACGACCAGAATCACCTTGCCCTGATATTGGCAAAGCGATTGCGACTTGCCATCAACCAAACCTGGGAAGCTCTGGTTGAGCAATGCCGGGCACTCGCCAGCCGAAGCGTTGGGAACAACACCCAAAGTGATCAGCCCCATCAGGCTCAAGCAGTTACTTAGCGAAGGTTTCATTTGAATTCCTTTTTGTCCTAGACAAACAACCCGTTTGTTCGTAAGATAGCCACCTAAGATTGCTTTGTCAACCGTTTGTCTAACATTTGTTCAGGACAAATATGAAAACGATACATTTCAGCATTGCCGCCGTCGAACGTGAGACAGGCCTTTCCAAAGACGTATTGCGCATGTGGGAACGCCGCTATGGTTTTCCCACGCCCGAGCGCGACGGCAATGGAGAACGCACTTATTCAAGCGAGCAAGTCGACCGCCTGCGCAAAATCAAACGTCTGATGGATCTGGGACATCGACCCGGCAAGCTGATTGCCACTGCCGATGAAGAACTCGAGATGCTTGCCTCACGGCGTAGCACTAGGCAGCCAAGTCTGGCCAGCGCAACGGATGACGACTTGTCAGCGCTACTCTCGCTAATCAAGCAACACGATGCAGCCGGCTATCAACAAGCCATGCAGCAACGTTTGGCCCGGCAGGGCATGCAGGGCTTTGTCCAGGACACGGTAGCACCACTCACACGCAGTGTTGGCGAAGCCTGGGAAGATGGCAGCTTTGAAGTCTTCGAGGAGCACCTGTTCACGGAATTGACCAAACGCCTGCTGCGACAAGCCATCGCCAATCTGCCTGGCGGCTTGCGCGCACCACGCGTCCTGCTGACCAGCGTGCCCGAGGAGCCACACGTGATCGGCCTGCTGATGGCTGAGTCCTTATTTACGCTGGAAGGCGCCGAGTGCATTCCGCTCGGCACGCAAATGCCGCTGCTGGAAATTGGTCGCGCCGCCAATGCGCATCACGCGGACATCGTTGCACTATCGTTCTCGTCTGCTTTCCCGCAGCGCCAGATTCCTGCACTGCTGCGGTAATTTGCGCATGGTGCTACCGACAGAAACCAGCCTGTGGGCTGGCGGCGGCGGCGTTACACGCCTGGCGAAGATGGAGGGGGTTTTGCTACTCAATTCACTCGACGAAGCACTCACCGCGATCACAACATGGCGTCACCAGCACGCACTGGCTGCTCAGCACGACTAAAATACTGTCTTACCCCATAGACCACGACCACCATGACCTACGCTGCCCCCAGTTTCGAACAAAAAATCTGCCCACCTGAGCTGTTGACCGTAACCGCCGCCAAACTTGCGCGTCCGCTGGTCTTTACCAACGGCTGCTTCGACATTCTGCACCGCGGCCACGTCACTTATCTGGCCCAGGCAGCCGCGCTCGGCGTCAGTATGGTGGTTGCCCTGAATAGCGATGCTTCGGTCAAGCGTTTGGGGAAGGGCGATGATCGTCCGGTCAATGCGCTGGCCGACCGTCTGGCCGTTATGGCCTCATTGGGCTGCGTGGCGCTGGTCACCTGGTTTGACGAAGACACCCCCTTGCAGCGCATTCTCGAATGCAAACCGGAGATACTGGTCAAAGGTGGCGACTGGCCGGTAGAGAAAATTGTCGGTTGCAGCGAGGTGCTCGGCTGGGGTGGAACAGTGCACTCCATCCCCTTCATTCACCAGAAATCAACCACCGCGCTGCTGGAAAAAATCCGCCGCTTATAGAACGACCTGGGTACCCAGCTCAACCACACGGTTGCTGGGAATCTGGAAGAAGGCGGTGGCTGAGCCGCCATTGCGGAACATGGCGACAAAAATCTTTTCGCGCCAGAAGGCCATATCCGAATTCAGACGCGGAATCAGCGTTTCGCGACCAATGAAATACGAGGTATCGAGCGGATTGAACTCGACACCCGCATCGGCACAAAGGGCCAGTGCCGCAGGGATATTCGGATCATCCTTGAAACCATACTGAACGACCACACTCCAGAAATTCTCGCGCAAAGGCTTCACTTCAACGCGATCGATGTCCGGGACATAAGGGACATCAAAGAACTGCACCGAGACCAGCACGACGCGCTCGTGCAGCACCTTGTTATGCATCAGGTTGTGCAACATGGCATGCGGCACACCGCTCGGGTCGGCATTGAGGAAAACAGCTGTACCGGCTACCCGCGTCGGCATCGACATGGCCAGCGACTCAAGGAATAGAGACAGCTCAAGACGCTCGCCCTTGAGGCGTTCGGCTAGCAACTGACGGCCGCGTTTCCAGGTCGTCATCAGGACAAAAACAACCATCCCGGCAATCAGCGGGAACCAGCCACCATCAGGAATTTTGAGAACATTGGCGGCGAGGAAAATCAGCTCGACAACCAGAAAACAACTGAACAGCGCAATCGCCCGTCCCCAACCCCATTTCCAGCTGCGCGCCACCACCACGGTAGCCAGAATCGAAGTAATCACCATGTCGCCGGTCACGGCGATGCCATAAGCCGCCGCCAGGTTGTTGGAGGACTTGAAGCCCAGCACCAGAATCATCACGGCGACCATCAAGCCCCAATTGACCGCCGGCAAATAGATCTGGCCAGCTTCCCGATCAGAGGTGTGCTGGACTTCCATGCGCGGCACAAAGCCCAGTTGCATGGCTTGTCGCGTCACTGAAAAGGCACCGGAAATTACCGCCTGCGAGGCAATTACTGTCGCCACCGTAGCCAAACCGACCAAGGGATAAAGTGCCCAATCCGGCGCCGACAGGAAGAATGGATTCACCGCGGTTGCCGGATCGCCAAGGATCAAGGCGCCTTGCCCAAAATAATTGAGCACCAGGGCCGGCAGCACAAAGAAAAACCAGGCGCGCGAAATCGGCTTGCGCCCAAAATGTCCCATGTCGGCGTAGAGCGCTTCGGCACCAGTCACCGCCAATACAACGTTACCCATCGCCATCAGCGAGGTGGATTTGTTTTCGAGCAGGAACTCAATGCCGTAAAACGGGTTGAGCGCTGCCAAAATGGCCGGATGTTCAACAATATTGAGCAGACCCAGCATGGCCAGTACAGAAAACCAGACCAGCATGACCGGCCCAAAAGCCGTGCCAACCACTGCCGTGCCTTGGCGCTGCACATAAAACAGTCCAAACAACACAACGAGCGTAACTGGAATGACGAAAGGCTTGAGTGCGGGCGTCGCGATCTCCAGTCCCTCAACGGCAGAAAGCACCGAAATCGCCGGCGTCACCATGCCATCACCGTAAAACATCGCCGCACCAAGAATGCCGACGATCATAATCATCTTCATTTGCCGCGGTTTGTTCTTCGCGTCCTGCAGCGCCAAGGCAATCAGGGCCATGATGCCCCCCTCGCCCCGGTTGTCGGCGCGCATGATGAACATCACGTACTTGATTGAGACAACAATGATCAGCGCCCAGAAAAAGAGCGAGAGGCTGCCGAAAATATTGGCTTCGTTCACGGCAATCGGATGATTGCCGGCGAAGACCTCTTTCACCGCATAGAGCGGGCTGGTACCAATGTCACCATAGACCACGCCGAGCGCAGCCAGCGCCATGACGGCCAGCCGCTGGCCTGTCAATTCGCCAGTACCGTGTTGCCCGCTACTCATTGCGTCAGAGAATCAGCCGCCGAGCGCCGACTTGAGGGAATGTACTTCCTCTTCCGACTCTTCGATGATTTCGGCCAGCAGTTCCGGGTCAAGAATTGTTTCGAGCATCGAGGTATCGATACCCGCATCAAACTCCGGATCACGCCATGAGGCTGCGCGATTGGCGATCTTGTTTGCCACATACAAAACATCCGGCAGCGTCTTGATTTCCTTGATCTCGCGATCCGTTTCATGTTCCTGCACCGCGATCAACACAGACTCTGGCAAGCCGAGTGCGGATAGCAGAGCATGGCCAATATTGTCGTGCCAACCAACCAGCAAGTCGTACAAGGCCGGCTTGCCGGCAATCATTCACCAAGCCGGCAAACATCGCCTCGTCACCATTGATCTTGGCCAGTTTTCTCGCCAGAACACGACAAAGCGCTGCGACGTGCGCCGTATGTTCCCAAAGGCGCTGCGAAATGCCGGCGAAAGGCTGCATCTGCTTCGATTTAAGCAACTGTTCCATAGCCACGGCAAACGAAACTGTGCGCACCGCCTCCATACCGACGCGGACAATGGCGCTCTTGACATCCGCCACCTCGCGGCCAGACGGATTGAGCGCCACCGAATTGGCCATACGGATGATTTTGGCGCTCATCAGCGGCTCGGCACCGACCAGCTTGGCAAGTTTCTCGACATTCAGATTCTCGTCCTTCAGGGCGGTACGCACCTGAAAGGTAATATCCAGAAAAGTCGGAAACGAGATTTGATCGCCGGATAAATCCTTGGCGATGTCTTCGAGAATTTTGAAGGTGAGTGCGTTGGTCATGGCAGCCTAATTTTCAAAATGGTTGTCTTGATAAAAAAAGCCGAAACAATCTTGAATTTTCTTTTAAATTCAAATAACTGCAGCTTATTTTCATAACATCCATTCCTTAAATGCGAAACATCTTGGCATTAACGACCATTTATCGCAGAATTGTTTCGGTTTCGAGAGCAATAAAATTGCTCTAAGTTTACAGCACTAAAAGGCGACTGGCAGCAATTGCACAACGGCTAATCTGTCGTCCAACACAAACAGCATTATGTCCGATTCTTAGACAAAATCTTCTCGCGAACTCTTTTCATAACGTGACCTGGCTACCCTATGGCCAAAACTTGCCAAACGTCAGGCCACCCAGTGGGCGCAAACGCACGACTCCGTCACTATTCGACGAGCCGTTGAATTTCGTTCGTGCGATATTGCAATCCTTAGCTCGATAGACTACCATAATTACGTACGTACGTAATGCGAGGAGCAGCATGGCAGATGAAATGGAGAAGCGTAAACGTGGGCGCCCCTCAACCTATTCGAGCAACGCAGAACGTGCGAAGGCGTGGCGACAAAGGCAGCGGAACCTTATCGAAGCGGCCAAAATAACAGAACCAGTCATCGTCGAGAAAATAATCGAGGTCGAACGGTTCGTTGAAAAGCAGTCTCATGTCCCGGCAAAAGCCAACAAAAGTGCTCACCCCGTTCCAAATGCAAGCAATCTCTTCCCTATGCTTAAGGAGCACTTCACTGGATACAAAGGTGAAGAGAACGCCAAGCGTTTCCGCACAAACGCGGCCAAGGCCGCAACCGCAGCACGCGAAATCCTAGCCCTCTCAGCGCGGAGGTACGGTTCCTCAAGCCGAAGAAGATTTTCTTCGACAGGCTGCGCAGTTCTTCGAGCACCTCAAAGGAATATTTCACAACGCTCAGGCCGGAGCGAAACGTGCGGCTGCCAGGGCGGAAGAGGAGCGGAAAGCCAAGCACGAGGACAAAATTAGAGAACTGATCGTCGAGACATTCGGCACCGCACAAGTCGCGGCCGATGTGCTGGCAATGGGCGAAGCCCTACTCCAATTCGACAAGGACGCAGAAAAATGGTTGTGTTCACGTTTCAAGGTCGAACGGGCTCACGCCAACATTTTCAGAAAACACGAACTTCAGAGCGCCATCCGGAACGGAGACTTTGCAAAAGTCGCACGTGAGGTGGCGCAAATCCGCCAAGAGATTGGCGAGTGCGGCAGGAGTTGGCAGAACGACGATGAAACAACGTACTCCGCAGGCTGGGCCGACTTTCAAGCTTTTCGTACGAACGTATAACAGTCTAGAATCATTCCAATTGACCTTGGGCAAGTACCTAAAATGCTCCTTCGGGGACACGACCAACGCAAAATATAAATGAGTTTGGGGACAATAAAGGTGATCCCTACTTGTCGCGCCTCATTTATCAACCATCTGGCTGAACAATCCATCGGCAGCTTTCTGCGCCAAGTAATACAACCTGAACGCATACCTCTGGAACCCGTGAAAGTCTAAACGGATCCGCTCTCCAAACGGTTAGGATTGGTTTTCAATTAATCCAACTTTGCTGAATCACCAAAATGAAACAGCAAAAAAGTCACATGTGCCATCAATACGGTTAAAACTGCTAACTCAAAGCCATAGAATACGAAGAATCAAGGGTTGCGGGATGGTTACAGCCGGATTCACCGTAATCGTGGCACATCCAAAAAGTCCTAATTACTGCTTTTGACAGGCGTGGCCAAACTGGCTGAGTTCGAGCGAGCGTTACCAGACAACGCCTTTGTGTAAGGGCTGATTGAAATTGGCCTCTAATCCAAGTGGATTCGCTACAGGCAATTTTGTTGGCGATATCTTGTGTGCCCTTTGTTGTCGATAACCAGAATCAGAAGGAAGTGCCACGCTGAAGAACTACCTTTGCCGTTTAAATGCCTTTATAAATGCCTATGCGATTGGTTTATTCAGCATAAGCCCATGAAAATCAAAAACATCAAAACTGAATAGTATGTTTGGTCAAAATCATTTTCTAACTGAGACTAATTTATCTATTTCGAATCTTTCTTCCAGCCCTTCCCCAAACAAATGACTATCGATACAGCTTTAGACAAAATCGCCCGACTTCTAGAAAATGCACGAAGCGTCCTGTTTATAACTGGGGCTGGCATTTCAGCTGACTCTGGCCTACCCACTTACCGTGGTGTGGGTGGTTTGTACAACGATGAGTCGACTGATGAAGGCATGCCAATTGAAGTTGCTTTATCTGGAGCGGTGTTCTCCATGCGGCCTGACATCACGTGGAAATATCTGGCCCAAATCGAACACAATTGCCGAGGTGCGCAACCTAACGCCGCGCACTTGGCTATCGCAGAACTAGAACGGTCGCAGACCAATGTACTGGTTTTCACTCAAAACGTTGATGGCTTACATCGCCTTGCAGGAAGCAGAAATCTCCTCGAGATTCATGGCAATCTTCAAGAACTAATTTGTACTGAATGCGACTTCGAGGAATTATCAACTAATTTTGAGGGGCGAGACTTACCGCCACTTTGCCCGGAGTGCGGGAGCGTTCTTAGACCAATTGTCGTTCTATTTGGCGAAGCACTCCCGGAAGATGTCATGGACCAGTTTATGTCGGCCATGAATGACGGATTCGATATGGTTTTCGTCATTGGCACTTCGGGGTTTTCCATACATTGCGGAGCCAGTAATCTGGTGCTCCCAGTCAGGCATACCCACAGTGGAAATCAATCCAATCGAAACCCGGTTAAGTCAACATGTTGATTTTCATCTACCGCTCGGGGCCGCTGAAGCAATGGCTGCGATTATGTCGCGAATGAAAACTGTAATTTAAGTTAAATCACCCCGGCAGAACCGAAGCTTGTAACTTGGGTGCCTCAAATGTGAAATACCCCATCCCGTTTTGCTCAATCTCAGGATGGGTGCGATATTTCAAATTTTTCACCGTGAAAGACATCCCTGGAGTTAATTTCAGATTCACGGTAGTGGTCTTAGCCTTTTTTGGATAATCAACGTCACCGTTCCGTCACTATTTTTTTCGATCTTATATTCCCAGCGCTGAAGAACTACCGGGCGTTGTGCGCTGAAGTGTAGAAATCGGGACTTGATCTGACAATCCGTGTCAGATCAGTTCGGGAGCCAACGGCTCAAGCGAGCCCTTAACGGCCTGATGATTTTTTCATGGGCTACGGCAGGTTTCTGATCCTAAACCCGCCGCTCACCTGAACCAATCATCCGTCAGCACCTCGGCCTGACCGGCCATTGGATACCAAGGCGTTGAGCGACAGCAGTAGTTCGCGTTGCCGCCATTCAGATCCTGTTGGCGAAAAATTCTGCGCTTAATAAATTTGAACGGCTGCTTGTCAAATTCGGCTACTCACCCTAAGTGCCTTGCGGTCAGATCGCTTTCTCTAAACCGGTCAGTCAGCCCCAACCAAGGTTCTTCGCAATGGAGTGCTCCGAAGCGGAGGTTGCTGACCTCACCCAACCGGCCACAACCGGTCGGTGGAGAATGTCGCTCCATAGCCGACGTTCATCTCGACGGTTGCTCCAGCGGTCATTGACCTGCGGATTGGCGAACCAGGGCGGAGCCTCGCCATCACTAGCCCGGAACGCGCTTTTTCACATATCATCTTGCGACCATTCCGCATTTCCTGTGAAGATGCTAACTGAGCGCTACAAACCAATTCGGTCATTGTTTGATGAATACATCGAGATGTACGTATCGCGTGACGAAAAGACTGAATCCTGCTAGGAACTCCGCTATTCCTCACGTCGTATCGACACATGTTTCAATATCAGAGTTACCAGCGCGTTAGGATCAATTGGCTTGGTGATAGCCGGCCATGCCCGCTTCAAAACACTGCGCTTGATCTTCCGCGAAGGCATTAGCGGTTTTGGCCGATGATCGGCAAGTCGGGCGCAAATTCCAATATCCTCTGGGTTGCCTTAAGTCCGTCTAGCACGGGCATCTGCATGTCCATCAACACAATGTCGTAATTGGTACGCCCATCCTGCAAAACGCGTTCAACTGCCTGCTGACCGTTGCTTACCATCACCACCCGTGCGCCCTCATCAGTGAGGTTCAATTCAAGAATCTCTTGATTGACAGGTTCATCCTCGGCAATGAGGATGGTAAGGCCCATCAAACGCTTTTCTGTGGCATTCGCTGGGGGAGCAGTTAAAGATATGGGTGTCGCTAGTTCCTCAATGCTTGGATGATAAGGCAGGCGAAATTCGAAGGTGCTACCGTTGCCTGGCTGGCTTTCAACACGAATATCGCCTTCCATCAATTCAGCAATTCGCTTGGCAATGCTCAGGCCCTGCCGGTACCACCAAAACGGCGCGTCATTGAACAGTCTCCCTGCTCGAACGGAACGAATAATCGGCGAATCGGCTCCTCGCTCATGCCGATCCCGTATCTGTCACCCGGAAGATCAGGTGCTCATCAGCTATAGGGGCTGCCAGCGTGACGCTGCCCGTCTCGGTAAAACTTGACTGCATTAGAAAGCAAGTTGAGTAAAATCTGCCCTATGCGCAGTGGGTCGCCAAGACAGGTTTGCGGCAGGTTCGGCGCACGTTCCAAGCGTAAGTCAAGATGTTTAGCCATGGCGAGTTCATTCCCCACCTCGATCACTTCCTCAGTTACACCGTTCAGTGCAACGGTGGTTCTTTCGAGATGGAGCTTGCCAGCCTCAACTTTGGAGAAGTCGAGGACATCGTTAATAACCCCAAGCAGACGATTGCCTGACACCAGGATCTTTTCAAACGCGTTACGTGCCTTCTCAGTGTTCTGATAATTGCGATAACCGATTTCGGCATATCCAAGGACGCCATTAATTGGCGTGCGAATCTCGTGACTCATGTTTGCCAAGAATTCGCTTCGAACCCGGGCCAGATTTTCGGCGGCGACGAGTGCCCGTTCGCGTGCCTGAGCGGCGGCACGCTGTTCGCTCATATCGACAAAGCTAATCACTGCCCCGCTGGATTCACCATCCTGAATAATCGGGTGAATGGCATACATCACCGGCACGGCATGGCCGTCGGCATGCCAGTAGACCTCGTTGTCGATTCTTGTTTCGTGCCCACGGAGCACGGCGTCGTGGCCTGGGCACTCGTGGATCGGGAAGGGGCTGCCATCGGGTTTGCTGTGGTGAAACAGTGCATGCGCCGAACGCCCGATAGTTTCCTCGGGACGATAGCCGAGCAACAGGCAAGCGGCCGGATTGATGAAAGTAACCATCCCCTTGCAGTCAACCCCGTAGAGGCCATCGGCGCTCGATTCGAGAATGTGGCTGGCGCGTGCCTCGGTGGCCAATAGTGCCGTCGTGCGCTGCTTGACCAGAGCCTCCAGGTGGTGGCGGTGCTGTTCCAATTCTTCTTGCACCTTATACGCCGCGGTAACGTCGCGGCTGATACCGAAAATTCCGATGACCTTCCCGTCATCACCGATGCTCGGCCATTTATTGGTGCTCACCCATCCCGGGTTGCCGGCCTCATCGAAATACGGATCCACCCTGCCCAGCAATGGAACTCCGTCGTGGAAGATGGGTAGCTCCTCTTCCGAATAGATCTTGGCCGTTTCCTCCGGAAACACCTCTCGATCGTGTTTTCCGATCATGTCCCGCCAACTGGCATGCCCGGTAATCTTGGCCATGGTCTGGCTGCAAAAGCGGAAACGGCTGCTTTTATCCTTGAAATAGATAAAGTCACTGGTGTTTTCAAGGAAGGCGACAAAATCGCGATTCAGTTCTCTAATTTTTTCGTCCGCCTGCTTGCGTGCAGTAATATCCTCTTTCACTGCGACGAAGTGAATTAACTTTCCTTCATCGCTATATACCGGCGAAATCGAAGCCAGTTCCCAGAACAGGGTGCCATCTTTCCTGCGATTGTGAAATTCGCCCTTCCACGTTTTCCCGGAAATCAGGGTTGTCCACATCTCCCGGTATTCAGTTGATGACTTCTCACCGGAACTAATTATCCGCGGGTTTTCGCCAATGATTTCCGAGAGTAGATACCCAGTCGCTGTTTCAAATCGGGGATTGACGTATTCGATCCTGCCGCCCGGGTCGGTGATAACGATGCTGACCGGGCTCTGCTCGACTGCGCGGGAGAGCGTCAGAAGAGATTCCTCGGCCGACTTGCGGGCGGTGATATCAGTCAGCGTACCGACATAGTGTGAAACTTTGCAATCGTCACCGTAGACCGCCGTGATGCCGAGAAAATGAGGGTGAATCGTGCCATCCTTGTGCCGATTGAGTATCTCCCCTGCAAAAGCTCCTGTTGATTCAACGCTTGAACGAATAGCAGCATAGAACTGGGGTGAATGCTTTCCTGACTTGAGGAAATTCATGTCCTTACCGACGGACTCACCGGCAGAGTAGCCAGTAATTGTCGTGAAAGCTTGATTAACCCTGAGCACCACTGCCATTGCATCGGTGATGATCATGCCTTCCTGGGATTCAAACGCAATGGCGGCGATACGTAACTGCTCTTGATCGAGTTCCTGCTTGCGGGCCAGCCTTTCGAATCTTACGAAATAAAGCCCGGCCAAGGCGAGCGCGGCCAGTAAGACCGCACCAATAATCTTGAAGGTGTTGCCAGCCTCCTGCTGCCAGTTAGCCAGTGCCTGCTCCTTGTCCAACTCGACAACAAGCACAAAGGGATAGGTGCGTGACGCCCGATAGGCGATCAATGCAGCTTTGCCATTCTCTCCTGATGCCTCGAATTGGCCTGCCTCCCTCGTTGTTATCCGATTAAGGATTTCCTTGCTGACGGTGTTGATGCTTCCGACCTTCTGGGTTTCATCCGTGCTCAGCAGCAGACTTCCGTCGTAGCGCAAGACTTGAACGATACCGAGCTCGGGGGAGATATATTGGCTGTAGAAGTTCAGGAAATAATCGGGGTTGACTGCCGCCACCACCGTTCGCCATTCACTACTATTCAGTTGGATATCCAGGCTGACCGGGACAAAACTGATGGCGGGGGTGGGGCTTTCGGGATTGACCAGACTTGAATTGTAAAAATCCCGTCCGCCACGTAGCGCACCCACTCTCAGAACCCCGACTGGTTCAGATGCGTGCGGCAGAAAATCGGTCCGCGCGACCTGCGTGTCGATATTTCCGGAAGTAGAACTGGCAGCGATCGAATCAGCCTTGTCGAGCAGGGCAAGAGAGCGAAGATACGCAGCATGGCGCAAGAGAGGCGAAAGCTCTGCAACGACGCCCCGCTCATCTATCGCGAAACGAAGCGTGCGCTCCACGATATTGAAACTTTGGCTCAGATGATCTTCCAGCGCCCGCGCGGTCAGGGCAGTCTTCTCCAGTTGCTGGCTGATCGTGTCCGTGCGCGATCGCCACATCGAATATACGCTAACAGCAATGGTACTAAGTGCCACTATGGCGGCGATCAGCGCAAAGGCAATGCCTCGGTGGTGGGTAGATTGCTTCTGCATCCAAATATCGAACTATTCAGTCACTGCGATTGGGTCTAGCTTGTGGCGCTTGACGGTGGCGAGCAGTTGACCGTTACGTTTGGCTTCGCTCATGAATCGTTCGATGCGCGCAAGCCAGACATCGTCACCTTTTTGCATGGCATAGGCATATGGCGTCAGATGGTAGGTAGTCGTTGGCATGACCAGGCGCGCCCAGTCTGTCGTTTCCAGCATGCGTCGGCTAAACGGAAAATCAGTCATGAAAACGTCGGCCCGGCCGGCCTCCACCTCCTGCTCACGCCCTTGAGTCGTCGCCGTGACGAGCAATGTTGCATGCTTTAATTTTTCGCGCATGACACCTTCGTGGAGCGTGCCTTTGGCCACGGCGACGACAACGCCCGGTTGGTCAATATCTCCCCATGTCTTGATGCGACGATTACTTTTGGTGGTGATGGCATAAATGTCGCTCATCAGGTGTGGCCGCGTAAATCGCAACTTTTCCGAGCGGAGCGGCGTAATCCCGATTGCAAACATCGCAATGTCGCAGCGATCCTGCGTTACATCTTCAACGAGATTGACAAAGGAGCTGTCGACAAAACGTAGCTTGACGTCCATATCCTTTGCTAGCGCAATTGCCATATCGATATCGATACCCCTCAGTTGCTGGGTTTTGGGGTCCCTGAAGGAAATGCCATAGTAATCAGGCCAAATACAGACGCGGACTTCATCGGCGGAGAGAACTCTCTCTACTCGGCTGGACTGAGCAAAAACTGGGCTGTTCAGGGTGATGACTAGGCCGAGAGTCAACACAAGCTGATACATAACGGGGTACCTGAATTTGGGCCGATAGCCCATTATCCAGACTAAGGATGGGTACCGATTCTTCGGCAGCGTTGGAAACCAGTTTCCGGTCATGCTGAAGCCCTTTGAGATTGCTATTGTTGTTATTTTCATTTTATATAACTAAAGTTGTCTTGTCTGTCAGACAAGACTTACATATTGGTAATTGTATGAAACCAAAAATTAGCGGGAGCGGCCATATCGGCGCAAATGGCAACAGAGCCTTGCGGGTTCTGGATGCGGTTGATGCCAACATTGCGGTACTGGATAGTGAGGGATGCATTGTTAGCACCAACAAGGGGTGGCGTAGCTTTTCCGCGAGCAATTGCCATCTCGATGGTTCGCTTCCCCGGCAAATTGCAGTTGGTGCGAATTATTTGAAGGTTTGCTCAGAGGCAGTGGGCGAGTCATCTGAAAATGCTATGCTGGTTTTTGAGGGCATACGCGCGGTCATCGACGGAAGGAAGCGACATTTCAGTCATGAGTATCCCTGCCACAGTCCCGACAGGCAGCGCTGGTTTCTAATGAAGGTAAAGGCATTGGCTTCTTCCTGGCCCAGGGAGGTGGTTGTTACTCATATTGATATTACTGAGCGACATCGGGCCGAGACAGAGTTGCTCAACAAGCAGCGGGAGCTAAATGCCGCTTTGCTTGATTTGCAGGAAATGGCAGAACGGATCAAGTCCTTGCTCGGTGGGGTATATCTGCCCGCCAGCAAAGAACAGCGTCTGAGTTCGGCAAGAACTTCAGCGCCTGAAGATAGCCTGCTCGCGGCCCTTTCGAGGCGGGAAAAGGAGATTCTTTCGGCGCTGGTGCGTGGTGAACGCAATTCAAAAATTGCCACACTCTTGCAACTGAGTCCGAAGAGCGTGTCGACTTACCAATCAAGAATTTTTGAAAAACTCAAAGTAAATAGTGTTGCCCAACTGGTGCGACTGGTTTCAACCTCTGTGCACAAATAAGCATTACTGCCTGATTTGGCGTCACCAACCAACGGCAGCAAAGGCCGAGGTCCGGCCTCATGCCAGCAACATCAAGCAGTACCTCGGCCAAAGCCGCCGGTGGCAGTCTGGTCGGCCACTGGCAGGTATGACGCTGCGGATTCAACCGGTCGTTCAGATGGCTGTTGCCGGGGATTGAGACCATCCGCAGTTGGCCGGTTTGCGGCAGTGCCCTCGTCAATTTGATCGCCGAATAGCGGACACACATCTCGATCACTTGGCGCCTGCCTGCTGAAATTAGAACATAACAGCGGCCGGCAGCACTTGGCCGGTTGCTGACAAACTGTATCGTATCGGTAGTACCAAACGGGGCGCCCGGCTGAGACAGTTTTCGCGTCTCAATAGGGTTGTTTTGTCATTTTCTGCATGCTATCGTCAAGGCTCTAAAGGCTAACGAGACGAATGCTTCCCCATGGCGCTCTATGGTTACGCTCGGGTGTCCACCCGCGATCAGGACTTCACCTTGCAGGAAGAGGCCCTGCGTGCGGCCGGCTGCGATGTGGTCCGGGCCGAGAAGGTCACCGGGAGTTCGCGGAGCGGCCGGACTGAACTTCAGCTCTTGCTCGACTTCATCCGACCGGGTGACACGCTGGTCGTCACCCGCATCGACCGCCTCGCCCGCAGCATCAAGGATCTTCAGGATATCGTGTTCATGTTGAAGGAGCGCGGCGTCACCCTGAAGGCAACCGAGCAGCCGATCGACACGCGCAGTGCCGCCGGTAAG